>CAZDSX010000015.1:0-51864 GCA_964508305.1 uncultured Bacteriovorax sp.
CGACCGGGCCGTGCTGTTCAAGACGGCTGCAAAGGAGATCGGCTCGCGCTTCGGGATCATGCCGAGCTTCATGGCCAAGTGGAACTCGAAGCTCCCGGGCTGTAGCGGGCACCTGCACCAGAGCCTCTGGCGCGGCGGAAAGAACCTCTTTGATGATTCCGCAAGGCCGCACCGCATGAGTGCCGTGTTTGAAAGCTACCTCGCAGGTCAGCTCCTGCTTTTGCCCGAGATCCTTCCGCTCTTTGCTCCGACCGTGAACAGCTACAAGCGCCTGGTCGACGGCTACTGGGCTCCGACCAAGGTGAGCTGGGGAGTGGATAACCGCACGGTTGCAGGGCGAGTGATTCCGTCGCCAAGCGGCAAGGGTACGAGGCTCGAAACGCGCGTGCCGGGCTCGGACGTCAATCCGTACCTTGCGATCGCGGGCGCATTGGCGTCTGGCCTCTATGGCGTCACTCAAAAGCTCAAGCTCAAGGATGCAGCCACCGTGGGTTCGGCCTACACCAACGAAAAAGCCGAGCGCCTCCCACGCAATCTGTGGGATGCGACCCAGCGGCTTAAAAAATCCAAGATCGCCCGCGAGATTTTGGGCGATGCGTTTGTGGACCATTTTGTCGCCACCCGTGAGTGGGAGTGGCGTCAGTTCCAGGACTCAGTGACGAGCTGGGAGATGGAACGCTACTTCGAAATCATCTAAAACTTTTCAATCAGGAGAATCGCCATGTCCCAGTATCGCTATAACTTTCCGACCGAAATCCACTTTGGCCCGGGCGTTCGCGCCAAGGCGATCGACAACCTCAAGAGCCGCGGGCTCACGCGCCCGCTCGTGGTCACCGACCGGGGCTTGGCCGAACTCCCCGTGCTCAAGGACTTTGTGAAGCTCTTGAAAGACGGTGGCCTTGAGCCGCAAGTGTTCTCCGGAATCTGGGGCAATCCCGTCAAGTCGCAGGTGACTGCCGGCGTTGCGGCCTACCGCACTGCCAAGGCCGATTCGATGATCGGGTTTGGCGGAGGCGCTGCGCTCGATGTCGCCAAGGCCATCCTGCTCATGATCCACCACCCGGGGGATCTCTTTGATTACGAAGACGACAAGCCCGGCGCACTCCCCGTGGACCAGGAGATCCCGCACTGGGTGGCACTCCCCACGACCGCTGGTACCGGGAGCGAAGTCGGCCGCAGTGCAGTGGTCTCGGATGATGTGACCCACATCAAAAAGATTATTTTCTCGCCGAGGCTCCTTGCCAAGGCTGTGTTCGCCGATCCAGAGCTCACGGTCAATTTGCCCGCCAACATCACGGCCTGGACCGGGATGGACGCGCTCACGCACTGTGTGGAGGCGTTTTTGGCCAAGGGCCACCATCCGATTGCAGACGGCATTGCGCTTGAGGGGATTCGCCTGGCTGCGGGAGCACTCGAAAAGGCCGTGAAGGAACCGACCCATCTCGCCGCCCGTGGCGACATGCTCATGAGTTCGATGATGGGGGCGATTGCCTTCCAAAAGGGCCTCGGCATCACGCACTCCTGCGCCCATGCGCTCTCGACCGTGAGTGACCTCCATCATGGACTCGCCAACGCGGTCATGATCGATCACGCGCTGGCCTACAACACTCAGGCGGTGCCCGAGCGTTTTGTCCGCATGGCAGAGGCCGTGGGTCTCAGTGGCGCTGAAAAATCCCCCGAGGGCTTTTTGCGCTGGCTCGGCAAGCTCAAGCACTCGATCGGGATTCCCGCCAAGCTCGATGGCGTGAAGGTATCATCCGACAAGCTCAAGGCCCTTTGCGATGTGGCCATTGCAGACGCATGTCATCCGTCCAACCCGCGCGCCTGCACACGCGAAACGTTTGAGCAGGTCTTCAAGGCGGCATTCTAAATGGAAGGTGCGCTCAAACTCGGGATCTCGGCCTGCTACTTCCATGCAGACCCGAACCGCGCCGTATTCAAGGGTAAGACGCTTCTTTACCTCGAGCGCTCGATGTCGGAGTGGGTGGCCTCGAAAGGGGATCTTCCGTTCCTGATTCCAGACGTGTGTGATCCGGCGAGGTATGCCCAAGAGATGGACGCGCTCCTCCTTCAGGGGGGCTCGGATCTTTCACCAGAGAGCTATGGCGAAAAGCCCCTCAAGCCCGAATGGAGCGGGGACCGAGTCCGCGATCTCTACGAGATGGCGCTTGTGCGTGCGTTTGTCGCGCAAGGAAAGCCCGTGCTCGGAGTGTGTCGGGGGGCGCAGCTCCTCAATGTGTGTTTTGGCGGATCGCTCTTCCAGGACATTGGCACCCAAAAGCCCGGGGCGCTGACGCATCGGGACTGGCATACTTACGACAGGCTCCATCACACGGTTAAAACCGAGCCCGGATCGAGGCTCTCCCAGTGGATGAAGTGCGAGACTTTCACCGTAAATACGGTCCACCACCAGGGACTCGACCGCCTCGGGCAGGGAGTTGTGGTCGAAGCGCGCTGTCCGGATGACGGAATGGTCGAAGCCATTCGGGTCGAGGGGACGGGCGCCTGGGTGTATGGGGTGCAGTGGCATCCCGAATTCGTGGCGGGAGCCAAGGGCGATGTCCCGGCTCTTGCCGATGGTTTACCGGTACTAGAAGCGTGGCTTGCAGCCGCTAGAGAATCCAGGAAGAGGAAGACCCCATGAAAGTAACGAATCCCGCAAACGGCAAACTCATCCAAGAGCTCAAGGACGACACCCCCTCGAGTGTCGAGTCCAAGTACCAGGCAGCAAGGCGCGCGCAAAAGGCCTGGGCAGCGCGTCCGCTCTCCGAGCGTCAGGGCTGCATCGAAAAATTCAAGCAGGGCGTGATCAGGGACACTGAAAAACTTGCCCGCATCATGACTGACGAAACGGGCAAGCCCATCTCGCAGTCCCGCAATGAGCTCAAGGGCCTGATCGGGAGGCTCGATTTTTTCATCGAATCCACTCCCAAGGTGCTCAAGCCCGAAGTCGTGATCGATGATCCTGCACAGAAGCTCAAGGAGACGATCACCCTTGAGCCTCTTGGCGTGATTGCCAACATCTCGGCCTGGAACTATCCCTGGTTCGTGGGCTCAAACGTCTATGTTCCGGCGCTCCTGACCGGCAACACGGTGATCTACAAGCCCTCGGAGTTTGCGACGCTTACGGGTCTTGAGATGGGGCGCCTCCTTCACGAGGCCGGTGTTCCCACTGACGTATTCAGTGTGCTCGTGGGTGGCGGCGAGATCGGACAAGCGCTCCTCAAGCAAAAGATCGATGGCGTTTTTTTTACCGGCAGCTACGCGACCGGAAAGAAAATCTCCGAGTCCGTCGGTGGGCGCATGATCCGCGTGCAGATGGAGCTTGGCGGAAAAGACCCGGTCTATATTGCTGATGACGTCGTGAATGGCTCGGGCGTGAAGGCAGTGGCCGAGGGTACTGCAGACGGAGCGTTTTACAACAACGGCCAGAGCTGCTGCGCGGTCGAGCGCATTTATGTGCACGAAAAAATTTACGACGAGTACGTCTCGCACTTCGTGAAGACGGTCGAGGGCTTTGTGAGTGGCGATCCGTCGGACGACAAGACTTACCTGAGTGTTCTCACGCGCCCGCAGCAGATCGCAGTCCTCGAAGAGCAGATCGCCGATGCTGTTGCCAAGGGCGCCAAGGTCGTGGTGGGTGGCAAGCGCAAGGGGCCGAACGGTGGCACGACGATCGAACCTACGGTCGTCCTCAATGTGAACTCCAGCATGAAGCTCATGCAGGAAGAGAGCTTTGGTCCCATCATCGGCATCCAAAAAGTGCGCGATGATGCCGAGGCGCTCGTGCTCATGAATGATTCTGAATACGGGCTTACAGCAGGAATTTACTGCACGGACCGCGCGCGCGGAAAGAAGCTCCTCGAGGGCGTGCACGCCGGGAGCGCGTACTGGAACTGCTGCGACCGCGTGAGCCCGAGGCTTCCCTGGGCGGGCCGTGGCCATAGTGGCGTGGGCGCAACTCTTTCGACCTACGGGATCCTGGCCTTCGTCCAGACCAAGGGCTGGCACGAGAGGGGGTAGGTAGGTTCTGACACAGCTTTCGCTTCAGTGTCCGTTTGTTACTCTTAACTCAAACAAGGAGTTCTGATCATGTTCAGGAAATTTGCTTTTGTTGCCCTCGTGGCGGTTTGGGCTGCGCCCTCGTTTGCCGGTGTGAGTGGTGTAGGCCTCGTCAAGGGAAAGGAGCCCGTGGCTCCCGCGCGGTCAAACTGTCCCAAGGATCAGGTGAGCTGCGATAAGTGCCTTCCTCCGTGGCCAGCGTCGGGGAACTGGGCGGACTGTAAGAATAAGGACCTCGGTTGCTGCTCCAAGAAGGCTGACGGATCCGCCGACTGGGGCAAGCGTCACGCAGGAATGTAAGTGCTCCGCCACCGTGGCGGTAGGGCACTCCTGACCGGAATCATTTTGGCGACGACCTGGGTGGAATTGCCCGCCCATGCGCGGAGTTGTCCCGAGCTGGTTGCCAGGTATTTCCAAGAACCCCCGGGGTCGCTCTCGGATATTTCGGTGGTCGCTGATTTCAGGAGTCTCCTGCCCAGTGTCGCTTCGCGCAGCATAGGCAGGAGCTCGGAGATCCTTTCACAAGCTGAATTCGAATCCATCTTTCGCGCACTCGAGGCCAGGGCTTCTGCGCGCGGGATTGCTCTCACCCCCAAAAGCGAAACCATCGGTGTATTCCCCGACGGAATGGCAGCCATTGGCATTTCGGGATTCGGGCATCTACCAAAGGGCGAGGCTCCGGGCTTTGTTGCCCGCCATGAGCTTGCCCACCTGATCCACACGATTGAGCTCAGGACGCTGCTCTTGGAGAGCTATGGCAGGCGCACGGTCGCTGAACTCACACCACAGGAGCTCTTGTCCTGCAACCAGCGCCTGAAGCTCTGGGAAGAGGGCCTGTTCAATTACGCTGAGTTCGAGAAAATGGTGGGTCGTGCTTCTTCGGCTGTGCACGGAGTTGCCGGGAGATCTCCCAAAGAGGGACGCAGGCTCTACCTCACTAGCCTCGAGGAACTGATCGAGGGCACGAGTCTCATTGTGGATTCGGGGCGCGTGCGTTTTCCCAATCACTGGGACCTCGAGGGAACGTACTCGTTCATCCTGTCTCGCGCGCCGTTCATCGTGGGACGCTCAGGCGCCGAGCTTGCGATGAGGCTTCCAGTCCTGATTTTTGCCACTGCCTATGCCTCGAATCTGCCGCTCGAGGGCAGCCTTGCGGGCCTGAAGTTTCCTGTCGGCTACCTCGGGCGAGGGCGTGGCTTCAGGGACTGGGTTCATGCTTGGGCCTCGGATGCTGTCCGCCGCTGAACTCTCCACCCTCACGGATGAACAGATCGACGATCGGCTCGGGTTTCAGATTGAGCGCGTAGAAGCTTCGATCCGTCCCCTTGCAGGGGTTGAGCTGTGGCAGAGCCAGGGACCCAGGGTTTTCCAGACTCCTTATGCAGAGCTTGCCGATATCCTTCGCTATCTCGCCCTGCCCGCGGGCGCACGGATCGTGGACCTTGGGGCGGGTTATGGAAGGCTTGGAATCGTCACGGCTGCCTTGCAGCCTGAATTGCATTTTACAGGTTACGAGATCTCGACCGAGCGAGTCGCCGAAGGCAGGCGGGTTTATTCCGAGTCCGGACTTGACCCCGCGCAGCTCAAAGTGGCCGACCTTGCGGCTGAGCACTTTCGCCTTCCCGCGGCCGACGCCTACTTTTTGTATGACTTTGGAACCCGCGAGGCGGTCGAGAAGGTCCTGATTGATCTCAAGTATCTGGCCGTCAAGATGCCGGGCCTTCGCGTCGTGGGGCGTGGAAGACGTTCGCGCGATCTGATCGAGCGCGGGCATCCCTGGCTCTCGCAGGTGAATCCACCGAGGCACATGGGCAATTTTTCGATCTACCGGGCCTGAGCCTCAATCCCTCTTGGGCCAGTTCCAAAGCCAGATCTGGCGCTTGAGCGTGGTGGCGGGATCGTCATCCGAAAACTGCTCGATATGGTAGGCGTCGCGCGGAGCCTGCGAAAGGTCCGGCCGCTTGAGGTCCATCCAGCTCAGTGCGAGGTCATCCGTCGAGGCGGAGTAGTGCGAGAGCTCGTGGATGAGTGTGGCGCGCTGCTGGTCTTGGGGGAGCCCGAAAAAGCTCGAGCAAAAGTAGAGCGTTTTTTGGGGACGACCGAACAGGAAAAGGACGTAGGCATAGACCTGTCCACCCTGGCAGTGGCGCTCGCGAAGCGAATCCTTGCACTCCATGTTGAGCCCGGACCGGGTGTCGGATTCCATCGAGGCAAAGACTTCCGTGATCGTGCGAAGGTAGCGCTCGTAGGCGTGGTTCCGCGGCGATCCGATCAGCCACTCGCGGCCGTTTGGCGCGATGAAGTTGAGCCTGACGTATTCAAGGTCATATCGAGGGAGCTCGCCCTTGAGCTGCGAAAGACGCTCGGCCAGGCCCGCCTCGGCAGCCTTGAGCGTGTCTTCCTGCTGGGTGGTGCAGTTGCGGATGGATCGAATGTCGAGGGCCTCGCGGGGTGCCGACCAGGCGGGGAGGGGTGATCCCAGGTAAGCGAGAAGGATGGCGACGAAGTGCTTTTTCATGCCCCTTGCTTAGCATCCCGGGCCCTTATAAAGGATTATAACCTATGGGCGCACAGTGGAAACATGCAGGCAGGGTCTCCAACTCATCCAAGCGCGGCGCGCTGATCAGCAAGCTCGTGAAGGAAATCACGGTTGCTGCCAAGGGTGGAGACCCAAACCCGGACAATAACCCCAGGCTCCGCGCAGGCGTCGAAGCCGCAAAGAAGAACTCCGTCCCTCGCGATACGATCGAGCGTGCGATCAAGAAGGGCGCGGGCCTTCTCGATGAGCAGGTGACCTACGAGACGATCTCCTACGAGGGTTTTGCCCCACACCGTGTGCCGCTCATTGTCGAGTGCCTGACGGACAACAAGAACCGCACGGCGGCAGACATCCGCGTTCTTTTCCGCAAGGGTCAACTCGGATCCATGGGGAGCGTGAGCTGGATGTTCGATCGCCTCGGCGTGGTCGAAGCCACCCATGCGCAGGCGGGACTCGATATCGAGGGTGCTGCCATCGAAGCAGGGGCACAAAATGTGGAGCCGCTTGAGGGCGAAGAAGTTCCTGCGGGCCACACGGGTGCGCGCTTCATGTGCGACATTCCGGATCTGGATGTCGTCAACAAGGCGCTCGCGCAGATGGGCTGGACCGTGACGCTCTCGGAGCCCAGTTACCTTGCCAAGTCTTTCGTGGAGCTATCCGATGACCAAAAAAAGGAAGTGGCCGAGTTCCTCAATGCTGTGGACGAGCATGATGATGTCCATCGCGTGTACGCAGGCATGCGCTAAGTCCGGCTCCAGGTTGGGTACGATGAAGGAAGACCTCAAAAAGCGCCTCACTCCCGAGCAGTACCGAGTCACGCAGGAGTGCGGGACCGAGCCGCCATTCAGGAATGCCTACTGGAACAACCACGAGGCAGGCATTTACGTCGACGTCGTATCGGGTGAGCCGCTTTTTAGTTCTCTCGACAAGTTTGACTCCGGGAGCGGCTGGCCAAGCTTCACGCGCCCGATCGACGGCGCGCTCATCACCGAAAAGTCGGACTCAACCCATGGCATGGTCCGGACCGAAGTTCGTTCGGGCAAGGCCGACTCCCACTTGGGCCATGTGTTTGATGATGGACCCGGGCCGAGGGGCCTGCGCTACTGCATCAACTCCGCTTCCATGCGGTTTATCCCCGTGGCCGAGCTCGAAAAAGAGGGCTACGGAAAGTACCTCAAGCTCTTCAAGAAGTAGTGGCTGTCCGTGGCGTCGTGGTGGGACGTATTCCTGCTGTTTACGATCCCGATCGGAGGCGGTATTCCGGCCGGTGTGCTGCTGGCCCACGACCGGGGCATTGCCTGGCCCTGGATGATGGTACTGTATTTTTTTTCGGACCTGGCGCTGGCGCTCGTCTTCGAGCCCGTGCTGCTTGCGCTTTCGAGGCTGGCCTCCCGAGTGGCGTGGATGGCCCGGGTGGGAGGGGCATTTCGACTGGCGATGGAGCGCTCGGCTTCACGCTTCGGTCATGCCACAGGGCCGTTCGCGCTGGTCATGGTGGCGTTTGGAGTGGATCCGATGACCGGGAGGGCGGCTGCGCTTGCCGCGGGCTACGGGTTTGTGGGCGGCTGGGCGATCGCCATAGCGGGCGACATGATCTATTTTTCCGTGCTCATGGTGGGCACGCTCTGGCTCAAGGAGCTTGTCGGTGATGGAACGGCTGTCATGTTGATCATCCTGACCTTGATGTTCGTCGGGCCACTCGTGGTCAGGAAGCTTCGGCACTGGCTGGGGCGGGTGCGCTGAGGCCCCTGCGGGGGGTCAGGCGTCCCGGCCGCGCTTCATCCAGTACTGCGCCTTGGAGAGGATTCCGCGCAAAAGCCTCACTTCGCGCAGGCTGGGCTGGACCCGGAAAAAGAACCGCTCCAGGCGCCTCACCATTCGGTCTGGATTGCCGGCCTGAGTCAGTCCCGCATCGACGAGGACCTCGCGCCAGTGGTCGAAAAATCCGTGCATCTCCCCCAGTGGAGCAGGCGGTGCCTGGGTGACGCGGCCGGATTCGGCCGTGCGCGGGAGGACCTCGAGCCTGGCCAGATCATCGAAAACTCGGGCCACCACCACTGCAACGGCATGGCTCAGGTTCATCGAGGGGAGAGTCTCGCCCGTCGGAATGCGGCAGAAATGCGAGCAGGGGGTGAGCTCGTCATCGGTGAGCCCGGTTTCTTCGTTGCCGAAGACCAGGGCGACTTGCCGTGCGCCGGAGCGTTGGATGAGCGAGGCGAGGTCCGCGAGCTCAATCGTGGATACGCGGTTTTCGCCGTCACGCCTCGTGAAACCAATGGCAAGCTCGCAGCCCGCCACTGCCTCGCGGACCTGGGAGGGTTCCTCGATCATTTCGAGCCGTCGGGCCGCCGCACCCACGGCAAGGACCTGCGCCTCCGGCACTCGCCAGTCGAGCTCGGGCTGGATCACGGCAAGCGAGCCCACCTCGAAGTTGGCGCACACGCGCGCCGTGGCCCCGATGTTGCCCGGGAAGCGGGTGCGGACGAGGACTACTTTGAGGCGATCGCCCGGAGAGCGATCACTTGGTCTTGGTGCGTGCAAACTTTTGCTTGAGCTCCGTGTCCCAGAAGAGCATCTGTGCTTCGGTCGAAGTCAGGTTGAGTTCGGCAAAGCCCTTTTCAGCCTGGTAGAAGAGGCTCTTGCGCTCGGAGGTATTGCGGCTCTCGCGGTACTTGGCACCGCCGTTCCCGTGGATCGAGATCCAGGTCGTGCCCATGGGTTCCATGAACTCGGCGTGATGCTCGTGCCCGCTCAGGACAAAATCCGGCGGGCACTTCTTGAATAGGGGAAGGAGCGCTTCCTTGAGTTCCTTGAAGTCCCCGCGCGGTCCCGTTCCCCAGATCTGGTAGTGCAGGCTCAGGGCAAGCCAGGGCTCCTTGCGAGGGGAGCAAAGCTGGGTTTCGAGCCACTTGAGGCGATCTGACGGAAGATTGACGGTGCCCTTGGCGTTTGCGGCATCCAAGACCACGAGCTTGAGCTCGGGGCGTGAGATGACATAGCTGGGCTCCGGAAGGCCAAAGCTCGGATGGGTCTTGGCGTATTCGAGTTGGATGGAATCCCGTCCCAGCTGGTGGTCATGGTTGCCCAGCGTCTGGTAGAGCACGAGGCCCGAAGCGATCAATGGGGCGTAGGGGGCCTCAAAGATCTTGGAAAGGGCGTTGTCCTCGTTGATGTACCAGTTGTCGCCAACCGAGAGGCCAAAGTCATAGCGAACCGATGCGTGACGGGTAGCCATGGCCTTGCCGACAGCCAACTGGTCGGGGGTTCCCACCCCGGCGTCCCCATAGATCAGGACTCGGAGCGAGGGTTTGAACTCGGAGCCTTGGGATGCAGCGGGGGTCAAAGCACTTCCAAGGAGGATGGCCGTCAACATCAGGATGTGTCGCATGGTTGAACCTTAGCCCGAATGGGTGTTCTAATAAAGGACATGCATCAGGTGGCTCGACGCATCACGCTGGGTTTTGCTTTGTGGCTCGGGTGCCTCCTTGCGCCGGGCACCGAAGCCTTGGCCATCGACCACAGGCTCTGCTCCAAGTTCCTCGGGCAGGAGTTCTGGCGCACGACCGAAGTGGGCATCAGCGACCGGGGCGGGATCATCCTCCATCCCAATCGCAGGCGCTACCTCAGCTACGAAAACGAAGGCTTCCAGGAAATCATCCGCACGCCGCTCAGCTTCAGTTTCCTCCAGGTCTTTTCCGGCAAGCCCGGACAGACCCCGGCAGTCGAGATCCGCACCTTCATCCGCCGCCGTAACAACGGGGATCTCGAGAGCATCGAGCTCACGCACAATGCCAACAAGGCAGTGCTCATGGAAAACGCCCGTCGCAGGCTCCGGGGCGAAAAGCTGCTTGCCGACCGCGTATCGCGGCTCGTGCGCTACCGATTTGAAGAGCGAAACGGAGTGTGCGTGCCCTCCGAAGTGAGTGTCGAGCGCTACGACAGCCCCGGCATGGTGGATTCGGCCGTGGTCCGGAGCGTCGTGATGAACCTCGCGCTCTGCCGCGAGATCGACGGAGTGGAGCGCTCCAAGGATTTTGGAAAGAACTGGGACAACGACGCAACCGTGCTCCGGGCGATCTGGTTCAAGTACCAGAAGGCCTACGAGATCCAGCACTCCTCGCTGCAGGCTTTTGAAGGCCGCTCGCGTGCCGAGTGGAATCCCACGCTCTTTGAGCTGGGGCGGATGAAGGCCGAAACCTGCAACTCCATTGATCTGGGTTACGGATTCCCCAAGGGCCACTCCGTGCTCGAGATCCTGGCCAACGAAGAGGTCTATCCCAATCCGGCCGTGCGGCCGAGCTCGCTTCCGTCCACGGGGCCCGTGGTCACGCCTTCGCCCGTGGCTTCGACCAAGCCGTCTCCTTCGCCGGTTCCATCGGCATCAGCGGCGCCTTCACCCAAGCCCACTGCAAGCTCGACTATCGAGGACTTTTAGCTCCAAATTTGGTTTGCGCCACGAGCGCGATCTCGGACTGGATCCTCCGCACTTCCGACAGGGGCTGCGGTCCGATCGAGACGATGAGCTCCTCCATCTCCTCGCGCGCACGGGCGGGGAGGTTGGTCATGAGCCGCTCCTTGAGTTCGGGCGAAGTGGCGCGTAGCGCACGTGCCCATTTTTCGCGTGGGACTTCCTGCAGCAGTTCGCGAAGCTCGGCGTCTTCCAGCTTGAGGAGGCCCTCGATGTTGAGGAGTCCCTGCTTGAGCCGGTCAAAGAGCTCGGGCTGGCGGCTCTGGATCTCGCCGAGGATCCGGTCGCGGAGTGCGGGTTCGAGCCCCTCGAGGATCTCGAGAGCCCCTTCAAGACCTAGCTTTGGAGAATTTGGAGATTTACCCATCCCACACAGTTTACACTGAACCGGTGAAACGTGTCTTTGTCATCAATCCCGAAGCCCGCGGCGGGCGTGCCGGATCTCTTTGGAATAACCTCAGGTCCAAGGCCTTATCCGAGGGCGATGCCGAGCATTTTGGCGATCCAGGCGTGCTCGTGGGTCAGTCTTTTGACGAGTGGGTGGTGGTGGGTGGGGATGGTAGTGTCCAGCGTGCGGTCGAAGTCCTGATGCGGGCCAAGGATGATGGCCGGATCGAGAGGCTTCCTGTTCTTCGCGTCCTGCCGATGGGGACGGGCGGAGATTATTCGCGGAGCCTTTCCTTGAGCGATCCCGTGCCCGCGGACTTGGGGCGCGTTCAGGCCGCAGGCATGACCCGTTACTTTGCCAATGTCGCCAGCGTGGGCTTCAGTGCACAGGTTGCCGAAGCCAAGGAGCGCAATCCTGCATGGCTCCCGCGCGGGCTGGCGTACCTCGCACCCACGCTCCTCGAGTTGAGTAGCGCCAGGCCAGTGGAGCTTTCGGTTCGCTCGGAGGACTTCTCGTTTGAGGGCAGGGCTTGGGCAGTGTTCATCTGCAAAGGCCGTTGGGCGGGTGGAGGCATGCGCTTTGGCGTCGATGTGGCCTTGAGTGACGGAACCTTTGAAGTGGGTATTGTGGAGGACTTTTCGGCCCTCGAGCTGGTCAGAAAACTCCCGCAGCTCTATGCCGGGGGGCTCAAGGCGCAGCCCGGAGTGCGCAAGTTTTGTTCATCCAAGCTTGTCGTGGAGGCAGCCAGTCGACTTGCAATGGATCTCGATGGTGAGCCGCTCTCGGCAGGATGTGCCGATTTTGAAGTGGTGCCCGCATCTGGCTCCGGCCTCCGCGTGTGTCGGTTTTGACCCGAACGACAGGGCTTGGGGTTGTCGGCACGGAGCGCTGCGGCTACTCTTTGCAGATGGGGCGTGTCCGGAGTGGCGTTGGGGAGCGTGCTGGCTTTAGCTTGATTGAGGCCTTGATCGGCATCGCAGTCATGTCGGTGGGCTCAGTCGTGATGGCCCAGCTCTTTATCGGCCAGGCCCAGAGGCAGAAATCCGCCGAAGTCCGGGCGTCCTACCACAATGTCCGGCAGATGCTCATCGCTGCTGCACTCGATCCCATCGCGATCCTCAACAGTGCAAAACAAGGTGGCAAGGATAGCGACCTGTACAAGTGTGCTTTCATCCAGGACGATCCCTCGAACCTCTCCTTGAAAGCCCAAAATTGCCTGCACAATGCCAATGCAACTCCTTCCTCGGGCATGCTGCCGGGTTACTCGCTCAAGCTTTATCGAAGTAGTGCCGCCAACGCCCCAGAGATCACGGGTCGTTACAACAGGGACGGAGGCAGATGTGACAATTCAAAGGCGGCAAGCGCCGAATGTCCATTCAGGCTGGATGCGAGCTTTGTGCCTGAGTGCGAGGAGCCAGAACCGGGGACCACTCCATCCTCATCCGACCTCGATCTGAATCCCACACTCAAGGAAGTCTCCTCCGGCAAGTGCAAGCGTGCCGCCCGTCTGCAGATCCACTACAGGCTCACGCAGGATTACGGTCAGCCGCTGCCGGGGATTCCCGTCATGCCTTCCTTTGATACCAGCCTGCCGGACTCCGAAAAGACGGGCTACTTTCCGGTGGGACTGCTGATGGAAAACGTCTTGATGCCGACCTGCCGGGTGGGCTTTCTCGTTCAAGGCTATGACAGCACCGGCAAGGTGATCTGCGCCCAAAGTCCCGGAAACGTGATGGCCGCATGCGATACCGACCGGATGCTCAAGCAGCAGTTTGGCGGCGTCACCACCAAGTGCGATCCGAACGAGACTTACATCAAGCTCGTCTCGAGCGCCAAGACCATCTCGGATTGCCTGACGGCAGGCGGAAAGATCGTCGACAAGACCAGTGGCGCGCTTGTCCCGTTTACCGGCGGAGCCCAGCCCAAAGACAAGCTGACGATCGACGGCACTGTCGTCACGGCTTCGAATCACACCAGCTACCAGTCGAAGTATTTTTGCAAATTCTCTGGCGGGACCTCCGCCGCACCCGTGGACTGCCCGACCGGCTGGGTGGGATACAATAATTGGTCCGAGACTGGCGCGCGAACCGGTACGGTCACCATGAATTATCAGAGCAACATCGACCAGGCCATGCGCGAGGAGTGCCGTGATAAGATCAGAGACGAGACCACTATCTGCAAGCCGCCAGGAGGCAATAGGGCTGCCTACACCACGACTGGCAATAATCTGTCTCCACTGAATGCCACCTCGGGCTCCCACACCTGGAGCCAGAGCACGGCGACCGAGAGTGTCCAGAAGAACAAGAGCGTCGTCTGGCTGAGAAAGTCCCAATCCGTACCGTCAGGTGTGCCGGTATGCGACTTTCATCCGCCAGACAAGTACTACTTTGACTGCGGCAACCTGTTCGAAACTCTCAGCTCCTACAAAATCAGCGTGGGCTGCTACTGATGTGTCCGGCCTGACCCGGATCCACGCCGAGCACCGTTTGAGCGTTTGGGCGTTTTGTTCTACTCTAAAGCAATGACGTATCGAATGGGGCAAGCTACCGGGCAAGCTACCGGGCATGCAGGGGTTTCATTGATCGAGGCCATCATCGGGCTGACCATCTTGGCCATCGGTTCCCTCATCATGTCGCAAATTTTTATTTCCCAGTCCCAGCGACAAAAGGCCGTTGAAGTGCGCGGCAACTACAACATCATCAAGATGAATCTCCAGAGTGCTGTGAATGATCCTGGGGCCGTACTTCAGAGTGCGCTCAAGAATACGACCGTCTCGAGCACTCAGACGGGAACGCCCTCCGGGCAAGGGTCCGCACAATGATTGCCAGAGCATGCCTCAGGTTCGGTTTTTTGTTCATCCTCGCTGTTTCATCATCGGTTGCTCGGGGGGCCCCAGTCCCCTCTGGTAGCGGTATCGGAGGCGCAGGGGTTGGAGTGGGGGTCGGCGTTGGTGTTGGAGTCGGCGCGGGCACCACGACCACGGGTGGGCCTCCGCCACCGAGCAGTGTTACCGCTCCCGCCAATATCGCGCTGAAGAACTGCCTGTTCGATACTGGACCTGTAATTTATGATTGCCCGGACAACTATAACGCGAGTCCGGCTGCTGGGGCTCTGCCGGGTTACCCCCTGAAGGTGTTCCGCAGCAGTGCCGACAATGCTCCCGAGATCACGGGATACTATAACATCGGTGGGGGCAAATGTGCGGCGGGGCCCAGCCAGCAATGTCCTTTTCTTCTTTTAGCGAGCTTTGTGCCGATTTGCAAAGTACTTGCGCAGGCCACTAACTTCGATCCCAACAATCCGACTCATCCGAATCCATCGGGCGCCTGCAGAAGGGCCGAGAAGGTTGTGGTTCACTACAAGGTCACCCAGGCCTGGAGTGGGCAGATTCCTGGTGTCCCTGTCATGCCCACTTTTGACACGAGCGTGGCGGGAGCTGCAGTTGGGGGAGTGGGCCCAGTGACTCTCGTTGTGGATAGCATCCTCAAGCAGCAGGCCTCGACGATCGGATGCGAGGCAGGGAAGATCGTGAGTCTCGATAATGACGGCAATGCAACTTGTATTGATGATCCGGCCTTGGTCGAGTTGGAGTGTAGGACGCAGTCCGCCCTCCTGGGGAGGACGACGGGTGGCGTGGCCGATAAGTGCACCCCTAAGAAGGTTTATCTTCGCTTGGTGGATAATATCCATTCCCATTCCGATTGCCTCCTGATGGGAGGGTCCTTGGTCTACTCATCCGATGGCCAGCCGGTGAACCTGACCTATGATACGACTGACGAGTATCGAGGGATCACCGCCAAGGACGGTGCAGTTTTTGCCAACGTGAACCTTGCCCAATCTGCATTTAATTCTCTCCAGCAGCAGGTGTTCTGCAAGGCCTCGCAGCCAACCTGCTGGTCAGAATGGACCAGCCATTTAAATTGGACTGCCACGGCCGCTAAAAATTGCGGGGGGCTGAGCATAGTTCGTGGGTCCGGTGTCAATGACAGTGCGTGGAGCGCGTGTACTAATCCATCGATGATCAGTTCCAAGTGCGGATTTGGAAACCCGGTGGTGGTGTCTTCAAGCCATCCGTGGGCCAATTCGCAAGTCGAGACTGTGGGCTACAATACCCAGATCCGAATCTGCTACGGTGGGAATTGCGGTGATTCGGTTTGCTATAATAATACCGTAGGAAATACTTGGATCGATTGTGGTTACGGCGGACAAGCAGCAGATTGCGTCGCCAGTGTGACCGCAAGGGGCTGCAAATAGTGCGCTTCTAGGGCCTAAAGCCAATCGAAAGCTTCACGGCCGAGTATTCGGGATCAATGCTCCCATCCGCACGCCGGATGACGAGATCGGGTTCTCGAAGTGGCTTTCGCAGGCAGGCGTCGACGTAATCGTCAGGCAGGTCTGATTTTTTCATCAGTAAAAATACGCCGAGCAACGGATCTTCGGTCGCTTTGAGCCTGACCCAGCGCTCGCGCACCACGACGAGCCCTGCGGCAGCTGCACCCTCCTGCACGCGCGCGTGCTGGTCCATCGGACGGACCGGAAAAACCACACTCACCATGCCGCCTGGGGCAAGCCTTGGGGCTGCGGCAGCGAGGTAGGCAGCGACCGTGCCGCGGACTTCGAAGCGGCAGGCCACTTTTTGCGGATGGTCACTCAGCACTCCCGCATCGAGTGGAAAATAGGGTGGGCTCCCAAGGATCAGGTCAAAAGTTTCATCCCGCTTGAAAAGCGTGTCGTCCCTGAAGTCTCCGAAGCGCGCCTCGAGCCTGTGTGTGAGGCCGTTATATGTGTGGGATTTTTGCGAAAGCTTGAAGGAGGTTTCCTGCGCCTCGATCGTCGTGAAGTGCGCGCCTGGAAGACGCCAGGCTGCGATCATGGCGACGGTGCCAAGCCCGCTCCCCAGATCCAGCACGCGCCTTGCGCCGATTGAGTTTGAAGTGCCGTACCAGGCCACGAGCAGGTCATCGGTCGAAAATCGGTGGCCGTCCTTGAGCTGGAAGATCTTGTAGTGGCCCGAAAGCGCGTCGAGCGTTTCGCCGGATTCCACCGTGAGTGAACCGCCTTGAATCAGCGAAGGTCCGGGGACCTCGGGGCCGGGGATCGTCCAGCCCTTGAACTGAGCCGGGGTGCTCACGTCTTGACCAAGGCGTTGCAGACATCGGGCAGCACCGGCATCACGGGGTTTTGCTGCTTATTGAGGTTTTTGGCCTCTTCGGCCCGGGCTTCGTCGCTGAACCACCAGTCGAGCTTGGCGTCGCAGCCGTTGCCTTCGGGGATGGGGTCGCCGCGCTTGCAGGTCGAGTCCGAGTCGGCGCACAGGAGCCTGACATGGAAGTGGTGGTCATGCCCGTACCAGGGCCGGATCTTGCGGATCCAGGGCTCGGAAGCATGGCGGGTGCAGAGCTCGCGCTTGATGGCAAAGTGGACGAGGATCCGGTCGACATCCGGGGAGTCGGCAAAGCGCTTGAGGAGCGCGACCTGGCGCGGGCCGAAGGCGCGCGTGGTCTTGTACTTCTTTTTGTCCACCATCGGGGCTGCGCCACTAGCGTACCAGATGTCGGCATCGAGTCCGTTTTGGTGGGTGGCGTGTGCCGACATCGTGGGTCCGCCGCGCGGCTGTCCGAGGTCACCGATCTTGAGCTTGGGCTTTTTTGCCGCGGCAAACTCAGAGGCGATGGATTTGAGGAGTGTGACGAGCCTCGGGTGCCCGTAGTTGCGCTTGCGCTCGGGGCGCATGAGCTGGAAGCCTTTGCCTTTGCGTTCCATCGCGACACCGCCGCGCAGGCACCCTGCGGAAGGGGCGCCGAGGCTTTCGGCTGGTCCTGCGGCAGGGCCGGAGACCTGCGACCAGGGATTGGGCGTGGTGTCAGCCGGAGCCGCGAGGGGAATTAGGATTGCCATGAGCAAGCTCAAGTGGATCAAACGCATGCAGACAGTTTGAAGTGGGCTTGCGGGTTTTGTAAGCCCCAAAGTTGCGCTACGATCGCGCCATGCCCATGCCCCGCGCAAAGCTCCTTTTGGTGGTCGATGACTGGGAAGCGCTGGAGCGCTACGAAGACCGCCTGTCTCCGCACTTTGGGGAGACCGAGGCCTGGCCGCTGGGCAGCGAAGGGTTGAGGCGCGCGACCGAGGAGGCCTTTGATCTGATCCTGATTGATCTCACGCTCGAGGATCTGACCCCTCAGGAGGCCCAGGCCAGACTCATGAGCCAGCCTGCCCGGGGTGAGCCCCGAGTGATTTATGTGGGGGAGCCTTCGGAGCTTTCAGGGATCACTGAGGGGGGGCGCGTCTCCAAGGTGCTTCGCCCCTTTGACTGGGCTGGGCTCCAGGAGCGGGTTCTGAACGCTCCATAAATAGCTGGATTAAAAGCGTTTAATGGCTTTCTTTGCCTTTTGCCTTTGCCTTTTGTGACGCGTAGCGCTATAAGCCCGCTCCAAGAGGTCACCCGTCATGATGAAGTTTGAGCGCGCAGTGGTGTGGTGTGGAGTGGCAAGTGCCTTGGTGGTCTCCGTGACCCCCGAAAGTGCCTGGGCGCTGGGCCGTGGCCGAGGCCAGGCGCTCACCACGATCCGAGCTGAAAAGACCGTGCCTCCCGAGCAGATGAAGCAGCTCCGCGCGGACTTCGACTGGCTTGCGACGCTCAAGCCCGAGCAGGCCGATCCGGAGATGCTCCGGGTGATGGGTCTCAAGGATGCCGAACCCGCCACGATGTCGGGCTGGATCACGGACCGAGTGCACTACCTGCTTTCTGAAAAATTTGAGCCCAAGCTCTGGAACCTCCTTCCGTTCTTCTTCAAGCGTTTCACTTACCCCAACCCCGGGATCCTTCCCGATATCGAAAAGGCCGAGGACAAGAAGGTCCAAGCCTGCATTGCAGAAGTTGCAAGTGAGTTTTCGATCGATTCCGAGAATGAGCTCGACAAGGGCGAGCCCGTGGATCGCAAAAAGTCGAGCTCAGCCAAGGTCGTCATGAGCAACATGGGGGCGGCGCTTTATCTCGGCGGCAAGACGCTCGACATCGTGCTCGGTGTGCGCATGAAGGGGATTGGCCGGATCCCCGTCACTTCGCCGCGAACCGGGGTGATCATGGTGGGCGAAGGGCTCTTTTATGACGGCTACTTTGGAAGCGACATCCCGAAGGATTCGCCCGTGCGCTCGGGCTTCAGGATGGCGACGTTCTTCCATGAGGCGCGCCACAGCGACGGAAACGGCAAGTCCCTGGGCTTTTTGCACGGACTCTGCCCCGAGGGTCATGACTACGCAGGGCTTGGCGCTTGTGACCGCAACTTGAATGGTCCCTACACCGTCGGCGCACTGGTGCAGGAACACATGGCCGCAAACTGTTCCAACTGCTCGGAGCGGGAGCGCGAGGCGCTTCGCGTGTTCGCGCTCGACAGCCGCTCGCGCATCATCCCGCAAAAGGACGGCTCCAAGGCCGTCGACTGGGATGCTTCGCCTGAAGGTTCGTTCGAAGGATTTTAAAAGTGAAACAAACGGGGTGGTCCCCATTCGTGAAGTGGACCGCTGTGGGCATCGTGGCGATCGGATTGCTCGTGCTCGTGATGCAGAAGGGCCCGGAGGTCATTGCACCTCCGGCGCCCGCCCCGGGGGCTCCAGCCTCGCCCATGGCGCAGGCTTCTTCTCCGAGGCCTTCTGCGCCCGGCCCATCGCCCTCTCCGTTCGTGGCCGAGGGCGCTCCCGTTCAAGCCGACTTTGAACTGCTCTTGAGACAGGCAAGGGCCAGGCTTCCCGAGCAGGGAGCCTTCAACAAGAATTCATCAGAAGATGTCCACGCACCCCCCAAGGCGCTTGCCGATGCAGCCCTTGCACTGGGAGAGGTGGCCGAAGCCGTATCAAAGGATCCCGCGCTCGTGCCGCGCGCCCGGGAGTTTTACAGTGAGTGTGCGCTTGGAAATCATCCCAACACGGTCCGTGCTTTTTGCCTGGCGCGAGCCAGGCACCATGAGCCCGGCAAAGCGGATCCTGCATGGGCTGCGGGCCTGCCACTGGCCGTGCGTGAGCTCTCGCAAAAAGTCAGGCTCGACTAGGAAAGCTTCCTGAACGAGCGAACGAGCACCCAGCTGCTGGCGGCAAACACGCCAAGCGATGCCCATGCGTACTGCGCGCGAGATGGGTCACCGGCTGCGTACAAAAAATTACCGAGCGCGAAGAGTGACGACCAGATCATCGCGCAGCCTGAGATCCACGCAAGCCACGGAGTGCTTCCCATTGGCGTGGGACGGGGCAAGCCGGCTGCGATGCGGATTGTCTCCCATCCCGGGCCTGCGGGCCGCACACGCGTATAGAATGCAATGAGGGTGTCTTGTTCGGTGGGCGGACCCAGGAGGGCCACGAGCATCCACGCGCCCGTGGTGAGGCCCACCTGCATGAGAGTGACCATCGCAAAGCTTGCACCGGGCATGAGTTTGGGGACCAGGACGGAGGTGAGGAGCGACATGGCCATGGCCGCGATCTCGCTCCAGGCCGAGACCCTCCACCAGAACCAGCGCGCGACATAGATGAGTCCCGTCCCCGCCCCAATGGAGAGCAGGATCTGGAAGGCCTGCTGTGCGGTGCTGAGCGTGAGGCTCAAAAGGGCGGCAAATGCGTAGAGGGCGACGGTGAGGATCCGCCCGGCATTGACGTAATGGCGCTCGCTCTCGGTGCTGCGGACAAAGCGCCGGTAGAAGTCGTGCACGAGATAGGAGGATCCCCAGTTGAGGTGGGTCAGGATGGTCGAGGAATTGGCCGCAATGAGTCCGCCGATCATGAGGCCCGTGTATCCTACGGGCAAAAACTTGAGCATCGCCGGAAAGGCCGAGTCGTGTCCGATGAGCTTGGGATCGGCATTGGGAAAGGCCGCCTGGATCGAGGCAAGATCCGGGTAGATGATGATCGAGCAGAGTGCCGTCAGGATCCAGGGCCAGGGTCTCAGCACGTAATGGGCGATATTGAAAAACAGCGTGCCCGCAAGCGAGTCCTTCTCGGATTTGGAAGCGAGCATGCGCTGGGCGATGTAGGAGCCCCCGCCGGGTTCGGAGCCCGGGTACCAGTTGGCCCACCAGCTCACGGCAAGCGGCAAGATGAAGGTCATCAGCGCCAGATCAGCCATCGCAGGGGTTGAGCCAAAATGAGGCAGGAGATCCAGGAGCGGCTGGCCCGTGCCGTCGATGGCTCCAACGACGGGCTCGGAAGTTCCCTGGGACACGACCTGCCGTGTGGAGAGATTCTGGATCAATGCCTGGAGGCCCGAGCCCGCGTCGGACTGGCCCGTGAGCCTTCGCCCCACTTCGACGAGCGAAAACCAGGCGGCAGCAATGACTGCCGTCATCTTGATGAAGAACTGGATCATGTCGATGACCAGCACCCCCCAGAGCCCGGAGTGGGCGGCAAACGCCACGTTGAGCGCGCCTGCAATGAGGATGGTCTGCAGCGGGCTCAGGCCAAACAGGATGTTGGCGATCTTGGAGGCGGCGAGCGTCACCATCGCCATGATGAAGCAGTTGTAAAAAAGCCCGAGATAGATGGCCCTGAACCCACGGACCCAGGAGGCTTCGCGGCCGGAGTATCGCTGTTCATAGAATTCGAGGTCAGTGAGCACGCCAGAGCGGCGCCAGAGTTTGGCAAAGAAGAAGACCGTGGCGATGCCCGTGAGAGCGAAAGCCCACCACTGCCAGTTGCCGGCCACGCCAAATCGTCGGACCTGTTCGGTCACCCAGTTGGGAGTGTCGGATGCGAAAGTCGTGGCCACCATCGAGAGTCCGGCAAGCCACCAGGGCACCGAGCGACCTGAGGCGAAGAATTCGGATGTGTTTTGACGCGAGCGCCCGGCAAAGAAGAGTGCCGGGAGGAAACAGACGGCAAGCGTCAGGGCGACGATGATCCAGTCGATCGCGGTGATGTGTGTCATGTGGGGCCTGAGTTTAGCGAAGGGGGCCCGGTGCGCAACGGGCGATTTGGCTATCTATTCGGCCATTGAACTGTTAATGCGTGGTTCGTTAGTTCGTTTGCTTCTATTGAGTCTGCGGGCATAGGGCCCATATCCTCCTTAGTGGCTCCCAGCCTGTAGGAGGTTTTCATGGGTAAGAAACTATACGTCGGCAATCTGCCATTCTCCGTCACCGATCAGTTCCTGGGCGACACGTTCGCACAGTGTGGAACGGTGGCATCCGCCAAGATCATCACCGATCGTGACACCGGGCGCAGCAAGGGCTTTGGATTTGTCGAAATGTCGACTGATGCTGAAGCACAGGACGCCATCTCCAAGTTCAATGGCGCCGATTGCGATGGCCGCGCCATGACCGTCAATGAAGCCAAGCCGATGGCACCCCGCGAAGGTCGCAGTGGTGGCTTTGGTGGCGGCGGCTTCGGCGGTGGACGCGGAAACCGTTATTAATCCACTTTATCCTGTCTTTTGACAGCTCGTGACGGGCCGATTCCTGCCGTACAGGCGGGGGTCGGCCCGTGTCGTCTAGGAGGTTTTCGTGAGCTACATCAAGACCGTCATCAAGGCAGCCAAGGGTCAGACCAAGTGTTACCAGTGCCGCAAGCTCACTCCCTCGCGGGACGGCGAGTGGCGCACTCAGGGAAATCAGCAGGTTTTTCTGTGCAAGGTCTGCCAGGTCAAGCCGGCTCAGCCGTCCTGAGCCGCTAGCCCCAGATCTCGTCAAACTGGTAGCCGTCGCGGAGGTATTCGTACCCTGCGATCGGAAGGCCGCCCTCAAACCTCCAGACCTGGACGCTGCGGTACTCATACGGCTTTCCGCCTCGGGTGAGCTTGTGGGTTGCCAGCACCATCGCGTGGCGATCGCTCACCAGCATGTCGTGGATCTCAGATTGAAGGGTTCCCCCCGAGAGGTCTTTCATTTTTTGCATCAAGCCCGAGAACTGGGACCGATCATGCTTGCCTGAGAGCTGGCTTCGTCCCTTGATCTCAAAGCTGAGCTTCTCGGAGAACTCCCGTGCGATGGCGGCTGCGTCGCCTGCCTGCCAGAGTTCATAGAGTCGCTTGAGTGAGTTTGCATGCTGATCGATTTTCATCCGCCGTCATCTCCCAAGGTTCCAGGCGGCAGGCCGCCACCCGATCCGCTACCGCCGTAGGGGTTGCTGACCGTCGCGGGTCCCTGCGTGGTAAAATCTCCCAGCCGGTCGAGGGCCTGGATTCCGCCATACATGGCCCCGATGCCGAGGGCCGTGCCCATGACTCCGGAGATGATCCGGCGCCAGGCCTTCGCCCGACCTTTTTTGATTTCGCGGAGCTCGGCGATCTGTTGCGGGCTCGGAAGTGAGTCCTGGAGCTCGCGGATCTGCTCTGGATCGGCGTTGGGATCCTTCTTGAGTTTCTTGATGAGTTTTTCGGTATCGCTGTAAACCTCGAGCACGCGCGCCGCGTATTTTCCGGCCGCCACGACGTCCCAGCCGTCGATCACCTGGGCCACCTTGATCGTCGACCCGGCGGTCTGGAGCGCGCCTCCGGTCAGGAGCACCGCCGGGAGCGCGGGCATCCAGAGGTAGGCCGTCGCCACTCCACCGACCAGCACGGCCACCGTTCCGGCCACGCTCAGGACCTTCGAAACGGTTTTGAGGATCTTTTGCCGGTGCTTCCAGATCTCATAGCGGCAGATCAGGGGCCGGTATTCCGGGTGCTCCGCCACGATCTCGTCCTCAAGCTGGGGGTAGAGGACAAGCAGCCTGCGAATCTGGCGCTTGGCCTTGGGCTGGTCATCATAACCCTGATCCTCTGAAAAGATCTCGGACCTGAGTGAGGCAAGCTCCTTGCGGATCTCCTCGGCCTTGGCCGAGGTTCCGAGATCCGCGTTGATGTAGGAGAAGGATTTTTCGAAACGCTCGGAGACTTTTGAGCGCAGCAGATCGAGCAGCACCCGGTCGCCGATCTCGCCCGCATTGCGGGCACCTTCGGTCATCGAACTGGGAACGTGGAGCTGGAGCCTTGCACCCCGGGTCTGGTAGCCGCGTTGTTCCCATGGGTCTCCGATCCGGCACACTTGAGGGCTGTCTCCCTCGGGGATGTCGGTGACCACATCCAGGCTGCCGCACCTGCGTTTGCTGGCATGTGACAGGGTGGGTGCGGCGAGCGACGCAAGCTCGATGAGAATCATCAGGGATGCGGTCCAGGAAGTACGCCTGATATTCATCATTCAACCCTCCCCGTGTTGGGCACTGGCGAAGTGGGCATCGGCTCTGGAACCACCTCAGGCTGGTAGTAGACTCCGGGATAGGCAGGGTTGGTGCGGACAAAGTAGCTCTTGGCGGGGTCCAGGACGAGGCCGTAGAGGTTGAGGCGGCAAGTCCCGCCGATCTGGGTACCGCCATGGGGACAGGTATTGCCCTGGGCGCTGTAATAGACGCCAGGACTTGGACCATTGGAGGTGACCCAGTAGCCCACTCCCGGCACGAGCACGGGAGGGGAGTAGGCCTTGAGCTGGCAGTTGGGGCCTGCCGAGCTCCCCCCGTGCGGACAGTTGCCCTGGATCTTGGGGTAGTAGATTCCCGGCCAGCGTGGATCAGGATCCACCCAGTATCCGACCGAGGTATTGAAGGGAGTGGTCGAGAGCGATCCTTGGATTTCGCAGCGGTTGGTCGTGAGGCTTCCGCCAAACTGGCATTTGCGATCGAAGGACGAGTAGGAAATCGCCTTGTTCCACGGGTTGACGGTGTAATCGATGCCCACCAGTGGGGCGAGGGCCGGGACGGGGAGGGCAAATTTTCTGCATGCTGCATTGATGAGCGCATCGCCCGGTGCGCAGCGAGCCTCGGTATTTTGGGAGTTTCCGAGGTACATGTTGAGCCAGGTCAGGCACTCGTGTCCGACGGGGGAGTTCTTTCCGCCGTAGGGGCCGTAGCCACCGAGGTACTGGTAGTTCGTGTAGAAGATGGAATTTGCGCCATTCCAGTGGATCGTCGGATTGCTCCACTCGCCGTTCCAGCCGGTCTCGAAGTTGACCCCGTACTGGGGGCGGGGGGCCTTGCAATATTTTTGGATCAGGTAGGCACCGTACTCGGTGGCGGTCCGACCCTCGGCGTAATAGTGATAGCCCGGGTTGAGCTGGTTGGTCCGGCGGTTGATCGCGTCGAGGGCCGACTCCAGGGGCTTGCCCAAGCCGGCGCTCGTTCCTGCCAGGATCGCAATCGAATCAAACGTGAGACCGATCTGGTAGGCCGACGGTCCGATGGCCGGGGCGCTTTCGGCTTCTACGAGTAGAGTCGTATCGACTACGGGGCCGCCCGAGCTCAGGACGCTGAAAAACGGGACACTGATCGCCTGCAGCTCGGCATGGGTGATGCCCACGTCGCGTGCGACCTTGTACACGAGTCCTGCCGCCGACGGCACGAGGTGGCAGCGATCATCCGGCACGGTGTGGTCCCATTCACTCTGGGTGACGGCTGCAGGTTTTGGGATGTTGGGTCGCGGCGGGCAAATGTTAAAAAGCGTTCCGCCCAGGAGCTTGGGCTGGGTGGGTACGAATTGAAGCCACTTGAGCAGGGCCCCCTTGTCGCGCTTGGTGACGACATAAGAGAGCATGCCCATCATCGCGTCACGGCTGAAGAGCGGCTGCAGGGCTCCCGTCTCGGGATGCCTGCGGTGGAAGGGGTTGCGGTACCACGCGCCGGTGACCGGATCCTGTGAGTCCTTGATATCCAGGCAGCGATCCTCTTCGCCCACGATGCAGCTGAGAACCGTGTTCGCCATGTGGTCGCCGCTGTAGAGGCATTTTTCGAGGCCTGGAAAATAGCCGGGAAAGCAGTTCTCAGCGAGGGTGAATACGCCGCGCTTGCCAGATTTTCGGAGCGACTGGCAGCTCTTGAGTTCCTGGAACGTGAAGGGCTTGAAGAGATCGGCAACCGGTCGATCGGGATCCGGTGCGCAGGGTGTCCAGGACTGGATCTGGGCGCGGAGGCGCTCGAGATTTTGGCGCGTGGCCTGGGTCATTGCGCCGCTCGGATTGGCAGGCGGCTGGGTTGCGGGCGCGGGACAGCTGCATTGGATCTGGTTTGGATAGATCAGGTGGGAGTTGACCTGGAGGACGTTGGTCTCCAGGCAGCCGCCATATTGGTCACTCCAGCTCGAGTAGCTCCGCGCGTTGTCCGGGTACTTCCAGTAGACGCCCTGGCAGTTGTGGGTGAACTCCGAAAAATTGCAGTGCGTACCGCAGTCCACTTCCCAGCCCGCAAGGGCGAAGGGTGCAGCGGCGGCCCACGCAGCAAGCCAGAGCATGACTCCAAGAACAGTCTTCACCTTTAGACTGATCGGAATCTGACGCCCATTTCTCCAGTGTGTCGTGCTCGACCCGGCCGGACCCGAAGGCCGCCGCCTAGGCTTAAAGCTGGGCTTGGATCCCGAGCACGAAGTTTCGACCCGTGAGGGGGGCCAGATCCTTGAGCAGCGAGACGTGGTTGCGGGCCTCGGCATCGAGCGCATTGTTCAGCCGCGCCGTGACCCGGAGGGCTCCCAGCCCGAGGGAACTCAGACGAACCGGAACTTCGGCTCCCAGGTTGAGGAGCGTGTAGCCCGGAGTCCGGGTCTCGTTGGGTGCCAGGAAGTTCTGGGTCTCCGAGCGGGCGATCTCGATTTCGGCCGACAGGGCGTTGGATCGATAGTCCAGTGCAAGGCTCTCGCGAAACGGCGTGATCCGAGGAAGGTTCACGTCATCGGTCCGATTTCGGCCCCGCACCCAGTCGAGTTTCGCCTCAACTTCCCAGATCCCGTTCCAGAGCGACCAGGGCAGGCGGGCACGGTACTCGAACTCTGCACCGAAGAGCACTGCCGACACAGGTGTGTAGGCGTAGATATCCAGGCCTGAGCCTGCGTCCACGCCGCCCGTCGGATTCAGGGCAAGGAAGCGGGTGAAGTCCTGCACGAAAATCGTGGCACGACCCTCGGTGGCCTCAGCCTTGCGCCGGAGCGAGAGTTCGAGCGCCCGGCCGATTTCCTGGCTGAGGGTGTCGTTACCCACTTCGAAGGTGCTGGTGGCCACGTGCGGTCCCGCAGCAAAGAGCTCCTGGTAGTTGGGTGCCCGGGCCGTCAGTGAGGTATTGAGTCCCAATGAGTATCCTTCACCCAGGCGGTAAAGTGTTCCCGCTGAGAGCCCCGGCGAAACAAAGCTGCGCTTGACCGGAGAACCGAAGCCAGTGCCTCCCTCCGAGTCCACTCCTGAAAATTCCACGCGGGCCCCGAACGTCGGAGTCCAGCTGCCGATGTTGAGCTCTTCGAAGGCAAAGAGGGCCGCCATCTGGTTGGTCGTCGAGGGCAGGAAGGCTTCGTCACCCTGCGCGCTGAAGTCGAAGGACTGGAGCTGGGCTCCGATGATCCCCGAGATCCCCGCCATAGGTGCATGTTTGAGGTCCGTCCGGAGTTCTGCGCCGCGATTTCGAAAGGTCGTGCCGACGTCGGTGCCCTCTTTTTCCTCGTGTTTGTAGTATGACGCCGTGCCCGCGACTCGGCCTGACTGGATGAAGCCCTGGCCCTTGAACTCGCCCGCAAGATCAACGCGCTTTCTTTCCTGCGCGATGGTCACGTCCTGTTCCTTGACCACTCCGTAGGTCGTCCCGAAGCTCGAGAAGGCTCCGCCAAAGTAGCCCCGGTCCGTGACTCGGCTCAGGCCTGCTGCCAGGTCAAAGGACTCGGACTGGCTGTTGCCGACCCGGCCCAGGGGAGTCTTGTAGTTGGCCGACTCACGCAGGAGACCGTCGAGGTGCCACGCGAGATTTCCGGAGCTGGAGTTGACCACCAGGCCTCCTGTCCGGCCCTGGTCTGCCGAGGAGAGGCGAGAGTCGAACTTGACCTTGGAGTCATACTGGAGCCGATCCGGGATCCTCGAAGTGGTGGTATTGACCACACCGCCAATGGCGCTGCTTCCATAAAGGAGGGCAGCGGATCCGCGCACGATCTCGACGCGCTCGATCAGGAGCGGATCGAGGGACACCGAGTGGTCCGCGCTCGTGCCCGAGGCATCCAGTGTTCCGATCCCGCCCTGGAGGATGCGGATGCGCTCACCGTCGAGCCCGCGAATCACCGGACGGCTCGCGTTGGGGCCGAATTGCGAGGAGCTCACCCCGGCTTCTCGGGCGAGCGTCTCTCCAAGGGTGGACTGCTTTTTTTTGTCGAGCTTTCGGCCGGAGAGTTCGCTGACCGTAGGGACAAAGTCCTGCACGGAGGACTTGCCGCTTTGTCCGAGCACGCTGATTTCAGGCGTTTCGATCTCATCGGCAAGGGCCGACGGGATGGTTGAAGCGGCTGCGAGGATGATCGACGAGAAGATTTTTTTGTTCATGCCCACCATCTTAGACGGTCCGGGGAGGGAGGCAAGTGCTAATGCAAATGATTTGCGTTAGTGGGCGAGGTGATAGGCCATCGGGATACGGACGCGGATGGGCCTTGCGGCCGGGCCCTGGGTATCCGGAAGCGGGGGGAGGCCTCCGAGCTGTTGCACGGCTTCGAGGCTTGCGCGGTTGAGGGATTTGAAGGGGCTTGGGCGAGTGAGCTCGGAGGACTGGATCCTTCCCTCGGGCGAGATGACGAGCGTGACGACGACCGTGCCTTCTTCCTCATTGAGAAGGCTGTCTCGGGGGTAGCGCTTGACGGCATTGATTCGGCCGATCAGTTCGAGAAGGTACCTTTGGAGTGGCGTGAGCGGTGCGCCGCCGCTTCCGACGGACCCTGCCTCCGGAATATCCACTGGCGAACCGTTGGTCGCTTCGGCGGCGCCTGTAGCGAGGACGGGCTCTTGAACCGAGGCCGGAGCGTCATCCTCCTCCTTTTTTTTGGCTTTTTTGGGCTGATGGAAGTGCGTGCGCTCGGAGTGGCCATCCCCTTTTTCGCCAAGCTCAAGGGTTCCTTCAAACCACTGGATCGTGTGCTCGTCCCGGTGTCCCGGGCTCAGTGCGTAGACCAATCCGACATGGATCAGGATGCTCGCAAGCACTGGAAAATGGCGCATGGGGAAAAACTAGCACGAACTCCCGATTTGCGGATCCTCGAGTTTTGCATGCCTTGAAAATCGGGTAGGGTGCCTCCATGGCGCCCGCCCATCGCAAGAAGGTTGCTCAATCGTCGTCCCGCCCCGGGACCCCGCCTGCAGGTGCCCTGCTTGCTGGTGCCATGGAAGAGCTCACGCGGCGTGGCCTGAGGCAAACCCGCCCGAGGATGGCGCTCCTCGAAGCGCTGATTGCCGAGCATGGTCCGTTCAGTGTTGACGAGCTGCTCAAGCTCCCGTCGCTCAAGGGTCTGGACCGGGTGACCGTCTATCGTTGCATGTCGGCATTCGAGGATGCGGGCCTGGTGAGTCGCTGTGAGTTTGGCGACGGCAGCTCCCGATATGAGTTCGCCTCAGGCGGGCATCATCACCATCACGTGGTTTGCAAGCGCTGCCGCCGGACCGAGAGCCTCCCGGAGAGTTTCGATGCCTGTGTGCCCAAGGCGCTCCTTTCCCAGGTGGCTGCTCTGGGGTTTGCAGAGGTCTCCCACACGATGGAGTTCTTTGGTGTTTGCGGGGACTGCCAACGAAAGCCGAAAGGGCGCGAAAGAAAATAGCCCGACGGCCAGGGGCCATCGGGCTATCTCAAAAGATGGGGTGACTGACGGGACTTGAACCCGCGACCCCCGGAATCACAATCCGGTGCTCTAACCAACTGAGCTACAATCACCATTTTACGGGTCGGAAACGAGGGGTTTATTCCACGGGCGGCCGCCCCCTGTCAAATTGTCCGACTATCCCCCGGAGAGATTGATTTTGGAGCTTACAAGCGACCAAAGGCCAAGTTAAATTGAGGACATGCGCAACCACCTCAAAGCCCTGATGGCGACCTTGTTCTTTGCCGGCATTCCGGCCCAGGCCGGAGTCTTTACGACCATCCACTATATCGAGCCCGGCCAGACCATGGTGGGTTTTGAGCCGGAGTTCATCCTGTCCAATGGGGCGGGGCTGGGTGGAAATCTTCGCCTGACCCGGGGTCTGACCGAAATCAACAACGCTGCGTTCATCATCGGTACGGGAGGCGGGCCTCGACGGTTCCGTGTCGGCGGCAATCTTTCTTTCGATGTGTTCCCCGATATCGAGGGCCAGCCGGGGATCGGGCTTGCCACGCAGGGGATGTATTTCCGCAAGGAAAAGGCCGGCAGTTCGACGGACACCGAGGGCTTGCTGGAAGTGACGGCGATTCCGTACCTGCACGAAAATTTTGGAACCCCGAATGGGGATGTCGAACCCTATTTTTCGCTCCCTTTTGGCGCCGCCTTCAAGGATGGCCGCTACCAGAGCACTTCGTCGGTGGTCGTGGGTACTTTTTTCAAGGCCAACGAACATGTCCGTTACTCGCTTGAGCTCGGGGTGGCCGTGAACAACTCCGAAAGTTACCTTTCCGGTGGCTTCGTCTATCGCTTCCAGCAGTGATGCGGGGAGCGCGCGGGCACGCCATCGGGCGGCCCTGCTGGCGCTCCTGGCAACGGTGTTGATGACCGGCCTCAAGGTCGGGGCCGGCCTTTACTCGGGCTCCATTGGCGTGCTGTCCGAGGGGGTTCATAGCGCGCTGGATCTCGTTTCGGCCGCCGTTGCGTTTGTGAGCATCCGGGCTGCCGGAAAGCCGGCGGATTTGGACCATCCCTATGGTCATGGCAAGTATGAAACCATCTCCAGTCTCCTGGAGTCCTTGCTCCTCGTGGTGGCCGCGCTGTGGATGATCTGGGAGGGGTTCGACCACCTTTCCAATCCACATATGATCGCCCATGAAGGGCTTGCCATCGGGGTGCTGGGGTTTTCGATCGTGCTCAGTTACTTCATGTATCGCCATAATCTCTCGGCTGCCGGAGTCACCGAGAGCTCGGCGATCCACGTCAATGCACTGCACTTCTTGGCCGATGTCGTGGCGGGTCTCGGCGTGATGATCGGCCTGGTCCTCCTCAAGTGGACCGGTTGGCTGATCATCGACCCGCTGATGGCCTTTGGCGTGGCGGCTTACGTGCTTTCGATCTCGATCAAGCAGGTCAAGCGCGCCTTTGATGAACTCTCCGACTCAAGGCTTCCTCCGGATGAGATCGCCGAGATCCGGACAGTCCTGCAAGCCGGGCTTGGAGGGGAGATCCTTGAGGCTCATGACCTCAGGACCCGCCGCGCGGGCGCCACCCGGCACATGGACTTCCATCTGGTCGTCTGCGGGCACCTGAGTGTCAATGAGTCCCATCTGGCCTGCGACGAGATCGAGCAGAGGCTGGAAGGGCGGTTTCCCGGGGCTTCGGTCACGATCCATGTCGAGCCCTGCGGGCATCACACCGATGGATGCGAGGCCTCCTGCAAGTTCAAAAAGGCGGTGAAGTCGTGAAGAATTGGAGCGAAGTCTCGGCTTCGGATCTGTCCAAGGTCCGGGGAGTTTGCCTGGATATCGATGAGACGCTCTCGACCCGGGGCAAGCTCACGCCCGAGGCCTATGATTCCCTCTGGCGCCTCAGGAAGGCGGGCTTCCGGGTGGTGCCCATCACCGGTCGTCCGGCCGGATGGTGCGACATGATTGCGCGGTTCTGGCCCGTGGATGCGGTCGTCGGGGAGAACGGTGCGTTCTCGTTTTACATGCATGACGGCAGCCGCAGGCGCATGGCCACTCCGGGTGCGGTCAATGATCCTCGGCCCGCGCTGGAGATGCTGGGCAGAACGATCCGCCGGCGTTTTCCCGACGCCCGCTGGGCATCCGACCAGGCCTATCGCGAGTACGACCTGGCGATCGACTTTTGCGAGGACGTTCCTGCATGGTCGCGCGCCGATGTGGATGAGCTCGTGCGGATCTGTGAGTCCGAGGGCGCGCACGCCAAGGTGAGCAGCATCCATGTGAATGCCTGGTTTGGTGAGTACGACAAGCATCGCGGCTTCACGCATCTGCTCTCGGAGTTTCCGGGACAGGGCCTTCCACCAGCCGAGCAGTGGCTCTTTATTGGAGACTCCCCGAATGACGAGCCGCTTTTTGCCCGGTTTGAGCATTCGGTGGGTGTCGCCAATCTCAGGGAGTTTGCCGGCAGGCTCAGGCATCCGCCTCGTTGGATCACGGCGAGGGAGAGTGGTGCGGGGTTCGTGGAGATGGCAGATTCCCTCATCCTGAATAAATCCTTTTGAAATCAAATATTTAGGTTATAAAGCGGGCCCGAAACAATAGTTGCCTAATTTTATCGGCTATCATAAGGTCCCGCCGCTCATGAGATTGACCTTCTGCCTCAAGCAGCTCGGCGCGCGCCTCTCGATGGCCAGGACCTCGTTGGTCCACGGTCTCGTTGTGGCTGCACTTGCGCTTCAGGCCTGCGAGTCTCCGCTTTCGGGTCAGGCTTCTCCCGGTGCTCCGCAGATCCCGGGCCAGGCTCCCGCCGATGGAAGCAAGCCGGGCACGGATCCGAGCGACAAAGAGGTCTTGGTACCGATCTCGGTGCTCGCCACCAACGACATCCACGGAGGGGTTGAACCCCAGCTCCATCGTCCCACCCAGTCCAGGATCGGGGGGCTCGATCTGTTTGCCGGGATCGTGGCCTCGATCCGCAAGGGGGTCGAATCCCGCGGAGGCGGTGTGGTGGTCGTCGATGCAGGTGACCAGTTCCAGGGCACGCTGATCAGCAATTTCAACGAAGGCGAACTCGTCTTCAAGCTTTTTGACCAGATCGGCTACGACGCCGTGGTGCCGGGAAATCATGACTATGACTTTGGTCCTCGCGGCTGGCTCAAGGATCGCGCCACCTCGCCCGACGAAAATCCGCGCGAAGTGCTCGAGGGGCTTGCAGCATCGGTCCGCTTTCCCCTGATCTCGGCCAATACCTACTTGCGCAACTCCCTGGTGGACACGGGCTCGGGCGTACGGCTCGAAGTGGCCTCCAATTCCTGCGCGACTTCATCACAATCCAGCATCGACTGGAGCAAGGCCGCCCGTCCCAAGTTCCTCAAGCCATATGTGATCAAGGATGTCCGCGGGATCAAGGTTGCCCTGATCGGCCTCGATAACCCGTCGACTGCGTCCATGACGACGGCCTCCAATGTGAGTGACCTTTGCTTCAGGAGCCTGGTCGAGACTTATGCGGATGTGGTTTCGTCCATCGGTGACCAGGCCGACGTGTTCGTCCTGGTCGTCCATGGAGCCGACTCCCCGGGCAACTACGAGCTCAGCAACTGGGTCCGGGAGATCGTCCGCAAGCGCAAGCTCAGGCTCGATGCCGTGGTGGCCGGGCACACCCACATGATCCAAAAGTCCTTCGTGGACGATGTGCCGATCATCCAGTCCGGCGCGGACGGCGAGCGCTTCGGGCGCATTGACTTCTACTTTGACCGCACCTCCAGGCGCCTTTTGAAGGGCAGGACCGAGGTCGTCTCGGGTGCAGCCATCCTTCATGATGTTTGCGATGAGCCCAAGGTCGGTTTCTGCCAGAAGGGCGGCGCCGGCTACAACGGACTTGCCTACGACCAGGTACCCGTCGCCGTGGACGCAAAGGCAACCGAACTGATCCGTGCGGCGCGTGAGGCGGTCCGTCCGCTCGCCGAACGCAGGCTCTTCACCGCAAAGTCAGACATCAAGCGCAACCGCACGTCCGAGAGCGCGATGGCCAACCTGCTGACGGATTCGCTTCGCCGCACCTCCGGTGCCGAGGTCTCCTTCATGAATACGGGCGGGATCCGCGATGAGATCCCGGCCGGAGAGGTGACCTACGAGCAGCTCTTCAAGGTGCTGCCATTTGGCAACCAGGCCGTTGTTGCCGGCCCGATGCCGGTGGAGCGCATGCTCAAGCTCCTGCAACGCTCGATCGAAACCTGCGGCGAGTATGGGGCGCTCATGCAGAGTGGTCTCAGGGTCCGCTTTACGCGGGACTGCACGGCCAACAAGGGCGCGAGCGATCCAGGAGCCAGGCTGACTTACGTCGAGACCCTGGACGGCGAGCTGATCCTTGACGACGCGATCGGCTTCCAGAAAAAAGACCGCAGCTTCAAGGTGGCGACACTCGACTTCCTGCTCGACGGCGGCTCTGGCTACACGGACTTCCGCGGCACTCCGAAGACTGCCGAGCTCGGGATCCTGCGCGAGCGCCTCGCGGAGGACTTTGCAACCAGCCGCCCCTCGCTCGAGGTTTCGGGCGAGCTGGACGGCCGCTGGAAAGAGCAGCAGTAAGCCTAATTGCGCAGCGGGTAGCGCTTGGCGCATCCCCGGTTGCATTGCTCGTTGCTCCGGACCGAGGGCTGGACGCTGAGCATGGTGCCGTAATGGTCGGCCTTGAGGTCTGCCCACTCGGCATTGCCGGGTCCGAAGACATCCACGATTTCCTTGGCCAAGCCCAGCAGCAGGGTGTCGGTGGGCGGGCAAATGAGCCCGATCTGGCAGGAAAGTGCGCAGTGCTTGAACTTGTCCCAGGCGCCCCGGATCCTTTCGATACCCGGCTTGAGCTCTTCGGCGACAATGTACGCACAGGCAATGGGCGGCAGGAGCCCGATGGCGCAGCGCTCGGCAAAGGTGGGTTCAGCCTGCGCCGGTCTCGGGAATGCGAGGAGCAGCAGCAGGGCGAGTCCGAGGGCTTTCATGGTTCCAGCCTAACGGTTGCCTCGCACTCGACCAAGCGGCAAAAACTACCGATTCACGCCTGCGATAGGAAATCGCGCAGATCCGCTGGAAGCGGAGATTCGAACTCCATGCGCTTGCCCGTGACCGGGTGGTCAAATGAGAGTCCCGCAGCATGGAGTGCATGCCTCGGGTGAAGGAGCGCCGCCCAGCGCTCGGCACTGAGCGTCTCGCGTTCAAAGAACGCCAGCGCATCCTCTTCGGCCATTCCGTAGAGCTTGTCGCCCAGTATGGGATGGCCCGCATGTTCCAGGTGCAATCGGATCTGGTGCTGGCGTCCCGTCTTCGGCAGGCACTCCATGAGCGCAAATTCACCCAGGCGATTCCTGTGCCTCTCCAGCACCCTGAACTCGGTGAAGGCGCTCTGGCCGCCCTGGTCTTCGGAAAGGATCTGCATCTTGAGCTCGATCTTGGAGCGAAGCGCCCTGCCCATGGGGGCATCGACGACGAACTTTTCCTCGCCAGGGACGCCGCGAACGACCGCGAGGTAGCGCTTGCGCGTGGTGCGGCCCGCGAACTGGGCGGTCATCGCGGCACAGGTCTCCTTGTCCTTGGTGAGGACAAGGATTCCGCTCGTCTCCTTGTCGATTCGATGGACGAGGAAGAACTCCCGCTCGGCCTTGAGCGGGTCGTTGAACCCATGGGTCTTGAGGTGAACGAGCAGGGTATTGAAGTAATAGCGTCCCGCCGGATGGACCGGCAGGTTGGGGGGCTTGTCGATGACAAAGAGCGACTCGTCCTCGTAGATCACCCGGTAGTCGAAGTTGACCTCCGGCTCGGGCTTGCGCTCGGTGAGGACGCGCACCTCATCGCCGGGCATGAGCGGCGTGCTGGGTTTGGGTTTTCCGGTCGGGGCATGCGAGAGAGACCGGCCGATCGTGATGGCGCCATCGTCGATCGCCTGCTTGATCTGCTCGCGTGAACGGCTCTTGTAGCGGGATTTTAAAAAGTGGTCGAGCCGGATCCCCTGCTGGTTGGGGCCCACGTTATGGGTCACGAGGTAGTGTTCGGTCGTGACGTGGTGGTTGCTGGCTGGCGAATGCGAGGCCATGGGCCTGTAAAAGCTCCCGATCAGACTCAGTAACGGCTCTTGAGCAGGAAGGTGATTCCCTCGCGGGCGCACTTCTCGCAGTAGCCCAGCCGCTGGGTCATGTTGTGGATGGTGTCCCGGGCCAGCTTCTGGCCCTCGGTGTCGACACTCTCCTTGCCGCCATCCCTACCATACACGAGCAGCGCATCGTGCAATTTCGTGAGGACGGCCTTCTGGCTTTCAAAATAGTGTTTTTCAAGCTTTTTCCAGTACTCCGGAAAGACCTTTCCATAGACCACCGGCGTGGTGGGGTGATCGAGCGACCAGGCTCCGACCTGTGAAATGATGTTCTGGCGGAAGGTCCGGAGCTCGTCTCCCTCCGGTGCATGCCGACCCGGTGCCTCGACGATCTTCTCGAACTCCTCGATCAGCGAGAAGTCGGGGTCCTCCATCTTTCCGGTGATCGGGTTCTTGATCTTTTCCTTCTTGATGGCGATGGCAAGGTGCTGGACGTACTTGCGGATGAACTCCTCCCACTGGCGGGAGTCGTAAAGCCCGATGCTCTCGCGGACTTCGGAGTCGAGCCTCCCGAGGTACTCATTGCGGACCGTGGCGATGAACTCATTGGCGTCGTGGTAGCCCTCCTTGACGTCCTGCTTGAGGAATTCATGCTCGGAGACGTGCTTCACGAATCCTTCCATCTCCCGGAGCACGGCGATCGGGCTCAGGCAGGGGAACTCGGGGTTCTGCGCGGAGTCGAGGAGGATCGACTTGATCTCGCGGGCCGATGCCCCGAGCCTTCCTTCGTAATAGGGTACCGACTCGTACTCGTCGCGGATCCTCTGCAGGTGGCTTCGCATGACCTTGCGATCTTCGGCCCCGAGTGAGGCGGGCATCTCGCCGGTGTCATAGAGCCTGGCCTTTTCGAGTGGTGTGAGTCCTGAAACCAGGGCGCTCACGGCAGGTGAGTAATTCACCCCGTTGGGTTTTTTGAGTCGGGTCAGCACCGCCCACAGCGCCGCCGTCCAGGTGGTGTGCGGGGCCACGTGCTTGTCGCCCGCGACCTGTTCAGCGATCTCGCGATAGATCTCCGCCTCATTGGAGGCTTCGAGGAGATAGGGCACGCGGATGAGCGACATGCGGGCCTTGAAGCTCGTGAAGTCCGGGTATTCCTTGAACGCATCGAGCTGGACCTCGTTTGCAGATCCGATGAAGAGCGTGTCCAGGAAGGTGATCGTATGACCCACGTTCACGCTCTGGGTTTCGCAAAGGCCGAGGATGTACTTGAAGGAATCCACCGGTCGTTTGAGGAGGTCCGAAAACTCCACGATCCCCCGATTTCCATCGATGATGTCGCCTCCGACGGTGAAGAGGTTCAGCCCGTGGAGTGCGGCAGGGAGCTGAGAGATGCTCCGGTTCATCGTGAGCTGCTGGTACTGTGCATCCACATGCAGCCGCGGCTCGATCGTCACGAGTCCCTTGCGGTAGCGGCGCGATAGGAAAATGCGCTCGACCTGCACGTGCATGAGCAGTCGCTTGAGATTTCCCTGGTAGGAAACCAGCAACGCATCCGCCACCTGCTTGCAGCGGTGGCAGAGCTCCCCGCGGCGCAGGCTCACCGGCATGTGCTTCCAGAGCTCGTCGGCGCGCTTTTCTCCCAGGAAACTGGCGAGGAACGCCCGGCGCTCCTTGGACGGAATCAGGAGAATGGGGTGGTCCTTGAGCTCGCAAGGAAGCCTTGCGGCCACGTCCTCGTCCGTGAGCCGGGCAAAGCTCGTCGCCGGTTCCGCGCGCGATGCGGTCGAGCCCAGGCCGATTCCGGCACCCTTGATCACCTTGTCGACCGGAAAGATCCAATTGAAGCTGTAGAGCGCACCTTCGGAGGCCTGCGAATAGGCTTCGAGTCCCAGCATGAGGGCATGGACGAGCGAGCTCTTGGCGCTTCCGTTCGGCCCGTGCAGCAGGATCATGCGGTTATTGTGTCCCTGCCGGGCGAACGAACGGAGCGTCCGGTAGACCTGCGTTTGGACGGCCTCCTGGCCGATCACCCGGCGTGCTCCCGGCTCGGGCGGGGAATCAAAAAGCCTGAAGCGGAACTTGGGGGGCGCTCCCGCGTCCGAGTCCCTCGGGAGTTCGACCCGGCCAAAGTGGTCCATCATGTCGGCCGCATAGTGGGCTGAGCCGCGCAGCTGGGCCTCAGGCGCCTCGCCCAGCACCGTGAGGTACTCGTCAAAGGCCAGGATGGTCCTCCTGCCTTGGAAGTCCTTTTCGGTGCTCTTTTCGAGTGATTCCAGGACGCTGCGACCGGTAGCCATGGTTCAGGCCCTCCCTCAGGCTTGATGCCTTTCAGGATACCATATTACTTGTGGCGCCGGCGATGGCGCCTGCCGCCGCCTGATTTGCCTGATTTGCCGCCACGGGGCTTCTGTTTGGTGAAGATCAGCCGGGGCTTGGCGGGGTCGACGAGCGGCTGCGCCTCGGAGTTGACCCCCGGAAGGGCTGCCAGGTGGGCGATGGCTGCGTCGCGCATGTAGACCGCGCCCTCACGAATGATCTGGGACTTGGGAATCTGCGACATGATCCAGCCCAGGTCATCGCCGCCGCTCACGAGGAAGTCAGGGATGGCCACCCGGTAGAGCTTTTTCTTGTCGAGGGGGCTTCCGTCGGGAAGCGTCACCGAGACCAGGCGGTCCATTTCCCAGGGCTCGATCTTGCGGTCCCGATTGAGGTCAGTGCCCTCGGTCGACTCGGCAAAATCCAGAAGCGTCACTTGCAGCCCGGACACCGGAAAGTATCCGCGCGCCCCGCTCTGCGTGACGCGCAGAAGCAGCTTGAGCTGGGCCTCGTTCATCAGCACGGTGACCACGTCGTTGTCGAAAGGAAAGCTGCGAAAAACGTCTTCGTACCGGATCTCCCCGGCCTCGATGCTGGCGCGGATGCCTCCGGGATTGCAGATGGCGACGTCTGCCTTGAGGGACTCCCGCATCGCATCGGTGATGAAGTTTCCAAGCGGGGACTCGCGCGTGCGGTCGTGAAGCAGGGGGCCCGCGGCACTGCCCACCACTCGGGCCTTGATCGAGTCCACGCTTGCCGCCACCTGCCTTGCCCAGGACTCCACGGATCCCAGCGGTCGGATCGAAGCCCCATGGAACTTCGGGGTGACCAGGGAACCGCGACCGTTGCGGGGAGCAGGGCGAAGGGCATTGCAGTCACCCTGGTTTTCGAAAACTTTTTCGCACACCGGCACCGGGCCTTCGATCGTGGTCTCGGGGCTGACGAGCTTCTTTTGCTGCCAGTCGTAGGTCAGGTACAGGAGGTTGTAGTACTGGCCGTTCGCCCCGGCTTCGATGACGGGAACTCCCTGGACATAGTGATGCACGATCTGGTGGGTGTGACCGGCAATGACCGCATCGACGGTCCCCTTGGGAATGGCCTTGAGGAGTTCCGGGATCTCGTCATGCGAGTCGCAGCTTCCCTCTGAGTCATTGGGCTTGTGCAGGATTCCGGGTTCGGGTCGCATGCGATCGCAGCGAAGGCCCTGGTGGGCGAGAACGATGACGATGTGGGCGCCATCCTTGCGGAGCTTCCGGGCCTCCCGGAGCGTCGCTTCGGTGGCCGAGGTGAAGACCAGGTCGCCCACGTGCTCGGGGCGAGTGGTGACCGGAGTGCTCAGGGTTGCAAGCCCGATCACGCCGATCTTGAGCCTGCCCGCGGTGAGCATGACGCTGGGCTTGAGGTTTGGGAAATCCGCAAGTTCTCCGCCATTCTTGTAGCGGATGTTGGCTGCGACGTAGGGGTAGCGCGCCTCTTTCATGCGAGCCTTGAGCGCGCCCCGGAGGTCCGTGCCCGGGGTTCCCGCGCGGGCCTCTCCCTCGGGGCCGAAGTCGAACTCATGGTTTCCGACCGCAGCCACCGACATGCCCAGCTGGTTGAAGAACTCCACCACGGGCTTGCCCTCCTGGGCGTTGCTCTCGAGCGTGCCCTGGAATTGATCCCCTGCATCCATCACAAAAAAGTTGGGCCCGAAGACCTCCCTGAGGATCTCGGCATGGCGCGCAAGGACGGAGGCGCCTCCGGCTGAGTGCGGCTCCGGGCTCTTGAGCTCTCTGGCCAGGAGTGCGCCATGGAAGTCATTCATCCCGAGGATGGCGATGGTCTGCTGATCCCCGCTGGTATCCGACAAATGATCGGTTTTTCCAGCGGCCTGGAACCGGGGAGTTCCGGCACAGGCCTGGAGCATGACGGCAAGCGCAACGCTCGCTCTAATGAGGGTTCTCACGATGCTTTTAGAAAGGGGTGACTGGAGCATGCCGGGGAGTTTGCAACAGTTCCGTCAGAAAACCAACAGTTGCGGCACCTGAGTGATTCTCTAAACTGTTGGAAGCAAGGGAGACTCCTCTATGAGCAGCAAGAGTCTGGGAGCCGTAGTGATGGGAGTCGCAGCCATCGGCGCGACGGTTTATTTCGGCGGCAATTATATCAAGAATCGTCCTTTCGCAGCACTGAAGGAAAAGGACCGGCAGACTGCCGAGAAGATCAAGAAGCTCGTGGAAGACGAGGAGTCCGAAGTGGCCTCCACCGTAACCAAGGGCAAGTCCAAGGGTGGCGAGCGGGTGATCCCGGTGGCCTCGATGGGCTCTTCGGCAATGCCGGCAGGCTTCGTGGATGACGGGATCATCGCCACGGCAAACGGCAAGTTCTGCGGCAGCGCCGAGTTTTTCGGAGCAGGTCCCGAGCAGACCCAGATGGATCCGGTGCTCTGGAGCCAGTTCATGGGCGAGTACCACACGGCCAAGAACAACCTGATCCAGTGGGTTTCGGCCAACAAGGCCTACTTCTCGGATGCCTTCATCAAGGAGATGGAGGAGGAAGTCCGCGGAACCCGGGTGATGCGTCCGCAGAACCAGATCGAGCCGGATCTCACCTGGCGCGGCGTTGCCGCCTGGACCCGTCCTCGTGCCGGAGCAGTGGAAAATGGCGAGCGTCCGGCCCTGATCCATGTCGGATCCGGGTTCCTGCAGCTTTTCCAGAAAAACCGCGCCCGTGCCCGTTTCGAAATCGCTCGCCTCCTGGCCCAGGCCTGGTCGCCCTGCGAGATGGCACGCTCCAAGGACGCCAAGGTGTTCAAGGAGTTTTACTCCTGCATGGGCCTGACCGAGAGCCAGATCGAGTGCAAGGCGGGTGCGGTGTCCGAGGCCACCTGGGCGCTGTCGACTGCGGTGGCTTCGCTCGTGTCGCAGCCCGGTTGCCAGGTCCAGGCATTTGCCGATGAAAAGTCGGCCGCCTGCCTCAAGGCTTTCCATCGCGGGGATGTGGCGAGCGACGAAATCGAAAGCGCTCCCACCGGCCATACTCCTGGTCCCCAGGTCGCTTCGCACACTGAAACTGAGGAGAACTGACCATGAAGAAGCTTGCGCTTGGAGTGATGCTGGCAGGATCGGTGGGTTGCGTGGGTGCGAACAACGCTTCCCTTTCGACCGTGGTCGAAGCACTCGAAGGGGCGCGTTCCACCTCGCCCTTCGTGGAAGCACACATCCAGTACGTCGGGCCCGAGGCTCGATGGGCTGGGCCGGTCCTTTGGACGGTCCACGTGGTGGCTCGCGAAGGCAGCCCGGTTTTTGAAGTGACTCCCGGACTTCCTCGGGCAAAGACCACTACTGCTCCTGAGGTCTCCAATCGTGCTCCCGCCTCGGCTCTTGGGCTGACGCAGATCCCGGAAGGGCAGCTCGTCCGCACGGAAACCAAGGGCTTCACGCTCGAGCAGGTGCGCGAGCGCCTGGCTCATCTGGCATCCGTGGTCATCGCAGGCGAAAAGGAAACCCAGGCTTGCTCGACCGTGATCAGGGTGCGTCTGAGCCGTGCAGATGGCTCGGTGGTTGAAAACCAGGGCTGCCGCGCCTCGACCAACTGGTCTCAGACGGTGAGCGAAGTGGCGACCGAGTTCATGACCGCGAGCACGGTCAGTTCCATTGCACCGGCACCTGGGTCTGGCTCGACTCAGAATTCTGGATCTTGATAAAGCCGTTTTGCCTTCCAAACTGGAAGACGTCTCGAGTCACCTTCACGTCCTGAAGGCAGTACTCGATGATCTTCTGGATCTCGCCTTTTTTATACCATTCCACGGCCATCAAACCGTCGGCTGATTTCCCCGTACCCAGGGTGGCCTGGGCAATGGCGTCCAGTTTGAGGGCCGGGCGGCGGGTGAGGGTTTGGATGTCGAACATGATGTCGAACACATCCAGCCCCTGAATCTTGAGGCCGTAGGGCACCATGACGGGCAAGTCAAAACCGCGGATGTTGTAGCCGACGATCAGGCGCTCTTCGCAAAGCTCAATGAGCTTCTTGAGGTCCTTTTCTTCGTAGGAAAGAAACTGATCGGTCTTGCTGTCGTAGGCGCAGGCGACCGAGATCCCGAGCTTGTCGATGTGGTCCCAGCCTCCCACTTCGTGGGCAAGCTTCTGGGTTTCGATGTCGAGGACCAGGTAGTGGCGGTTCTTGAGGAAGAGGCTCGAGGGAACGACGTCGTCGGAAAACGGGACGCAGCTGGAGTGCCGCCAGAATGAGGGGTTGAGCTTGATTCGTGTGGCTGGATTGTCGGACATCGGTGCCCCCTCTTGGGGACCACCTTTGAACGGTGGATTTTTGTTGTCAAGGCCTTGGATTCAGGGGAGTTTCTGGGCCCAGTCATGACACAACCGAAGGCCACGGCCGTCATCGAAAAATTTGAGTCCCGCTTCGAGTCCCATCTGGAGGATCTCAGGCGCCTGGTGCGCATCCCCAGCGTGAGCTTTGATGGGTTTGATCCGGCCAATGTCCGCAAGTCAGCCGAGGCAGTGGCTGGGCTGCTCAGGGAGCGCGGGTTGGATCATGTCGAGATCCTCGAGGTCGCAGGCGCCCACCCCTACGTTTATGCCGAAAAGCTCGGCGCTCCCGGTGCGCCCACGCTCCTGCTTTACGCCCACCACGATGTCCAGCCTCCGGGTCGTGAGGAGCTCTGGAAGTCACCACCATTTGAACCGACGCTTCGCGAGGGACCGGGCGGAACGCGCATGTACGCTCGCGGAGCTGCTGATGACAAGGCTGGCGTGATTGTCCACACTGCGGCCATTTCTGCCTTCCTCGAAGCGACCGGCTCGCTTCCGGTGAACGTCAAGGTCGTGATCGAGGGTGAGGAGGAGGTCGGAAGCACGCATCTTCCCATTTTCCTCAAGCAGTACGCCTCAAAGCTCCAGGCCGACGTGCTCGTGCTGACCGATACGGCCAACTTTGATTGCGGACACCCGGCGCTCACCGTGGCGCTTCGCGGGCTGGTGGGACTGAATATCGAAGTCCGCTCGACTTCGCACACCATGCACTCGGGCATGTGGGGTGGTCCGGTGCCGGATCCCGCCATGGCGCTCTCCAAGATGCTGGCCACGCTCGTGGACGAAAACGGTCGCGTAGTAGTGCCGGGAGTCTGGGAGCAGGTGAGGCCCGTGTCGCCCGCCGAGGCCGCTGAGCTTGCCAAGATCCCTTATGACGAAGCGGAGTTTCGAAAGCAGGCCGGGCTCGTTGCCGGTGCCAGGATCCTCAAGGAGGATGTGAGCCCGATTGCGCAGATCTTCAGGTATCCCAGCCTCGTGGTGAATGCGATCCAGGCGTCCTCGCGCAAGCAGGCAGGCAATGTGATCAATGATACGGCCTGGGCGCGCGTGACCATCCGGCTTGTTGCGGACATGGATCCCGGCAAGGTGCTCTCGCAGCTCGAGGCGCATCTCAAAAAAGTCTGCCCGTGGGGCCTTGAGCTTTCGCTCACCCAGGATCGTGGAAGCGGCCCCTGGTCGACGAGCCCTGCTGAGAGTGCTCGCCATGAAGCCGCGTTTGCCGCGGCTAAAAGAGCGATGGCGTCGGGTTACGGGCGGGAACCGCTCCTGATCGGCTGCGGCGGCAGTATTCCATTCGTGAAGCCCTTTGCAGAAGCCCTCGGGGGTGCACCTGCGCTCCTGGTGGGGGTCGAAGATCCCTACACCAACGCGCACGGCGAGAACGAAAGCCTGCTCGTGAGCGACCTCAAAAAAGCCTGCCTGAGCCAGATCCATCTTTTCCATGAACTTGCGCAGGCGGGCCGTTCCGTCATGCGCGCAAAACCCTAGGAAGCCAGCCACAATGATGACCGCCAACCACGATCACGACGAATCCGAAGCCCCTCAGTCCATTGTCGAGCAGACGCTCCGCGGCCAGCGCGACGTCTGGCGCACGGTCGTCTCGCGCACTTCGCAATACGGAGCCCGCGACCTGCCTCGTGAGGCGCCCAAACGAATCTTTTTGTTCGGAGTGGGAAGCTCCTACTTTGCCGCCAAGCTTTGCGGATTCGCCATCCTTCGTGACAAGACCCGCATCCGTATCCCCGTGATCAGCTGCCCGAGCCTGGCCATCGGCAAGGAGTTCTTTCCGACGCAAGGTGACTGGGTGTTTGGCTTCAGCCATCGTGGCAAGACGCCTTCGACTTTGATGGCTCTCCAGCACTGCCGTCGCGAGGGCGCGTTCACGGTGCTTGTCGCAGCCAAGGGCGTGAAGCTTCCAAGCGAATTCCAGGACCTGACGCTCGAAACCTGCGATGCAGAAAAGGTCGAGCCGCACACGGTGTCGGTCACGAGCGCGATCTGCGCCGTGACGACGCTCCTGCTTCCCGTGCGAGCAGCCGAAGAGTGGGATGCGCTCACCAGCGTGGGAGACCCGCCGCTCGAGCTCATGCGCAAGCGCGCAGGCAAGGGGCCCGACGTCCTCATTGGGGAGTGGGAAGCCGAGTGGCTTGCGCGCGAGGGTGCGCTCAAGCTCATGGAGATGGCCAAGATCCCCGCGCGTGCCTTTGGCAGCGAGGAGTTCTTCCATGGCCCGCGCTACAGCGTGAAGAGCGGAAGCGGGATCTGGCATGTGCGCATGCCCGAGGATATCCGCATGGGTGAAATTGCAGACATGCGTCCGGCACACTCGATCGACATCTATGGTGGCAGCGCCCTTGCGTGGGTGCCGGCCCTGGTCGAACTCCAGTGGCTTGCGCTCGCCACTGCGCTCAACCTCGGGGTTGATCCGGATACGGTTTAAGCAGGTTGGCCGAAAGCGCTGCCCGCACCTTCGACGACAGCGGCAGAGTACTGATCGGCGACCTTCGATGCCAGTCGCTCGGACCAGGCGCCCGTGCGCCCGCCGCTGACCGGGAACTTGAGGAGCTCAAAGCTTGCGCTCTCGGCAATGCCGAGGATTTCCGCCATGCGGGGGGCCTCGAGCACGGGCTGTGTGCCCTTCTGGTAAAAGCCCGAATCATCACGGCGCCAGTGGTGGAGTGCCACGGCCTGCGCAACGATCGACTCGCCTCGAATATTCTGCCGGATCCAGTCGGCCGCGATCGCGGGGTGATCAGCAAAGCGTTGCCGCTGGGCGGGCTTGGAGAGTGCAGCAAGCGACTCTTCGCCGGGGACGGCAAACTCCAGCCCCAGGAGGCCAATGTCATGGAAGGCAGCGGCCAGCCCCAGTCGAATGGTGTTTTCTTCGGACTCAAACCCAAGCTTTCTTCCAACCAGGAGCGAAAGGACGAGCACTGAAAGGGAGTGGTCCAGGAGCGAAGCGTTTTGCAGGGCCGTGCGCGGATCCGCCCACGGGCCTTCTGCCCAGTGGCGATGGATGAGGGCCAGAGAGCCTGCGACCGAATCCCAGGTGTCCTGGGTGATCTGCTCCATGGAGCGAAGCCCTTCGAGGATCCTTGAGGTGTCGCGGATGGCACGCGCGGACTTGAGAATGGAGGATCCCTTGCTCGTGCTGGTCAGGAGATTCCTGAACATTTCGATCGAAGTGAGCTGCCGGGCGTATGAATCGCGGTGGACGTAGAGGTGCTTCAGTCCGCGGCTCCAGTAATTCTGGACGCGGGATCCGATGCCCGGCTCGCCGGCTTGTGCAAGAAGGAGCCATTTTCCCTGTGGAGACTTGATGAAGATATCGAGGTGCGCCTGGTCGAGATCCAGGAAGTCGAGGACAGGGATGCCCAGATATTCTCCGTCCTCGATCAGTGACACGGACTGGGAGAGCGGCTGCCCCTGGGGTTCCTTGCGGAGCTCCTCGGGGATCTGCGGAAGCCTGCCCTGGATGCCCAGTCGCGCGAGGTCCGAGGCGCTGAACCCGTCCGCCGAGCCCAGGATCCAGATCGGAGTCACCGGTCGATGCCTGCGCGACTCAAGCAGGAGGGTGAGGAAGTCTTCGTCCCAGCTAGTGGGGTCGATCAGGAGTTTTGAGAATCCGAGCGAGCGATTCCGGATCCAGCGGATGGCCGTCTTGGCAGAACGCGTTTGGAAGCGGGAGGTCTCGGAAGCGGCTGGATTCGTGGTGCTCAGGACGAGCGAGGGGCCTAACATTCCCCAATTGTATCGAGTGCTTTAGGTGCCGGGAAGAGTGGGCTGCCCGGTTTGAGCGGTTTCTTCCGGCAAAATTCCGACGAGCCTTGAGACGCTCGAGCCGTAGCGCCCGAGGTGGGTGTTGGCTGTTTCGAAGGCTTCCTGGGCCTTTTTAAGTCCCTTGCCGATGTCCTCAAACTTGCCTTCGAAATGCTCGAAGTGCTTTCGGGCCTTCTTGATGTCTTCGATCGTCTTTTCGACGCCCCGCGCCATGTCGTAATACTCCTGCGCCATGGCCACCGAACGGAGCCCAATGGCCAGAGTGTTGGGGGATACGGGGTAGACCTTGAGCTTGGAGAGGTCCTCAAAGAGTTTCCCGTTGCGGGTGACCTCAAAGTACAGCGTCTCGCTCGGCAGGAAGATCAGTGCCATGTCGGTCGTGCCGTGATCCGGCCGGATGTACTTGTCGGCAATCGACTTCGCCTGGCCCTTGATGACTTCGGCCAGCGTCTTTCGGGCCTGTTCCAGCATCGCGGGGTCGCCAGATTCAAAGAGTGGCAGGACCTGCTCTCGAGGGAACTTGCTGTCGATCGGCAGGATCTGTTTGGAGAACTTCACGATCGCATCGACTCGCTCAATCGAGCCCGGGACGATGGCGTACTGGGTCTCCCAAGATCCCGGTGGCAGGAAGTCGGCGAGCAGTCTTTCCAGGGTCGCCTCGCCAAATCCGCCGCGAAGGTGGGGAAGCTTGAGGAGGTTATTCAGGTCGGCAATCGATTGGCCCACGACTCCCAGTGAAGCCAGCTTGAGCTCGGCAGCCTTGAGGTGTTCCTGAACCTTTTCAAAGTGTTTGAAGCCTTCCTTGAGGTTTTCGTTGAGCTTGGTCTCGACGCTCTGGCCGATGGCCAGAAGCCTTTCGCTCACTTGCTTTTCGAGGGTCTGGAAGCGCCCTTCGAGGGCCTGGGTCGTAGCCTGAAGGCCGGCCTGGAGTTCGGATCGGTTCTGGGCCATGGAGCGGTCCTGGCGTTCCTGGGCTGCGGCAAAGTTTTGTGCAAGCTTCTCGGCCAGCGCCTCCCGGCTCGCTCCCGAGGTCTCGAGAAGAGTGCCGCGGAGGTCTTGGAGGGGCTTTTCGAGGACTTCCTTGAGCTTGAGCTCGAGCCTGAGTTCGCTCTCACCCGGCTGGCCAGCCAGGCGGGTGATGCGGGCCAGGAGCAGGGATCCGAGGGTGGCTGTCAGGATCAGGGAAAGCGCAGACAGGATCAGGGGTAGGTCCATGGGATGCGGGGTAGCATGCCGGCTCAAATTCTGACAACGGAACCTGAGTCCGGGCCTGACAACGGCGCCGGGTCGCTGTATACGGTTTTTGTGAGCGCCCAAGTCAAAACCTCCAGTATCCGCCTCTTCAAGAACCCAGTTCTCGAGGCCTTGACGCACGTGCACCCGATTGTCCCGCTCCTGATGTGGGCTCCCGTGGTGGCCTACCTCCAGCTCCTGACTCATCGTGCAGGCCTGGATCGCTTCGGGGTCGTTGCCATGGGTTTGGTGGGTTTTGTTTTTTGGACCCTGACCGAATACCTGCTGCACCGCTTTGCGTTCCACTACCGGGCGGTCTCCGCCTTCGCCGAGCGGATGGTGTACCTCGCCCACGGCAATCATCATGATCAGCCCCAGGACGCCACGCGCCTGGTCATGCCGCCGCTGCCTGCGCTGATTCTTGCCACGCTTCTTTACCTGTTCTTCAGGGTGTTGCTCGGTACCCAGTGGGTGATGCCCTTCTTCTCGGGCTTTCTCGTCGGCTACCTCTGCTATGACTACATCCACTACGGCGTGCATCACTACATGCCGCGCAGTTCGATCGGCAGGTTCCTCAAGAACCATCACATGAAGCACCACTTCATGACCCATGGTGCGCGCTGGGGTGTGAGCACTCCTCTTTGGGACCTCGTGTTCGGCACGATGGAGGAAAAGATTCCTGCCCAGGTGAAGCGTGGCGCGTAATGTCTTCCTGGGAGGGCTTTTGGTCCTCTCCGTCCTGATCTCGGCTCCGTTGATCACTCCAGTGGCCATGGGTGGGGTGTTTGCGATCCTTTTCTGGCCGATCCTCGAGTGGCTTGAACGTCGAAAGATTCCCAACCGGGTGGCTGCTGCAGGCGTGACGCTTTCATTCTCGACGCTTGTCCTGCTTCCACTCACGATCCTTGTGCTCTTTTCGGCTCGATCGGCACTGGAGATCTTCCGTGACCTCCAGCTCAAGTGGCGCGTATTGCCCCCCATGGCTCCGGGGGAGGATTGGGCGGACAAGCTCTCCCACCAGCCCTGGGTGACCAAGTGGCTCGGCAAGCTCTCAGGCTTCTTTCCCATCAAGCTCAATGCGCTGATCGATACGGCGGCCGAAGCCATCAAGCTGGTGGGCATCAAGCTCGGTGAGTGGCTGGGCGAATTCGTGGGCAAGGTGCCGGGCATGGTGCTTGCGATTGTCGTGGTGATTGCGAGCCTTTATTTCTTCTTGGTCGACGGGCGGAAGCTTGCCCTATTCGTGCGGCGCAACTCGTTTTTCGAGTCGCGCCAAACCGAGGAGCTCCTGAGCGGGCTCGTGTCGATGGCGCGGTCCGTGGTGATGGCCACTGTGCTGGGTGGCGTGGTGCAGACTTTTATTTTCCTGATCGCCATGTTGATCACGGGATTCCCCAACCCCGGATTGGTTGCGTTCCTCGTGTTCGCGGGCTCTTTCGTTCCGCTGGTCGGTGCGGCTCCCGTAACCCTCGGTGCAGCACTCATGGCCTGGATCCAGCTGGGCTCCCATGAAGGGATCATCCTGCTCATTGGCGCTGCACTGACGAGCCTCTCGGACAATGTGGTCCGACCCTGGGTGCTCAAGGGTGGGGCCAACATCCATCCGCTCGTGGGCTTCCTCGCTGCGTTCGGCGGCCTTCAGCTGCTCGGGCTGAGTGGGCTTTTCCTTGGACCGATCGTCGCAGGCCTTTCGATGGCTTTGGTCCGCATCCATTCCCGAAAGTGATTGCTAGGCCGCTGCCCGGAACTGGCTGTGGAGCCTGAGCAGTTCGGCTGCGTGTTCCTCTTCGTCGGCCAGGAGCGACTCGATGAGGCTCCGCGTGGTGGGGTCCCGATCCCCGATGAAGCGCGCGATCTCGCGGTAGCCTTCGATCGCAATGCGTTCGGCCAGCAGGTCTTCTTCAATCAATGATTGGAGCGACAGGCTCTCGGAGAACTCTGAGCCGTACTCCGTGTGGCTCCTGAGGAGCAGGCCACTCGGGTTGAAGTCGGGCCTGCCTCCCAGCTGGATGATCCGCTCGGCGATCCGATCGGCGTGGTCCTCTTCTTGTTCGGCATGCTCAAGAAATTGCTCCGCCACTCCGGGCGACTCGACGCCTGCGGCGCAAAAGTAGTGGTTCTTGTACCTCAAGATGCAGACGAGCTCGGTTGCGAGAGCCTGGTTGAGGATTTCCAGGGTCTGTTCGCGGCCCTCCATGGCACTGGGAGTGACGGCGCCGAGCTCCATCTGGTGTCGCGCGCGCTCGCGCAGCGTTTGGACGTCGGAGAGGAAGGGAGTGACAGACGGGGTCTTGCTCACGGCGGGACGGGGCGCTTGAGTTGCTGATTTCATACGGAAAATCGTTGCAAGGGGCCTGCCGTGAAGATTGACCGGGCAACGGTTGTCTGTTTCAATCCGGCGCATGACAGCAGCCAAGGCTACGAAGTCCAAGGGTCCAGCGCCCGCCAAGTCCAAATCCGCGCCTCCCAAGAGCGCACCTTCAAAAGGGGCTGAGGAGAAGGAAGCCAAGGACATTGCCAAGGCCACGCGTGCCGGCAAAGGCATCACGACGAGCAGCACGGCGGAGTACTTCTCCAAGAATCTCCAGCAAGTGGGCTTCAGTTCCCAGATCAAGGCGACGCTGACCACCCTCAAGGAAGCAGTCGACAATGCGCTGGATGCCTGCGAGGAGCATGGAATCGTCCCCGAGGTTTCGGTCCTGATCGAAAAGCTCGGCACGGGGTCCATCAAGAATTCTGACCAGGTTCGGATCCGGGTCGAGGACAATGGCCCGGGGATTGATCCGGATGATGTTCCCAAGGTGTTTGGTGAATATCTTGCCAGCTCCAAGTTCGGGCGCGGGCGCTGTTCGCGCGGCCAGCAGGGGATCGGCATCTCGGCCGCAACGACCTGGGCGCAACTGACTTCCGCAACCGGTGCCAAGGTCGTGACCAAGACCAAGGCCATGCGCAAGGCCGTGTCGGCAGTCGTCGAAGTCGATATCAAGCACAACAAGGGCATCCTCAAGAACAAGGAGGCGATCGACTGGGATCGTCCCAACGGCACGAGTGTCGAGTTTGTGTTCGATGGCCGAGTTCAGCTCAATGGTGAGGCAGGTCTTTTGAGCTACCTCACGGGTACGACTCTCGTGAACCCGCACCTGACCCTCCATTACAAGGTGCCGGACATGGAGCCTCAGACCATCGAGCGCGTGAGCCAGACGATCCCGGAAGTACCTGAGGCCACCGAGCCGCATCCTCACACGATGAAGCTCGGCGAGTTCATCGCGCATTCGCATCTCTTTGGTCGCGTCAAGACGGGTGTTTGGCTCAAGCGCGGGTTTTCGCGCGTGACCGACGGGACTCTGGATGAACTGGCCAAGGCGGGCGGCATCAAGAAGGCTCTTTTTGAAAAGCTTGTCGACGCCGTCTCGGAGTCGGAGTTCAAGGAACTCTTCACCGCGCTCCAGAATCTGCAGCTCATGGCGCCCTCGACCAAGTCGGTGCTTTCCATCGGTGAGGAAAGCCTCGCCAAGAGCATCAAGCGCCTGGGCTCGGTGGACTTCTTTTCGGTCGTCACTCGCAAGCCGACCATTTGTGATTTCAAGCCCGTCGAAGTCGAGGTGGCGATTGCTCGTCTCGAAGACAAGTCGATGGAAGCCGATAGCCCGGTGCAGCTCCTTCGGTTTGCCAACCGCGTTCCGCTCCAGTTCGACAAGTCGGCCTGCGCCATTGCCCAGGCCGTGACTTCGGTGAATTGGCGCGCCTACGGCCTGGGGCAACCCAAGGAATCCTTCCCTCAGGGGCCGTACATCATTGCAGTCTCGGTGGTTTCGCCGTTCATCAAGTTCAAGAACGCATCCAAGGAAACGATCGATGCCTCGGATGAGCTGGTTGAAGAGATCCGCCGCGCACTGATCCAGGCAGGCCAGAAGCTTTCGCGCCACATCCGGCGCGAGGACAAGGCAAACGAGCTTGAGGAGAAGATCCGCCACATCGAGCAGTTCGGTCCGATCCTCGTCGACGGGATCTGCCGTATTGTTGGGGCGCCGGAAAGTCGCCGCACCAAGGCCGAGGACGGGCTGCGCAAGCTCCTGGGGCGCGACGCCAAGGTTGCCGAGCAGGAGCTGGAGCAGGCCCACGAGAAGCTCGAAGCCCAGAAGGAAAAAGAAAAGGACCGCAAGCCGGTCGTCGAGGCGCTCGAAGAAGGCGTCCTCCAGGAAGATTAAAAAGAGGATTGATCCATGGCACTCACCAGAGTTCGCAAGTCATCCAAGGGTGACGACCAGATTCCGAAGCTCTCCAAGGAGCTGTGCAACCGACTGCTCCAGGACCTGGAGCGCGCGCGCCGTCCGGTGCTTTATGCGACCAAGTGTTCGCTCGACAATGCGCTCTACAACCACAAGGTGGGCTTCCTGACCCCGGGGGACAAGAAGGTTGCCACCGAGCTCAATGTCAGCTCGGTGAAAAAGATGTCTCGTGCGATCTTCATGCTCGAAATCCTGCTCCGGAATATCGACACGGGAGCGGTGAACACCAAGCGCGAGCTTTACTACATCAGCAAGGGTGAGATTAAGCACAACCCCATGCTCAAGCCACTCGACTTTGCCGACCAGCCCGAGAGCGACGCGATCATCGACTTCATTTGCGAGATGCTCGAGTGTTACCGCGAGGAGCTCAACTGCTACGCCAACGATCGCGGCGGCCAGACCTATTCGCAGCAGCTCGTGGTGACCGAGACGCTCCCCGACGGGGATACGGCAGTGATCGACCTCTCCAAGCTTGGCACGAGCCCGTTCCAACCCAAGAACCGTCCGCAGTCACTCAAGCTCACGGCTCGAAAGAAAATCGATTTCTGCCTGATCATCGAGTCCGAAGGCACGGCCAACACGCTGGTCGCAAACGGTTTCACCAAGCGCCACAACTGCATCCTCATCGGTGCGCAGGGTGTACCGTCCAATGCCGTCCGTGGTTGGACCAAGCTCATTCAAGATCAGCTCTCGGTTCCGCTCTACTTCTTCGGTGATCTTGACGCGTACACGCTCCAGAACATCTATCGCACGCTCAAGGCGGGATCGGCCGCGTCGCTCATCCGGAACGCCGATTACTCGGCTCCTGAAGTCAGATTCCTTGGCGTGTTGCCTGAGGACATCAAGA
>CAZDSX010000016.1:0-9510 GCA_964508305.1 uncultured Bacteriovorax sp.
TCCGACCGTATTGACGTCCTTGTAGCGGCCCACCTGGATGGCAGCCGTTGAGCCTCGAAGGTCGGTGAGGACCACCCAGTGGTCCGAGGGAACGGGTGCATAAAGGGCGGGGTCGAGCACGTCCTCAAAACAAGTGATGATGCCGGCTGTTTGCATGGCATAAGTCTATGGGATCACTCATAAAAACTCCCTTTCTTTTTGCTAACGCTCCCGCCCCGGTTTGAGTACACCTCGGCCATGCAGATCCTGCCCGAAGCCCTCACTTTTGATGATGTCCTGCTTTTGCCGCTGCACTCCACCGTGCTTCCTGCACAGGCCAAGCTCGAGACCCGTCTCACCAAAAAAATCCGGCTCCAGATTCCGATCCTGAGTGCCGCCATGGACACCGTGACGGAGTCGCGCGCAGCCATTGCGATGGCGGGCGAGGGGGGGCTCGGAGTCATCCACAAAAATCTCGGCATCAACGAACAGGTCGAAGAAGTCCGCAATTTCAAGGCAGCCTGTGGCGCCGGAAAATTTGTGGGCGCTGCCATCGGGGGTGGCGATGAGGGACTCGAGCGGGCCACTCGGTTGGTCGAGGCGGGGGCCGATGTGCTCTTTGTCGATTCGGCCCACGGACACTCGCAGGGCATCCTTGATGCGATCACGCGCTACAAGAAGTCGTTTGGAGACCGGGTGGAAGTGGTCGGTGGAAATGTCGCGACCTACGATGGCGCACGGGCGCTCGTGGACGCAGGTGCCGATGCCGTCAAAGTGGGCGTTGGACCTGGATCCATCTGCACGACGCGCATCATCGCAGGCGTAGGTGTTCCGCAGCTCTTTGCAGTGATGGAGGCCGTCCGCGCCACGCGAGACTCAGGCGTTCCGGTGATTGCCGACGGAGGGATTCGCTTTAGCGGCGATCTCGTCAAGGCGCTTGCGGCAGGGGCCGAGACGGTGATGCTGGGTTCGCTGCTTGCCGGGACGGATGAGTCGCCGGGCGAGGTCATGGAGATCGACGGCCGAAAGTTCAAGAGCTACCGCGGGATGGGTTCGATGGGCGCGATGGAAAAAGCCTCTGGAGCCCGTGATCGTTACTTCCAGGCCGAGACCAAGGACAACAAAAAGCTCGTCCCCGAAGGGGTCGAGGGCCGCGTGGATTACCGAGGCTCGCTTGCTTCGAATCTCCATCAGCTGATCGGCGGACTCCGCTCCGGAATGGGTTACTGCGGTGCGGGCTCGATCCCCGAGCTCCACGAACGCGCCAGGTTTGTCCGCATCACGTCAAGCGGGCTCAAGGAGTCGCATGCCCATGATCTTGCCGGCATGAAGGCAGCCCCCAACTACGGAGGTGGCGCATGATCGTCGTCCTGGATTACGGCTCGCAGTACACGCGCCTCATTGCCAAGCAGATCCGACTTTCCAAGGTCTACTGCCTGGTCAAAAATCCACGCCTTTCGCTCGACGACCTCAAGGCGCTCAAGCCCTCGGCCGTGATCCTGTCAGGCGGACCCAACTCGGTTTATGAAGCGGGCGCACCCGCGCTCCCGCACGGATTTTTGGAGTGGCAGAAGGGCTCGGGTGTGCCCGTTCTGGGCATTTGCTACGGGCTCCAGCTCCTCGTCCATGAGATGGGCGGTGAAGTGAAGCCCGGAACCCACCGCGAGTACGGCCGCATGCCGGTCGAAGTGGTTGAACACTCGGATTTTTGGGGAACCCAGCCCGGCACCTCACGCACGATGTGGATGAGCCATGGGGACGCCGCTACACGCCTGCCCGAGGGATTCAAACTCACGGCCAAGAGCCAGAGTGGCGCAGTCGCATCGATTGAGCACCCATCACGCAAGCTTTTTGGGCTCCAGTTCCATCCCGAAGTCACGCACAGCGATGGTGGAGTGGAGCTGATCCGGAACTTTTTGTTCAAAGTGAGTGGGCTCAAGCCCACCTGGGAGAGCCAGGGCATCATCGAAACGCAGATCGCGGCGATCCGCGCCAAGGTCGGTCCAAATGATCATGTGATCTGTGCGCTTTCGGGCGGCGTTGATTCGACGGTGGCTGCCAAGCTCGTGCACGATGCCATTGGAGATCGCCTGCACTGCGTGTTCGTGGACCACGGACTGCTTCGTTTTGACGAAGCAAACCGCGTGATGAAGATGCTTGGGGATCAGATGAAGCTTCCCGTGGAGTGCGTGGATGCCTCCGAACGCTTCCTGGCTCAGCTGGCCGGGGTCACGGATCCTGAGATCAAGCGCAAGCGGATTGGGGCTGAGTTCATTGGGGTGTTCCGCGACTACGCGGCAGCCCTGGAAAAGAAGATCGGCAAGAAGGCCAAGTACCTGGTCCAGGGTACGCTCTATTCGGATGTGATCGAGTCGAGTGCTTCGGGGCATGCGGGGGATGGTCAGCTTGCTGCCTCGATCAAGTCGCACCACAATGTGGGCGGGCTTCCCAAGGACCTCGGCTTTGAGCTCATCGAACCGTTCCGGGATCTCTTCAAGGACGAAGTCCGCGAAGTGGGCAAGACCATGGGGATTCCGCGGGATTTTGTCGCGCGCCATCCGTTTCCGGGGCCCGGTCTCGGGGTCAGGATCCTGGGGGAAGTGACTCGCGCGCGCGCGGACCTGCTTCGTAAGTGCGATGAGATCTTCATCCAGATGATCCGCGACGAAGGCCTTTACGACCAGATCTGGCAGGCCTTTGCTGCACTCCTGCCCGTGAGGAGTGTCGGAGTGCAGGGCGATGGCAGGACCCATGACGAGGTGATTGCTCTTCGCGCCGTGAATTCGGTCGATGGGATGACTGCCGAGTGGTTCCCGTTTGATCCGCGCTTTCTGGCTCGCGTCTCGGCCCGCATCTGCAACGAAGTGCGCGGCGTAAACCGGGTGGTTTACGACATCTCGACCAAGCCACCTGCCACGATTGAGTGGGAATAGGCGGGCGAGAAAGCTTTAATGAGCGCAAACCTGATCCAGCTCCAGAAGGGCGCCAAGAGCTATGGCTCGAAGGTCCTTTTTGAAGACGCCTCGTTTTCGATCAACGAAGGCGAGCACGTAGGCGTGATCGGTCCCAACGGGGCCGGCAAGACCACGCTCTTCAAGATGCTGATCGGGCCGGAGGTCGCCGATGGAGCCGGCGGAGAGCTGGACTCCGGTCAGGTCATTCGCTCGCGCGACCTCAGGCTGGGCTACCTCTCGCAGCATGATCACTTTAAACCCGGTCAGACGATCGAAGAGTTTGTCTCGGAAGGCTCCATCCTGCCGGTCTGGGAACTCAAGCCTCTTGGCCTTGGGCTTGGCTTGACCGAGGAAATCTATGGGCGCGTGATCACCGAGATGAGTGGCGGTTACCGGATGCGCGCCAAGCTCCTCAAGATGCTAGGGCAAATGCCCAACCTCATGCTGCTGGACGAACCCACCAACTACCTCGATCTCGAGACGATGCTCGTGCTCGAAAAGTTCCTGCAGGGTTTTGGAGGGGCTTTTTTGCTGATCTCGCACGACCGTGAGTTTTTGCGGCGGACGACCGATCATATCTTGGAAGTCGAAGGTGGATCGGTCACCAAGTTCAGTGGCGGGCTGGATGACTACTTTGAGCAAAAGGAGATGCTCAGGTCCCAGCTCGAGGCTCGGGCGATGTCGATTGCTGAAAAGCGCCAGCAGGTGCTCGACTTTGTTGCGCGCTTCGGCGCCAAGGCCACCAAGGCAAGCCAGGCTCAATCGAGACTCAAGTCCCTGGATCGAATGGAGTCCATCGAGGTCAAGGCCCTGCCCACGCGGGCCCGGATCCGAATTCCGCCGCCTGCTCGAACGGGCAAGCGTGTCGTTCAATTCCAGGGAGTAGAGCTGGGTTACGGAGAGAAGACCATCCTGTCTGGCGTCAATCTCGAACTCCAGAGCGGGGATCACCTTGCAGTCGTGGGGCTCAACGGTGCGGGCAAGAGTACGATCCTCAAGTCGCTTGCAGGCAGGCTCGCCGCGCGTAAGGGGGCGATCGAACTCGGTTACGAAGTCACGCTCGCTTTTTTTGCCCAGCACGTCGCCGAGGAGTTGGATCCTGATCACACGGTACTGAGAGCGATGCAGCAGAAGGCGCATCCCGATGTGCTGCCACAGGATGTTCTGGATCTCGCCGGGAGCCTGCTTTTTTCGGGCGATGACGTCCACAAGCCCATCCGCGTGCTCTCCGGTGGTGAGCGATCTCGCGTGGCGCTCGGGCAGGTGCTCCTCCAGAAGGCTTCCTGCCTGGTGCTCGACGAGCCCACCAACCACCTCGACTTTGACACGGTCGAGGCACTGACCGAGGCGCTCAAGCGATTTGCAGGATCGGTCGTGGTGGTGAGCCATGATCGGTCGTTCATTCGACGCATTGGGACTCGGATCCTGGAGATCTCCAGTGGAAAGGCTTCCCTTTATCCCGGCTCCTACGACGATTACGTCTGGAGCCTGGAGCGAGGTGCCTACGCCACCCTCAAGGGGGGTGATGCAGGCTCACCCAAGGGTAAGTCCGGCGTGGGCGAGGGGGCTGCGACGGTCTCGAGCAGTGCCGCCTACCAGGCCGAACGCAAGCAGACGGAGCGCAGGCTCAAGCAGCTCGATAAGATCATTGCCGAGATGGAAACCAAGGTACCCAGACTCGAGGCCCAGGTGGCGGCCCTCAATAGTGAGATTGCGACCATGGACTCCAAGCATGCGGCAGAAAAGATTCACGAGATCGGGCAGATTCAAAATGAGCTCAGCCACTGCGAGACTCAGTGGCTGGAGGCACTCGACGAGCGAGAGCGCCTTACTTCTTCTTGAGACTGGAGTGGATGATTTGCAGGAACCGATCAAGATCGCCCTGCTGGGAGATGACGCGTCTATCAGTGCTGCATTGAAGGGGCTTTTGAGCATTGGATCCGCAGCGGCGGGCCCTCATCTTTTCGAACTGTTCGTGGCCTAGATAGGACCTGGCAGACTCTGCGCCGGCACAAACGGCGTCACGCAGTGCGAGTGACTTGAGTTTGGGTGCCCCCTCGCCGAGAAGCTCGATGCTGTTTCCAGAGGCGTCAATCTCCGATCCGGTCACGATGCGAGTCTCAGGTATTCCTGTGGGAGCCTTCTCGTAGAAAAGGATCTCCGAGACGGGGTCATATTTTATTTCGGCCGAGCCCATCTTGATCGTGCCGGACTTTGGATCGGGCTTCAGGATCCTGAACTGGAGTGCGCGCTCGTGCTGCCACGGATCGAAGGCAAAGTGGGTGACTCGGGATCCCTCCTTGAGGAAACCAACATAGAGATTATGACGTCCGCCGGGCCCGTTCCAGTCGGTGATGATCTCGGAGATCCTGGCCTGCTGGCCTTTCTGCAGCTTGACCGTCTGGAGAGGTCCGCGAACGGCCTGCACCCAGGCGTCACAGTGGCTGCTCGGGAGTGCCTGCGCGAGGCCGTGGGCTTCCGTTCCATGAAGGCGTCGAAAGCCAAACCCGATGTTCCTGGATTCTTCCTTGCGGATGATTTCGATCAGTTGGCTCTTGAGGGAATCGATCTCTGCACGAGCATCAACGGAGTAGAGGGCGGAAATGATCCCCATCCAGCAGGTGACGGTGCGCATAAGTGAACCCCTCCTCGGCCGAATATCATCTCAACCGATTGGCACAAAGCCAAGGAGGAGTGTCGCGATGTCGGGTCGGACACAGGTACGCAGGGGATTAGAGGGCAAGCGAGGAGCCCTGTTTTGCAGCCTCGATCATCGCTGCCGCAATGAACTGGTCGAGTCCATCCGAGTCATAGCCAGCCGTCGTGCGCCAGCCCTGGGGAGCCTCAGGATGCGGGCCGGAAATGATGACCTGTCCTGCCCCTGAGCGGATCTGGGAGATGGCGGGCTCGCCCGTCGCATAGCGCCCCAAGACGCTACCGCCCTGCTCGGGGGTCCATTCCGGCGTGGATGGTCCGCCCCACCAGACGAGCTGGCGCGTGGTCCCGCTGGCGAGGGTCACAGGCACCATTGCAGCAGTGAGGTTGCTGTTGCCTCCGGGCCAATAGACCGAAAGCACTGACCCCGGTGCGATGGCAAACCCATACGATGCCGTGGCATCCCCGAGAGCTTCAGGTCCGACCCCCACCCACGCGCCGGCGCAGAATCCGACATAACCCACGCCGCGATCCCGGATTGCCTTCCGAAGATTGAGGCGCGCGGCCGGAGTGAGGTTGGATGCAATGGTGCCACCCGAGCCGCCCGGCACGACGATCACTCCAAAAGATGCGATCTGGTCGAGGGACATGGCGTTGAGCTCGGTGGAGTTGACCAGTTGATAGCTCCAGCCCTGTCCCTGGACGATGTTCTCGGTGGCCTGCCAGTCCGAGGTCGACACCCCAATGCCGTTATAGATGAGGACGTCAGTCTGCGCCGAGGGGTTACCGCTCGAGTTCTTGGGGTCGATCGTGGAGCTGTCGGGTGGGACCGGAGTGCCGGAGGAGGGGCCCAGGCAGGCGGCAAAAGTGAGCATCAGGAGCGGCAGGAGGGGGAGCCATCTGTTCATGCCCTTGAAGACGGCTCCAGATCGAAAATGTTACGAAAAAAACACTGTCATTTCGTTTAATTGGCGTCCGTTTTGCCCGCTTTACTCCAGCAGCAACCGGGTGATAGCGAGCAGGCATGATGCGCACGCTGCTCGCCCTTTCATTGCTGCTGATGACCACCCCTCCCGCCGAGGCTTCGATCATCCTGCATATCGGCGACTCCCATTCGGTGGGTCCGTTTGGAAGACTGATGGACCGGAGCCTTCGGGCGATCCCCGGAGCAACGGTTGGTCTCTACGGCAGCTGCGGATCCATTGCACGATGGTGGTTCACTGGGACCGCCACGCCTTGCGGTTACCTATTTGTAGGAAAGGACGGGGTGCAGTCCAAGGGAACCAAGGCTTCGACTCCCCTGGCATCGGAGCTCCTTCGCGAATACCAGCCTGACGTCACGATCGTCGAGCTCTCTGCAAACTACGTGGTGGGCTACGAAAAGTCGGGGGCCGTGGCCGACATGCGCCGCATGGCCCAGTTGATTAGGGCTTCGGGGAGCCGCTGCCTGTGGACCTCCCAGCCGGACTCCCAAAAATACCGTTCCGAGAGCGATCGTCTCAAGTCCTGGGTCATCGAAGCGGTGGGTGATCTCTGTCAAATCGTCGATGGATCAGCCCACACCCGTTATCCCGATGGCATGGCCGACGGGGTCCACTATGGTGGCGCCTGGGGTGAGCAGGCCGTTGCTCCGTGGGTCGATGCAGTGATGCAAGAGCTCGAGCTCATGCTCTCGGGAAACTAACCTCCGGCCCGGGAGAGAAGACGTTTGGCCGCGAGCCACTGGTCGAATTCAGCCAGGTTCTGGTAGTTGCGCGTCTTTTTTTCGAGATCCTCGAGCATGGCCCTGACAGCCGGGGTTTGCAGCGCTTCGTCGGGGATTCCCGCCGATCCCTTGCCGCCCGGGATCTCCCCGTACCTGATCAGGTCGTCCACGATCTCCGGCGAGTCGAGCTTGAGCGAGGACTGAAGCTCTGCACGAATCTTGTTCCAACGGGCCTTTCCGCCTGAACCGTCCGACAGGATGTCCTCGCGGAACTCCGATACCAAGGCCCTGGTTGCAGCCTGACGCGCAGTCATCGTGGCGGCGCCGGAGACAAGCTCCGTCCTGCCCAGCTGCTTGAGGAGTGCGTCGCGACCCATCTGCAGCTCCTTGAGCCGAAGGAGCGGAGTATTGAGTCCCGGGATGCCCTCGATGGTGAAGGTCGCAAGCCAGTCCACCCCGCCGCGTGGGATCTGCTCCACGAGCTCCGAAAACTGCGTGTTGTACTTGGTGAGGACCGTCGTGAGGTCATCATGCTTGAGTGCCTCGAGCAGCTCATCGGCAACCTTGGTCATCTCCCTGCGTTGTAGCGCACGCTTGCGCAGGAAGTTGGGCCCCGAGCCCGCATCGCGGGAAGCGGATTTTGCAATCCGGGACTTGAGGGTCTTGAGGAAGCCTTCCATCTTGTTCGCGTCGTTCTTGAAGAACTGGGCATAGAGCTTGGCCGAATCTCCGACCACCTGGTCGGCGGATTGGACAGTGAGCTTGATGGGCTGGGTGGTTTCCTCAAAGATCCTTGCAGTCAGTGCCGAGGGCTTGAGCAGGTCCATCGTGAGCTTGCGGTAGCCAAAGAGGTACTCCGCCGCGATGGCGTCGGTCTCCTGCTGTGCCTGCCTGGCCGTGGCGCGGATCGTGGCGCGCTCGGCCGCCTGGATTCCCGGTTTGGATGCCCGGATCAGGGTGCTCGTCGCGCGCGTCGAGGCCGCGACTGCGATGGCGGCCGGCTTGACCATCGGGATCGCAAAAACAATATTCGCTCCGACCCCCCAGGTCTTCATGGTGCTGATCTCGCCCTTCATCTTGTCCACGCTCTGCTCATTGGTGAGCCTGAGGTCCTCGAAGGCCTGCACGTACTTGAGTCGTGCCTCGGCCTCGGGAATTTCGTCGAGCCACATCTTGGGAAGGGCCACTGCGCTGATGCCCACGGACCCGATGACCATGGCGCCCGAAGCCATCGAGAGGCCTGAAGCGATCGCAGGAGCCAGCGCGGCACCGGCGCCACCAGTGGAAAGGGTCAGGATGAGCGTGGATCCGATGAACAGCGCCAGCGCAAGACCCGAGAGCTTGAGTTCCTTCTTGTCATTATCCGTGAGCCTGTCCAGCTCCTTTTGGACGGAGGGGGGAAGGGACTTCATTCCGAGCTGCTGGTTGAGAAGGTCCTGGGCCTTCATGGTCGAGTAGACGAGCTGCTTGAACTTTTCCTGGTCGTTCGGGTCGAGGTTGCAGAGGTCGTTGAGTCCCTTGATGAGGTCCGCTTTCTTCTTGAGCGAGGCCTCGCGGATCACCGAGTGGTAGAGCGGCTTTTTGAGCTGGGCGTCGAGCTCGAGGATCGAGCTTCGGGCCTCGATGCCCGCCTCGGATTCGTCGAACAGTTCGTACTCGGCAGCGTACTTCTGGTAGAGCTCGTTTTGGAGTTTTGGATTTCCGCGGGCCCTGTAGATCTGCTGGAGCAGGTCGGCCCGCTGGCCGATGTCGCTCTGGAGGACCTCGGATGCCTGCTGCTGGTAGGCAGGAATCTTGGAGGGAGCGAGGCAGGAGGTGGCCGCTTTTTTTGCATCTCCCGCCGAGAGGACGCGCTTGGAGGCAAGTCCCCCGAGCACGTCGTAATAGGTGAGCGCAGGATTGATCCCCTGTGCCTTGGCCTTGAAAAGGTTTCCATTCTCTTCGTCGTGCCGGTCGCGAAGCGTGCGCCAGATCTCGGTCTTTTCCTTGGCGCTCAAGATTGCATTGGACTGGTAGGGGGTCGTCGGCTGGTGGATTCCGATGTCGGCCATGGCCTTTTGCAGCCCCTTGACCTTGTCGGTATTGCCCGCTTTTTCGGCGTCCCGGAGCTCCAGGAGCATCGTGAGCCTGACGCCCGCAAATGGATTGGTCCCCATCTGCGATCCCATCAGCTCCCACTCGTTGATCCTGGCCTCGGGGATCCTTCCATGCTGTCGC
>CAZDSX010000016.1:9520-36142 GCA_964508305.1 uncultured Bacteriovorax sp.
AGAGCCGGGTCAGCTCATTATCCCAAAGCTTGAGGTCCGACTCGCTGAAGTTTCCAAGCGCGTCGCCTTCAGTCCGCTCGTTCATGCGGCTGGTCCGCAGCCTCTTTGCGAGGGTCTCAAAATAGGTGGTGATCGTGGCGGGATCGTATGCGCCCATGTCGGAGTAGGCGTACTGGAGTTCGGTGATGAGCTTCTTGTCCTCGGGGCCGAGGTCCCGGTACTTCTTGTCCTTGATCTTTCGGAGCCGCGGCAGGAGGTCCTCCTGGATCGTCGACTGGAGGGTTTGCCCCGCCCACTTGCGGTAGGCCTGTGGGCTCCGGGCAGGCGGGAAGGGGAGGAGGACTTCGGTCTCCTGCATCTTCTTCTTGAGGTCAGCCGGGATCACTTCACGCCAGTCGGAGGCGCCAGCACGGTCCATGCGCTTGATGAGGGCCGGCGGGACCGCGCCGATCGTGCGGATGTCGTCTTCAAGCGCGAAAAACTTCTGGCTCGCCTGGGTGATTTTCTTTGGATCGGGATCCCCCTCCGAATCCTCCAGGAATTTTCCGAGGTGCTTGAAGACCTTGTCTCCACGCAGGGCGAGGATCTCGCCGTAGGCATCGGAGTCCTCGATCACCGGTTCGCGGGCCCCTCCAACCATCGGCTTGAAGTTGAGGGCGGCCTCGGCAGCCTGGTTCTTTTCGAAGGGTGAGTAGCCCAGGAAGCCCTTGGATCGGGGGTCGCCGATATCCTGGGTGGCAAATGCATGCTGGTACTCGGGCGAAAGCGAAGAGAGTCCGTTGGCCTCCATCAAGGCATCCATCCGGGCTTCCCAGTCCAGTTCGCTCAGCTCCGTGACCTCCACGCTTTTGGGGAGTTCATCGGAGATCTTCTTGCGGCAGGCATCCGGAACCTGGATGGGCGATCCGTCCTTGAGGATCTGCTTGTGGTGCTGGAGTTGGGCAAGGATCAGAGCCATGGTGGTGAGCTGGAGGGATCTTGCGTAGCGGGCCGAAGTCGGCGCGTGAGCCACCGCCTGGGCATCCTGTGTAAGCCAGTACTGGGGATCAAAGCTGAGTGCGATGTCGCCTTCTTTTTCAGTGCCGGGCTGGCAGGCTCTGGCGTCATAGCCGTAGATGTCGAGCATCTCACGGGCGCGCTCCGGGTTGAGCAAGGCATCCTTGGCGAGCATCTCGGCGGGGATCGTGGGGATCAGGAGCTCAAAAAAATCGCGGTTGGCCCAGGTGGGTGCCTGGTCGCCCAGCAGCTGTGTCAGCTCCCGCAGCGGCAGGATCTGGTCCGTCAGGAATGCACGAAGGAGCTGGAAACGTTCGAGAGCCGGCACCTCGGGGTTGGCGATGATTTTTTTGAGTGCAGCCGAGTTGTCCTTGGCGTCTTGGTAGGCTGCCAGGATTTCGGGGGATTTGGCGTTGTACACCTTTTTTGGCGTCGGGGATGCGTATACGGGGACGGCTCCGCCCATTCCGGGGCCCATATATGGACCGGTGGTGTAGCCAACCGGCTGGGCGGGTTTTCCTTCGTCCATGATGCTCTGGCCCACCTTGGCGATCAGGCCGGGGACCGCCGCCTTTTTTCCGGTGGCGGGTTTGCCGGTCAGCGTCTCGCGCTGTTTTTTGAGGGAGTTGAAGAGCAACTGTGAGGCCGGGGAAATCGGGGCCGGCGAAGACCCGGCACTCGGGCCTGGGTCCGAGTAGGATTCGGGATAGGATTCCGTCGTCATGAGATCAAGGACGGTCTCGTATGATGCCGTCGCCGTGTTCTCGGGATCATCCGACGCCAGGGAGGGAACCACGGGTTGCAGGATCTGGAGCAGGACAAGGCCAAGGGCGGTGATGGGATGTTTTGCGCGCATCATGTTTTACTGTCCTGCCGGCTTGCGCGGGCCCGTGAGATTGATCTTGAGTCCCGCGCCCATGAAGTGCTGCCAACCCTGGCCGTAGTTTGAGAGCTGGCCGATGAGGGATGGCTCGATCACCGTGCGACGACGCGAAAACTGGGCGCCGAGTTCCACGCGCATGAGCTTTCCCTGGTCGAAAAAAGTATTGCCCTCCCGGTAGTCGGCCTTGAGGACATAGTTGCGGTAATTGAGGTCTGCTCCTAGATTCCAGTCCGGGCGGTTGCGCATTGAAAGCGGCCCCTTGCTGATGCCTCCGTGGACTCCTGCGGCGATGGTACCTCCCGGGGTCACCCTCTGGATGGCAAGCGAACTCTGGAGCGTATTGGTGGAGTGGAATCCCCGGAGTCCGCCGCCGAGTCCGCCCCCATTATCGATGCCATGCATGCGTGTGATGATCACGCCGGGCATGCCTTCGGCACGGAAGAGCAGGTTCGATTGGAGCGAGGTTTTTTCATCGATCCGGTGGCTTCCACTCACACCAGCCTGCGCAAAGAGGTTTCCTCCGCCCGTGATTCCGACTCCTTCGCTTGAGACCCGGGACCATGCCGGTGACATGGCAGCCCCAGTGATGCTGGCCCCAGCCTTGAGGTCGATCTTGAGGTTGGGATGCAGCGGGATCGCCCAGACTGCGGCCGGGCTCACCCTGATTCCGCCCACCTGGCTCACGCCCGAGGGGTTCTCACCGCCGATCTGGGTGTAAAAGACGGTAAGCTTATTCTCGAAGTGTTTGCGGTAGGTATCGGAGTTGACGTAGACGCCCCAGACTTCCTGACCGAGATTTTGCCGGCTGAGGCGCCCGCGCCCGACTCCGACGCTCACGACATTTTGGCCGCCTTTTTTGCCGTAGCTGAAACTCTGGTATCCACCCTGTGCAAGTCCCCTGAAGAGCTGGCCCTCGGGATCATCCGGGCGCGAGACGGCGTTGATGAAGTTCATGAGCTCCGAAGGAGCCGTCTGCACGATGGTGGCATTGCCCGCATCATCGACTTTGGCGACCGGAACAAAGAGCTGCGGATTTCCGGGGGATGCGATGGCGTTGCCTTCGGCACGGATATCCCGGCGTTCACCGGCATCCATCAGGGTGATCGTCCCGTCGCCGTTGCTGATGGCGGTATAAAAGTGCTGGCTCCCGGGCCCGGGAATATTGACGAGCAGGCAGGGAGAGTCGGGGTACATCTTGTTCCACACGGCGCACCCTGCCGCCGCGATGTGGTCGCAGACTCCTCCGTCGTTGTTGGAGTCGTACTCACCCGTGTTCACGGCTTGTTGGTATCCGCTTCCCATGCGGGCCAGGCCACGAAGTTCGCTGTCTCCGCCCTTGACCCCGGGATTGAGCGGGTCGTTATAGTTGTTGTAAAGACCCGCCATCATGATCGCGATGAGGTCCTTGGCCTCCTCACGGCCCTGGACGACTCCCGCCGATTGGAGCTCACCGATCGAACGTGCCGCCCAGGCGACGGCGTCCCGGGAGTCCTGGTCTGCGTTTCCGGATCGTCCGGCAAAACTTCCCGCACCCTTGAGGAGGAGGTCTGCCGCCGCCTTCATGCGATAAAGTTCGGGGTCCATCCACTGCGGCACTTCGACCCCGGAGAGCCTCGTCAGCAAGGACTCCTTGGAGGCATCAAATTTTCCAATCTTGGCGGATTCATTCAGGTCGAGGGCCCAGGTGATATCCTGCTGCTGGGCCAGCCGGGCTCCCGGCGTGCCTCCCTGCACGATCAGGCCAACGAGCGTGGATTTGGGTTTGGGGCTCGGGCTGGGCGAAGGAGTGGCCTGGCAATGAGTCGCTGGCGAGGTGAGGGTCTGCAGCTCCCCGGGTAGGGCGCCGAGCTGCCGGAGCAAATCCGACTCAACGGCAAGCGCAACGGAGCTTGCAGCCAGTCCAAAGCCAGCCACCAGGTGGGTGAGACGTGACACACACATCACTCTCTTATCGTCAAAAAACCGTCAAAACTTGAGCAGCTTCGCCCCGGCAACGGCAAGGACCACGGCCAGAACCCGCTGGATCCAGAGCGCGGGCAGGCGACGTGCTCCGAGGTGCGAACCCAAAAGGCCCCCGGCCATCACCCAGGCAAATGTTTCGGGGGTGGGAGCCTGCACAAGCCCCCTGTTCCAGAGCTGGCCTGCGAGACCTGATGCGGAGTTCAGGACGATGAATCCCGCTGAGGCGGCGGCGGTCGTGCGCGTGTCGCTCCATCCTGCCAGCAGCAGGAGAGGGGTCAGGAAGATTCCTCCCCCGGTTCCCGTGATTCCCGAAAGGAGTCCCAGCAGGGCACCCGCGGCGAGCAGCACCGTGGGTCGTGGGAGTCGGGGTGATCCATGCTCACGCGGCTTCCAGATCAGCCTCGCCGCCGAGAGCCACAGGGTGATGCCGAGAGCTGCCTTGAGTGTCGAACTCGGGAGGTGAATGGACGCTCCCGCAAAGGCAGCCGGCATGCTCGTGACCAGGAGTGGAAGGAGGAGCCTCGTGAAGTGGAGTCCTGAAAAATACCCGGCCCTCCAAAACTGGACCCACGCCAGCGTACCAACCACGAGGTTGAGGGCAAGTGACCATGGGCGGATGAGTTCCGGAGCCACTCCCATGAGAGTGAAGGCGGCGATGTAACCCGATGCGCCGGCATGTCCTACACAGGAGTAGAGCAGCGCGATCGCAAAAAGGATCATGGACTAGGGAAGCCAGATCGAATCGGTTGGAGTGGGAATGGCTCGTGCATCCAGGCGCAGGCCCACTGATCCGTCGATCGAGAAGCGATCGAAATCCTCCCGCCTGGAGTGGAATACGGAGAGTACCCAGTGGTGCATGGCGTCCGGGTCCCAGAGGAAGACTTCGCGATGATCCTTGTTCGCGCGGGCCCACTTGCGCCAAGGAGTGAAGAGGACCCGGAGCATGGAAACCCTGCGGAAGGGGGCTCCGGCTTCACCGCCACCGATCATGTCCATGGGCACGCGGATGGTCTTCGACCACTCACGGACCATCTCGCCGGTAAGCAGTCCCGCAAGTTCGAGGTAGGCATTGGAGTAGGCCGTGCACCCCGCTCCTTCGCGGTAGCGCGGGCGATTGGGCAGCCCGTAGATGCCTGCAGAGCCGTTGTCGCGGAACTCATCATGGAACTGCATGAGCCTCGAGCAGGTCGCATCCGAGATGAGGAAGTGAAGGGTGGAGATGTCTCCTCGACGGAACCGGGCCGGTAGCTGATCTTCGACTTCGGGTCGGCTCTCGAGCCTGCCCGGATAGTTCTTGAAAAGGACCCCCATGCCGATCCTGTCCTTGAGCAGGGCGTCCCGCTGGAGATTGATTCCGTCGTCGGTCATTCCCGTCACGATCGTGCGGCGTGAGTCGGTTCCGGCGATGTCACACGAAAGCTCGATGTTGACGTGCCCGATGGAGTGGGCACGCGCATGGGGAGTGGAGGCCAGCTCATTGCGTAGGGCCGACCAGGCCAGCGAGGAGGGTGAGCTCCAGTTGATTCCGACGGGAGATGGAAAAATATAGAGCTTGAGCTCTCCATCGGCCCGCGAGACCGAGGGAAGGATCCAGGTGATGGCTGCAAGTATTGCGGCCGCCTTGACTGTCATTGCCTTTCGCATGGTCCCAAGTTGGCCTAAGGGCTAGGCTTTGGCAAGGACCGGGGCCCGGAGCACGAGCTTTCCCGTGGACTTGCCGGACTCAATGAAGCGGTGCGCATCGGCGACCTCTTCGAAGGGAAAGACCCGTGTCGCCGGGGGCGAGATCTTTTTCTGCCTCGCCAGTTCCAGCAGCCCTTCCATGCCCTCGGTAATCAGGTCATCCCGCTCGAACAGGAAGGAAAGGTTGAAGCCGATCACGCTTTTGTTGTCCGTGAAAAGGTCCAAGGGATTGAAGCGGGGAAGCGTCAGCCATCCCCAAGCCGCCTTGAGGTAGTTGAGCCGGCCCTGGAGCCCTCCCTGGGGCAGCATCGAGTGTGAACCGTAGGCGATGAGCTTTCCGGTCGGACGGAGGGCGGCGTAGCTTTGCCGAAGGGTCGAAGGACCGTTGGCGTCGAGCACGGCATCGTACCCTTGCGGAGCGAACGAGCGGATGGCGTTCCAGAGCTCCTTGGAGCTGGAATACAGGGACTTGTCGATGACCTGATCCGCACCGAGGCTGCGAACATAGTCCACCTTGTGGGGGGATCCCACCACGCCGACGGTTTTCAGTCCTGCCGAACGGGCGAGCTGGACCAGCGCCGAACCGACGCCGCCTCCGGCCGAATGGATCAGGATCGTGGCCTGCGCAGGGAGCCTGACCAGCTGGAAGAGCGCATGATAGGCCGTCATGAATACCGCAGGAAATCCGGCCGCCTGCTCCATCGAAAAGCCCTCTGGAATCGCATAAAGGTGCTTTTTTGGGACGACGACTTGCGTGGCGTAGGCATTAAACCGGGTGACTCCCATGACCTTCGCCCCGGTGCTGCGGACCGTCCCGGAAAACTCAAACCCGGGAGTGATGGGCCAGCCCACGTACTGCTTGGCGGACTCATAGATTCCCCATCGCACGCAGCAGTCTGCATAGTTCACTCCGATGGCGTGCACATCCACGAGCTCCGTGTCCGAGTGGACCGCAACCAGATCCGGATGCTCTTCGATCTGGAGTTGGGGGTAGCCGCCTGGACTGTGGATGACGATCTTTTTCATGCGTTCTGGGGACCTAGAGGTTTTTCAAGGGAGTATTCGTCCACGGCCTATAATGGAGGGACGATGTCCTTCCGCCAACTGGGATTTGCGGCCCTCATTGTGCTCTCGTCCGGCTGTGCCAGTCTGGAGCGTGGGGCTCGTTCGCCTGCTGCATCAGCGATGAGCGAGCAGGGCGAAGCGAGGCGCATCCCGTGGTCGGGCTACTGGTGGTCGATGGCCAAGGGAGAGCTTGCTCTGGGCTGGGAAGATGGGGCGGGGCGCAGGGTCTGGAAGCCCGAGGAGGTCCTGGAGTGGGATCGCTGCCTGGGGAGCCGTGAGCTCAACTGCCGCAAGCGCATGGATGCAATGCTGGCGGGGCAGGGAAAGTCGCTCTCCCCGCTCATGAAGTTCGACCTCTGGGCATTCAAAAAGTTCGGTGTCGTCGCCCATGCCGCGCGTCGGGAGCTCGAAATCCACTATATCGGTGACAACCGTTCACACAGGCACTGGGACTCCCGTGATTATGCCGGCAAGTGCATCGGATGGGCCCTGGCAGCCCGCGAGTTCGATGAGCCCGCGCTCTCGCAGGTGGTTGACGGAATCCTTTTCAAGCCAGCCGATATCAAGGGCATCCTCTCGACGATCTACAACGGCGCCCAATTTTTCGTGCCCAATGACCAGGTGTTCGGGACCGAGTACCACGACGCCTCTGACCACTCGCGCGCTGCGTATGACGATGTGAGTCCGCAGGAGTTTGTAAAGGCGCTCCGGATGAGCATCGGGAGGGGTGATGTCCTTGAAGGGGATCTGGACCCAGGCGACGGAGTTTGGAATTACCCCATCCACCGTTATGAGCTGGAGTGGAAGATGGCCTCGCCGACCCTCGCCCGGGTGAGTGCGACGCTTTACCACGCAGACGACGAAGTTGGCATCGATGAGGTTTTCTCCAACCAAAAGCCACGCAGGGATATCTTGAGCCGGAGGCTTGATTTTGAGCTCACGGTTCCCGCCTCTTCAATGGGGGATATCGGCCAGGCGGTCGCCGGTCGCTGGATCGGAACCAGTGCTGACCGTCATCCTGACGTGCTGATCCTCGGTCTCGAGCCCGGCTGGCGGAAGACAATCTATGATTATGCGGACTCCGAGATGAAGTCCGAAGTGAACTTCAGCCTGATTCGTCGGGTTCGAATCGGAGGAAAGTGGATTCCTGCCGTGGATGAACTGTTGAGGTCGTATTATTCCCGCTAACTCACCGCAAAAGCCGATGAGCCTCTCCCTTTCGCTCTTCTTTGCGATCGGGATGACCTCCGTATGGCCTGTGTTCGCTGCCGAGGTATCCGAAGCCCCGCGAGTGCGGGTCTGTTCGATCACGCTCAATTCCAAGGACGAGAGGGAAGTGTTCAAGGCGGAGCTCAAGCCCGCCTCGCGCTATGAGTTCATCGAGTTGGTTCCGAACGCAAATTCCGGTCGGGGTTGGTTCGATGATGCGTGTGCCAGAGTCGCCCGGGAGAAAATCAGCTGTGATGTCCTGCTCGTATCTGGCCATTTTGGTGGAGACCTCTTCTTTGGTGCGGATCGCAACTCAGGAAACCGGCTTTTCATGGAGGACCTTGAGCGCCACTCCTGCGCCAAATCCTGCGCAGGGATCCTGTCGGATCCCTCCAAGATCTTCCTTTTCGGATGCAATACGCTGGCTGGAAAAGATGCGGATCATCGCACGCGTTCGGAGTACGTCGATGCCCTGATCCATGGAGGAATGGGCCGGCTCGATGCGGAACGGGTTGCTGACTCCAGGTACGGCCCCTTTGGCGGGAGCTTCAGGGACCAGATGGCCCGCATCTTTGCCGGCAGCCACGAAGTGCTGGGCTTTGACTCGGCGGCGCCATCGGGGCGCCACCTTGCGCCTGCCCTGCGTGAATTCCTTGGGCGTGTGAGCTCCGGAGGCAGGACCTTCGAGGAGGTGCTCCGTTCGGATGAGGCCCAGGCTGCGTTCAAGAAGTTCCAGGGGAGTTTTGGTCCGGCTTATCGATCCGTGCTTTCGAACTCGTGTTTCCATCCTGCATACCTGCCGATGTCACTGCTCGAAGAGGACCTCCGCAAGGGCTCCGTGAGGCAGGATCTGTGCAAACTTGGGGATTCCCGCGAATGGTACAGCACGCGGATCAATCGCATGTCCGAGCTGATGGGTGGAAAGGATGCCCAGGCTTTCCTGCCGTCGATGCAGGTGTTTTTCAGGCAGCACCCTCCGCGCTACCGTCCCGACGGACCTCCTGCTTATGAGGACCTGCGTGAGCTGGATTCACTCGAAAAACTGGCACGACACAAGCCCGCCGGTTTGGATGCGGCACTCGCCCAGATCAGGCCCGGCTACTCGCGCTTCCAGCTGGCGCTGCTCGCGTACCAGGCGGGTTGGATCGGGGGGGCATCAGGCACGGCCGAGATCGTGGCCGATCTTCGCGCCGCGTGGGGCGGGCAGAAGCCGTGGCTCGATCCGGATTCAGTGGATTACCTGTGCCAGGTCGCGCCGAGCCTGCCTCCCGAAGTCGGTGCGCTGCTCGTATCGCCTGGAGTCCGCAGGATCAGGTCCGAGAGACTTTATCCCCGCCTCAGGCAGTGCCTGCGGCGCTGATGGACGGAGAAGATGCCTTGAGTCCCAATCCGAGCCACAGCAGGTAGACCGCTCCGGTCGCAGCAGTCGCCATCATCCACTCCTGTGAGTAACCGTAGCTGGCTTCGATGTAGATGCAGAAGCCCGTCATCGAGACGAGATAGAGAGCCTGTGCGATCTTGGCCATGGGCTTGGACTCGAGGATCCATGCCCAGAGCGTGACCCCGATCCAGAGCATGGCGGTCGTGCCGATCTTGTCGAGCGTGCTGAGTGGAGAGTCGTGGTTGATGACCCAGAACAGGATCGCAAACGCGAGGACCAGCTGTGTCCCGAGGAAGATCGACGAACCCGCCAGCGCTTTGGTCGCATACTTGGGCTGGTCGCCCTTGCCGGACCATTCGTACTTGCCCTCGTAGATCTTGCCCGCGAGATTGCGCGGACGCCAGCCGGGAGGCATGAACCAGATCAGGATCTTGTCGATGAAGTGCGTGGCCGCCATCGCGTCCTTCCAGAGCACGATGTACCAATGGAAGTTGAGGAAGGTGACGTCCCAGGTCTTGGGAGGCACACTCACGCCATAATAGACCGGCTCCACCTGGTCCTGGTAGGTGCCGAACATCTTGTCCCAGAAGATGAAGGTGCCGCCGTAGTTCTTGTCCCAATAGATCGGGTTGAGACCATGGTGAACCTGGTGGTGGTAGGGCGTGTTGAGCCAGCTGTCGATCCAAGCCGGAAGCTTGGGGATCACGCGGGTATGTGGGAGCAGCTGGAGGATGAGATTCACGGCAACCACAGTGAGGATCAGGTCGACCTTGAAGCCCAGGAGTGCCAGCGGCCAGTAGAAGATGAAGGAGGCGGCGCGCTGGGTGAGGCTTGCACGGAGCGCCACTGCGTAGTTGAGCTCTTCGGCGGAATGGTGAGGCACATGGGCGGCCCAGAGGATGTTGATGCGATGGCCTGCGCGATGGAACCAGTAGAACAGGAAGTCCACACCGATGTAGCAGCCCGCCCAGGTCCAGACGTTGGTGGGGATGTCGGTGAGCCTGAAATGCTCGTAAATGTACCCGTAGACAGCGAGGACTCCGGCTGCAACCGCAACGTTCACGCATTGGGCAAGCACCGTGGTTCCGAGCCCGATCAGGCTGTCCTGGAAAGTGTAATAGCCGTTCTTTTTGACGAGGCAGTAGATGACCTCGATGATGATGACGGCAAAAATGGCGGGCGCGAGCATCGCGTAAACATTGATCGGTTGGTCCATAGTGGCCGCAAACTTACCTGACTGGATTAATTTGCGTCAAACCCACCTGATTTTATGGGCTTTTTTGATCTGCCCCGGTAGGATTTGGAGCACACATATGATGATCCGCAAGAATGCACTGACGCCCGGGTGCCCCTGGTACGAGCTCGCCGAACTTCGCGCCCCCAACGTAAAATGGTGCGAAAACCCCGTTTGCAGCTGGGTCGTTGAGCCGGCCAATGCCTGGTCAAATCTGGCCTACATTATTGCCGGGGTTGCAATGTGGCAGATGGCCAGAAAGTCTTCCCGCCAGGAGCTCAAGCTCTACGGTCCTGCAGCTCTGGCGGTGGGGACGGGTTCGTTCCTTTACCATATGAGCGACACCTTCGTACTCCAGGTGCTCGACTTTTACGGCATGGATGTCTTTTGCTGGCTCCTCATCCTGATCAATCTCAAGCGAGCCGGGATCCAGCTGCCGTTCACCGGATCAAAGCTCGGAATCTGGACGGTGAGTCTTCTTACTACTGCACTGACCGTGGCTCTCGATTTCATGAACATCCCGATCCAGGGAACCATTGCGGTCCTGATCACCGGAATCATCTCCAGTGAAATCCTCGCGCAGCGCAAGCGTCGCACTCCGATCAAGTGGTTTGTCTTCGGACTGGTCGCCTTTGGTGCCGCGTTCGTGTGCGAAGCGCTCGATTTCAGTCGCATCTGGTGTGATCCGGACAATCACTGGATCCAGGGCCACGCCACTTGGCACCTGTTGGGAGCCTGCGCATTGGTGTTCTCGTACTTCCATCACAAGCAGGCGCTTGAGTCCTAGAGGATCTCGGACCAGGGCGGGCTCGCGGCGAAAGCTGCGTTGATCAGGCCGACATGTGAGTAAGCCTGCGGAAAGTTCCCCAGCTGGAGGCCGCGTTCGAAGTCGAAATGCTCCGAGAACAGCCCGAGGTGGTTTGCCGCCAGCAGGGCCCTCTCGAGGATGCTCCTGCCCTCATCCCGGCGGCCCAGCGTGCATAGGGCATGAGCCATCCAGAACGAGCAGAGCAGGAACGCGCTTTTGGGCCGCCCGAAGTCGTCGCTTCTCCGGTAGCGGTAAAAAAAGCCTCGTCCGGGTCCTTCGGCCTGGAGCTCCGAGAGCAGGCCCGTCAGGGTTGCGTGCGAAATCCGTGGATCAGGGAACCTGAGCACCGGAAGGAGGGCGAGGGCTGCATCGAAGCTCGGGTCCGAGGGGCCGTTCCTCACCGCGCCATCATGGGTCGCGGCGATGATCCTTGCCAGCGCCCGGTCGCAGTCAGCCGTGAAGTCGACTCCATGGAGGTAGCCCAGCCTCTGGATCCGGCAGATGCGGTCAAGGCCTGCCCAACTCATCAGTTGGGTGAAGGCGTGCTCTTTCCAGCTGTTGCGGATTTCCCAGATCCCCGCATCCGCCTGGCCGATCCTGCTGGCGCAGATCCTTCCAAGGTGGATCAGGAGGTCCTCATGCTCGCGGGTCCTGAGGTGCCTGAACCGTTCGTCGAGGAAGATGGGGGCGAGGGCGAGCAGCATCTCCCCGTAGACATCGTTCTGGACGTGCTCGGCTGCCTGGTTGCCGACTCGAACCGGTTGTGCCGAAAGGAATCCCGCCCACGATGGCTGGGAGACCTCCGGCAGCGGCAGCGTGCGATCCATTCGGTAGACCGGCGCAAGTTCGTCCCTTCCGGTGAGTCGTTCCCGGACGATTTGCAGCAGAAAACGCAGGAATCCCTCCATCTCATCGAAGTGGCCGAGGTTGTGGAATGCGGTGAGTGCAAACGCGGAGTCGCGCAGCCAGCAGTAGCGATAGTCCCAGTTCCGGGTGCCACCGGGTTCCTCGGGCAGGCTGGTGGTGGGCGAGGCAAGGATGGCGCCGCTATCCTCGTCACAGTGGAGCTTGAGTGCAAGCGCGGAGCGGAGGACCTCCTTCTGGTAGAGTGTCGGGATCGAGCAATGCTTGATCCACCTCAGCCACCACTCAATGGTCTGCTGCAGGGAGGATTCACAGAGCGAGTCACTCCATCCTTCGAGGGGGTCATCCCCCCAGGCGATCATGAGCCAGATCTTTCTATCGATCTTGAAGGGCGTGCCTTCCAGTGGATAGCTCCCGGGCGAGGTCCTGACATTCAGCGCTGTGGCCTGGGCCTTGTTCCATCCGGAGACCGGCCTGATATGGACGAGGACTTCCGGATGGTCGGAGAGCGGTTCGATGGCCCTCAGCAGGGCAGGCGGATTGAAGATCCGTCCCCCTTTTTCGTGGCGGGGGCAGAAGTCCGTGATCCTGATTTTTTGGCCGCAGTTGTCCTCGATCTCGGTGACGAGGACATTCGTGTTTTCGATGTAATGCTGGCCGCTGTGATAACTCGAACCGGAGAGCTTGACGCTGCAATGTCCGCCCCCCGGATCGAGGAGGCGACCCAGCGCGGGCTCACTGTCCGGGCTGGGCAGGCAGAGCCATTCAATCGAGCCTTCCAGCCGGATCAGGGCCGAGATCCGGCAGTTGCCCACGAGTCCGTGCGGATACATGCTCCAAAGCAATTGGAAGGTTTGGGCCAACCTTCACGGCACCATGCCCAGCAGCTTTGCCACGGCCGTTGCCATTGCGATCCAGATCAGCAGCCAGGAGCTGCCGAAGAGCCTTCCGGGGGCTCCCGCTTCGGATGTTGCGCGCACGGCCCGGGGCGGCTCTCGACGCCAATCCGCCCGGGGTCGTTGCCTTCTGGCCGGGACGGGCTGGGTGTCGGCAAGGAGGACTTGTCCCTCGATCGTGGCCCTCGGAGCCTCGGCGCGTGCACGGGTGACCGGGATCACCCGTGAGGTCCGCGTTCGATCCTCGATCTCCGGTTCGGCGTCGGCCTGGCGGGTGAGCACGAGGCGCTGGCCGCCGATCCTGACGACATCGTTGATTCGGAGCCGCTTCCGACGGTGGGAGTCGATCTCCTCGCGGTTGACGGTCGTCCGGTTGGTCGAGCCCAGGTCTTCGATATAGACCTCGTCGCCGATCATGTGGATCCGGCAGTGCTCCCGGCTGATCCGGATGTCGTCTGAAAAAGTGATGTGGCCCCGAGTGCGCCCCAATGTGAAGCCATCTCGAAGGGGAAGGAACTCGCGCCGCTGGTCATGGAAAAAATAGTACGCACCTGTCATGGCCGACGGACCCCGCTCCGCCAAGGATGGATGCCACGCATACGTACCGCTCTTTGAGGATACCAGCTCAGGCGGGTCGGTCAATTTTCTGACTCCCGGGTGTGTCGTCTCGGACACCCATCCGGGATTGTGTCGCGAAACCGAGGTGGTTAGACTTTGGCCTCCGAGGTGCAGAACGATGGCTTGTACGATTGGTGTCCCCAGGGAAACCGTCGCGCGCGAGACGCGCGTGGCGATCACTCCCGAGATCGCAAAGAAACTCATTTCCAAGAAGTTCAAGATCGTCGTTGAGAGCGGCGCAGGAGAGCGGGCGGGATTCCCTGACGCCGAATTTAGTGCGGTCGGGGTCGAGATCGTTCGTGACCGGGGCCGGGTTTTTTCAGCCGACCTCGTTTGGAAGATCCAGCGTCCGAGCGTCGAAGATGTGGCCCTCCTCAAGCAGGGAGGCGCAATCGCAAGCCTCATGGACCCATTCAAGCAGGATGATTTGTTCGAAAAGCTGGCACAGCGCCGTGTGAGCGCGCTGTGCATGGAACTGATTCCTCGCACTTCGCGTGCGCAGTCCATGGACGTGCTGTCCTCGCAGGCCAATATCGCAGGCTACCGCGCCGTGCTCGAGGCCACGAGATTTTATCCCCGCTTCATGCCGATGATGATGACTTCGGCGGGAAGCGCCAAGGCCGCAAAGGTCGTGGTCCTGGGAGCTGGCGTCGCCGGTCTGCAGGCGATCGCGACGGCCCGGCGCCTTGGGGCCTCGGTCGAGGCGTACGATGTCCGGCCCGAGGTGAAGGAACAGATCCAGTCCCTGGGTGCCAAGTTCATCGAGATTGACGTGGGCGAGAGCGGGTCCGGTACGGGAGGCTACGCGAAGGAGCTTTCGGCCGAGGCAAGGAAGAAGCTCGATGCCGGGCTTGCCGATCGCATCCGCAAGGCTGACATCGTGATCACGACTGCCGCAATTCCAGGTCGCAAGGCGCCGGTGCTGGTGCCGGAATCCACGCTGATCGGAATGCGTCCCGGATCCGTCATCATCGATCTTGCGGCGGCAACCGGAGGCAACTGCGAACTCACTGTCGCGGATGAAGTGGTCAACAAGCACGGAGTCACCATCGTGGGCCTGGGCAACGTCCCGGCGATGATGCCCGCGGATGCCTCCTCGTTCTTCGGCCGAAACCTCATGAACCTCCTCGCGATCCATTCCAAGGAGGGCGATCCATCCCTCCAGTTCAATCTCGAAGACGACATCATCGCAGCCGCCCTGGTCACGCACGATGGCCAGGTTCGGTACCAGAGAAAGTAAGAGGAGATCCGCATGTCCCCTACAATGATTGGAATCACTGTTTTCGTACTCTCCTGCTTCATCGGCTACCATGTGATCTGGGGTGTGACTCCAGCGCTCCACACGCCGCTCATGGCGGTCACCAACGCCATCAGTGCGATTGTGGTTGTCGGTGCGATCCTGGTGGCGGGCCACGGTGCAGGGACGGATGGGATCTCCCTCGTTCACCTTTTTGGATTCCTGGCCGTTGCACTCGCATCGATCAATATTTTCGGGGGGTTCGTGGTGACCAACCGGATCCTTTCCATGTTCAAACCAAAGCCAGCTGAAAAGAAGGAAGGGGCCCACTGATGTTCCAGGGACTCGAGATTTCCACCGACGCCTTTGCAGCGATCTACCTGGTCGCAACCGTCTTCTTCATCCTCGGGCTCAAAGGCCTGAGCTCTCCGAAGACGGCGCTGAAAGGAAACCGCAACGCCATGATCGGCATGACAATCGCCATCGTGGCCACCCTGCTGCAGCCCGAAGTCCAGGAGACCACATGGATCTGGGCCGGGCTCGCAGTGGGGGCGGTGATCGGAATCGCCGTTGCGCTCAAGATCGACATGAAGGCCATGCCCCAGCTCGTGGCTGCCCTGCACAGCTTCGTCGGCCTTGCTGCCGTCTTCATCGCCGCAGGCCACTACTACGCCCATACCGAAGGCGGCCAGGTCCTGCCCATGGGCACGCTGCTCGAGCTCGGTATCGGCTCCTTCATCGGTGCCATCACTTTCACCGGGTCACTCGTGGCATTTGCAAAGCTCCAGGAGCTGGTGAGCTCGAACCCGCTGGTCTTCAGGGGTCAGCACCTGCTCAACGCACTGCTGGGACTGGCGATGTTTGGGTTCACGGCGCAGTTCGTCCTGACGGGTGGTACGGTTCCGTTCTGGATCCTCACCGGCATTGCACTGGGTCTTGGGTTCCTGCTCGTGCTCCCCATTGGCGGCGCTGACATGCCGGTCGTGGTCTCGATGCTGAATTCCTATTCCGGCTGGGCTGCTGCCGCCACGGGCTTCACCTTGAACAACCCGCTCCTGATCACCACGGGTGCGCTGGTCGGAAGCTCGGGTGCGATCCTGTCCTACATCATGTGCAAGGCCATGAATCGCTCCATCATCAGCGTGATCCTGGGGGGCTTTGGCGGGGAAGCGGCCGCTGCCGGAGCGGCGGCACCCACCAAGGGCGTGAAGTCGGCCTCCGTCGAAGATGCGGCCTTCATGCTCGAGAATGCCTCAAAGGTAGTCATCGTACCGGGCTACGGAATGGCCGTCGCACAGGCCCAGCATGCCATCAAGGAGCTCGTCCACACGCTCAATGCAAAAGGCGTGGAGGTGAAGTTTGCAATCCACCCCGTCGCGGGCCGAATGCCCGGCCACATGAACGTGCTGCTGGCCGAGAGCGACATCCCCTATGACATCGTGTTCGAGATGGAAGACATCAATTCCGACTTTTCGTCCACGGATGTCGCGCTCGTCGTTGGGGCCAATGACGTCGTCAACCCGGATGCCAAGACCAACAAGGCGAGTCCTTTGTACGGGATGCCCATTCTCGACGCCTACAAGTCGAGGCAGGTATTCGTGATCAAGCGCTCGATGAAGGCTGGCTACGCCGGCGTGGACAACGCGCTCTTTTACTATGACAACTGTTCGCTCGTATTTGGGGACGCCAAGGCGGTCTGCGAAAACCTCACCAAGACTTTTGGAGCGTGATCACTCCCGGTCGAATGCCCTGAAGAAGCCGTAAAGTTCCACGGGGGTTTCGGCAAAGATCATCAGGGGCTCCATGCGCGTCAGTTGTTCGAGGATGGATGCGGTCCCGGGGCTGCGCGAGAATGCGAGTGCGCCGCCGCCCGGGAAAAGATCCGGCTGTCCAAAGGGCGGCGTGATCTGGGCTGAAACCCTGATGTTTTCGCGTCCGAGGTGTCGGTTCAAGACCTCGAGGACCCAACTCTTCTGGCGGAGGGTTCCGTTCCGGAAAGTCCGGTTCAGCTCCGTCATGAAGTAGGACCAATCCCACTTCCTTGAGCCGTCGCGTCCCCACAGGGCCCGGACGAACTCCTTGGATTCGATGACTGCGCGCTCCTCGGGCGAAACCTTGAATGGGCGGTCATGCGTGCCCTGGCGGGTGGAGAGAAGCGGTACGGAGACCTTGCGCATCCGCTCCATGTCCTCGTCGCTGACGCCCAGGAGGGCTGCAAGCGCCCCCCAATAGTCATCCGGAGTCATGGTTTCGAGCCGCGACAGCTGCTCGGGTCCGTAGGTGAGTTCGATGTGGGTGAGGATGCGTCCCCACTTCTGGTTCCTGCTGAACAAGTCAGGCGAGAAGCGGAAGGCCTCTTCGCCGGCGAGTCGGTTGACCAGCACCACGTAGCCATCCTGGAGCTCCTCGCTCGTGGTGTGCCGATCATCGATCTTCCAGCGGATCCTCATGAACCTCTGCGCGTCGGTGGTGTCTCCCTCGGGGGAGCTCGAGAGCATCTCGGCTCGCACGGAGTGATCTTCGGCCCAGTCCAGGAGCGACCAGTGCTTTTCGTTCGCAACACGGTATTGCTGCCTAAAGCCGATCGCATCACCCCAGGCCTTGAGGATCTCGCTCCTCCGGGAGCTCGTGAAGAGGCCAAAGAGGTTCCAGTCGATCGACTTCTTCCTGAAGTTGCCCCGGATGGGGAGCGGCTGGACGCTGGAGGAGACCTTTTCAAGGTAGTGTGAGGCACCCATGCGGATGGATCGCTTGAGGCCGAGTGCGAGCTCGGGTGAGTCGACGAGAGCGCCCGCAGGAATGTTCCAAAGCAGGCCCTTGATGTGGCCGAGGTTGCGGACATCCTTGCTGACGATCGGCATGCGCATCGAACCGAAAAACTCCAGCAGGGCACGATACTGCTCGTGGTCGGAGATCTCAGTGTCCTGGAAAACCTTGAAGTTGCCGCTTCGGTCCCTCTGGGTGACGAGCCTTCCGATCCGCAGGATGCCGTTCGAGGCATCGGCCCCCACGCCCAAGGGGAGTACGGTCCCGGTGCTGAGGTAGATCTTTCCGCCCCCTTCGACGGCGGTCTCGGACATCAGGACGAAGCGGTCAGGGAGTTCGCAGGTCCAGAGCTGGTAGGGGAGCATCAGGTTGAGTGCGATATTGCCCGCGCGAAGGGCCTGCGCCTCCGAGCTCGCAGGATAAACGAGGTCATGCTGCTGCCAGATCGTTGCATGTCCCTGGATGACGAGTCCTGCACCAAGGCGGAATCCGAGCTTCAGCCGGTCCCGCACGAGGAAGCGCTCGGACTCGTCCACCGGATTCGGGTTTTCTTCGATGCTTCGTTCGATCTTGAAGAGGATTTCGCTGATCAGTCCCTGCGCAAGACCGACGTCGGCCTCGGTGACCTTGAGGAATCCGACCGCTCCTGCGCCCACCTGCACGAGGCGGCTCGTCGCGAGCTTGAATGCCCTCATGGCCTGCTCACGCATGCGGATCTGCTCGTCGCCATACTCGGCGATGGAATCCTCGACCTTGCTGCGGATGAGGACGCCGTCCTTGACGACTCCGTCATCCGTCGTGAGGCGGCGATCGGCGGGCAGGACACCCATGGATTTGGACAGTCCGAACGCGGCGACCAGTTGATTGCGACGCTCGCAGAGTTTTTCGACCAGCAGTGCGGCAATGGGAGCGGGCCAGTCACCGGCCGCGACCGCCTGCTCGATCTGGCTGCGGGTGAGCCTGCCGATGAGGCGCGCTCCCCAGCGGGCATCCGCTTCGGTCACGATCCCCCGGAGCGGGTTGCTCTGGCTCGAGCGATGGGTGAAGACCACCATCGACTGATCTTCAGTGGCACTGGCGAGATCCCAGGCCAGCGAGCCCGGGGTCTCTGACAGCTGCCCACCCAGCGAGGTTCCCAGATCCGACTGAAGCGCATGCAGTTCGAGGCGTCCTGCCGCCTGCTTGATCACGAGCTGGGTGTGGTTGATCCGACCGTAGTCCTGGTCGCCCACCCAAAGGTGGAACAGCTCCATTCCGCGGAGCTCACGGAGCTGGTCATGGCCCAGGTCATGGTAGTACCAGCTGCCAAGGCGAACGAGCTCCTCCGGAAGGGGCTCGATGAGGACTTCGCGGAAGACGACGAAGTCCCCCTGCGAATCAGTTCCTGCCTGGACGACGTTGGGGTCTAGCTCCAGGGAGCGGGCCAGCTGGCTTGGCGAGAGACGATCGAGGAGCTGGATCTTGAATTGGGCGAGTGACGTCTTGCGCAGCCTGAGCTTGAGCTGGCGATAGGGTTTGGAGACGTGGGCTGGAAACCCGAGCATCCCTGCAAGTGCTGCAACAGTGGGAGCAGAGTGGACTTCCCTCCTGAGGTGGAGGCGCGCCCTTGCGGGGAGTCCGTCAGCCGTCTTGAAGCTCACCGTGACGATGGGGTGGTCCTCGGACTCCTCCACGGCATCGAACTCAACTTCCGGAGCGGCCGCAAGCGTCTTCGAGGTCGGGTAGTGGAGGCGGACGTCGTCATGCAGGGTGGAGGTCGGGCGCCAGAATGCGGATCCGTCGACAGGCTCGAGTTCCGAAATTCGAGCCACTCCTGCGGCTGCATCGAGTCCGGGGAGGTTCTGGGCTTCGCGTCCGGGGCGAACTCCGCGCGCAATGGTCCAGGTCGTCGCCTGGTTGATTTTTTCGGCGAGGTTTGTGGTGAGTGAACCGGGGAGGCCCCGTGACTTGAGGGCACCGTCGATCTCCATGACCCGCGCGAGCGTCTCGAGTTCCGCATCGGCCAGCACCAGCGGCGAGGAGGAGGAGGATGGGTCGGCGCGCTCGATCACGGAGTCCAGCATGGAAAGCGCCAGCCTGTAGGCCTGCTCCTGTCTCGAGCCGGTGCCGCGCGCCTTCAGGATGGTGGCGAGTTCCTCATGCCTGACTTGAAGTTCAGCCCGATAGATACGAAGGCTGGCCAGGTCCGGGACGCGCTCGCTGATCTGGGCGCGCAGGGCGGCGGTGAGGGCGATCCGCCCGGACCACTGGACGAGCGAATCCGTTGCACCGGCAAAGGGCGCAAGGAGGAGCAGGGCGAGGCCTGCGGTCCAAGTTCGTAGGCGGAACCTCACGGGATGGAGACAGAGCAACGAGTGTTCCAGTTGCAGCCCTGTTAAAACAGGTACTTGGAGGGTCCTCTGGCCGGGTCTCTGGGGGTTTTGGGTGCAGCTGTCTAGAAGTTTGACAGCTGCTTCACGAGGGCCTCTCCACGGAGGTCCTGGTTCGGCTCGACGGAAAGGATGACTCCGATCTTGCTTGCAGTTTGAGCGAAGTGTTTTTCAAGGATCGTGTGGCGTTCCTCGGCTCGGAGTCCGCGCTCGAGGGTAGGATAAGCATCCTTCCATTCCGGAATGGACACCTTGCTGGCCACCCAGAGTTCGATCCGCACGCGAGAGTCCGTCCCGTCGGTTGCGGCAATAAGGGCGCGAGGAGCGGTGAGGGCATCCGGCTTGATCGAGCTCCAGCTCTCGGGAAGCTCGCTTGGATCGATGGGGCGAAGGTCACGGCCTGCCTGGAATTGGGCGGAAGGCAGCTCCCACCAGGTCTGGCCGTCTTCGTGGCGACGCCGGGCCTGTTCTCCCAGGATCGAGTGCAGGCGCGAAGCAAAACGACTGGCCTCGCGCGGATCCATCCACTGGGATGCGTATCCCTGCCAGTGAGCCTGTTGGGCGGAACGGGATTTGAGTTCCTCGTAGCGTGCCCTGACCCGCCCCGGAGAAATGATGGAGCTTCCGTGCCGGCCATGGAGGGCGTCCTGCACCGCACGCGCAAAGCCGGCCCTGAGTTCGGTCATCACACGCTCATGCTGCTGGGACTTTCGGTACCGGAGAATCTCGGCGTCGGTCGCATCGCTCCTGAGTTCCCGGCCGAGGATCCGGCGGATTTCCGCAATGCCAAGCTTTTCGTCAGATTCCATGCGCAGGCGGAGGGCCTCTCGGAAATGCTTTTGGGTCACTGACAGGCTGAGTTCTTTTCCTGCGCTCTCCCAGATGCGCTCTCGGGCGATGGACTGGAGGCCCGGGAGCCACGCACGTTCCAGAATCCTGCTTCGAAGCCCGGCGTACTCTTCCGGCGTCTTTGCGACGGCATTGAGGTACTCGAGGGTCTTGTCATCGAGGGTGCGGGCGGCGATCTCCTTCCTGGCCTCGGAGGAGGTGATGCACTCGGTTCCCTCGCTTCGGACCTGGATCGCGCACCAGATCGTCACCGTCTCCGCCGCGGCAAGGCGGGAGGCGAGGATCATCATGAAAACCGTGAGGTGAACGATCCTCATCTGCGGCTTTCCTTCCCAAACAGCACTTCGTCTTCGACAGATGCGGCCGCCGTTCCCAGCAGGACCTCGACTGCAATGCCCAGACGGATGTCATTGCGGCTACCGGCTGCGGGGTTGTCCCAGCGCGTGAACCGGACTTCGGGTCCCACGGTGATATTGCGGGTCACGTACATTCGGTAGCCGATCCCGAGCTCGGTCATCACATTCTGGATCCAGGAGATCTCGGCCACGACATCGCCCGGTCCCGCCCGACGGGAAACTCCGGCTGTCACTCCAAAATGTGCGTTTTGCCCGTAGTTCGGGTTGTTTTTGTCGGCGTGGTAGATTCCTTCGACCCAGGCCATCCAGTTGCCGGATCGATCGGTGTAGACCAGGCCCACGCTGTAACGCTGCTCGGAGCTCCCCGCGCCGATGTGCTTGTTGCCGAGGTGCATGGCGGAGGCAGAAAACTGCAGTCCTTCGAGGATCTCGCCCCGCATCCGGACGGATGCGCTGTCGATACGGCCAGCGCCGCCGCGCGAAAGGGCGGCATCTCCCTGCGATGAAAAAATGGAGGCCTCGACGGATTGGACGATCCCGAGGATGCGTTCATCGAGGCGGACGGTGAGTCCCATGACTCGGTTGACCGACTGGGTGTTGAAGAGGCCGCTCTTGGTGTAGGACGGCATCGCAGCGATGGCCTGTCCGAATGCAATCTCGTGCTTTCCAAGCACGAAGGCCACCGGGACTCCGCCCATGTCATGCAACTCGATGCTCGCTTCCCGGAGCAGCTGGTTGATGTTGACGGATTCCTGCTCTGTCCAGCGCCCGCTCTCCCGGAGGTTCCGGTTGAGCTCAAGTGCCACGGCGATGCGGACATGTTCGGAAAGATCCTTGGATAGGCGCAGGTAGGATTCCGATGAGTCCAGCTGGTCCCGGATCTTGCCGGCAGCGGGCCCATCAGCCTGCCGCCTCACCAGGATGTCGCTTCGGATGGCGCCTTCGATCTCGACCTCGGCTCGCGCCTGGGTAAGGGGGGCCGCGAGCAGGGAGGCCAAAAGGGCGGGAAGTAATACTTGATTCATTTGGTCAGGCTTTTAGCACCGACCGGGATGAAACGCTAAGGCTAAAGAGTGTCCACCTAAGTGCTTGTAAACTCTAGAACTTCACCCCGAGCGCCCCGCCCAGCAGCATCTGCCGATCAAAGGTCAGGGGCTGGCTGCTGGAGAGCGGGAACGGCGAGCTTGCCTCCCCGGAGAGGAACACATGGCTACCGAGCCAGAGGCGAGCGCCCAGCATGAGCTGGCCGTAGCTGAACTCCGGGCGGGTGAAGCTGAAGGTAATGCTCCCTGCGCTTGAACTCGTCGTGGGGTCCGCCTTGACGTAGACCGCGCGCACGTTGGCGTAGGGTTCGAATGCCCCGGCGAGGTAGCTCGCCATCACGTCACCGTAATAGTGGTTTCCACCTCCTGAATCGCCGGCACCGATGGCCCCCGCGAGCGAAAGCCCCGAGGACTGCTGGTTGAGGAAGGCGTATTTGAGACGGGCACCCAGGCTCAGCGTCTCGAGCTGGATCCCCAGGTCGAGGTTCGGTGTGAGTCCGTAATTGAGCTTGAAGGCGTAGCCCGTTTGTCCGGCGGCGGCAGAGATCTCATGGTTGGAGTTTCCCACGGTGCGGGCCGTCTCGTGGATGACGAGCGGACCTACGGCGCAGCCAGAGGGGAGAGCGAGGGTTGCCAGTAAAACGAGGTGTGAAGTCAGGTTTCGCATCATGACGCTGATGTTAGCAACGAATCGGTGGAACGGGAATTGACTGTTTTTTGTGCCTCGGATGGGAAAGCTCCGCTAACGGGTCGGGCCCTAGCCCGCCCTGACATCGATGACCTTGAACTGATCCACGTCGACCAGTCCCTTGTCCGTGAGCTTGAGGCTCGGGATCACGGGAAGGCTCAAAAACGCAAGCTGCAGGAAGGGCTCGGTCATCTCGCAGCCAATTGCGCGGCTCGCCTTTTTGAGCGCGTCGATTTTGTTTCGGAGTGTTCCGGGATCCTGTGTCGACATGAGGCCTCCGAGCGGCAGGGGAAGGGTCTCGATCGCTCTTCCACCTTGGGCGACGCAAAAGCCGCCGCCGCATTCGATGAGCGCTGCAAGGGCTGCGCGCATGTCACGGGGGTCCTTGCCGACCACAATCAAGTTGTGGCTGTCGTGCCCTACGCTGGAGGCGATTGCGCCTGTGAGCTCGCCAAATCCAGTGGCGTAGGCGTTGGAAGGCTTGGAGTGATTGCCGTAGCGCTCGAGCACGGTGAGGCGCACGACTCCCGGAGCGTCGTGGGCGGAAACCCTGCGACCGGTGATGATCTTGCCTTCGATCACATCAATGACATGGACCTGTCCCTGCGGGCCTTCAAGATCACGGGCCTCGGGCGCGACAGCGCGGATCGAATTGCTGAACGCCGCCTGCGAAGCAGCCGAGGCTTCGAGTTCATGGGCGAATTTTCCGCGCTTGAGCACGGAGTGGATTCCGACTGCGGCTGCGTCTTCGAGGATGACGAGATCCGCCGCGTAGCCCGGTGCAATCGCCCCCTTGCGCAAGAGTCCGTAGTGGCGTGCGACACTCCAGGAGGCTGCGCGGTAGGCGACTTCGGGCTTCACTCCCCGGCGGATGGCAGTCCTGATCAAGTGATCGATGTGGCCTTCGACCGCGATGTCGTAGGGATTGCGGTCGTCGGTGCAAAAACCCAGGGTGGTTGAAGTTTCCAGCGTCAGAAGGGGAATGAGGGTCTCGAGATCCTTGGCGACACTTCCTTCGCGGATCCAAACGGCGATTCCTTTGGTGAGCTTTTCACGCGCTTCTTCGAGCTCCGAGGACTCATGGCAACTCGAGATCCCGGCTGCTGCGTAGGCCGAGAGTGCCTGGCCACGAAGGAGCGGACAGTGACCGTCGATGGGCCGGGAAGCGAAGGCAGTGAGCTTTTCAATGATGTCCTCATCCTTGTGGAGGACTCCGGGCATGTTCATCATCTCAGCCAGGCCCAGCGCCCGTGGGTGCGAGGCAAGCCTGGCAAGGTCGGCAGCGCGGATCGTGCCGCCGCCATTGGTTTCCATGTGGGTGGCCGGTACGCAGGAGCTCAGCATGACATGCAGGTCCATGTGGAGTTTTTCGGAGGCATCCAAAAAGTACTGGATCCCCGAAGTTCCCTGCACGTTGGCCAGTTCATGTGGATCGCAGATGGCCGAGGTGGTGCCGCACTTGAGGATGGCAGCTTCAAAGTGCGAAGGCACCATGAGCGAGCTTTCGACGTGGACGTGGGCGTCGATAAAACCGGGCACCACGGACTTGCCCTTGAGGTCGATTTCGCGCGAGCCCTTGAGTCCGCGCTCAATCCCCACGATCCAACCATCGATGATGCCCAGATCGCCTGACTTGAAGGTGCAGCCAAAGACGTCCAAGAAGCGCACGTTTTTAAGGACAAGGTCACAGGGAATGCGACCCATGGCTGCGTCGATGCGGCGCTGAAGGGCATTGGGATGGATCATAGGACTTTAGAATAGCATTCTTTTCGATAGGTTAGGGGTCTTTTTGCGGCGCGTTAACGGGTGGGGTAGGTTCCGCCCCGTGTCCAAGATGATCTTCTTCTGCCTAAATGCCGCCTTAGCCCTGCTCGGAGCCTCCTCGGCCCAAGCGCGCGAGTACCACATTTCCAAGGGCAACCACTTTGTGGATGGCTTCATGTTCGGCCACGAAGTCTTTTTGGGGTCCAAGCTCGAGTTCAAGGCCGCCTTCAACGAGACTAACATCTACACTCTTCCAGGCATCGAGCAGCTCGATGTGAACAAGCTTTATGGGGTGTCGGATTGCGGACGCCACCACTTTGAAACATCCCCGCGGTTTGGCTGGCGCTGGTACAACAATCGGCTGGAGATCCTTGCGGTCTCGCATTGGGGCGGGACTTGGCACCTCTCTGAAGTGATGGGGGTTGCCGAACTCAACCGAGTCTATGACTTCAAGATCGAGCTCAGCCCCGACAAGATGCACTACCTCTATACCTTCAATCACGGCACGCCCGTGATGATGGAGCGGGGTTGCGATGCTTCCGAAATGTTCGGCTATCTGCTTGAGCCTTACTTTGGTGGGAGTGAGGCCTCGCCGCGCGACATGCATCTCTCAGTTTGGAAGGCGGATCGCGGCAACTTTGCAGTCGAAAAATTCGGACCCAATCCGCTCCCGGAAGGTGACCCACTCAAGCTCTGGCTGCGAGTGCCATCTCCAATGAAGATCCAGTTCGAGGTCTTCAGCCTCACGGGTCAGCTCGTTTATTTTGTTCCTGCCGTCGAGTTCGACGGGTCGGACGATGCCCAGGAATATTCAATCCCGATTCCTCCGGGACTTTCCTCGGGGCTTTATCTTGTCCGGCCCAGTGCCGAGTGGGAAGGGGACCTGCTTCCCGGCTACCTTGCCGGCACGAGCGGAGAGGCCCTGAAGATCATCTATCTTCGGTGAATCATGATCCCCATCCTTCTGTTGCTGCTGATTCCGATCCTCTCCTTGCCGGCCAGCGCAGAGGTCTTCCATATCTCGCAGGGAAGGCAGTTTGCGGATGGAACGATCCACCTCAGGCGCTGGTTCTTCGGGACCAAACTTGAGTTCAAGGCGGCATTCAACGAGAGCAACATCTATACGCTCCCCGGGAGTGAGCAGGCGGACAGCAACAAGCTCTTTGGGTTTGCTGATTGCGCAAGCTACGCAGGCGAGAGCTCGGCGCGTTTTGGCTGGCGCTGGTACAACAATCGGCTCGAGATCACCGCGGTTACTCACTACGACGGCACCTGGCACCTTCACCAGATCATGGGTGTGGCCGAGCTTGGCCGCATCTATGATTTCAAGATCGAGCTGAGTGCCGACAAGTCCCACTACCTCTACACCTTCAACCACGGCGTTCCCGTGGCGATGAAGCGCGACTGCCAGGCTGACCAGATGCTGGGGTATTTCTTGTATCCCTTCTTTGGTGGAAGCGAGAAGGCACCCCAGGACATGACCGTCTCGGTGTGGACCGAGCCCAAGGCCAACCTCGTCCTCGAAAAAGCCGGCCCCAATCCGCTGATCTCGGGACAGCCGCTCCGCACGCGCCTGCGGGTGGGTGAGCCCATGAGGGTTCAATTCCAACTTTTTGATGTCGCTGGAAGAAGGGTCCATGAGACCGCACCCATTGAGCTCCAGCCTTCGAGCGAGCCGGTGGATTTGGAGCTCCAGCTACCCGGAGGGCTGGCTTCGGCCGTCTATTTTTTGAGGCCCGTGGAGCTCAGGGCCTCGGACGAACTCCCTGCCTATGTACTGGGCGATGGCGGGGATTCCTTCAAGCTCCTGATTCTCAGGTAGCCCTGGGCCTGACTCGCCGCAGCTGACGGATTTGAGTGTTTTTGTCAGTTGATTCGGCTGCCCGCCTATTTTTGTCGGGTTAATGCCTCCGCCCAACGCCCCCGGGCAAACCTTTTAAAAACAGGAGAT
>CAZDSX010000016.1:36152-49588 GCA_964508305.1 uncultured Bacteriovorax sp.
GAGAGAAGGGGGGCTGTGGGGTGGGAGGGATCACTGATTTTGTTGTAACTAATTTAGCCGCGGGGAGGGAGGGGCGGAGGGCAAGAAAGTGCGGCATCAAAGACAGGCAGGACTGCCGCCCTTTCTCTCACGCCCCAGCTGGCCCATGCTGCCCTTCCACCGGTTGAAGGACCTGAAGGCGATGTCCAGGTCCGCGTCTCTTCCGTGTTCCTGTTCACCACCAGCTTTCCGACGCTGGCTGGACTGCTCACCTCTGCGATCGACGACATGAACGACAAGAAGGTCGTCCTCGCCCGCACGGCACTCGAAGACGCTGCCTTCTTTTATGAGACGGGCGCCGTGACCGGTGTGCTCCCGGCCATGTTCTCGGTCATGCGCGAGCAGGACGGTCGCTTTGAAGCGATGTCCGACGAAGCGCTCGTCGATTCGATCGTCGAGTCGGCTGCCAGCGTCCAGTAAGGGCGAGCTTGGCAGGGGTGCCAAGCTACGGTAGCCATTGGGCATGACCCAATCGATCGGCCGCTCGGTCCTCCGCAAGGAAGGGCCCCAAAAAGTCACGGGACAGGCCCGTTACATTGACGACCTTCCCTTTCCGGGAGCCCTCCACGGCACCACGGTCAGGAGCCAGGTCGCACGCGGCAAGATCAAGGGCATTCATTTCGAAGGCAACATCCCGTGGAATGAGTTCACGGTCGTCACGGCCAAGGATGTTCCTGGCCAGAACGTCGTAGCGCTCATTTTACAGGACCAGCCGTATCTGGCTGACGGGGTGATCAATCACCCCGAAGAGCCCGTGGTCCTGCTTGCCCACCCGGACAAGTACCTCCTCGAAGAGGCGCGCAAGTGCGTGCGCATCGAGGTCGAGGAGCTGCCTGCGTGCTTCACGATCGAGGACGCTCTTGCCGCAAAGACCGTCATCTGGGGCAAGGACAACATCTTTAAGTCCTACGAAGTGAAAAAGGGCGACATCGCCTCGGTTTGGTCGAAGGCCGATCACATCATAGAGGGCGAATACTTTACCGGCGCCCAGGAGCAGCTCTACATCGAGAATAACGGCATGGTCGCCGTTGCGAACCCGACCGAGGGCGTGACGATCTGGGGATCCATGCAATGCCCTTATTACGTCCATAAGGCGCTGCTTCCGCTCTTCAAGCTTCCGCCCGAAAAAATCCGCATCATCCAGGCTGAGACCGGCGGCGGCTTTGGTGGAAAAGAAGAATACCCCTCCATGCTCGCAGGCCACGCAGCACTCCTGGCGTGGAAGTCGGGCAAGCCCGTCAAGATGATCTACGACCGCGCCGAGGACATGGTGGCCACGACCAAGCGCCACCCCTCGCGCACGCGCCACAAGACGGCAGTCTCCAAGGACGGAAAAATCCTCGGGATGGAAATCGACTTCGTGATCGACGGGGGGGCTTACGCGACACTCTCCTCCGTCGTGCTCTCGCGCGGAACGATCCACGCAGCCGGGCCGTACTGCATCCCGCATGTGGCGATCCACGCCAAGGCGGTCGCAACCAACATGCCGCCGCATGGTGCGTTTCGCGGCTTTGGCGCCCCGCAGAGCATCTTTGCACTCGAGCGCCACATGGACAAGATTGCCAGGGTCGTGGGCCTCACGCCCGAAGAACTCAGGCGCCGCAACTTCATCAAGCCCGGCGAGATGACCGCGACCTCGCAGGTCGTTCGCGATCCAATCGACATGAATGCGCTCATGGAACGCGGACTCAAGCTCGCGGACTACCACGCCAAGAAGGCGCGCTTTGAAAAGGAAAATGCGACGAACCCCAGGATCCGCAAGGGCATTGGGTTTGCGACTTTCATGCACGGCTCGGGCTTTACGGGATCGGGCGAAAAGTACCTCGCGTCGGTCGTGGGCGTTGAGGGCACCGACCAGGGCAAGCTTCGCGTGCTCGCAGCGAGTACCGAGATCGGCCAGGGGACGAACACCATTTTTGCGCAAGTCGCCTCGGATGCCGTCGGCATCGATTACGATGCAGTCGATGTGCTCCAGCCCGACACCAAGTTTGTGCCCAACAGCGGGCCGACGGTGGCATCGCGTACGACCATGGTGGTTGGAAAGCTCGTCGAGCAGGCCTCGCAGAACCTCCGTCAGATGCTGATGGATGCGGGCTTCCTTAAGTCGGGCTACACGACCGCAGACTTCAAAAAAGCAATCCTGAATTACCGCGCCAAGTTTGGTGAGGCCAAGGCCTACGCCACCTACAAGCAGCCTTCGTGGATCAACTGGGATGACGACAAGTACCAGGGTGATGCCTACGGCGCGTTTTGCCTGGGCCATCTACGCAGCCGAAGTGAGCGTCGATACGACGACCTACGAGGTCACCGTGGATGACTTTGTCGCGCTCCAGGAGGTTGGTCGCGTGGTGCATCCGACTTTTGCCGAAGGCCAGATTGAAGGCGGCGTAGCCCAGGGGATTGGTTACGCCATCTACGAAAAAGTCATCTGGAAGGACGGCCGCATGGCCAATAACCGAATGACCAACTACATCGTTCCGACTGCTGCCGATACGCCTCCCATCCGCGTATTCTTTGAAGAACACCCTTACGAAAACGGCCCCGGCGGCGCCAAGGGAATTGGTGAGCTTCCGATGGACGGGCCGGCGCCTGCCATCCTCAATGCCGTCGAGATGGCGACCGGAAAACCGGTCAACGCCATCCCGCTTTTGCCCGAGGACATGATGAGCTGGATGCAGGGAGTACAGTCATGAGCGAGATCTCGGTCCAGTTTGAAGTCAACGGCAAGGCCCACTCCGTGTCTGCCGCTCCGATGTCCAGGCTCCTCGATGTCCTGCGCGAGGACCTTGGATTTTTTGGAACCAAGGAAGGCTGCGGCGAGGGCGAGTGCGGCGCCTGCTCGGTCATGGTCAATGGCAGGCTCGTCAATTCGTGCCTCATGCCTGTGATCCAGGCCGAGGGTTCAAGGATCACGACCGTCGAAGGCCTCGCAAAAAACGGCGAACTCCATCCAGTCCAAAAGGCCTTCTTGGAGTGCGGGGGTGCCCAGTGCGGGATTTGCACTCCCGGGATGGTGCTCGCGGCGGTCGATCTGATCGACAAGTGCCCCAATCCCGCCCAGCTCACCGAAGATGAGATCCGCGCAGGCCTTGCCGGCAATATCTGTCGTTGCACGGGCTACATGAAGATTTTTGATTCGGTCAAAAAAGCGGCTGGCCAAAAAGCGGGGGCTTCTTCATGAGAGGCAATCTTCCGCAGTTTGAAATCACGGCTCCCAAGACCCTGTCTGAGGCGCTTGCCCAGGTTGCAGCCGGGGCAAGGCCCTTTGCCGGTGGCACGGACCTCATGGTGGTGATCGAAGCTGGCATGCTCAAGCCCGCCAAGTTCGTGAGCCTTTGGGGTATCGCGGGACTTAACCGCATCGAAGTGACCGACTCGCATGTGGCGATCGGCGCACTGGCCACTTACACGGACATTCTAGAGCACCCGGTGCTTGCCAAGGAGTTCCCCAATCTCGGAGCCGCGTCGCGCGAGACTGGGGCGCTTGCGATCCAAAATCGCGGGACGATCGGGGGCAACATCGCCAATGCGTCACCGGCAGCCGACACGCCGCCCTCGCTCCTGATCTACAACGCCGAGATCGAACTCATTTCTTTCAAGGGTACTCGTGTTGTTCCGTATGCGGGCTTCCATACGGGATACAAAAAGACCGTGATGAACCCGGATGAAATCATCCACCGCGTGCTGATCCCGCGCACTGCAGGGCAGCTGCGGCATTACTACCGCAAGGTCGGTACGCGTAAGGCCCAGGCCATCTCCAAGGTGTGTTTTTCGGGATGCATCGCCAGGCAGGGTGAGTTCATTTCGGATGTGCGCATCGGACTCGGGAGTGTGGCGGCCATGCCGATTCGCATTCCCCAGGTCGAAGCCTTCCTCAAGGGCAAGAAGATTGATGCCGCCACCATCTCGGGTGCCCAGTCCGTGCTCGCGCAGGAGATCCGGCCCATCGATGACATCCGCTCCAACCAGGGTTACCGCATGCAGGTGGCCAAGAACCTCCTCGCGGAGTTCTTGCGGGCATGAGCTGGAACTGGATCGGCAAGCTTGAGGAGCTGCGACGCAGCTCCACCCCGGTCGTCTCAGTGACGGTCACCGGCGGCACGGGCAGTACTCCGCGTGATGCAGGAGCCAAGATGCTCGTTCTCGAGGACGGGACTTTTTTCGGAACGATTGGTGGCGGTCATCTCGAACTCCTAGCCATCGAGGACGCAAAAAAGCAGCTTGCTGCCAACGAAAACAAGGCTCTGCGCTATCCCCTGGGTGCAAAGACCGGCCAATGTTGTGGCGGAGTCGTGGATCTTTTCTTTGAAGTGCTCAACACGGGGCCTGACCTTTACCTTTTTGGCGCCGGACATGTGGGCCAGGCCATTGCCCGCACGCTCGAAGGGACGCCTTTTACCGTCCACATGATCGATGAGCGCGCGGAGTGGGTGAATGCGCCCCAGGTTCCCGCTTCGGTCGTGCGCCACGAATGCGAGTGGGATGAATTCGTCACCTCGGCTCGGTGGGACAAGCAAAAAACCTATGTGTCCATCCTGACTTTTCGTCACGATCTCGACGAAAAAATCCTCGAAGACATCCTGCGTAAAAATCGTCCGGCCCGTTATCTCGGTTTAATTGGCAGCGAGGCGAAGTGGAAAAAATTTCAAGCCCGCTTGACACAAAGAGGCCTACCCGCGGGTGAACTGGCCCGTGTAACATCTCCAATCGGAGTCGATATTGGTGGCAAGTCTCCGCAGGAAATTGCCATCAGCCTCGGCGCTGAACTTTTGGGGATCCACTATGGAAAGCTTGGGCAGGAACAACACGGTCATCATCCTCGCGGCGGGGAAGTCCTCGCGGGCCGGGATGCCGAAAGGGCTCATTGAGGTCCAGGGCAGGCCCTGGATCGAGCGACAGATCGAGTCGCTCAAGCGAGCCGGAATCTCCAAGATCGTGGTCGTGCTCGGCCATCACAAGGAGGCCTATGAACGGGTGCTCCGGGCCCAGGCCGGCAGCGTCTCGCTCGTCACTGCCGTGAATCCCGATCCGGACCGGGGTCCGTTTTCGTCCATTCAAAGTGGACTTCAAGCCCTGGGCGAGGATGCCGGGGCTGCCTGGATCCTGCCCGTGGATGTTCCTTGTCCCTCGCGCTCGGTGTGGGAGAGCCTGGAGCAGGAAGCGAGCCTCCGGGAGACCGATGCCGCGCTTCCCATCCATTTGGGCAAGGGCGGGCACCCGGTGCGTCTGTCCAAGGACTTTGCGGTTCGCCTGATGTCGCTGTCGCCGGCGGAGCCGGATGCCCGGCTCGATCACCAGATCCATCGTCTGCCCGCGTCTAAGGTGAGCCGGGTGGAGGTGAGCGATGCCAAGGTGCTGGCCAACCTCAATACGATCGATGACTTCATGCGGCAAACCGGCTGATTTGTTCTAGATAATTCGCCATTTCTGGAGCAAAACTGCGCACATGCTTGCGCACCTTCAGGAATGGCTGAGCCTCTCGCTCAGATGGATTCATCTTGTCGCCGGGATCTCCTGGATCGGGAGTTCCTTTTACTTCATGTGGCTCGATTCGAGCCTGGAGCCCTACCGCACTCCCGAGGGCAAGGAGGACGAGCGCATCGAAGGAACCCTGTGGATGGTTCACAGCGGAGGGTTCTACGAAGTCCAGAAGCGCAAGATCCGCCCGGGCGAGATGCCCAAGACTCTCCACTGGTTCAAGTGGGAGGCGATGTTCACCGTGCTGACGGGACTCGCACTTCTCATCAACCTCTACTACCTGACGGGCGGGATTTACCTGCTCGATTCCAATGTCTCGAACATCACGCTCGGAGCCGCGTCGGCGCTGGGCCTCGGCATGCTCACTGTCACGTGGCTTGCCTATGACTGGCTTTGGAATTCTTCATTCGGAAAAAAGCAGCCCGGGGTCGCAACAGCGATCTGCTACGCAGGGCTGATCGGCGTCTCCTATGGCCTCTGCCAAATCCTGAGCGGGCGCGCGGCCTTCATCCATGTGGGCGCGATGATGGGAACGATCATGGTGCTGAACGTCTGGGTGCGGATCCTGCCCGGGCAGCAAAAGATGATCGATGCCACCGCCGAAGGTCGCGTCCCTGACTACGGTCACGGCATGGCCGCCAAGCGCCGCTCGGTCCACAACAGCTACATGACCTTTCCGGTTCTCTTCATCATGCTGAGCAACCACTACTCGATGACCTACGGGCATCCGCAGAACTGGGTGATCCTGCTGCTCATGATCTTCGGCGGGGCTGCCATTCGGCATGCAATGATCGGCAAGACCGAGACCAAGAACCTTGCGCTCATCCCGGCGGCAGCTTCCATCATTGGCGTGATCCTCATGACGGGCCCATCGCTCAAGTCCGAGGACCTCGGGCCTCCCGTCGCCTATGCCGACATCCATCCCGTGATCCAGAGCCGGTGCGTGCAGTGCCATTCGCCCAATCCCACGGATGACATCTTCAAGGCCGCGCCCAATGGCGTGATGTTCGACACCCCAGAAAAAGTGCGAGCCTTGGCCGAGAAGATCCAGTTCAGGGTCGTCGTGACCAAGACCATGCCGATGAACAACAAGACCGGCATCACCGAGGAGGAGCGCGCGCTCCTCGGGCGCTGGATCAAGCAGGGAGCTAAAATCCAGTGAACTACTGGGTCCAGAGCTCCAGGGTGGTGCTGCCGGGAGCATCGGCTCCCAAGCCGGCCTCGTTTGAAGTGCGGGCAGGAAAAATCGTCAAGCTGCAGGTCGCGGCCGCTGCTCCCAAGGATGCAGGCCTTCCTGTTCTCGACTTTGGAACATCAGTGATCCTTCCGGGCCTGGTCGACACGCATGCCCACATCAATGAGCCAGGCCGTACGGAGTGGGAGGGGTTTGAGACTGCCACCCGCGCTGCGGCTGCCGGTGGCATCACCACCGTGATCGACATGCCGCTCAATTCCATTCCGGCCACCACGTCACTTGCAGCGCTCAAGACCAAGGTGGCAGCCGCCGAAGGCAAGTGCCGCATTGATTATGGATTCTGGGGAGGAGTCGTTCCGGGCAATTCCTCCGAGCTTGAGCCGATGGTCAAGGCCGGAGCGTTTGGCTTCAAGTGTTTCCTTTGCCCATCGGGGGTCGATGAGTTCCCGCATGTGGGTGAGGCTGATCTCCGCATTGCCATGCCGATCCTGGCCAGGCTCGGTGTCCCTCTCCTGGTCCATGCTGAGATCGAGAGTCCGGTGGAGGCGAGTTCGGCCAGTCCTCGCCAGTACCGTGGCTTTTTGGAGTCCCGTCCGCAGAAGTGGGAAGTGGACGCCATCCGCATGGTGATCCGCCTGGCTCGCGAGACGGGTTGCAGGACGCACATCGTGCATCTGTCGGCGTCGGACGCGCTGGGCGACATTGCGCGTGCGCGCTCCGAAGGCGTGAAGATCACTGCCGAGACCTGCCCGCACTACCTGACGTTTACTGCCGAGGAAATCCAGGACGGAGCCACGCACTTCAAGTGTTGCCCGCCGATCCGTGAGGCCTCCAACCGTGAAAAGCTTTGGAGGGGCCTGGCCAGCCGGGACATCGAGTTCGTGGTTTCGGACCACTCTCCGTGTACTCCGGATCTCAAGCTCCGGGAGAGCGGTGATTTTGCCAAGGCCTGGGGCGGGATTGCAGGCCTTCAGTTCGGGCTGCCTGTGGTCTGGACCGGCATGAGTGAGCGTGACTTCTCGATCGGTGAGCTTGCGCAGTGGATGAGTGCAAGGACGGCCGCATTCCTCGGACTTGGCTCGCGCAAGGGGGCGATTGCTCCGGGGATGGACGCTGACTTCGTGGTTTTTGATCCCGACTCCGAGGTGGAGATCCGGCCCTCGGAAGTGCTGCATCGTCACAACCTCACGCCCTACTCGGGGCGCAAGATTCGCGGCAAGGTCCTCAGGACCTACCTCCGCGGCGTCGAAATCGGACAATCGGTTGGTGATCCCGCCACCGGGCAGAGACTTCAAGGAAAGAACACATGAACGCACCCAGCATCCCGGCAAATTTCTTTGTTCCCTTCACCGAGCTGCTCGATCTTGCCAACGAAAAGGTCGGCGGAAAGGCGCTTTACTCAAACGATGATTTTTTTGCGCCCAAGGAAAACCTCCTCAAGGCGGAAACACCGATCTTCATCCATGACAAGTACACGGAGTTTGGAAAGTGGATGGATGGCTGGGAGAGCCGCCGCAAGCGTAACCTGGCTCCCGGCAATGATCGCGATCATTGCATCATCCGGCTTGGGGCGGCCGGGCGCATTGTCGGCCTGAACATCGATACGGCTTTCTTCACCGGAAACTACCCCGAATACGCCTCGGTCGAGGCAATTGAGGCGTCATCCGACGAGGCGGCCTTGGATTCCAAGGCCGGCTGGACGGAGATCTTGGGCAAGTCCAAGCTCCAGGGCGGAAGCCACAATCTTTTTGCCATCTCGAGCGAGCGACGCTGGACCCACCTCAAGCTCACGATTTTTCCGGATGGCGGCGTTGCGCGCCTGCGCGTGCATGGCCACGTCATGAATGAGTGGAAGAAGGGCGAGACAGCCGACCTGGCCGCCGTGGCCAACGGCGGGTTTGTGGTCACCTGTAACGACAGCTTCTTTGGACCCAAGGACAACCTGATCCTCCCGGGGCGCGCCCGGACGATGGGCGAGGGATGGGAGACGCGGCGCAAGCGCGGTCCGGGCAATGACTGGATCATCGTGAAGCTCGCAACGACAGGCGTGATCCAAAAGATCGAAGTGGACACCAACCACTTCAAGGGGAACTTCCCGGAGTCATGTTCCATCGAAGGCTGCCTTGTGGACGGGCCGACGCTCTTGCCTGCCGACTTCCGGGACCGCAAGGACATCCAGTGGTCCGAGATTCTCCCACGCACGAGGCTCCAGGCCCATCACCAGCACTTTTTCGAGAAGGAACTGTCGGCTGTCGCCCGCAGCGGGAAGTTCAACTACGTGCGGCTCAATATCTACCCCGATGGTGGCATCAGCCGACTTCGCGTGTATGGAACGCAGGCCACATGAGTGCTTTGGATCTCAACTCACGGCTCGAGGAGCTGAATCGGGCGAGCCCGGAGTGGGCCGTGGAGCAATTCATGCTTTGCTGTGGTTCAAGCACCTGGGCCCGCCAAATGGCGGCCCGAAGGCCGTTCCGGGTGTTTGAGTCCCTGAGTGCTGCGGCCGATGAAGTGTGGTTCTCCCTGGGCAGGGAAGATTGGCTCGAAGCATTCAGTCATCATCCCCGGATCGGCGAAAAACAGCTCCGCGAAAAGTTCGCGTCCACTGCGGGTTGGGCCGAGCAGGAGCAAAAAGGCACCGCAGGCGCCTCGGAGAACATCCTCAAGGCTCTGGCTTCGGGGAATGCCGAGTACGAAAAGCATTTTGGGCACGTCTTTTTGATCTGTGCGACCGGGAAGTCCGCCGAAGAAATGCTCTTTGCGCTCGATAAGCGCATGAATAACGGCCCGGAACGCGAGCTCAAGATTGCGGCGGGTGAACAGGCCAAGATCACCCAGATCCGCCTCAAAAAATGGTTGGGAGTAGACGCATGAGTTCAAACACCAGGAGTCCGATCACGACCCATGTCCTCGACATCAGTGTGGGAAAGGCAGCGGCCGGAGTGCCGGTCAGCCTGGAGGCCAAGGCCGCTTCGGGCGGATGGGCTCTGGTCAAATCTGCCGAGACCAATTCTGATGGTCGCATCGAAGATCTCATGGAGCGCGGGTCGCGGGCGGCTGCCGGCATCTATCGCCTGACCTTTGATATCCGGGCCTACTATGCGGCCCGCGGGCAGAAGACGTTTTATCCCGAAGCTTCGATTGTTTTTGAGATCACCCAGCCTGCGGAGCATCACCATGTGCCGCTGCTGTTGAGCCCATTTGGCTTTTCCACCTATCGAGGAACCTGAACATGACTGAACCTGCGAAGATGTCCCTGAATGCAGCGCTGATCGATCAGATCCGTGCTCCCCTCAAGGCAGCCAATGCCAAGTTTAACTCCGACAATCCGGGCGCCTATCACGGACGCCAGCCCGCACACACGGTCTACGGGGGAGCGCAGCTCTTCAAGGCGGATACGGCCCGCAAGATGGGGGAGACGGCCCTGCGCTCCCTCGAGGAGTACGCCCCGAGCGCGTCTCAGCTTGCCACTGCCCTCGGCCAAAAGCCCGGAGCCCTGTGGGAGACGGTATACGAGCGCGTGGTCGGCAAGCTTCGTCGTGAGGCGGTCGAGGACTTCCGCATCGACTTCGAGGACGGTTACGGCACGCGTCCCGACGCCGAGGAGGACATGGACGCCGCCCGCACGGCGGGCGAAGTGGCCCAGGGGATGAAGGACGGCTCGCTTCCTCCGTTCATCGGCATTCGCGTGAAGCCATTCAGCGAAGAGTGCGTGCCTCGTGCCGTGCGCACGCTGGATATCTTCCTCACGACGCTGTTTTCGAAGTCGGGTGGCAAGCTTCCTTCTGGCTTTGTCGTGACCCTTCCCAAGATCACCCACGTGGCGCAGGCAGAAGCGCTCACTGCGTTTTTGGGCGCGATCGAAGAGAAGTGTGGTGTAGCTCATGGCACGATCAAGTTTGAGCTCATGGTGGAAATGACCCAGGCCATCATCGATGCCACGGGCCAGGTGCCGCTCAGGTCGTTCGTGGCGGCGGGGCAGGGCAGGTGCGTGGGTGCGCACTTTGGCACTTACGACTACACGGCCGGATGCGGGATCACCGCCACCTACCAGTACATGGCCAATCCCGTTTGCGACTTTGCCAAGCACGTGATGCAGGTGTCGCTCGCCGGCACGCCGATCATGCTCTCGGATGGAGCCACGAACATCATGCCCGTGGGGCCGCATCGCGCTACGGCAGGCCAGTTGCTCACTCCCGCCCAGAAGGCGGAAAACGAGACGGTCGTCCACCGCGCCTGGAAGCTGAGCTTCGACCACATCCTGCACTCGCTCGAGACGGGATACTACCAGGGCTGGGATCTCCACCCGGGGCAGCTCCCGATCCGATACGCCGCCGTGTATTCGTTCTTCCTGGAGAGCCTCAAGCCTGCATCCGAACGTCTCAAGGCGTTTGTCGAAAAGGCCGCAAAAGCCACGCTTTTGGGCGACGTGTTTGACGATGCCGCCACCGGACAGGGTTTGCTCAATTACTTCCTGCGCGGAATCGCCTGCGGGGCCATCACCGAGGCGGAGGCGACAGCCACGGGCCTCACGCTGGATGAAATCCGGGGTCGCTCCTTCATGAAGATCGTGCAGGGAAGGACCAAACAGCATTGACCCGTGCCTGAGTGCGGCCAATAATCAGCAAAACAAAGGGGAAAACCATGTTGAACCTCAGAATCAAGAATCTCATCGTTGTCACGGGTCTCATTGCAGGTCTGCTGGGATCGAGCTGCAATGGCAATCCAGCCAAGCAGTATATCGACAAGGCCACCTTCAAGCTTTCCGATGACCTGAAGAGCGCTCGCGTGGCGCTCGTATTCACCGACAAGGTCAAGGCTGCGTTTGAGACCGACTTTGCCATCAAGGATTATGGCTCGGTGTTCACGCTGCCTTTCGTGGACGGCAAGCAGGCCTTCTCGGCTGGCTTCGACCTCAATATGGATGTGGTCTATGACAACGGTTATGTGCAGCTCGAGCCGACCTCTTCTCTTCCCAATGGACTGCCCATCGGGCTTCCCAATCCCGTGGTTGCCGTTCCTGCAGGAAGTGTCGCGGGCGGAGCTGCGCAGTTCCTGGCTTATGTCGACGTCAAGGGTCTGAGCTGGCTCGGCATGGCAAGCATGATCGAAGCCGTGGACCAGAATTTCCCGGCAGGCCTCTCGATCAGCCAGGTCTTCCGTCGCAACAGCGAGGGAGTGCCGGAGGTTTTTGGCAGCTTCTTCGGTCCTACGCTCAATGAAGACGGCTCGGTGGCCAAGGCCGGTGGTCTGGCGATCTTCGCGAATGTGAAGTCGCTGATTTCGGCCGCCAAGGAGCAGGGAAGTGACACGATCGAGCTTCGTCCCGAGGCCAAGCTTGAGCTTTCCGGACCGGCAGCTGCGTACTATCGCACGCATCCGGCCGAGCTCTCGAGGGTGGGTAAGGCTTACGTCGAGGCTATTTCCAGCCTGCGCTAAGCAAGGTGGTCAATTTGAAGGCCCAGGGCTGTGAGGCCCTGGGCTTTTTTTGTCCTCTGCGGGGCTCAGATGCCGAGCCCCGGGAGGAGCTCTCCGCCGCCGCCCCCCCAGCCCTGCTGGAGGCAGTAGTTGATCTCCACGGTGGAGCGTGCGCCGCCTGCATCCGTGAAGTGGACCTCGTTGGTGCTTGCGATGAAGTTGGCATCCTTTCGGACCCCGTCGACCAGTACATCAATGGAGGCGGGGTCCACGGGGGAGTGTTCGAGACGGCGTGAAAGGATCAGCTCGAGCTTGCGCGTGACCAGCTGGCCGAGTTGTCCGAGCCCGGTGATGTAGTTGCCGTCCTCGATATTGAGCGAAAGGCCTCCGGACTCCTCGATTACCTGCATCATTCCCCAGCCGTAGCCGTCGTTTCCGCTGCGGATCATGAGGGGATCTGTATTGTTGACGATCGCTCCGAAGATGAAGGGGCGATCCTGTTGCAGGGTCCGTACGGCATGGATCACCTCGCTGGCCCTGATGCCCGCAGAACAATCCCTGTTCCGGATCGATAACTCGGAGCCGGTCATGCCGCTCCACTGGCCGGTGCCGGGATTCGCCGTCAGGTCGCCTGCATCGGCTGGGTAGATGGCACAGAGGTCGTTCTCATCGGAGATGAACACAACGGCCAGTGCTGCGTTGGGGCGGAAAAACCCGAGTGCGCGGCTTTCGGCGAGCCTTGCCGGAGTCAATCCCTGCAGGAGTGAATACTGCATCATCTCGCCCTGTTCGTTTTGATCGCGGGCCGTTTCCATCATGGTGCGAAGACGGGTCTGGATCGTGTGCTGGGTCATCTGGGTCGAGTCCAGCACGTAGGGGTATCCGTTCACGGGATTGCGATCCTGGTTGGGAAGCGTCCAGAGGCGTCCCGAGAGGGAGGAGCGGGAGCTGTGGGCCAGCATCATTCCGATGCGATAATCCACGTTGGTGGGGAGTTGTCCGACGAAGGCGTGCAGGCCCTCGGCCACCTTGACTCGGTTATCGGCCATCGAGCCCGAGGTGTCCGCCACGAACAGCACATCCACGGACCGTGAGATCTGTTCCTCCGGCTGCTGGAAGGCTTCGCGGAAGCAGTTGGGCGCCGGGCTTGGGGCAGGGGATGGGCTCGGGCCAGTGGGTGGGACGGAGATGGTCTCCGCAACGGCCAGGACTCGCTTAATCTCACTTTGGGCAAGTGTGTCGAACTGGCAGCCTCCGAGCAGTGCGGCCGAGAGAGCTGCAGTGAGGGTCGGGACCAGGGTCGAAA
>CAZDSX010000017.1:0-48446 GCA_964508305.1 uncultured Bacteriovorax sp.
CTCGAACATTTCGACCGAGACCACTCGGGCGTAGGCCCCGCCCTCAGGGGGCTGAAACGCATTCATGTCGGCCGTGATGATCCGCACGTTGCGAATCCCGCGCTCGGCGCAGACCCGGTCGATGTGCACCTTTTGGGTTCGGGAGTTGGAAACCGCAGTGAATTCAAGCCCCGGAAACTCCTGAGCCATGAACAGGGTCAGTGACCCCCAGCCGCAGCCCAGCTCCAGGACCTTGGCGCCTGCCTGGAGGGAACCCAGCTGGGCTCGTTCACAGGTGAGTTCCAGCATGGCCTCCTCGGCTTCACCCAGCGACTCAGTCCCGTCATTATATAGGGCGCAGCTGTATTTGAGCCGGGGGCCCAGCGCGTATTTAAAGAACTCGGTCGGCACCTCGTAATGCTGCTCGTTTGCGTCACGCGTGTGGACGGCAACCGGGCTTTTGCGAAGCATCTGGGCAAATGCCTCCGAGGACGTGCCCTGGATCTCACGGATCCTCTCCCGAAGCAGTCCGCGGATGCGGGTGCGGATCAGGAAGTCGGGGACAAGGTCGTTTTCTAGGAGGAAGTCTTGGAAGCCCATGGCTGCGATCCCTGGAGGTTGGGGTTGTTGGGGCGGGTGAAAATCATCTGCGCCACCGTGATGTTGCGCATCTGGAAGGCGCCGGCACAGTACTGGAAGTAGTAGCTCCAACGCCGGAGCTCACGCTCATCATATCCCAGCTCACGAATCTCCGAATGGTGCGCCAGCAGGGCCCGGTTCCAGCGACGGAGCGTCTCGGCGTAATGAAGGCCCATCTCTTCGAAGGAATGGAGCCCCAGGTCTCCGGTGCGCCGGAGCGCCTGCTGGATCCTGCCGTAGGAGGGAAGCAGGCTTCCCGGAAAGATGTGCCGCTGGATCCAGTCCACACGGCTCCTGAATTCGTCATAACGGGAGTCCGGCGAGAGGATCCCCTGGATCCCGAGCAGCCCATCAGGCTTGAGCAGTGCATGGCACTGGGCAAAGTAGTCTTCGTAAAAGTCATGACCCACGGCTTCGATCATCTCGATCGAAACAATACGGTCGTATTGGCCGCGCACCCTGCGGTAGTCCTCAAGCCGAAACTCGATGCGATCTGAGAGCCCCTTTTCCGCCACGCGCTTGCGAGCCTCGCGGAGCTGGTTCTCGGAAAGTGTCAGGGAGGTGACCCGGCAGCCATATTTTTGGGCAGCAAGGATGCTCAGCCCCCCCCAGCCGGATCCGATCTCCAGGATCTCCATCCCCGGCTTGAGCGCCATCTTGGAGAGCAGTCGTTCGTACTTGGCGATTTGGGCCTGCTCGAGGGTCGATTCCGCAGAATCAAACCACGCGCACGAATAGGTCATCGTCGGATCCAGCCAGAGCGAAAAGAACTCGTTCGAAAAATCATAATGCTCACGGATGTTCTTGCGCGCCCCGGCCAGGTGGTTGGAGCGGGCCAGGTGGTAGAGTCGATTGAGGCCGCCCAGGAAATTCACCGGCGACCAGGGACGCTTGCTTCCAGAGAGGGTCGGAGAGTCCTCGACGTTGGCTACAAAAAACGCGATCACTTGCGAAACATCAGGAGAAGACCAGTCTCCGTCCATGTAGGCTTCGCCAAAGCCGATGTCCCCAAACAGCACGGCGCGCTTGAAGAAGCGCTCCTCATGGATGGTGACCTGTGCCTCGATGCCTCCCGCTCCGGGAGTTCCGAGCACGATCTTGCCTCCTCCCGGAAGCACGAACTCAAGGCTTCCCTTCTTGAGGGGGCCGAGCACCTTGAAGAAGAGCTTTTGGAAGATTCCCACTCCCGTCGTTGCCACTGCTGCTTCCATTCTAAACCCGCTTTCTGAGGACTTCCCGCTGGTCACCCGGTCCATAGTCCTTGGGAAAATAAGGAACACGCTTGAGGAAGATCAGGAGCGCATTCCAGTGGATCAAAAAAATGATGCCGAGAGTAACGAATGGAAAGCGAAGCGTCATCCAAAACAGCTGGCGGATTTCGAGGTTTTTGCGGGCCCCCTGGACAGTGGCCATCAGGATCCGCTCCCCGTCCTTGAAGTCATCCACGTCGCAGCGCAGGACATCCCCGGGAGGATCCAGCCTGAACTCAAACTCCGTGGTCAGGTCCGTGAACGGGGAGACATAAAAGTACTTGGGGACCCGGAGCCGAAAAACTCCCTCCTCAAGCTCGGCAGGCCCCATTGCATAGAGCTTCATCTCCCCATAGGTGTTTCCCACCTCAGCCACGGCAGCGGCCGGGGTGCCGTCGGCATTCCAGCAAAAGTAAAACGACACCGGGTTGAACACGTATCCCAGGAAACGCAGCTGGGTGACGAGGACCGAGCGGGAACCGTCCCAGTGGATACCCTTCGCTTGCAGGTACCGGATGAGTTTCTGCCGGGTGGTGAGCCCCCCATACTCGGGAATGCACAAGTGATCCTCGTCGCAGAAGCGATACAGGCTCCACGTGCCCCTGCCCAGCCAGCCGCCGGAGGGAAGCGAAGTCTCGAGTGCGGCCAGATCCAGGCAAAACCAAAAAAGCCGGTATACCAGGCGATGGGCCCTGGGCTTGAAGCGGGCATGGACCACGCGGCAGAGATAGAGACTACTTTGCCCTAGCTCCAAAACGACTCACCCAGCAGTCTGCGCGCAAGGCCCACGCTGGATCCAAGGGCATCCTCATGGAACCCATAACGGAAGTAGCTCCCGCAGTAAAATCGTCCCGTCTCGTGGCCTTGTCGATTGAGCTCCGGGAGCTCGCGCTGGGCACCCACCGCCGGCAAGTCAAAGATGGGGTGCGAGTAATCAATCCGCCGGTGGATGAGTTCAGGCCGAACGCGTCCGGGATCGTTCAGCGTGACAAAGTATCCGGGCTGGTCGGGGAGCGACTGGAGCCGGTTCATCCAGTAATGAGTGGAGGCACGCCCCTCACGATCGATCCGGTAGTTCCATGAAGACCAGGCCAGGCGCTTCCGGGGCATGACCGAGGCGTCCGAGTGGATGATCGTCGGATTGGACTGGTAGTTAAAACTTCCGAGCAGGCGCCGCTCCAGGGGAGTTGCATCCTCCAGCATCGCCAGCGACTCATCCGCGTGGCTGGCAAGGATCACCTGGTCAAAGTCGGCCTCCTCACCCGATGCAGTCCTCAGTCGCTGGACCTGGCCGACACGTCGGATCGAGACCACCGGATCACCCGAGCGGATCCGATCCCGATAAGGTCCCGTGAGACGGTTCACATACTGCCGGGATCCTCCCTTGACGGTCCTCCACGGATGCTGGGTGTGCAGACCGAGGAAGCCGTGATTATGGAAGAACCGGATCAGCGTGTGCGCCGGAAACTCCATCATTTTATCCCTGGGAGTGCTCCAGACGGCGGAGCTCATGGGCACCAGGAACTCCTGCAGGAAGTCTTCTCCCAGGCCATGGCGATCCACGAACTGCCGGAGCGTGAGAGTTTCAGCCCCAGGTTCGGCGAGCAGTTGGAAAGCCTTCTGATTGAATCGATTGATCCGCAGGAGGAGTCTCCAGAAAGAGGGATTGAACAGGTTCCGACGCTGCGAAAAAAGATGGTTCAGGCTCGATCCTGAGTACTCCAGTCCGCGCCTCTCGACCTGGACGCTGAAGGACATGTCCGTGGACATCGTTTCCACTTCGAGTTCCCTGAAAAGGCGCGTGAGGAAAGGGTAGGTCACTTCGTTATAGACCATGAAGCCCGTATCGAAGGACTCGTTTCCAACCGTGATCGTGTGGGTGTGACCTCCGATCCGACCCTCCTTTTCAAAGAGCGAGATCTCGCGCGCATGTCCTTTCAAGAAATGCACGGCCGACATGCCGGCTATTCCTGAACCCACGACCGCGACGCGACCCATCATCAGGAGACCCCCTTCGCTATTTCGGCTGCAAGGCGCTCGGCCTCCGAGATCCAGTCACCCAGTCGGCTCCGTGCCTCGCCCTCGGAGACGACTCCGGCACCCGAGCCAAACCTCACCCACTCCGAGTATTCGAGCAGCAGGACGACGCGCTTCCAGATGCCCTCCTCCGCAAGTCCGCTCGAAACTCCCTGGCGCAGCAACTCCTCGCGTCCAAGCGCACGTGCAGGTACCTGCGAGACCTCCTCGATTCGGATGCAGAGTTTTTGGGCCAGATCGTCGTAGGCCCGGACCACCTCCGTCCACGGGGCCTGGAGTGCGCGGGAGGTGGAGAACTCACGAAGCCTGCTGAAACTCCGGTTCTCCTCATCCGCGCGCCGAGCCAACCTGAGCGCACTCATCCTGCCCAGCAGACGGACAAACTTCCTCAGGCCGAAACCGGCAAGGAGCAGCGTAGTGAAGGCGACCATGGCCAGGACCAGGCGCCAGCCGAGTTTGGAGCCCAAGGCGGATACCGAGGAGCCTCGCCACTCCTCGGGCAGGAAAAACCTGGGCTTGGCGGATTCAGCCGAGGGTTCCTGGCGCTTGCCGGTGGAGGGCGCCGCCTGGGAGACCACGCCTCCACCCTCCATCACTTCGATTTCGATCGGCTGCGCGTTGATCGTCTTGTAGGCCTTGTCCTTCACAGAGAAGTAGGACATCTCGCCTGCCGGGATGACGAGCTTTCCAGGCTTCCGGGGAATCACGAGCACTTCGAAGATCTTGGAAGGATTGCCAGACTTGGCCGGCGTGGTCCTCGACTTGGTCTCATAGACTTCGACATCCTGGGGCCAACGGATCTTGGGCTCGGTGATCGCGGCAATGTTCCCGGTCCCCTGGATCTTGAAGGTGAAGGTCACGGCTTCGTTGGCCTTGACGATGTTCCTGTCGACCGAGCCCTCGAGCGTGAACTCGCCCACACCTCCCGTGAAACTCGTGGGACGGCCTTCGGTCGGGAGCGGAAGGACCTCCACCTCGCCGCGCTCGCTTCGATGGCTCCAATCCCTTGGCTGGAGCTGCTGGAAGAAACTCTGGAGTGGGTTTCCGGGATCAAGGTCCGCGCTCGAGCCCGGATAGTAGTTGCCCTTGATGCTCATCGAATCGATGGCCAGCTTGCCCTCCTTGAGGGGATAGGCCGCATAGCGCGCCAGAAGCGATCGTTCATAGGCAACCCCGTCCACGACCACGGACTCGCTTTCCAGGCGCTGTCCGAGGATCGGGAGGTCCAGATCCTCCCTCAGAAAGCCATCCAGGATCGGGTACTTTTCGACCTGGATGTTGAACACACGGGCGCGACGATAAAGATAGTAGCTGACGATGAGCTGCTGTCCCTTGAAGATGCGACTGCGATCGAGCTCCACACGAATGGTGAAGGGAGTGTTCGGGACATTCTTCCCCACTCCGCGGAGTCCCATCCCGCCTCCGCCATAGCGTGGAGGAGGGGGAGTTCCCTGCCCGGCTCCCGAGACCTGGATGGTGATGGGCGGATGCTCGTGCGTCTTTCCGGCGACCATGACCTTGATCCCCGAGATCTGCAGCGACCCGGTCCTGCGTGGCTTGAGGACCTTGGTGACGCGCTTGTTGTTGCGTACCCCAAAGCGGCCATTCTGGTAGTAGGACTCGACGAAGACGCTCGAATACTGGTTGACCTCATCGAAGTCCGGGGCGGAGTACGAGACCTCTCCCACCTGTGCGTTGCCGTCGGTTCGGACATTGAGGGTCAATGCAAGCGACTCATCCATTCCAATCGCATTGCGATCGATCGAGACTTCAAGCGGCGAAGTTCGTCCATCCCCGCGGGCAAGCGAGCAGGCCAGGAGGGCGACAGCTGCAAGGATGGACAGGATCTTTCCAGGTCTCATCTTTTACCAGTCCCTTCCATTGCTCGAAGCCTTGGCTCCCCGCTGCTTCTTGAGCCGCGCCTGGAGCTCCTTCTCCCGCTCCGATAGCTCGGCCATCACCCGCTCCGAGTCCTCCTGGCTGAGCTTTTCGGATCGAAAGGCCTGGCGACGACGACTGACCGAGGGATCCTCGAAGGGCTTCTGGCCGGAATCGTCCTTTTTTTCCGGGGACTGCGAGCCATCCTTAGGCTGGTCATTTTCGCCGGAGCCCCCTCCCTTTTTTTGGTCCTGCTGCTGTTGGTCCTGCTTCTGGTCTTGCTGCTGGTCCCGGCCCTGCTGCTGCTTTTGCTGGTCCTGCTTCTGCTTTTCCTGCTGGAGTTTTTCGATCCTGCGACGGGCATCCGCCTCAAGCTTCTCATCCCCGGAAATCCTGGCCATTCGGATGGCCTCGGCAAAGTTGCGAATGGCGGCCCCCAGCTCCTGGGATTTTTCCTGCGCCGAGCCCAGGTTGTAGAGTGCGCTTCCTGAAAGGGCGGCATCCCCCTGGAGCTTGGCCTTGCGGGTGGCGGCATCAAAACTCTTGAGCGCCTGCTTGGCGTCGCCTTCCTTGAGTTCCACGACCCCCTGGTTGAATACCGGTTCCACGCTCTCAGGATCGGTGGATTGCGCGGATCCAAACTTCTGCTTGGCTCCCTGGAGATCCCCGGATTGGAAAGCCTTCACACCGGCTCGGTTCTTGAGGTAGCCGCTGATGGTCGAGGCAGTGGCCTCGGTCGAGGAAGCCGCGATGATCGCGAGAATGGGAAGAACGCGCCGAGCCCTGGTGAGCGGGATCCAGTACTCGATGAGAAGAAGCAGGATCCCCAGTCCGACAAACCACTGGAACCTTTCCTGCGGGACGAAGATCTTTTTTTCGGCAGACTGGGTCCGGTCCAGCGCACCCAGCTCCTTGAGCAAGTCATCGACTTCGGCCTCTGATTCAGTGGCCGTCCAGTAGGCACCACCCGAGGCCGTCGCAATCTTTTCAAGTGTCTCGGACTCAAGGCGGCTCAGGATCGGTTCATTTCCCTTTTTCTTGTAACCCTGGAGCCGACCGTCATCGTCACGCACCGGGATGGGCCCGCCACGCTGGGAACCGACACCCACGACAAATACCCGGATCGATTTATCCCGCAGCTTTCCCGCGATCTTTTCAGCTGCTCCTTCCTGGTCCTCGCCATCGGTGATGAGAAGCAGCGCGCGCGTGGGAAAGTTTTTTTGGACCTCGGCACTTTCCGAGGACTCGGATCCACGCTCCAGTGTCGCGGCGGCAGTCTCCAGCCCCAGGCCGATATCGGTCCCCTGGTTGGTCAGGGTGCCGGGAGTAAGGACATCCACGACTTCCTGCACGTAGTTGAGATCATTGGTCAGAGGACTGGCCACGTAGCTTCCGGCCGCGAAGGCCACCACGCCCACTCGATCTCCTCCAAGCCGCCCAAGCAGCGAGCGAATCAAGTGGCGCGCCTTCTTGATTCGCGAGGGAACGACGTCCTCCACATCCATGCTGCGGGAGAGATCGAGGACCAGCATCAAATCCAGCCCAGTCGTCCTGACCGACTCCTCCCTTGCTCCCCACTGCGGCCTTGCCAGGGCAATGAGCAGCATGAACAGGGCAATGCTCCAAAGGATGAGCTTTCTGGGCCTTGCCTTTGGATCCCAGCCCGAGAGGAGCCTTGGCCAGAGCTCGCGGGAAATCACCGAGGCAAAAGCCTGGATCGATCTGCGCTGGTCATGCATTGCAAATGCAGCCCCAATGATGACGAGGATCCAGAGCAGGAGGTTGGCCGGGCTTCCCCATTTCACAGGGCGAACCTCCACACCGTCCTCGAGAGCAGGAGCTCCAGCAGCAGGAGCACCAGCGCAAGGAGCAGCGGCCTTTGGAAGCGCTCCTCATATCGGACTTTTTCGTTGGTCTTGACCTCGGTCTTCTCGAATCGATCAATCTCCTTGAACACCGAAGACAGCGTGCTCTCATCGGTCACCCGGTAGAATCGCCCCTGGGTCAGCTCGGCGATCTTCTTCAGGAGCTCGGGATTGAGCGCATTGTCGAAATACTGGTAGCTCGTGACGACGTTTCCAAAGACCCCCTGGGTCCGGATGGGAAGCCTCACCCTGCCCTCGCGACCGATCGCGATGGTGTAGACCTTGATTCCGTATCCTGCGGCGAGTTCTCCAGCGGTCGCCGGATCCACCTGGCCAACATTGTTGTCACCATCCGTGAGCAGGATGATCACGCGGGACTTTGCCGTGCTGTTGCGGAGTCGATTGACGGCAAGCGAGAGGCCGTCCCCGATCCCGGTGCCATCCTTGAGGACGCCGATCTTGGCGTCACGCAGGGCCCGCAGGACGAGTCCGTAATCGAGCGTGGGCGGCGCAAGCGTGAGCGGCTCGCCCGAAAAGACGATGAATCCGATCCGGTCATTGTCACGACCCTTGATGAAGGCCTCCATCGTCTCCTTGGCAATCTCAAAACGGGATCGTTCCGCCAGATCCTCGATATTCATGCTGGCCGACACGTCCATCACCATCATGATGTCGATCCCACTCACGGTCCGCTCGGTTTCCCTGAAGCTTGCCTGCGGGCGGGCCAGTGCGACGAACAGCAGCGCCAGCGCAGCGAGCCGAATCACCACCAGGAACGCCTGGGGGTTACGCGCACCGGCTCCCTCGGCCACAGGAACTGAAAAAGGCAGCGCGGGCGGGGTGTTCCTCGTCAGCCACCATTTATAAAGGAGTGCCACCGGAATCCAGGCCAGCAGCACCATCCAAGACTCAAGGCGCATGGAGCTTCTCCTGCACCCTGCGAGTGCGGGTCACCCAGGCGCGCGCTGACTCGAGGACTCGAACGGGCTCCTCGGACTCCATTCCCGGATCGAAGTCCGTGAACTTGACCCGGTCGAGGAGTTCAAACAGGGAGGACAGATCACGGATCGAGTCGACGGGTGCACCGGCAGACTCCAGGCCCCGCAACATCTCGCGGGTCGTCCGCTCCGCTGCATCGAATCCAAAGCGCCTCTCGATGTACTGCTTGAGTGCCTCGGAGACCCCGAAGTAGTGCCGCTTGAACTCGCCGTGGAGGTACCAGCCCTGCGTTTCGAGGGCCGAGAGGCGCTGAAGTGCTTCCTCGTCCTCGGGCAACGCCGGCCTTTGGATCTTGGAGGAGCGGGCCGCTGCAGAGCGCTTCTTCCTCCGGAGATACCTCAGATAGGCGTAGCTGCCTGCCGCCAGCAGCAGCACGAACAGCAGTGAGAGCCCCATCAACCAGGCACGGGGCATGGGAATCCGCTTGGGCGGGACAAAGTCGGCCGGCTGCTCGCCCGGTGTCCCGGGGGTGGAGGCGATCTTGAAGGCCATGCTCCGGGTGCGCCCGAGGACTTTTCCATCCGCATCCATGACCTGGAGCTCAGGCAGCCGGATGTCGCCGGATCGGATCGGAATCATGGAAAACGCGCTCGCCGGATCGTCCTTGGGATGTGCGTAAACCTCCCAACCTTCTTCGCTCAGCGGCTTTTGGCCGGAGGCTGCACCGATCCTTACGGCACTGGAGGGAGGCTTTCTCTCGCCGATCCACCTGAACTTGATCACGTCACCCACCATGAGCGGCGGGTCGACCTGCCTCGACTGGGGCGCCGTATAGAAACGCTCCAGCTCAAAAACCGGCTGCGCATCATCACCCATGGACATGGATGGTGCGAGGAGCAGAGCTGCGAGAAGGAGCTTGGATCTCATCGACGCCTCCTCGCCCTTGAGTTGAAGAACTTGACGAGTGCATCCGCCATGTCATCGGCCGTGCTGACCACAAGGTGATCAGTGCGACCGGACTTCAATGCGGTGTCACGATCGGTGTGGTGGACCGCATGGAAATCGGCGAGCCACTTTTTGAACTGATACGATCCTGGATTGACGATATGGGAGGCGCCGGTCTCCGGATCGATGACATTGAGGAAGCCGATCGATGGCCAGCTTTTCTCGGCCGGATCCTGCACCTGGATGGCCACGACATCATGCCTGCGAGCAAGTCTTCGGAGCGAAGTCTCATAACCCTCGGCCAGGAAGTCGCTCACGACCACGATGATTCCCTTGTGCTTCATCACGCGACCGGCTGCGTCCAGTCCCACACCGAGGTCGGTTCCCCTGGCCTTTGGGGAGAACCCCATGAGTTCCTTGAGCAACCGCGAGACATGGGCCTTGCCCTTCTTGGGCGGGAGGATCTTCTCGACCTCGGAAGAAAACAGGACCATCCCCACCTTGTCGCCCCCCATGGAGGCGGCGAAAGCGAGCATCCCGGCAATCTCGGTGGCGGCATCCACCTTGAGCCGATCCCTCGATCCAAATGACTGCGAGCCGGAGACATCCACCACCACGAGCACCGTCAGCTCGCGCTCCTCCTCGAACTTCTTGACGAGCGTGTCACGCGTGCGGGCGCTGACCTTCCAATCGATGTGGCGAACGTCATCACCGGGGACGTAGATCCGGTGCTCGGAAAACTGCACACCCTGCCCCTTGAAGGAGCTACGGTAGGCTCCGGACATGACTTCGTCCATGAGCCTGCGCGTGGTCAGCTCGAGCTGCCGGATCTTCTTGATCCCATCATTGGAAAAGCGGGGTGAGTACATGGATCAGGGAACTTCCACGCGCTCGAGGATCTTCTGGATGACCCGTTCGCTGTCCACACCCTCGGCCTCCGCCTCGAAGGTCATCAGGATGCGATGACGGAGAACATCATAAGCCACGGCCTTCACGTCCTCGGGCGTGACAAATCCACGGTGATCAATGAAGGCATGCGCGCGGGCGGAGCGCGCCAGTGCCAGCGTGGCTCGCGGGCTGGCACCCACCTGGATCCAGGACTTGAGCTGCGGCAAGCCCGCCTTGTCGGGGAATCGGCTCGCAAAGACGATTCCAAGGATATAGTCCTTGATCTTCTCATCCATGTAGATGCGCGAGACGAGCTCACGAGCCTCGAGGATCTGCGAGGGCTGGCAAACCTTTTGCGCACGCGGAGGCTTCACGCCACCCATGCGATTGAGGATCCCCTTCTCTTCATTGATCGAGGGATAACCCACCTTGATCTTGAACAGGAATCGATCGAGCTGCGCCTCGGGAAGTGGATAGGTCCCCTCCTGTTCGATCGGATTCTGGGTGGCCAGTACGATGAAGGGATCTTCGAGCGGATAAGTCGTATCGCCGATGGTGACCTGCCTCTCCCCCATGGCCTCGAGAAGCGCACTCTGCACCTTGGCGGGGGCGCGATTGATTTCGTCGGCCAGCACGAGATTGGTGAAGATCGGTCCCTTCTTGGGCGTGAACTCACCGGACTTGGGATTGAAGATCATCGTTCCGATCAAATCGGCGGGCAACAGGTCCGGAGTGAACTGGATGCGCTGGAAGTTGGCATGGATCACATCGGCGAGCGTCTTGATCGTGAGCGTCTTGGCAAGCCCGGGGAGTCCCTCGAGGAGGACATGCCCATCACAAAGGAGCGCGAGCAGCAGCCGCTCGAGGAGCACTGACTGCCCCACGACGACTTTGGAAGCCTCTCCGAGCAGGTCATCGACAAACCGGCTTCGTGTCTTGATTTCTTCAGTGAGTGCGCGGACGTCAGTCGGGGTAGCGGGATGAGTTTGGGACATAGGCTCTAGTTTCGAGCCCCAAGGCATCCGAGGTCAAGCTGCGCGGATCCGGCAATGCTCGACGCAGCATCCGGAGGAATTCCTTGAGCTCACCATTGAGCGACGATTTTCCGACAGTGGAGAGCATCCGACGAACTCCGTCCGGATCTTCAGCCATCCATCCCAGCAACGCCGAAGGCCCGCCCGTCTCACAGCGATCGGCAAGATACTGTCGCAGCTCGCGGGCGGCTTGCGAGGAGGATCTATCCTCCTCGGTGAAGAAATCCATCCATTCGGAGGCAAACTCCCCGGGCCGGAGGTTGGAGTACTCAGGGATGGAAGACACCCGGTCGAGGCGCTCCTTGAAGGCGGACCACTGCGCTTGGTTTTTCGGCTCCAATGCAATGGCGGCAAGCCTCATGCCCTCGACTGCCAGAAGTGCTCCGTCGGCCTGCTGCGCTAAAAGGAGCGAAGCGATCCGCTCCAATTCAGCATTGGCCCCGGATTCGGAAAATGCTCGGATCACCTCACCGGTCGAATCCGAACCCAGCATCCCAAAAAGATCAGGAATCAACTTCGCCACCTGGCTCCGGTGGGAGCCCAACACTGCCGCGGCGTTTCGTGCAAAAGCGTTGGCAAGCGTCTCGGAGCGAAGTCCGGCCAGTCCGTACAAGACACTCTCTCCGAATCGCATGCTCCCGGCACCCTGCAATGCGGAGCGACCCTGGTCCATCAGCTCAAAGACGAAGGCCTTGCCGGAGCCTCCCGAGGTGGTGTCGCGAGTCAGCCCACGCAGCATCGAAGCCGCTCCGGGAGAAGATCCGACACGGACCAGACCTTCGACCAGGTCCTCCAGGAGCCGGGCACCCTTTGCAGACCCCTGGTTCTCGGGAAGCAGGGCAAGGCGCACACCGCGCGAGATCTGCCGAAATGCGCCCAGTTCGCCCAGGCGAATTCCAAAATTAAGGTGGTTTGCCCAGCCCGGCTTGGTCGTGCGCGCATCCTCGGGAGTCGCCTGGTACAGTTCAAAGAGCAGGTCACGCAGGATGCGCATCCCTCCCTCGCGCGGACCCGACGCGCCGGGAAGGCCCTCTTCGATCACGGTGATGAGCTGGCGCATATTGAACACACGCGCTTCGACCCAGAGGGGGAAAATCCCGCGAACCTTTGGCTCACCGTTTGCCGTCGTGCTGCGCTCCCATTCCTCTGCATCCACACCGGCAGCGCACTTCGGAAGCTTCGGATAGCCGATCATGAACTCCGAGATCTTGAGCATTCCCAAGATCTCCTCATAGGCGTCCCGCAGGGTCGGAGGTTTCTTCCGGCCCGGGAACATCTCCCGGATCATCGGCGGCCACAGTTCCCGGGGCTCATCACCCCAGGCCACCGCGACCGCGGTCAGGAACCGGAGCGCGTAGTTCTCGGGAAGGAGGAACTTGAAGTCCGCATTGATGACCAGCAACTCAAGCAGGTCGAGCGAACTCACCACCTTGGCCCGTGGCTTGGTCTCTCCCGGATAAAAATAAGGAATGACACGCCAGTCGTCCGCCCTGACTGCAAGCCAGTCATAAAGATCCTTGGGCGTGCGGGTGCGTCCGGCGACAGGGGCCTCGCCGGGCCTGAGCGTGAATGTGCGAAGGAAGGACGTGAGCCCCTCCGGAAGGAATCCCTGCGAGGAATCCCCAAGCTTGTCGATGAGCGGAGCCACGCCCGCCTTGAGTGCCGAAGGATCCCAGGCCCGCGGAGGCTGCCCGATGGCAGGATCAAGCCAAGCGCCCACGACGGCACTCCGGTAATCTTCCACGAGCTGCTCGGCCCTTCGAAGCTGGCCCGAGGAGCTGCTGATGCACTCATATCGGGACAGGACCGAGGAGAATGCCCCGACTTCGAAGAGCTGCTCATCCTTGAACGGAGTGGCTGCAGGCTTTTGCTCCGACAAGCGCAGCAGGTGCGCCAAGGCACCCGGCATGGCGTCATCACGGAGGGCGGAGGCAATGATCTTTTCGGATTTCCGGATCGATGGGGATCCATCACGAACCATCGGCAGGAGGGCCTCGACAAGAGGCGAAACCAGCGTGCCTGCGGGCACGCCCGAACGGCTGGCCGGAAACTCGCGCGTCACCCACCACGGCAGGAGATCCACCAGCCTGAGCACCTTGCCCTGGTCATACTGGCCGAAAAAGGAGCTGACGAGCTCATTGATCCCTCGAGGGCTCATCTCGAGGCTGCGGATGGAATCGATGAGGCCATGAAGGAGAGGTTTGCCACCCTGTGGCTTGTACGTGGCCAGGTAGTGGAGCACATCATCCACCAGCTCCGAGTGCTCACCATCTGAATTCACGCATTGGAGATAGAGCGAGACGAGCTCTTCGTGACCGGAGGACTCGTAATCATCCAAGCGTGCAATCGGGGTCAACTGATCACACCCCTTCCACTCCCGCAGAGGCGAAGGAGCAACCGAAGGGATATCCGTCCTGCTCCATGAGTGGGCGCGAAGGCGAGCCGGATCAAGGATCGGCACCTGCTGGTCGATCACCGGGCCTGCCGACGCCCCGCGCTCGGCAAATCTGGAAAACAGGCGAACCGAAACACCCAGGATCTCCTTGAGGCGTCCATCGGACTTTCGCGTCATGTCGCCCATGAAGCGGAGTGCCTCTCCGAACTCCCTGGGCCACTTGCGAGCCATGAAAAAGATGCTCTCAAAGAAATCGCGGTTGAGGTCGGGCTGTGAAAGCAGCGAACGCACACGCTCGACCACGGGGTGGACATTGTTCATCAGGAAGGAGCGGCGCAGGCTGGCAAAGGCGGGACCCAGGACGGACTGCTGCTGGTCGATGAAATCGCCCACTCCGGCCATGAACTCGGCCACGAGCTGCTCATCGGCATTGGAAAGCGTGTTGTAGAAAACATCGTAGATGGACGCACCATCCAGCTCAGGACGAGCGATCGAGATAAACCCGAGGGCATCCTGCCAGGCAGTGCGATCCTCGACGCGGATCGAAGCCAGCAGCAGGAACAAGTCTTCGAGTGCCCCACGATCATCCAGCTCGGAGATGATCGGCAGGAGCTCGACGAGCGGGGATGGCAGCGAAGAGTTGATCCCCGGCCCGACTCCTTCACCGCCGAGCGCGTCCACGAGCAGCTCGATGATTCCTCCGCGCATGAAGGCCTTGGAAAAATCCACGGCCGTGTACAGTGTGTCGCTCGACGCAAGGGCCTGGAATGCTCCGTAGTGCTCACCCAGGGCCTTGGGATACTCGCAAAACGAGTTCATGAGCGCGAGATTGAGGATGTTGTCCCTGCGCAGGAAGCGATCGGCATCCTTCGTGCTTCGAGTGGAGAGCTCCTTGAGGATGTAGATCACGCCATCGGGCACGCTTTGCGTGGACTTGAGGCAGGGGATCGGAGCGTGCATCCCATGAACAAGCTCCATCAAATCCGAAAGAAGGGCCGAGTCGCGGCGCGAGAACAGGCGCCTCTCGGGAGCAGAAAGCTGGTGCGAAAGGGCCGAGAGCCGGGACACCGTCTCACGAAGGTCGCGCCTGGGGGAGACGGAAAAGGAAAAGTCATCGAGGACGCGGAACAGCTTGCCGCTTGCCAGTGCCGCAAGCCAGCGCCGGTCCACATCCACCCGCCCTGGCTCACGCTGGGCACGGATGTAACTCAACAGCGCAGCTGCAAGTTCCTGGCGGGTGTGGGGATCCTTGCCCGCCTGCTTGAGCTGCGCAGAGAGGGATTGCATCGCAGGGGACTCGATCAATGCGATCGAGGTCTCGAGGAAGTCCTCGACATGGCGTGCATCCATCTTGCCCGAGATGAGTTCGAGCGCCTTGTAGAGCCGCACATCGGCCTTGGCCATGAGGCCCAGCATGGAAGTGATGAAGCGCTGGTTGCGGAGGATTCCTCCCACTTCGTCCAGATCCGCATCGATCGTGCCCATGCGGATCCACTGGGCGTAGGTCTTTTCGAACTGATGCAGGAAGACGGGATTCTTGAAGAACTGCTCATTGCCCACGCGCACGAGCGGCAGGAGCTCCTGGTCGCTCATCTGTCCGATGAGATCTTCGATGGGCTGGAGCGATCCATTGGAGTTCAGGCAGGAAAGGATTCCGCGGAACTGCGTGACGCTCACCCCGTCATTTTGGATATCGAGTGCCCCGCAGGCAGGGTCCACCGGCCGGTAGGGCTTTTGCTGGAGGACGCCTTGGTCCTTGCCGTCGGAAAAAAGACCGACCGAGCAGCCGGTCCCCAGGGACAGGCTGGCCATCAGGCCGAGCGATCCGGCTAAAAAGCGAATGATTCCGCGCCAGTTCATGAACCGGGGCACCCTCTAATAACTGACTAAATTCGTCAACCAGCAAAACCCGACAAATATGCTCTATGTTTCAGGCACTTAGAACACTTCAGGCCGTCTGCTGAGTCTAGAAGCTGGGGCCACCCTTGTCCACAGGACGGGCCGGATAAACGGGAGCCCCCTGGGGGTCGTCCGCCAGATTGACGAAGAGCGTGAACTCGCCGATCCAGCCCAGCTTGACCGTGTCGGTCTCGCCCGCACGGTTCTTGGCAACGATGATTTCGGCAATACCGCGCTGCTCGGTCTCTTTGTTGTAATAGTCCTCGCGGTGGATGAAGACCACCATGTCGGCATCCTGCTCGATGGCGCCCGATTCGCGGAGGTCCGAGAGCATGGGGCGCTTGTCCTGGCGGCTTTCGACACCACGGTTGAGCTGCGAGAGGACAATGATCGGAACCTTGAGCTCGCGAGCAAGCTCCTTGAGTCCGCGGCTGATTTCCGAAATCTCGCGTTCGCGGGAACTCTCTCCACGCTGCGAAGCCTTGGACCCCTTCATGAGCTGGAGGTAGTCGACGACCACGAGATCGAGCTTTTTTTCACGCGCCAACAACCGGCGACAGCGCGCACGGATATCCATCACCGAGATCGAGCCCGAGTCATCGATGTGGATGGAGCACTTATTGAGATCATCTGCGGCCTGGGCGAGGCGCTGCCAGTCACGATCCAGGAGCTTTCCGGTCTTGAGGTTTCGGGAGCTGATGCGGGCATGCCCCGAAAGCAGCTTGAACATCATTTCCTGCGCGGACATTTCGAGCGTGAACAGGGCCACGGTCTTCTTGCTGCGGACAGCCGCATGCTGGAGCGCAGAGACAAACCAACTGGTCTTACCCATGCCGGGGCGAGCGGCCACGATCACGATCTGTCCGGGGTGCAGTCCCGTGGTCAGTCGATCAAAGTCCTTGAATCCGGTCTCCACCCCCGTGACCTCGGCCTTGCGCTGGGCGTACTCCTCGATCTGGGTCATGGCCCCGACCAGCAGGTCATTGATGGAAGCAAACGTCTTGGAGGCCTTGGTGTCGCTGACTTCAAACACCCGGCGTTCGGCATCATCCAGGAAAGACTCCAGGTCCTCGACGGGACCAAAGGATTCCTCGACGATGTCGGTACAAGTATCGATCATGCGGCGAAGCTGGGCCTTCGTGCGCACGATCTGCGCGTAGTGGCCGACATTGGAAACCGCAAAGGTGTCATCCAGCAGCGCCGTGAGGGCGGGAGTCCCACCCACCTCGTCGAACCACTGGCGATCCTTGAGGGCATTGGTCAGCGACAGGAGGTCGAGAGGCTCATTCTTTTGAGCAAGCGAGGTCAGGACTTCGAAGATCTTTTGGTGTGCAGAATGGTAGAAGTCACGCGCTTCGAGACCAGCTGCTTCCTGGACCTGGAAGATCGCGTCGTTCTTGAGGAGGATGACACCGAGGACGGAGCGCTCGGCCTCCATGGAGTGAGGAGGAACCTTTGAAGAACCTGAGCCGCCGCTTCCGCGCGAAGGATGCCCCATCGGCGGGCCGCCCATCAGGTCATTCATGTCATACGGCGAACCCGCCATGCACCACTCCCCCAACCCTGTGATCCCATCGGATCACGGGCCCGTGCAAATCCCAAACTGGAACGAAAAACTTACGCTTCCTTGGTGACCACGACCTTGATCGTGGCCGAAACTTCAGGAAGGAGACGCACGGTCACCGTGTGGGCGCCGAGGGTCTTGATGGCTTCGTTGAGCTGGATCGAGCGGCGCTCGATGTGATGACCGGCCTTTTCCAGGGCTTCGGCGATGTCTCCCGTGCTCACGGAACCGAAAAGCTTGTCGTTTTCGCCGACCTTGCGGGCGATCGAAACGGAAACACCAGCGAGCTTGTCGACCAGTGCCTGTGCCTGTGCCTTCATCTCAAGGCGCTTCTTTTCGAGGGCGCGCTTGTGGTGCTCGATGACCTTCACGTTGGACTCATCGGCAATGAAAACGAGGTTGCGCGGCAGGAGGAAGTTGCGGGCATAGCCGTCCGAAACCTTCACGATGTCGCCGACACGACCAAGATTAGCCACGTTTTCACGAAGAATGACCTGCATGGGAAACTCCTAAGTTCGTCTTAAAATTTGAGGTCCTACGATTGCCTGAGCTTGGATCGAAAGTCAAACCACAGGTCGAAAAAACCCAGCGCCAGCAGCAACGGGAGCATCACGCTCAGCACCAAAAAGAAGCCCAAACCCCGGGCAAACCCCTGGAGCCTCCAGAAATCAAACAGGCAGCTCAGGATGGCCAGGCCCTGCAGGGCATAGATCCCCAGGCAGAATTTGAGGATGTTCCAACCCAGATCCGAACCCCATCCAGGCAGGACGATCCACGCAAAACCGGCTGCAATCGTTGGCCAGATGAAGGGGTCGGGGGTCCTCCAGCCCCGGAGGTAACCCACCGGGACTCCAATTCTTTCGCGAATCCTTCCGGGATTGAGCCGGAGAACCAGGGTCAGCACGACCCAGGATTGAAACAGGGCCGCAAGCCCGATCGAGGACGGCAGGTTCCGGAGCCATTCCTCTTTTTGGTCAGCCCAATCGGCCGGATCCCACTGTCCGGGGGGAGTCTGCTTGGCAAGCTCTTCACCGAGCCAGGCAAAAGCCCGCTGCAGCTGGGCGGCCGGCGAGACCTGATCGGCGGCGCACCAGGCCAGGAGCCCAATCAAACCCGCCACGAGCAGAGAAAGGATCCCACTCCAAAGCACGCCAAAGAGGCGAGACTGAGCCCCCTTGCGCCGACCGGAGAGGACCCGAGCCGCTTCTGGCATGATCCAGGCGGCCCCCAGGCTGAAAACGGCGTAACCCGAAAGCCCGGCAGGCCCCAGCGCGAGCCAAACAAGCCCCCCGTTGATGAGCGTGGCCAGCAACGCCCAGCCTCTGCCCACTGCGAGATTGAGCCAAACCAGCGGCACGGGAGCCAGCACGGCCAGGAAAACGCTCACGTAAAAGGAAGCGCTCAGGACAAACGGTGCAATCCGCACCCAAAGAGGAAAAACAGGAGAGCCCGCCCCTCGAGCTGAGGGAGCGGGCTCCTGTGAATCCTGTTGGGGAATCTCACCCACGCTTAGTGTCCGGAGGTCGTGTATCCCACGAGGGCAAGGTTGCGGGCGCGCTTGACGGCGTCCGTGAGCTTGCGCTGGTGAGCTGCGCAGTTTCCGGAAATACGGCGGGGAGTGATCTTGCCGTGCTCGCTGACGAAAGACTGCATCATGCGGATATCCTTGTAATCCATGATGAAGTCCTGGTCCGAGCAAAAGCGGCAGATCTTCTTGCGGCTGAAGCCGCCACCGCGGCGTGAACCGCGATCGTCGTCGCGGTCTTCACGACGATCATCGCGACGGTCGTCGCGGGAACCTGCATCCATCTTGTCTTCACGATTGAAAGCCATGTGTTTCTCGATTCTTTAAATAAGGTTTTTAGGCCGAATTACTCAGCCGATCCGGTATCAGCAGCTGCTGCTGCGCCTTCACTGTGGCGAGGAGCATATCCACGGCGCTCGCCCTGCATTGCCATGCGCTCTTCGCGGCGTGCTTCACGCTCTTCTTCGCGCTTCTTGGCTGCAGCCTGCTGGTCAGCACGGGCCTTCTTGAAGGATTCGATTTCGAATTCCTTGGAGAGGTTCACGCTGAGGAAGCGAAGGACCTGGTCATTGAGGCGCAGGTTACGCTCGATTTCGTGAACGATGTCGCCCTTGCCCGTGTACACGAAGTACGTGTAGTGGCCGCGGGTTTCCTTGGCGATCGGGTAGGCGAGCTTGCGCTTGCCCCAGTCTTCGCTCATCACGAGCTCGCCGCCGTACTGGGCGACAACGCCGTTGAGACGCTCCTGAAGCGCCTTGAGACCTTCGTCAGAAAGCTCTGCGCGGGTGATGAACGTGGTTTCGTAACCGGGGATGAGCCCCTGGTTCTGGTTGGCCATAAATCCTCCTTATGGATGATGAGCCGATGGTTTGGCCCAAAAGCCCATACCGACGGTATGAGCAAGGGTCTGGAGGGGTTAGCACGCGGCGAAGGCCGGAGCAAGCCCTACTCCCAGGGGTGTTTTTCGGGCAACTGGGCGGCAGCTGCGGGGGATTCCGGCCCTGGGGCGGGACGGATCCAGCCCACCACGAGGATGGCCAGCTCATACAGGAGCACCAGGGGCGCCATCAGGAGCAGCATGGACATGGCATCCGGAGGAGCGATGACCGCCGAGGCGATGGTGATCCCCATGATGGCGGTGCGGCGGTGGGTGCGAAGCCCCTCCGGTGTGACGACCCCAAGCCAACCCAGGAAGACCAGGACCACCGGAAACTCGAAGGCCAAACCAAAGAGCAGCATGAGCCTGAGGCAGGTATCGTAGTAGCTGCTGATGGTCAGCAGGGGCACATCGGCAGGCCCCCCGTACTCCATGAAGTACTTGAACCCGATCGGGAACAGCACGAAGTAGGCAAACGCCGCGCCCCCCGCAAAAAACAGGGCCCCCGAAAACACGAACGGAATGACGTAACGACGCTCCCTCGGCTTGAGGGCAGGCGAGACGAACTTCCAGAACTCAAGGAAATACAGGGGCGAAAGGAAGATCAGGGAGCCATAGCCCGCAACCTTGAGGTGGGTCAGGAAGTTCTCAAACAGCGACGTGAAGTAGAGCTTGTGCTGCTCAGGAGGAAGCGCGGCAAAGAGAGGCCGCCTGAGAAACTCAAGCATCGGCTCCACCAGGAAATAGCACCCCACAAAACCAGCCACGAAGATGTAAAGGCAGCGCATGAAGCGCAGCCGAAGCTCTTCGAGGTGATCGAAGACTCCCATTACTTTTGCGGGATCATTTTGGGGAGCATTTGGGACTTGAGCCATGGCGGTGCCTCGGTCATATTGCCGCACTCAAAGAGGTGTCAATTCATATGAATGCTCGTCGAATTCCCTACATCCTGCTCGGGTTGATCGTGCTGGGCCTGATCTACGGTGCCGTCTCCTACAAGAAGTCGGATTCCGACACGCAGGTATCGGCTGAATCCACCACCACCACGCTTCAAAATCCGTCGGCCGCCGCTTCGGCATCGCCGGCTCCGGCCGCCTCGGCGGCCCCTTCCCAGGAGAAAAAAATGTCAGCAGTAGATCTCAACACCGATGAAAACGGCCTGTCCAAGTCCACCGTCGTGATCACCACGACCCAGGGAGTGATCAAGTACAAGTTCTACTCCAAGGACGCCCCCAAGACGGTCGCCCGCATGGTCGAACTCATCAACCAGGGCTTCTACAACGGCCTGTCCTTCCACCGCGTGGTTCCCGGCTTTGTCATCCAGGGCGGCGATCCCGTCGGAAATGGAACGGGCGGAAGCGGCCAAAAGCTCGCAGCCGAATTCAACGAGCGCCGCCACGTCGAGGGTACGGTCGCCATGGCCCGCTCTCAGGATCCGAACTCGGCCGACTCGCAGTTCTACATCTCGCTGGGGCGCCACCCGCACCTCGATCGTTCTTACACCGTCTTTGGCCAGGTCACCGAAGGCCAGGACGTCGCCAAGAAGATCCAGGTCGGCGACAAGATGACCGCTGTCACGATTCAGTAGAGCTGTCGGCCAGTAAAGCTTATTGGACGGTCTTGCGCGCGCTCTCCGAGGGGACGATTCCGGCCTCTTGCAGGGCGCGCGCTGCTTTCTCGCTCCCTGTGCGGACCCAGACTTCGTAGGTCCGAAGCAGGTCCTGCTCGGTCCGCGGACAGGTCTTTTCGCTGATTCGGGCAAGGACATCGACAAAGTGCCTGAACTTCTCGGAAAGCTCCGAGTAAAGACGCGCACGTGCCGAGACGTTCTCGCGCGAGGCGACGGCATGGTAGGCCGCGCCGCCCATGCCGATGAAGTAATCCACATCCACGGCTCGCCTCGAAAAACTGTCCTGAAAGTAGCCCGCCACATAGAGAGAGAAGTCACCGACATGCCTGAAAAGGCTTCGCTGCACTTCGGGCTCGGGCTGGTCGAGCGCATCCTTCACCATAAGCGCCAGCGGCTCCTCGCGCACCTGGCCCTGGCCGTCACGGGCAAAGAGCGACTCCGTGGTGATGAAGCGATTCATGAGCTGGACGAGGTAGAACTCGGTCTCGGGCTGGATCTTGAGGCGCTGCGAGGAAAGCGCATCACGAACGAGTTCGTAGAAGTACTCCTCGGGGCGGGTCACCAGGGTCAATGAAGCAGGGGCGACTTTGGGGTCTCCAGCCATATCTCCTTAAAATGCTACGCTCCCTGTTCGTGCAGTCAAATTTGATGGGTCGAAGACGACACAGCGCGAGACTTCGGCCCGGCCTGTGCTAAGCTGGAGGCGTCATGAAACTGACGAGATCCATCCTGGCAGCCGCCTGCACCGCAGGTACGGCCCTCTTCCTCTCCGCATCCTTCGCACGGGCTGCCGCCGTCCAGGTCATGCTCTTCGGGCAGCCTTGCCAGATCCAGGGTCCGCAGGGGGTTCCAGAATCCCAACTTTCAGCCATCCACCAGATCAGCCCGGAGCAGACTCCCCTTTCCGAAAACCCGAAGACCCTCCAGGCGTCCCTCGAAAAACTCAAGGCAGCGCAAGGCATCCCGGCTGCCCTCTCCAACTACATTGGCCAGCGCTCCAAGGCGATCGAGGCACGGATCGCTTTCGAGGAGGCGCTGCAATCGGCGCGCAAGACCCGGAATGCCGAACAGTTCGGGAGCGCGCTCCAAAAGTACCTGCATCCCCGTCGCCAGAAGGCCCTCGTGAAGCAGTTTGAGAAGGCCCTGAAGGCGGGCAACTCTCCCCATGCCTGGGAGCAGATCCGCTCGGAGTTTGCAGAGTCGTCCGAAGCAGACGGCGAGGAGGACTTCCACCGCGCCATCCGCAAGCTCAAGGTCGTATACGAGTGTTCGTACGAAGAGGCCCAGCCGACGGATGCGCAGCCCGAGCCCGCATCAGACGAGGCCATCCCGCCTTCAAGCACGCCCGCTAAGGCGAAGCCTTAAACGAAATCCCGAGCACTTCAACCAGCCCTCCGCGCATCATCGATACGGCGATGGCAGCCAGCAGCAGTGCAGCGAGCTTGGAGAGCACCATCGAACCATCCTTGCCGAGCAGGCGGTTCACTCCCTGTGAGTTTCGAAGCAGCCACCAGGCGATGGCGTAATTGGCAAGCAGCGCTGCAAGCGTCAGCATGTGCCCGATCAGATCCACCTGCAGGATGAGCGTGGTGAGCACCCCGGGGCCGGTGATGAGCGGCACGGCAAGCGGGACGATCCCGGAGGATCCGGTGACCCGGCTTTCGTGTTCTGGCTTTCCAACAAGGTCCGCAAGCGAGATCAGGAGCAGCACGATTCCGCCCGCAATCCGGAAGTCCGCGACCTGGATGCCCAGGAATCGGAAGATCCCCTGCCCGGCGAACATGAACGCAAGCGCCGTGAGCAGGGCCACGAGCATGGATCGATCCACGATCCTCCTGCGATCCCCATCCCCCATGGACTGGGTGAGTCCAAAGTAGATCGGAAGGGTCCCCACGATGTCGAGAGCGACGAAGATCGCCGTGAACGCCGTGAGGAAGACCTTGAGGTGGCCCGAATCAACCGACGGCACAGGTCACCAGGTGCGGATCGACGAAGTACTTCGCACAAACCTTCTGGATATCGCGCGGCTTGACGGCCTTGAGTCGCTCGATCACCTGCTTCTCGGTCGGAGGAGTGAGCCCGTACACGAGCTCCAGTCCATAGTAGCCCGTGAGCGAGGCATCGCTCTGCATGTCCATCACTCGCCTGCCGAGATAGTACTCCCGTGCGCGCTCCATCTCGGAAGCGGTGGGACCCTTGTCGGCAAGTTTTTTGAGGACCACTTCGATCCCCTCGAGCGCCTTCTTTTCCTTGTCCGGCGAACAGGCGATGTAAACCCCCTGGTATCCGGGCTCAACACCCTCGAATCCCATCGGAGCGACCGTGTAGGCCAGGCTCTGTTTTTCGCGAAGCTCGATGAAGAGCCTGCCACTTTGTCCACCCAGGATCGTATGCAGGAGGCGGATGGCGTGGCGATCGTCAGCCGTGATCGTGCTTCCCAGGCCTCCGCGAAGCAGGTGGACCTGCTCGCGTCCCAGGCGCTTTTCCACCCAGCGTGGCCCCGGAAGGACCGACTCTGGAGTGATGATCGAGCTCGATGCTGCCGAAAGCGGCGCGCTTGCGCGCTGGGCACGCCAGGCGCGATCCAGCTGGGCCACCCAGGCCTCCACCGTCTCGCGCGGCACACGGCCCACGATCGAGAGCACGCTCTTTTCGGGGCGCACCCATTGCTCGAGATAGGTCCTGAGCTTTTTTTGCGTCAACGTGGGGATGCTCCTGACAGATCCCGTCGATAGCGCGCCATAGGGGTGGCTCGTAAACAGGGTTTCCAGGAAGAACTTGGAACAGAGCTGCCCCGAGTGATCCTCCATCGTCTTGAGGGTATCCTCCATCACTCGGCGCGAATGCTGGACTTCCTCTTCCGGGAAGCTCGCATTGACCAGCACATCCTCGAACACGCCGGAAAGCTGGGCGAAGTCACGCGCCAGGCAAGTGAGCTGGAGGCCCACGGTGTTGCGACCCGAAAAGCCATCCAGGCTTGCGGCTTTGCCTTCAATGGTCGCAGCAATCTGGCGCGAGCTCCTCGAAGGAGTGCCCTTGGTCCAGGTCATCGACAGGCACTGGCTCACGCCCCAGTCTTCGTCCCGGTCAAAGAGCGGGCTTCCGAGCTCAAGCCTGAGCCCTCCCAGGGATGCCACCTGTACGCTCACCACATGTGACTGCGGGCGATACCGATGAATGACCTTGAGGCCGCTCTCGGTCGTCCACTGCTCATAAGGGACGCTGGGTGCTGTGGGCTTGCCGCCCTGTTTGGAAGCCGGCTTCGAAACCGAAACCGCCTTGGCAGGAACCGCCTGGCGAGCCACCCGCTCGAGCATCGTCGTATCGATCTCCGACTCCATGGCCTTGGGCACAAGGAAGGCGCCTGCGAGCCTTCCCAGGTCGATCGCACGCGACGCGGCCGCACGGGTTTGCTCCGGGGTGACGGCACGAAGCTCCGAGAGGTAGCGCTCGTCATAGCCCAGGTCATTGACAATGAACTTGAGGAAACCAATCCGGCCCGCGATGCCATCGGCAGTCTGGAGCGAATACAGCTTGTCACTCTCGGCATGCGCGAGCACGCGGTCGAGTTCCTCGCGGGTGGGTTCCTTGCGCGTGCTCTCCTGGATGAGCCTGAAGGCTTCGGCCAGTGCGGGCTCGAGCTTGGCAGGCGAATCCACATCGATGTTGAAGTAGAACATCCCCGGATCGCGCGGGACATAGAGCCCCCCGCTCACCTCGGTGACGAGCGACTTCTCGTTGAAGAGGCTCTGGTAGAGGCGCGAGCTCTCGCCCATGGCAAGTGCTCCGGCCAAAAGATCCAGTGGTGCCAGGTCTGGATGGCCAAGCTCCGGCACGCGGAACGAAAAATTCACGGATGGAAGCTGGACCTCAAAGAGGCGCTTGGCGACGGTGACTTCATTGCGATCCAGCGCATCGAACTTCCGCTCAAAACGCGGGGATTCCTTTTTCGGAAAAACCCTGGAGCCAAAGAACTTCTCCATGAGAGCCATGAGCTTTTTGACCCGGGCTCCGGTGCCATCGGCAATCGGGCCGACGAGGATCAGGCCCATGCGGCTCGAAACATAGTTGCGACGATAAAAGGCCTCGAGCTTGGCCACGGTCGCAGCCCTGAGGGTCTTCTCGTAGCCGATGACCGGACGACCGTAAGGATGCTTCTTGAAGGTGGATGAAAAGAGCGACTGGAAGTGCTGGCGCTCGGGCGAGTCTTCGTTCTTCTTGAGCTCTTCGATGATCACTTCGCGTTCACGCTCGAAGTCGCTCTTCAAGAAGCGCTGGGGCTTGGCCATGACCGAGAACTCGGAGATCACTTCCTCCCAGTGCTGCTCGGCGCAGGTGACATGATAGACCGTCTGGTCAAACGAAGTGTAGGCGTTGATGTCCCCACCCAGCGACTCAATGGCGAGAGCCGTCTGGCCGGTAGAGGCCATGCCCGTGTCCTTGGCGTTGGCATCTTTAAAGAGCATGTGCTCCAAAAAATGGGCAAACCCCTCTTCGCCCTTCTGCTCGTCGGCGCTTCCGACCTGGTTCCACCAATAAAAGGAGGAGACGGCTCCATCGAAGTGCTGGAGCACGACCGGGATGCCGTTGCTGAGGGTGAGTTCAAAGGGACGATCGACGGGAAAGGGAAGCGAGCGGGTGGATTTCATGCTGCCCGCTAGTGTGGCCCATTTTGGCAGTGGCCGCCAGACCTGAGCCGGGCTAGAGGATCGGCATGCCGGGCCAGCTTGCGTCACTTTACCTGCACTTTCCGTTTTGCGAGACCAAGTGCCATTACTGTGACTTCTACTCGATCGGCAGGGAGAGAACGGCCGAGGGAGACGCTCCACTTTTCGAGGCCGCACTCCGTCAGGAGATCGAGCTTCAGGCCCCCCGGCTCGCGCAAAAGCTCGACACGATCTTCATGGGCGGCGGCACGCCGAGCATGACGCCGCCCGACTCCATGGCCAGGGCGCTTGAGCCGCTTTGGAAGTTCACTTCCGTCACGCCTGAGACCGAGTGGACCATGGAAGCCAATCCGTCTTCGGTCGATGAAGGCAGGCTTCGAGATTATCGCAGGCTTGGCGTCAACCGCGTGAGCATGGGAGTGCAGGCCATGCGCGATGACCTGCTTTTAAAGCTGGGGCGGGTGCACTCGCGCGAAAAAGCCATCGAGGCGCTCCATGCAATCTTTTCAGCCGGAATCACCAACGTCTCGGTGGATCTGCTCTGCGGTGTGCCGGGACAAAGCGTGGAAGATGTCGAAGCTGCGATGGAAAAACTCACCGCGTTTCCGATCACGCATCTGAGCTGCTACCTGCTCACGCTTCCCAAGACCCACAAGATGTACCGTGAGCTCCCGGATGAAGACGGCCAGCTCGAGCACCTGCTCGCCATTGATCGCTTCATGCGCTCCAAGGGCTTTGAACATTACGAGATCTCGAACTTTGCCAAGGCCGAGCCCGACCGCCGCTTTCGTGCCCGCCACAACCTGGCCTACTGGAAGCGCGCGGGGTACCTGGGCCTCGGTCCTTCGGCGCACTCGTTTGACCCGGCGCAGGGGGCGCACGGGTCACGTTGGAAGAACTTTTCGTCGCTCCATAAGTACGCCGACATCCTCAAGAAGGGGGCGCTCCCCGTGGAGTGGACCGAGGAGCTGGATCTGGAGGAGGCCCGCCTCGAGGACTGGATGCTTGCCCTCAGGCTCGATGAAGGGTTTCCGGCCGAATGGCTTTCGACCCCCGCCCAGCGGCAGAAGGCCTCCCACCTCCAAAATCAGGGCCTGCTCGAACCCCATCCCACCGCCCACGGCCGTCTCAGGCTCACGGCCCGGGGGTTTGCAGTCTCTGACCAGGTGATCGCGACCCTGGCCTAGCTGGCCTTTCCTGGGTCCGCTTGGCTTGACGAATCCAATCGGGTGCCCATAAAAGACTGCGACCGCCCGAAACTAAGGAGTTCCCCTTGTCCGAAAATAACGCGCACACGCCTGAGCAGTCCCCAACCCAGCCCGAGCCGGCCCCCCAGGCCACCCCGAGCCCGACTGCCGAACTCGAAGCCAAGCTCGCGGAAGCGCAGCAAAAGTACGTCTACCTTTACGCCGACTTCGATAACTTCAAAAAGCGGGCGATCAAGGAGCGACAGGACCTCATCAAGTTCGCCTTCGAGCCGGCCGCCCGCGAGATCCTCTCGGTTGCCGACAACCTCGGCCGCGCGCTGGAGTTCATGCCCGAGGGCACGGACAAAAACCTAAAGACGGGCATCCAGATGGTTTTCGACCAGCTCGCCCAGACCCTCCAAAAGCAGGGGGTCGAAGCGATCCAGACCTCGGGCGCGGCCTTTGACCCCAATCTCCATGAGGCGGTTGGCCAGCTCCCGTCCGACCAGGCCGCCGGCACCATCATCCAGGAACACCAGAAGGGCTACACGCTCCACGGCAGGCTGCTTCGACCCAGCCGCGTGGTCGTAAGTGCAGGACCTTCCACGACTTCAAGCTGACTGATTTGACAGGCACGGGATCGTGCCCATTTTAAGCAATAGAAAAGGATAGCGAGGAATTTATGGGAAAAATCATCGGAATTGACCTTGGAACGACCAACTCCTGCGTAGCCGTGCTCGAAGGCGGAGACCCCAAGGTCATCGCCAACGCCGAAGGCGCCAACACCACTCCCTCGATTGTGGGCTTTGCCGCAAGCGGCGAGAAGCTCGTCGGCCAGACTGCCAAGCGCCAGGCCGTGACCAACCCTGACAAGACGGTGTTCGAAGCCAAGCGCCTGATCGGCCGCAAGCAGACTTCCAAGGAAGTGGCTGAGTTCGCCAAGGTTGCTCCCTTCAAGATCGCTGCATCCGCCAACGGAGATGCCTGGATCAAGGTCGGTGATCGCGACATGGCTCCCGAAGAGATCTCGGCACTCGTCCTCCAAAAGATGAAGAAGACCGCCGAAGACTATCTCGGCGAACCCGTCACTGAAGCCGTCATCACGGTTCCGGCCTACTTCAACGACTCCCAGCGCCAGGCCACCAAGGACGCAGGCCGCATCGCAGGACTCGACGTCAAGCGCATCATCAATGAACCCACGGCAGCAGCGCTGGCCTACGGTCTCGACAAGAAGGGCAAGAACATGACCGTGGCCGTGTTCGACCTCGGCGGCGGCACGTTCGACATCTCGATCCTCGAGATGGGTGACGGAGTGTTCGAAGTCAAGGCCACCAACGGCGACACCTTCCTCGGCGGCGCGAACTTCGACCAACGCATCATCGACTGGATGGCCGACGAGTTTAAGAAGGAAAACGGCATCGACCTGCGCTCCGACAAGATGGCGCTCCAGCGCCTCAAGGAAGCCGCAGAAAAGGCCAAGCATGAGCTCTCGGGCACGATGTCGACCGACATCAACCTTCCCTTCATCACTGCCGATGCCTCGGGCCCCAAGCACCTCAACGTGACGCTCTCGCGTGCCAAGCTTGAGGCGCTGGTTGCCGACCTCATCGACAAGATGGCGGCACCCTGCGAGACCTGCATCAAGGACTCGGGCGTCTCCAAGTCCCAGATCGACGAGGTCATCCTGGTTGGCGGCATGACCCGCATGCCGCGCGTGCAGGCCAAGGTAAAGGAAATCTTTGGCAAGGAACCCAGCAAGGGCGTGAACCCGGATGAAGTCGTCGCCGTCGGCGCAGCCATCCAGGGCGGAGTCCTCAAGGGCGACGTCAAGGACGTGCTGCTCCTCGACGTCACTCCGCTTTCGCTCGGCATCGAGACGATGGGCGGGGTGTTCACCAAGCTCATCGAGAAGAACACGACCATTCCTTCCAAGAAGTCGCAGGTCTTTTCGACGGCAGCCGACAGCCAGCCTGCAGTGACGATCCACTGCCTGCAGGGTGAGCGCGAGTTCGCCGAACACAACAAGTCGCTCGGACGCTTCGACCTCGTTGGGATCCCGCCTGCACCGCGCGGCGTGCCCCAGATCGAAGTGACCTTCGACATCGACGCAAACGGCATCGTGCACGTCGGCGCCAAGGATCTTGGAACGGGCAAGGAGCAGTCGATCAAGATCACCGCTTCGGGCGGCCTCTCCGAGCAGGAAATCAAGCGCATGCAGCGCGAAGCCGAGGAGCACAAGGCCGAAGACGAGAAGCGCAAGGAGCTCGTCAACGCCCGCAACACGCTGGACGGACTGATCTACTCCATCGAAAAGACGATGAAGGAACAGGCCGAGAAGATTGATGCCACTGAGAAGACCAAGGTCGAAGAGGCCATTGTCGAAGCGCGCAAGCACCTCGACAGCCAGGATCTCGATACCCTCAAGAAGGCAACCGAGACCCTCACGATGGCTTCCAACAAGATGGCCGAACAGCTCTACAAGCAGGCTGCCCCCGGAACTCAACCCGGCGCCGGGGCGACTGCTGGCGATGCCGCCGGCCAGGCCCAGGCAGGCGGAGACTCCAAGAAGGACGACGTCATCGACGCTGATTTCAAGGAAGTCTGATCGATTCGGATCGAAAGCCGGATCAAGGGTAAGGATGGGACGCCAGGGCTTGAAGGCCTCGGCGTCCCGTTCCACATGAAGAGGAACTGAGCATCATGGCAGCCAAGCGCGATTATTACGAAATCCTCGGCGTCTCTCGGGATGTCACGCCCGAGGATCTCAAGAAGTCCTACCGCAAGCTTGCCATCCAGTTCCATCCGGACAAGAACCCCGGTGACAAGGCGGCCGAGGAGAAATTCAAGGAGCTCTCCGAGGCCTACGAGGTCCTCTCCGACCCCAAGAAGAAGCAGATGTACGACCAGTTCGGACACGCTGCCAATGCCGGCGGTGCAGGTGGCGGGGGCTTCGGAGGATTCGAGGGCTTTGCCGGAGCAGGCGGATTCAACGACATCTTCGGCGACATCTTTGGCGATATCTTCGGGCAGACCATGGGTGGCCAGGGCCGCGGGCGCGGACGCCGCCGCGGCGGACGCCCGGGTGCGGACGTCCGCACGCAAGTCGACATCACCTTCGAGGAAGCGGCCTTTGGCTGCGAAAAAGTCATCACCCTGCAGCGGAGTGCCGCCTGCGAGACGTGCGAAGGCTCGGGAGCAAAAGCGGGCACCAAGCCCGTGACCTGCCAGCAGTGCGGTGGCCGCGGAGAAGTGGCCTTCCAACAGGGATTTTTTGCCATCACCCAGCCCTGCCCCCGCTGCCAGGGTTCAGGTGAAACCATCAGCGATCCCTGCGGTGGATGCCGCGGGAGCGGGAAGCAAAAGAAGCGTTCGCAGATCGCAGTCAAGATCCCGGCCGGCATCGACACGGGCCAAAAGCTCAAGCTCACCGGTGAAGGTGAGGCAGGAGAGCGCGGTGCCATGAGCGGCGACCTTTATGTTTCCGTCAACATCCTGCCGCATGACTTCTTCACCCGCGAGGAGTTCGATGTGATCTGTGATGTTCCGGTCACCTTCTCCCAGGCCGCCCTCGGCACCGAGATCGAGGTGCCCACGCTCGAGGGCAAAGTCACGATGAAGATTCCCTCCGGAACCCAGTCGCACAAGACCTTCCGCCTCAAGGGCAAGGGAATCGCCCAGCTGGGCCGGGGCGGTCGCGGCGACCAGCTCGTGAGAGTCCTCATCGAGACACCGAGCAAGCTCAACGCCGAGCAAAAGGAACTGCTCCGAAAGTTTGACGAAATCGGTGCAGGTTTTTCACATCCGATCCACCAGCGCTTTTTTGAAAAGGTGAAGAATTTCTTTGGCTGAGCCCCGGAGTTGAGGCGAAATCTAGGGGATGCCTTCCCGCCCAAGTTCCCTCCCTCAGCTGCTCTCGGGAGCGCTGCTCTCGAGCTCGATTCTCGCCGGCTGCGCTGGAACTGCGCCCGTGCGCCCTGCTCGCGCAAGCGAGCTGATCAACACGAACACCCAGCCCCCGGCATCACAGCTCCAGCCGTCACAACAGGAGCGCGCCCAGCTCCAGGAGCTCCAGTCCCTCTACTCCCGCGGCGCCTATGCAGAGGTGATCGAAAAGGCCGGCCTTTTCGAATCCCGTTTTGAGCGGAGCAGCCGGCTCCCCGAGGTACTGAACCTCAAGGGTCTCGCCCTGCTGCTCACCCGAAAAGCCGATGATTCCATCCCCTGCTTCAAGGCTGCTATCGAGCGGGCCCCGGATGCCTTTGCCGGGGATCGCAACTGGAAGAACTACGTCCGCTACAACCTGGCCGCAGCCTACCTTGAAGCGGGCTCCCCCAAGGCCACCCTTGAGGAGCTGCAATCCATCGATCCCGAAACGCTCGATGTGGCCAATCGCATCAAGTTTTTCCAGCTGCGCGCGAGGGCTCAGGAAAATTCGGGCAATCTGCTGGCTGCAGCCCGCGAATGGATCGAGTTCTCCAAACAGGCCCAACTCAAGGGGCTCGACACCTCCAAAGTTTCAATGGACGCACCTTTCGAGGCGATCCTCACCAAGATCCAGGATCGCGGACAACTCGAGGACCTGTCCGAAGCCGCCGAAAAAACCACGCTCGCCCCGATTGCACTCTTCAGGCTCATCCGACGTGAGCTCGACGATGGAAAGACCTCCAAGGCCTCCGAACACATCCGGGAGTTCCTGCGGGTCCATGCCGCGAGCCCCAGGGCAACCGAAGTCGGACAGTGGCTTCGTGGGATTCGTGAAGGTGATGTTGCTGCAGAGCTCTCCATCGGACTACTGGTGCCGCAGACCGGGAAGTTCGCCCGCTTCGGCCAGAGGGTGATCCAGGGAGTATCGCTCGCGCTCGGCATTTTTGATGGATCCGAAGCGGATGGACGCATCCAGCTCGTGATCGAGGACTGCGGTGACGACCCTGAATCGGCGCTGCGCGCCCTCGAACGACTCCATTCCGTCCACAGGGTCGCCGCAGTGATCGGACCCATCCTCAGCAAGGGCGCCGACCAGGTGCTGTCGCGCGCAGAGGACTACCGCCTGCCGCTCATCTCGCTTGCCCAGTCCTCCGGAAAACCGGGTGAGTATGCCACGCTTGGAGCCGTCACGCCCAAGCTCCAGGCCGAGGAGATCGCGCGGCACGCAGTGCAGGTGCTTGGACTCCGAAAGTTTGCGATCCTTTCGCCGAGGGGGCGATTCGGAGAAGAGTACTCCCAGGAGTTCTGGGCTGCAGTGGAGCGGCTGGGCGGCACCATCACCGCATACGAAACCTATGACTCAGGCGAGACGGACTTTCGCGCCGCCATGGAACGGCTCTCGGGCACCTATTATGCCGATGCCCGCAAGCGTGAGCTCTTTGCCATGGCCCGCGACCGCGAAGCCAACAACATCAAGAAGCGCACGCGCAAGACGGAAAAGTACTTCAGCCTCGCTCCTGTCGTGAACTTCGAAGCGGTCTTCATCCCGGACGAACCCAAGGCCGTGGGCCTGGCGCTCCCCACCTTCACTTATAAGGACATCGATGGAGTGAAGTTCCTTGGGATTTCAGCCTGGAACTCCCCTGAGATGCTCCAGCGTGCACAGCAGTCCGCAGAAGGATCCTATTTCGTAGACTCCTACTTCGCGCTGGCCACCTCCCCGCTTGTGCGCCGATTTGGCGAGCGGTTCAGGGGCGCTTTTGGGCAGGAGGCCACCAGCCTCGAAGCGCTGGCCTTCGACGCGGCGACCCAGCTCGAGCGAATCGTCTCATCGGAGGCGGGTCGCTCCGGGATCGATCGCAGCAAGGTCGCGGGCCGGATCCGCCAACTTCGTGACGTTCCAGGGGTCACCGGCAACGTCACCGTCCGCGAAGGCTATTGGGCACGCGACCTCAAGGTCCTGACCATCCGCGACCAGCAGGTCGTCGAGGCTCCCCGCACCGAGCGCGGCCGCTCGGCAAGACCTGCCGATTGAAGCGACCTTCACCGACTGGAATAATCAAACCTAGGTACGTCTCGAGACCAGGAGGGTCCGTTTCGTGGGTTTGCGGTTCGACCCCGTCGGGGGTGGTCAGTTCAAACAGGCAGTCCAGCAGCTGATCGAGGCTGAGAAGCAGCCCGTGAAAGCCATGGAGGCGCGCAAGGGCCAGGAAGAAGCTCGCATGAAGCTTTTCCAGGACTTCAAGTCGCGCTTTGCCGGCATGAACAAGGTCCTCAACGACTTCACCGACTTCCGTAAATTCCGGGAACTCAAGGTCGACACCGGAGACGGCAAGGAACTCATCAACATCACCGTCGACAAGGAAAAGGCCGAGCCCGGGACTTACCAGATCCGCGTCGAGGAGCTCGCCGAGCGAAGCTCCATCGTCTCCAACGGCTTCGAGGATCCCGAGGAAAAATGCCTCGGGGTCGGCTACGTCACGCTCAAGCAGGCCAATGGGGAAAAATCCCAGGTCTTCATCGATGAGCGCAATGCGAGCCTGCGCGGAGTCGCCACACTCCTCAATCGCCAGAGCGATGCCCCCGTCAAGGCATCCGTGATCAAGGATGTGACCGACCCCGAAAGGCCGTGGAAACTGCTGATTTCTGCCAAGCAGGACGGTGCCGATTCGGCCGTCGACTTCCCGGAATTCTACTTTCTCGACGGCAAGCACGAGTTCTACACCGAGGACTCGCATGACGCCCAGAATGCCCTTCTCTACATCGATGGCTTCCCCGTCGAGAGCAACGGCAACAACATTCCTGACTTCCTCATGGGCGTGAGCGTCGAGCTCAAGGGAGCACGCCCTGACAAGCCCTTCACCCTCAAGATCACCGAGGACTTCGGCAAGGTCGCCGGCAAGGTCAAGACACTCGTCGATGAAGCCAACAGGGTCCTTGAGTTCATCAACAAGCAGAACCAGATCGACGAGAATACGGATACCCGCACCACTTTCGCGGGCGACACCTCGATGCAGAACATCGAGTTCCAACTCAGAAACCTCGTCCACGAACCGATGCTCGTCCTCGACTCGAGCGGCGACGTCACGCGCTCCTACCGACTCAACCAGCTTGGCGTCGAATTCGAGAAGACGGGGATGCTCACCTTCAAGGAAGACAAGTTCACCAAGGCGCTCGAGCGCGACTTCGAAGGTGTCGCCCAGGCCATCACGGGTGAGGCCGGGTTCGGTGCCTCGCTCCGCAAGTTCCTCGACGGCTACACCCGGGGTGCGACCGGACTCCTTGCCAGCCGCGAGCAAAGCATCCGCAGCCGGATCAAGGAGATCGACACCCAGATCGACAACAAGAACCGGCAGATCGAGCGCAAGGTCCAGCAGATCACCGATACCTTTTCCAAGCTGCAGGGGACGATGTCCAGCATGCAGCGTCAACAGCAGTACCTCTCCGCAAGCCTGGGCGGCGGCGGCGGGGGTGTTCAACAGCTTCTTGGGGGCTAGGGAGGATAGGCCATGGCAGGGAACTACGGGGCGAACCAGTACAAGCAGACTTCCGTCAAGACGGCGAACCGGGGGCAGATCCTCATCATGCTTTATGAGGCGGCCATCAAGCATGTCAAAAAAGCGTCGGAATGCATTGACCGCAAGGACATCCCCGGCAAGGGCCAGTCCATCATCAAGGTCCACGACATCATCAATGAGCTCAATAATACTCTGGATTTCGAGGTGGGCGGCCAGATCGCCAAGGACCTCGAGCGCCTCTACATGTTCATGACTGACCAGCTCGTGAAGGCGAATCTGGAGAACAAAAAAGAGCCGTTGCAACAGGTGCAAAAACTGTTGGAGACTCTGCTTGAAGGTTGGCGGGTAGCCGTCGACCAGGTCAACCGGGGCCAGGCAGGCCCCGGAACCTCCAAGTAACGGAGTTGCATATGGATGTGCAGGCTCTCTTGAGGAGCAAAAACCGTTGTTTGTCCCAGCTCATCTCCGTCACGGAAGATGCGCTGAGCTCCGCCGTGGCATCCGGATCGGACATCTTCGATTCCGGCCTGACCTCCATCCTCCCCGTCTTTGACCAGTCCCGATCGGCGATCTTTCGGGCAATCGAGCTCGTGGACCGCGAAATCTCCAAGGCAGCTCCTCGGACGCAGCCCTCTCCCGCACTGCGCGAAGAGCTCAAGGTGCTCGTCTCCGAGCAGCAGGCCCTGATCAAGAACCTCCAGTCGCTCGACACCCGACTGCTGGAGATCCTCGATTCGGCACTCCAGTCGGGCCAGCGGAGCATCCAGCAGCAACTCCAAAGCCGCGAAAAGCTCAATCGTTTCAAGAGCCAGCAGGTCGTTGAGGCCGGGGAAGGATTGGACCAGAAGCTATGAACGCACCGACTGTCGAGGAGATGCTCTCCCAGCTCCGCACCGGACTTCAGGAACAAGCCCCCCAGCAGCTGCTCACCCGTGACGAGGGCGAACTGGCTCCCGACGCGGCAGAGATGAAGTCGAGCGCCGAGCTCCTGCTTTCGGCCGGCGACACCCGCCTGGCCCGCAATATTCTCAGGACCATGGTCCAGAACGGCGTTCTCGTCGGCTGGGCGCTCCGGACCCTGGGACAGACCCTTGAATCCGAACAGAAAATCGACCAGGCACGCCGCTGCTACCAGGACGCCATCGCCTACGAGGCCCACCTCGAGGCCTATCGGTGCCTGGCTTCACTCGAGCTCCGTTCCCAGAACGACGCAGGTGCTGCAGATGCACTGGAGCGGGCGCTGAAGCTTCCGCTGCTTTCGACCAAGGTCCGCTTTGAGCTCCACAAGGCCTCCGGAAACTGCTGGCTCCGTGCCCGCAGGACCGACTCGGCCGAGGCGCATTATCGCAAGGCGCTCCAGATGAACCCTGCGAGCGACCAGGTTGCCTCCAACCTGGGAGCACTCTACCTCCAGTCGGGACGCATACGCGAAGCCCAGCGTGCATTCGAAGACGCGCTCGTGGTCAATCCAGCCAACTCCAAGGCCCTGGCCGGACTGGGCTCGGCGATGCTTGCCGACGGTCGCAAGCGCGAAGCCCATGACCACTTTGCGCGCTCCCTGGATGCCGAGCTCAACCAGCCGACGGTGGTCTTCCACCTCGTCAAGTGCGCCTATGAGATCAAGAGCTATGCGACGGCGGCAAGGCTCCTGGCTTCCTACGTTCAAGTGGCTCCCGTGAACGCCAACCTCCTTTACAGCCTGGGCGGACTCCAATTCCACCTTGGCCGGATCGACGAAGCAGCCCAGACCGTGGCGCGAATCCTCAGGATCCAACCCAGCCATTCCGGTGCGGGCGAGCTCCAAAAACTCATCAGTCGTTTCCAAACCCAGGGGCAGTCACGATGAACGATGGGAACTGGTCCGAGCAGCAGGTAGAGGCCCTGATCCGCGGATTTGTCGAGGCGCTGGTGGCCGAAAGCAATACCGCCCAGGAAGAGAGCAAGCATGTCTGAGCAGAACACGCACTCCGGGATCATTCGTTGCCTGGTCGTGCAGCTCGGGCGCGGCTCCGACGTACTCGAGACGCTGCTTGCCCTGAGGGCAACCCAACAGCTCTATCCACGCATGGAGATCACGCTCGTTTGCCGCGAAAACTTCGCCGACCTTGCTCGCGAAGCTGACTGGCTGCGCGAAGTAGTGGCTCTCCCGCTGCTCGAAAAGTCCGAGAATATCAAAGAAATGATGGGCCCTGCAGCCCGCTGGATCTCCCCGCTCATCCAATCCGAGAGCTGGGACATGATCGTCAACTGGAGCTACTCCGAGGCGAGCAGCTACCTCACCGCGCTTCTCCCGGCCAAGCTCAAGCTCGGCTACACGCGCCGCAAGGACCTCGACTTCTCCAGTGGCGATGCCTGGAGCCAGTTCATCCACGGCGCAGTCCAGGAAAGCCTCGATCCCGGAATCCACTTCACGGACATGATCACGACCCAGCTGCTCACAGCGCTGCAGGTCCAGTTCGGCGAGCCCGCCGATGCGGGCAACCAGTCCGTCACGGGGCGCGACTTCTTCAACCGCCTCCCGATCTCAGGCGACCCGATCCTGGATCCTTCGCGCATTTGGATCGGTCTCCAGATCGACTCCAACTACAAAAGTTCGGAATGGTCCCGCCTCATCAAGCTCGTGCTTGAGCGACATCCCGAAGTGCAGATCGTGCTCCTCGGCGACAAGCACCAGCGGGAGCTCACTCGCGAAGTTTCGCAAACCTGCCACCACCAGGGCATGGATCCGCGCAGGATCGTGAGCCTGGTCGGGGAGACTGATGCCGAGCTCTGGATCGATGTCCTTGGACAATGCCGCTGGGTGATCACCTGTTCTCCGCTTCCCGCACACCTGGCAAGCCTGCTTGGGACGCGCGTGCTGCAGATTTCGAATCTCAAGGATCCCTCCTGGATCCAGGCCGCCTACGGAAACCAGCATCTGCTGATTTCCACGACGGACGAAAAAGTTCCCGTGGCACCCGAAGCCGTCTACGCAGCGTGGTCTTTTGGACAGTACGAGAAGATCCATCCCGAGTTCTGGAGCTTTTCGAAGCACCTCGACAGGCTGGGCTTTTCGAGCCTGACCGAATGGACCGAGCTCAAGCGCTCGAGCATCCGCCCATCCGACGAAGGCGGCGGCGTGAGCTACGATTCCGAATTTGAACGCCCGATGACGACCCATGAGTGGGTCTCGCTTGTCCATGCCCAGATTGCCCGCCAATGGTACTGCGGATGGAACCCTCCCGTGGGTTCTGAGCTCAGGCGTTCACGCATCAACGGCCCGCTCATGCAGGACCTGCGTGCGCTGGATGAATCCTCCGGAGTACTGGCGCGCGTATTGGGAGAGGCTGCACGAACAGCCGAGCAGTTCCACACCAAGAGCACCAAGCTCAAGTCCGAAAAGCTCATGAGCCTCTCCGACAAGCAGGAGCTCGAGACCCTCGGACGCAGGCTCCTTGAGCTCCAGAAGCTCGTCGAGCGCCTCGCAGCCGCCGACCAAAACCTCGCGCTGTTTTCGAGCATGCTCAAGGTGATGATGCACAACCTGGCGGGTGACCAGATCTCCGAGATCAGCAAGGAGACCCTGCTCTCCTACCGCCAACTCGAGCAGGGCGCATTGCTCATGCGCAACTGGATCCAGCACACGCTCAGGCTCTCGCGTCCCGCCGTGGTGGCTCCGCTCGCGTTCCAGCCGATTCCCTAGTCAAACGTCGGATTCAGGCGGTCGAGCTTCTCTTTGAGCTGCTTTTCGAGCCCCAGATCCTTGGGATGGTAGAAGCGTTTTCCCGCAAGTTCTGCAGGCAGATGCCGCTGGGCCACGTGACCGTCGGGTGAATCGTGGTCGTAGCGATAGCCCTTTTCAGTCCCGTTGTTGCGAAGATTTGCAGGAACCGGCAGCGCACCTGATGCACGCACTTCGCCGATGGCTGCATTGATGCCCGCATAGGAGGCATTGCTCTTGGGCGCAAGTGCCAGATAAGTCACCGCCTGCGCAAGGTTGATGCGCGCTTCGGGCATTCCGACAAAATCGACGGCTTCCTTTGCAGCCAGAGCGATCTGGAGCCCGCGCGGGTCGGCGTTTCCGATGTCCTCGGACGCAAGGATGACGAGCCGTCGGCAGATGAAGAGAGGATCTTCGCCACCCTCGAGCATGCGTGCGAGGTAATAAAGCCCCGCATGGGGATCACTCCCACGGATGCTCTTGATGAAGGCGCTCACCACATTGTGGTGCTCGTCTCCTGACTTGTCATAGGGGATGGGCTGGCGGGCGAGCGCGCCCCCATCGGAGAGCATGCGTGCGACGTCTTCAAAAGAAAGCTTGTGGCCGCCCGACTCAAGCGCGGCCGAAAAAGAAATGCTCTCGAGCGCCGTCAGCGCCCGGCGTGCATCCCCCTCCGAGCACCGGGCAATGTGCTCAAGACCGGCCACGTCAATATCGAGCAGGCCTCCAAGGCCATTGGGAACATCCGTGAGGGCACGCTGCAGCAGCCGCACGAGTGCCGACTCCGGCACGCGCTCGAGCCGGATCACGCGGACTCTCGAAAGCAGTGCCGAGTTAAGCTCAAACGAGGGGTTCTCGGTCGTGGCTCCAATGAGCGTGAGCGCTCCTGATTCCACATAAGGAAGCAGCACGTCCTGCTGGGCTTTATTGAAACGATGGATCTCATCGACAAAGATCAGGGTCTTGCGTCCATGGTAGTTGAGCTCGGAGCGAGCTTCATCTCCCGCCTGCTTGAGATCCTTGGCACCTGCACTGATGGCGCTCAGGTTGACCAGCCTGCTCCGGGTCTTGGAGGCAATCAGGCGCGCGAGCGTGGTCTTTCCGCACCCCGGGGGCCCCCAGAGGATGAGCGAAGGAAGGCGGTCAGAGTCGATCCACTGCCGAAGCGGCTTTCCAGGCGCGACCAGGTGCTCGTGGCCCAGCCAGTCTTCAATCCTTTCTGGCCGCATCCGGTGGGCCAGCGGAGCCGTGGAACTGGCTGCACCGGCATCCCGCGACTCGGCGGCATGCCCAAACAGGTCTCCAGATTCGTTTTCACGCCGGTTGCTCATTGAGGTAAACTCGAGGGCATGACCTTCAAGAAAGTGGGCTTTGTCGTCAAGCACCATCACGCCGAGGCCTCGGCCCTGGCTCTGGAGCTGGCCGCCCTGGTCCTCGAAGCCCCCAACCGCTCGGTTTACTTCGCCGACGAGAGCAAGGCGCTCGCCTCCAAGGCCCGGACGCTCAAGGGCACGGCCTCCAAGCGCCTCCAGTTCATCCCCAAGCCCAAGCTCATGGACGTCTGCGACCTGGTCGTGGTCCTGGGCGGGGACGGAACCTTTTTGAGCGTGGCAAGGCTCCTCAAATCCAGGAGCGTCCCCATCCTCGGGATCAACATGGGGACTCTGGGCTTCCTCACGGAAATCAAAAAATCCGAAGCATTCACGACACTTGGAGCCATCCTGGCGGGAGTGGGAGCGGGCCGCAGCCCGGTCATCAGCAAGCGCTCGCTCCTCGAGGTGACCGTCCACAGGGGCAAAAAAGTGGTCTTCCAGGGCCCGGTCGTCAACGACGCCGTGATCTCCAAAGGGGCGATTGCCCGCATCATCGGGGTCGGCGTCCGAATCAACGGCAAGGAAGTCTCCGAGATCCGCGCCGACGGCGTGATCGTGGGTACTCCCACCGGATCCACGGCCTACTCGCTGGCCGCAGGAGGTCCGATCCTCGAGCCCTCCCTCCCAGCCCTTGTCATTACAGCTATTTGTCCGCATTCGCTCACCCAGCGCCCGCTCGTGGTGGCTGACGATTCGACCATCGAGATGTGCCTCAAGCACCGCCCCGGGCACGTCTTTTTGACCCTCGACGGCCAGGACGCCATCGACCTGCGCGAAGGCGATGTGGTCACGGTCCGCAAGTTCAGAAAGCACTTCCTGCAGTTGATTTGCTCGCCGGATCGCGATTACTTCAGCCTACTCAGGGAGAAGCTTCGTTTCGGTACCCGCGACTGACCGGGCTTCCCCCATTTTTGCAGGCGTGCCTGCCGGGGGTGTCCGATGCTCGAAACGCTCAAAATCCGAAACCTTGCCGTCATCGACCAGGCCGAGGTCAATTTTTCGAAGGGACTCAACATCCTCTCGGGCGAGACGGGCGCCGGAAAATCCATCGTCATCGAAGCCATCTCACTGCTCCTGGGCTCACGCGCGAGCGCTGAACTCATCCGCACCGGCTGCGATGAAGCGGTCGTCGAAGGCGTCTTCAGCCTGGAAAGCCTCCCCGAGATCGCGGCACGCCTCCAGGAGCTTGGCCTCTGCGAGCAGGGCGACGCCACTCCCACCGAACTCCTGATCAAGCGCACGGTCAACCGGTCGGGAAAGCACCGCATCCTGATCAACGGTGAGATCGCAACCCTCACCAACCTCCAAAATCTCTGCGAGGGACTCGTCGACCTTTGCAGCCAGCATGAGCACCAGTCGCTCCTCAAGGCCACGACCCAGCTCGATCTGCTCGACAGGTTTGGCAACCTGGGAGCACAGCGGGAATCCGTTGCCGTGGCTTTTGGCGAAGTCCGGAAGCTAAAGGCCGAGGCCGAAAAACTTTCACAGGACGAATCCGCCCGACTCAAGCGGCTGGACTTCCTTCGCTTCCAGATCGAGGAGCTTCGTGCAGCAAACCTTGCTCCCGGCGAGGACGAAAAGCTCCAGAACGAAAAGGGCCTCCTGCAATCGGCACAGATCCGCCTTCAGGCCATCGAGCAGGTCCGCGGACTCCTCGAAGAGACCGAGGACGCGAACGCACTGCAAATCCTCCAGGTCTCGATCCAAAAGCTTTCGACCCTGGTCTCGATCGATGAACGCGCCAAGCCCCTCATGGAGGGACTCGAGCGCGCACTGGCCGAAATCGAGGACGTGAGTCTTTCGCTCCATCGCTACTCCAAGTCCGTGGACCTCGATCCATCACGCCTTGAAGAGGTCCAGGAGCGCCTTTCGATGATTGCCGACCTTCGCCGCAAGTATGGCGAAAGTGTCGAGACGATGCTTTCGCAGCTCTCCGAGCTCGAATCTGAATTCGAGACCCTCACGCACAGTGAAGAGCGGCTGGGCGAGATCACGGCTGCTCTCCAAAAGGCTTCGAGCAAGTTCAAGTCCGTAGCCATCAAGCTTTCTGAATCCCGCGCCAAGGTGAGCGGCAAACTCGCCGACGCCGTCACAGCCGAACTCAAGGAACTCAACATGGGTGAGGCGAGCTTTGCCATCGAGCTCACCTCCAACGGTGGGGACGTATCGCTCTCAACTTCAAGCGGCTCGGACACGATCCAGTTCGTCGTCCAGACCAACCGGGGCGAGACGGCACGCCCACTGGGCAAGATCGCTTCGGGCGGGGAGCTTTCGCGCCTGATGCTCGCGATCCGCCGGGTGATTGCCGATCGTGGTGGAATTGGCGTTTACCTGTTCGATGAGATCGATGCCGGCATGGGCGGCCAGACCGCCTTCCAGGTCGGAAAGAAACTCAAGAGTGTTGCTTCCCACAACCAAGTCATCTGCATCACGCATCTGCCGCAGGTGGCCTCCTTTGCCGATCACCACCTGGTCGTACGCAAGGCCACCCAGGGCAAGCGAACGATGACCGAGATCATCGAGCTTGGGGCCAAAGACAGGAAAGACCGGCAGGAAGAACTCGCTCGCATGCTCGGGGGCCCGGTCCTCACCCGAAAGAGCCTCGAGAATGCTGCCGAGCTCATGGAACTTGCGCGCAAGTGAGCACTTTCCGCAACCCAACGCCTGAAGAGGCGCTCCGGCTCTCGCGCTGGCGACTCTCCACCTTCTGGGTGATGCTGCTCGGTTACGTCGGCTATTACCTGGTGCGCGGCAACCTTTCGGTGGCCATGCCGCTTTTGAGCCAGCAGCTTGGCTACACCAACACGGACCTGGCCATCATCCTGACGGTTTCCGAACTCGTCTACTCACTGGGAAAATTCACCACCGGTCCGCTCGCTGATCGCATCGGCGGAAAATCCGTTTTCCTGATCGGGATGGCCGGGGCCATCCTGTTCAATTTCCTCTTTCCGCTCCAGAGCTCGATCCTCTGGTTCACCGTGATCTGGAGTCTCTGCCGCTACTCGCTCTCGATGGGCTGGGGCGGAATCATGAAGACGATCGGAGCCTGGTACGAGCCTGAGCGCACGGGTACCATCATGGGGCTCATCAGCATCAACTTCCAGTTTGGCGGAGTGGCTGCATCGCTCTTTGCTGGCTGGCTCATCTCGCTGGGGATGGGGTGGCAATCCCTTTTCACGATCCCGGCCTGCCTGGTGCTGGGCGTGCTCCTCTGGTCGGCGCTGGCGTCCCGGGAATCGCCCTCTCATGTTGTCCCGGGAGTCAGGTTCGGATCGATGGGCGCAAAAAAACCGACGCTCGAGAGCTTTTCACACGATAACGAGAGGCCCCTCACCTTCCGCGAGATTTTTGGAACCCTGATCCGCGTGAGGCTCTTCCGGCAGATCGTCGTATTCAGCTTTGTCGCGCACCTGCTCCGCAGCACCTTCATGTACTGGACTCCCAAGATCCTCGTGGATCTGGGACTGGGCAACGTCAAGGCGGCCTTTTCTTCGGCAGTCTTTCCGCTCATGGGCTGCCTCGGCACGATCTTCATCGGCTGGTACACGGATCGCTTCAGCCGCGACGGCAACCGCACCGGAATGATGACACTCATGCTCGCTGGCCTCGTGCTCTGCATGCTCGGCATCGCGGCCCTGATCCCGCTGGGGACCGATGCTTCGCGAATGGGAATCGTGATGCTGCTCGGCCTCTCGGGCTTCCTGATGTACGGCCCTTATTCGCTCTCAGCCGGAGCCATGGCACTCGACCTCGTGGGGTCGCGCGCGATCGGCACCTGCACGGGCATCATTGATGGCGTGGGCTACATCGGCGGAGCGGTGGCCTCGTGGGGTGCCGGCGTCATGGCGGATCGCGCAGGGTGGCGCGAAGTCTTCATCGCTCTCGCCTTCATCTCCGCATTTTGTGCCTATTGGACCTGGCACATGGGCCGCACCAATTGGCCCAAAAAGTCATAACAAGGAAACTTCATGAACCTCATCTCGAAGCCCCTAATCCTGATCACTGTCGTCCTTTCGGCCACGCTTGGCTGCGCCACATCCAAGCTTGCTCCCGAAAAGCCCATCCTCGGAAAAATCGAAGTGCAGGGACATCGCGGTGCGCGCGGACTGAGGCCCGAGAACACGCTTCCCGCTTTTGAATATGCGCTCGAAGCGGGCGTGGACGTCCTGGAGATGGACCTCGGCGTGACCAAGGATGGAAGACTTGTGATCTATCACGACCAGACGATCAACACGACGATCTGCTCGGGCCTCAAGCCTCCGCCTGTCCCCAAGGCTCCCAAGCCTGCCAAAAAGACTTCAAAAAAAGCGGCGCCAGCGGAGCCTTCGCCTGCCCCGACCCCCGCTGTGGTCGAAGTGCCCCTCCACAGCCTGGCCCTTGCCGAAATCAAAAAACTCGACTGCGGCGGACTCAAGAACCCCCGCTTCGAAGACCAGCAACCCATTGCGGGCACCCGCGTACCGACGCTGGATGAATTCTTTGAGTGGATCAAGAAGCACAAGAACCCTGCCGCGAAGACGGTCCGCTTTAATATCGAGATGAAGAGCGAGGAAGCAAAGCCCGCGCTCTCGCCCAAGCCCGCGCAGTTTGCGCGCCTCCTGGTGGAAGCGCTCAACCGGCACAAGATGCTCGGCCGCACCGTGATCCAGTCCTTTGATCACCGCACGCTGGTGGAGGCCCGCAAGCTTGCGCCACAAGCCACGCTTGCCGCCCTCGTCGAAGATCGCCCGGCCGAAAGGCTCGTCGTGATCGGTGCCCGGATCGGGGCGAAGATTGTTTCGCCCAACCACGAATGGCTCACCGAGCAGGATGTGCGGGAACTCCACGCTGGAGGCCTCATGGTGATTCCCTGGACGGCAAACACCGAAAAGGAATTCAAGAAGCTCGTGAAATTCGGAGTGGACGGCATCATCACGGACTATCCGGATCGACTGATCGCGTTCCTAAAGTCGGCTGGACAGCGCTAGGATGTCGGCTGGGAATTTTCGCATCCGGCTCCCATACCAAGACCACGCTTCTCCGTCGACGAGCAGGATCCTCGCGCGCGGCAGCAGTGCCTGGATCTCCGCGATGTGCTTCTCTGCAAAGGGATAAGGCTCCGACGAGAGCAGCACGAGTTCTGGATCCGCAGCCTGAAGCTCGCTCTCGCTGACTTCTGGATACCGGCTTGAAGTGCACTCAAGGACGTTGGTAAAACCCACCTCGCGCAAGAGTGATCCGATGTACGTACCGGCTCCTACTCCCATCCAGGGCTTGCGCCAGATCAAGTAGGCCACCCGCAGCGGTTTCTGAATGGGCTCGAGTAGGCTCCATTTGCCTTCAATCTCCCGGAGGATTCTTGCGGCCTGGCCCTCCGTGGCGGTGAGGCGACCGACCACATCGGTGACATAAACGGGTGCAATTTTTTGGAGCTCTTCGACCATCTCGCGGGGATTTTCTTCTTTTTCAGCAATGATGAGATCGGGCTCAAGGCGGCCGATGAGGTCGAAGTCGACTTTTTTGGTGCCACCCACACGAGCGATGTCCTTCAGGGAGTCACGGGGATGGATGCAGTAGCGGGTCACCCCCACGAGACGCGAGGAGAGACCGAGATCGGCAAGCGTCTCGGTCTGGGAGGGACAAAGCGAAAGGATACGCTGGGGAGCCCACGGGACCAGGACCTCTCGATGGAGATGGTCCTGGTCCCAGGCATAGGTCCGGATCAAATCACTGCTTTTGGGCGGCAGGAGCAGCCTCGGCCTCGGGGCCCGAGCACTCATCTACGTGGCCAGCATGACCCTTGTGGTGGTGGCCATCGTGCTCATAGTCCTCGTGGTCGCCGTGCTTCTCGGCTTTGTGCCCACAGTTCTTCTTGTGCTTGTGTTTATGCTTGGCGTGCTCGGAATGGTGGGCCGCGTCCTTCTTTTCACCTTCGTGATGGTCGGCGCGAGCCGTGGTGTAGGCCGCAAGGCTGAGAACCGAGACCACCACAGCAGCCAGTTGGGATGACTTCATGATGAGGAGTCCTTTCAAATGAAATGGCGTCCGGGATGAGCCCCGAACGTACAACCCCACTAGTTTAGCACGCCGCGCAATTCTATGGGGTGTTTTAAGCTTAATGAATTCGGCTACTTAACCTCAGAGTGATCGTACGGGCAGTGCCGGCACCCGTTTCCACAGCAAAACCCCCGCTTGCGGTGCGCGAGCTCGGTGGTGACCCAAAGCCCCAGTGCGGGATCCAAGTAGAAGTCCTGTCCGGCTGCACAGGCGCGAGCATGGAGCTCTGAGGGATCCGATCCCTTTTGGTTGAGATGCGCGTCAAGCTCCCCTAGCGCCTGCTTTTTTGGTAGGTCAGAGCCCATGCAAGAACCCCAGGCGTACAGGGCCAGCAACAAGGTCCGCATTGTCACGGCTGCTTCGCTGTTCGATGGCCATGATGCTGCCATTAACATCATGCGCAGGATCATCCAAGCTTCGGGCGCCGAAGTGATCCATCTGGGCCACAACCGCTCGGTCGCCGAAGTGGTCGATTGCGCCATTCAAGAGGACGCGCAGGCCATCGCCATGACCTCCTACCAGGGCGGGCATGTCGAGTACTTCAAGTACATGGTCGAACTCCTCAAGGAGCGGGGCTGTTCGCACATCAAGATCTTTGGAGGGGGCGGCGGCGTGATCCTTCCCGAGGAAATCCGCGAGCTTCACGCGGCAGGGGTGACCCGCATCTATTCTCCCGATGACGGCCGAGCGCTCGGGCTCCAGGGCATGATCAATGACCTGATCCAAAAGAGTGACTACCCGACCGGCACCGGCCTTCCACAAGAAGGCCCGGAGCTCGACAAAACCTTGAAGTCCCTCACCTCGCGCGACTCACGCACCATCGGTCGCCTGATCTCGGCTGCCGAGAACGCGCCCGAGCAGAACCAAAAACTCATTGCTGCGGTCGAAGCTCTCGCCGCCTCGCGCACCTCCAAGGCTCCGGTGCTCGGCATCACGGGCACGGGCGGAGCCGGAAAGTCCTCGCTCGTGGACGAGTTCGTCCGCCGCTTCACGACGGATTTCACTGGGCCGATCGCAGTCATCTCAGTGGATCCCTCCAAGCGAAAAACCGGCGGCGCACTCCTCGGTGACCGCATCCGCATGAACTCGATCCATCACCCGATGGTCTACATGCGCTCGCTTGCCACGAGGCAGGCCAACCTTGCGCTCTCCAAGCATGTCAAACAGGCGGTGACCATCGCGCAAGCGGCAGGCTTTGAGCTCATCATCCTTGAGACCTCCGGCATCGGACAGAGTGACACGGAGATCACCGAGCACTCGGATGTTTCGCTTTATGTGATGACGCCCGAATACGGGGCTGCATCCCAGCTCGAAAAAATCGACATGCTCGATTTTGCCGACGTGATCGCACTCAATAAGTTCGACAAGCGTGGATCACAGGACGCACTCCGCGACGTACGCAAGCAGTATCGCCGAAACCACAAGGCATTCACCGGCAGCGACGAGGACCTTCCTGTCATTGGATCGATTGCCTCGCAGTTCAACGACCCCGGGATGAACCGACTCTACCGGATCCTGATCGACACGATCGGTTCAAAGACCGGTCGTAAGTTCGAGTCCAAGATGGCCCTCACGCACGAGGAGTCCAAGAAGATCCACATCATCCCGCCCGAGCGCACGCGCTACCTCTCGGAAATCACCGAAACCATCCGCCGCTATGACGGCTGGGCGGAATCACAGGCGCAGATTGCCCAAAAGCTCCAGTCCACACGGGACGCGCTGGCCTCGCTTCTTGGCACTGACGCGGCAACCGCCTCGGCTCGCGGAGTTCTTGAAGCGCAGGCAAAAAAGCTCGAATCGCAGCTCGATCCCGAGAGCCTCGCGACCCTCAATGGCTGGGAGGCGAAGCTCAAGGCCTACTCCGATCCCGTGTTCACCTACCAGGTCCGCGGGAAGCCCATCCACGTCGAGACGCACACGACGTCGCTCTCCGGACTCAAGATCCCCAAGGTCTCCCTCCCTCGCTACCGTGGCTGGGGCGACATCCTGGAGTGGTCGCTCCAGGAAAACGTCCCCGGAGAGTTTCCGTTCACTTCGGGAGTATTTCCGTTCAAGCGCGAAAACGAGGATCCCACCCGCATGTTCGCGGGCGAAGGAGGACCTGAACGCACCAACCGTCGCTTCCACTATGTTTCGCGCTCGATGCCTGCCAAGCGACTCTCGACCGCGTTTGATTCCGTCACCCTCTACGGATTTGACCCGGGGCGCCGACCGGATATTTACGGAAAAATTGGAAACTCGGGTGTCTCGATCTGCTGCCTCGATGATGCCAAGAAGCTCTACTCGGGCTTCAACCTCTGCGATCCCGCGACTTCAGTGTCCATGACCATCAACGGACCGGCGCCGATGCTGGTCGGTTTCTTCATGAACGCGGCGATCGACCAGCAGTGCGAGCTCTACATCCGCGAGAAGGGACTCACGGCCGAGGTCGAAAAGAAGCTCGAAAGCATCTTCAAGGCCCGCGGTGTGGCGCGCCCCCGTTATCAGGGCGAGCTTCCGCAGGGCAACGACGGCCTCGGGCTCATGCTGCTCGGAGTGACCGGAGACCAGGTCCTTCCGGCCGAAGTCTATGCAGAGATCAAGTCGCGCACACTCTCGCAGGTTCGCGGCACGGTGCAGGCCGACATCCTCAAGGAAGATCAGGCGCAGAACACCTGCATCTTTTCCACGGAGTTTGCCCTCCGGATGATGGGCGAC
>CAZDSX010000018.1:0-46956 GCA_964508305.1 uncultured Bacteriovorax sp.
GCTCTTGAGCTCCTCGATGGCGGTGCCTCCAAGATCAAGTTCAATGCCACGAGCGGAGCATCGACCCTTTCTTACATCAACAACGGCGGAAAGTTCGGTCTTGGTACCGCCGCACCGACTGCAAGCCTCCATGTGGCGGGAACCACGCGCCTCGTGGATGGAACTGAAGGCAACTTCAAGGTGCTCACAAGCGATGCCAACGGCAACGCCTCTTGGAAGTTCCTCAATGCAATCGACGCCACGACCAACAACGCCACTTCGACCAACACGGGTCTCCTGACGGCAGCCGACTGGGTGACGTTTAATGACAAGCAGACGAGCAACCTGGCCGACGGCAAGATGTGGCTCGGCAACGCCTCGGGCAAGGCGGCTCCGGTCACGATGTCGGGTGAGGCCACGATCTCCAACACGGGTGTGCTGACCCTCTCCAATACGACCGTGGTTGCAGGCCAGTACACCAAGGTCACGGTCGACGCCAAGGGGCGTGTGACCGCAGGGACCACTCTCGCTCCGGGCGATATTGATGCGGTCGATGTGCCCAATGCCGCAGGCGATGTGACCGGTCCTTACACCGGGCTCACGGTGGTCAAGCTTCAGGGCCGCAACCTCGCTTCGACCGCACCGGCTTCAAACCAGATCCTCGTGTGGAACTCGGGCGCAAGCCAGTGGGAGCCGCAAAACAATACCTCCTCCCAATGGAGCAACACGGGCGCCGATATCTATTTTAACAGCGGCAAGGTCGGCATCGGCGTAACGGCACCGTCGAGCCGCCTGTATGTAGCCAACGGCGAGGCGATGTTCGATTACTCTGCTACGCCGCCTTCGAGTGGTGCTGCGGTCCGCATCAGCTCGAGTGCTACGGATTCGACTCTTTCGAGCAACAACTACGATGCGACTGGCGTGAAGTATGCGCGCAATGGTGGTGCTTCGTCGGTGGTGATGGACACCTCGACCACGGCGACAGCCGGGGACATCTCCTTTAACACGGCTGCCAGTGGTACGGCGGGCGCGGCGGCGACACTTGCCGAGCGTGTCCGAATCAAGCAGGGCGGAAATGTCGGCATCGGCACCGCATCTCCCAGTGCCAAGCTCGAAGTTCGGTCCACGACCGAAGCCCTGCGCCTGAGCTATGACGTGGGCAACTACTTCACGATGACGCCCACCTCGGGCGGCGCACTCCAGCTCCAGAGCAGCGGTTCGGGCGCCTTCTCGGTGGGTGGCACGGGAGCTACCAACCGCACGTCGATTGCTTCGACCGGCGCACTCAGTGTCGACAGCACGGCTAACAGCTCGTTTACCGGCACCGGCAACGTGGGTATTGGGACCTCCAGCCCTGGCACCACCAAACTCGTGGTAGCGGGAACCGTGGCTGGAGAAAATGCTCGCGTAGAATCCTCGCAGACGACGAACTACCTGACGGTCAAGAACTCCGCTGCAAAAGAGACCCGCCTTGGCCAGGATGGCGATGGCTTCCTTTCCGTGTATGACGGAACGACGGCCGTGCGTTCGGTGACCCTCCAGCAGGGCGGCAACGTTGGTGTGGGAGTTTCGAGCCCGGGCGCAAAACTCGATGTGGGCGGGGACATTCGCCTGAGCGGCGGAACCCAGATCCTTCGGGAAGTCGACACCTCTACACTTTCCCTCATGAGCGCCACGGGCGTGAGCAAGGGCTCCTACCTCAAGCTTTGGAGCGACGGTGCCGGCTCTCCGGGCCAGGTGAACTTCACGAGCAAGGGCACGGGCGCGATGATCTTTAGCAATGCGCCGCTGGCAAGCTCGGTTGAGACCGAGCTCATGCGACTGACTTCAATCGGACGGCTCGGCATCGGAACCAATGCTCCGACCGAAAAGCTTGAAGTCGTGGGTAACATCAAGGCTTCCGGCACCGTGACGGCCTCTGACTTCATCCTCTCGGGTGGCGGGAGCCTGGTCGGCTCATTCGTCCAGAAGGCCGGTGACACGATGACCGGAAGCCTGTTCCTGCCGAGCAATGGACTCGTGCTCGGCACTAGCCAGTTGGTGGCCAGCGGTGGGAACGTGGGCATCGGAGTTGCGGCACCTGCCGCAAAGGCGGAGGTCCGCTCGACCACCGAGGCGCTACGTGTGAGCTATGATGCGACCAACTACACCAGCTTTACTCCCAAGAGTGCTGGTGACCTGCATATTGATACCACCGGCACCGGTGCAGTGGTGGTAGGAAGCTACGGCGCTTCGAATCGGACCTCGATCGCTTCCGATGGAGCCCTGTCGGTCCAGAGTGGGACCAACAGCAGCTTCACGGGTACGGGCAACCTCGGCATCGGCAACAGCTCTCCCACTGAAAAGCTTGAAGTGACTGGAAACATCAAGAACAGCGGGAACCTCCTGCCTGCCGGAAACATCGGGGTAGGGGTCGCTTCGCCCACGGCCCGCCTGCACCTGCCCGCCAGCACGACTTTCGCTTCCAGCGCGCCTCTGAAATTCGCCCCCGGAACGCGCATGGACACCCCGGAGGCGGGTTCAGTCGAGTATGATGGGTCGAATCTTTATTACACTGAGTCGGGCGGCACACGCCGGACGTTGGCCTACCTCAGCAAGACCGATGCTGACTATGTCAACGTGAGCGGCGACACGATGACGGGCACGCTCAATCTGCCCTCAAACGGACTCGTGGTCGGTACCTCACAGCTCGTCGCCAGTGGCGGCAAGGTTGGGATCGGGACTGCCAGCCCGACCGCGGGCGCCACACTTGACGTGCTCTCTGCCAATAACTCCAACCGTTGGCGCTTCTTTGATGGAGCTTCGAACTCGACGCCCTATATTGCGATGAGCGGAACAAACGTGAAGTCCACCGGGCTCATGGGTGGGCTCTCCGGCAACGTCTTCGTGTTTGATGATTCGGGCTTCTTTGGTATCGCAAAGGACACGAAGGCAAATATCGATGGAGGCACTTCAAACGGCGGCACGACGCTCATGAAGATCCTCCCTTCGGGCAATGTGGGCATCAATACGAACAATCCGGGCGCGACTCTCGAAGTCACTGGTTCGCTCAAACTGAATGTTACGGGTGCTGCTGCAGGTAAGGTCCTGACCTCGGATGCTTCGGGTAATGCCACCTGGGTGAATCCTGCCAATAGCGGTACGGTCACCAATGTGACTGCAAGCGCGCCGCTCTCAGTCACCAACGGGACCACCACGCCGGCCATCTCCATCCCGGCATCTAATGGCACGACCGACGGCTACCTGAGTTCGACCAACTGGACGACTTTCAATAACAAGGAACCTCCGATCACCGCGGGCACCGCCTCGCAGTATTGGAAGGGCGACAAGACTTGGGGAAGCTTCAACGCCGACGTTCGTGCCGCGATGAGCGGCACAAGCCCGATCAATTACAGCACGGTCACTGGAGTCATCTCGCTGGGTACCGTTCCGGTGGCAAACGGTGGAACCAACCTGACGTCGCTGGGAACTGCTAACCAGATCTTGGGCGTGAATTCCGGAGCCACTGCGATGGAGTACAAGTCCATCAATGGCACGGCAAACCAGGTCACCGTGACGAACTCGGCTGGGGCCATGACCTTCTCGCTGCCCCAGAGCATCGCCACCACGAGCGCCGTCCAATTTGATACGGTGAATGCGACCACGGGCTTCAAAATCGGTGGAGCGGCTACATCCGGAACCTACCTGCGCGGCGATGGTGCCAAGTACACTTCGAGCACCATCCCTCTTGCAGACCTTCCTGCGACGGTCGTGAGGACTTCCACCTCCGGTTCAACTAACTTCCTCCCCAAGTACTCTGCGGCAGCCAGCCTGACCAACTCGCAGATCTACGACAATGGTACTGGTGTAGGCATCAACACTCTCTCTCCGTCGGCGACTTTGGATGTGGTTCGTGATGCTGCTTCGGCGGCAACCAACCCCGTCATCCGAGCAGGCAATTCTGCCGCGTTCAATGATACTGCAGCCATCCAGAGCTACTGGATCCCCAATAGCAGCTCGGGAAGCACCACTGCGACAGGCAGGGGGCTGCTGGTCCAGATGAACCGATCTTCGCCCGGAGATGCCGGGACCGTCGCCGCGCTTGCCGGTGTGGACGTGCTCATCGGACACAAGGGCGGTGGCTCGACCACATCGGATGTGTACGGCATGCGGGTCGAAATGAACCACCAAAACGGTTCGATCAGCAATAGCTATGGCCTCTACATCAAGCAAGGTGCAACCGGTGGTACGGTGACCAATAATTACGGCATCTACCAGTCGGGTGCCTCGATGGCCAATATCCTTGGAGGATCGCTTGTCGTGGGTGGAACGGGTGCCGGAATCTACACCTTCGAGGTGGCCGGGACCTCGGCTCTCCGTGGAAACGTGACCGTCGATGGCAGCATCACTCCTCAACAGGATGCGATCTTCAACCTCGGTTCAGGGGCTCGCCGCTGGAACACCGTTTACGCGATCAATGGCATGATCAATACTTCTGACGGACGCCTCAAGTCCGACATCAGGGATTCGGACCTTGGCCTCGACTTCCTGATGGGGGTGCGCCCGGTCTCCTACACTTGGAAGGACCCCACCCAGGGCACCAAGACCCACTATGGTGTGATTGCGCAGGAGCTCGAAAAGAACCTCAAGGGCAAGAGCTTCGCCGGACTGGATTATGACGAAAAGGCGGATCGCTACGGCGTCGCCTACACCGAGTTTGTCGCTCCGCTGATCAAGGCCGTGCAGGAGCTCTACGGCAAGATCAGGGGCCATGACCGTCAAATTGCCGCCCTCAAGGCCGAGAATGAAAAGCTCAAGGCTAAGACCGACGCCCAGGACAAGCTCCTTCAGGACCTGGCGAGCCGCGTCCAGAAGCTTGAAGGGCGTTCGCCGGCTTCGAGCTCCCGCAAGCCTGCTTCCCGCTGATTATAAGCCCTTTTAGAGGTGTGTCGCGTTTGACCGCTTCGCACCTAAATGCAGGCCACCCTTCAGAAATCTCCCAAGTCTTTCGATATACTTAGAGAGATCTGCATGGTGGAGCGTCAGCATTTTATCGGCAGAGTGGCGAGCGTCCTGTGGCGCAGGGTTGGGAATGTTTTCCCGATCGTGTTCGCATTTGCGTCCGCACTGGCCCAGGCTGCAAACGAATCACCGCAGGGTTTCACCGTCCAGGGCAGGCTCTTTGATCCTTCGGGTGAAGTGGCGCTCTCGGAGACGGTCGACATCAAGTTCACGATCTTTGCCCGCACGGGTGCCACGACCGAGTGTTTGCTCTACGAAGAGCGCCACAACAATGTGGATCTGTCGGTCACCGGCGGCGTGTTTGCCCTCGAAGTGGGAAGTGCTCCTGGCTCCAGCCGGCGCGTGACTCCGGGCCGGGACCCCGGCCTGAGCATGGCTGCCGTCTTTGCCAACGCAGGAACCCAGATCCGTGCCGACGATGCCGGAACGACCAATACTTGCCCGGGTGGCTACACCTCGGCTGCAGGAGATGCCCGCAGGCTTCGCGTGACCGTGATTCGCAGCGGTAATCAGGAAGTGATTCTTTCACCCGATCAGGTCATCCAGTCGGTTCCGCAGTCACAGGTCGCCCAGACGCTCCAGGGCAAGGATGCCACGGCATTCGTCCAGATTGCCGGCACGATCACGATTGCCAACCTGACCCAGCTCACCGATGGCAGCGATGCCTCGAGCCTGCATCACCATGATTCGCTCTACCTGCCGATTGGTGGAAATGGTGACAAGAATCTTGGATCCGGGATCACCTACACGACCAACGGGACGATGGGGATCGGCACTGCGACCCCCGCCTCACGCCTCGAGGTCCGCTCCGGATCCGATTCGCAGGTTGGCGTGATCGTCCAGCGGAATTCGTCAGTACAGACCGCCAACGCGTTTGAAGTCCGCAACGAATCGGGCACGGCACTCCTGTCGATCGACAAGAACGGAAATGTCCTGCTCCCGAACTCCACTCCGGCCGCGGCGCTCAACGCTGCATCCAAGGGTTATGTGGATGCGCAGGTGTTGACCAAGGAGCGCCCGTTGACCTTTTCGAGCCCGCTTGCGCGCACGGGTGACACGGTGTCGATTGGATTTGCCTCAGGTGTGAGCGACGGGATCGTCTCTGCCGCGGATTACCTGCGCTTTGAGCGTGGAGAGAAGATCCAGGGCCGTCCGGTCAGCACGAGCTCTCCGACCGTGGGCCAATCGCTCAAGTGGAGCGGCACTCAGTGGCAGCCCGAGAGCCTCACGAGCTCCCAATGGGTGAGCAGTGGTGATCACATCTACTACAGCACGGGCAACACGCTTGGGCGCGTGGGTATCAACGTGGCTGCCCCTGCCGAACGCCTCGATGTCGGGGGTACGGGTCAGTTTGACGGTTACATCAAGGTGAAGCAGAAGGACCAGTGGATCGGCTACTCGCAGGATGCCTGCGTCCTGTACGATAACGCTTCGACGAGCTTCCAGATCCGCGCTCCTTCGACCGACGCCATGACTTTTGTCTGGTCAAGCGGAGGAGTGGGGCAGGAAAAGATCCGGTTCACTCCGGGAGGCCAGATCGGCGTAGGCAACGCGTCTCCAAGTGCCTGGCTGGATCTGCCTTCGAGCACCACGGCTGCCGGCAGTGCTCCCATCAAGATGGCTACCGGCATCCTCATGACGAACCCGGAGGCGGGCGCCATCGAGTATGATGGGACCTACTTGTACTACACGACGGCATCGGGTGCGCGTAAGCAGGTCTCCAGTGCAACACCGGGTATTCCGTACTACCAGGACTTGCATGCCGGCCAGATCCTGACCGATGGACTCGAAGTCCAGACGGGAGGCCTGGTGGTCAATACCCAGGACTTCGTGGTCACCAGCGGCGGTGACGTGGGGATCGGGACCTCGACTCCGGCCACTCGCCTGGATGTTTTGGGTGATGCACGATTCAGGAATGCACAGTCTTCGAGCTCCTATTTCCAGTTTGATGACCTGAGCTCAAACGGGACGCAGGCCCTGACCCACACGACATCTGACGGGTCCTTCAGGCTGCTTGCCTCGCGCGGCGCCACCGTAGGCGGTGCCTCGAGTCCTTGTGCCGTGTTTGGAAATGCTTCGGGCGGTCCGGTGGGCTGCGGCGGAATGCTGGGGCAGATTGCCATCAGCGGCACCACCCTGGGTGTCCAGGGGCTTGCCATCGGAGGCCATGCCACGGCCACGGGCAACCAGAGCCTGCTCATCGGGACTCCGCAAAGCCAGCCTGACACCGGGTTCGGAGCCGTTTCCACGATTGACCTCGGCACCGCATCCTATGGGGCAAGTACCTACGGGGGGACCCGTCCTTCGATTCGCTATACGGCGCAGTCCCATAAGTTCCGCGTGGACTCCAGCACGGGGCAGAACAATCCTGGAACCGATGTCGTTGCGATCACCTCCACCGGGCTGGGTGTGGGGACGACGAGTCCTGATGCGGCGATCCAGGTGGTCGGAAGCGAATTCCACTTTGATACAGCTGGCGGCGGCCAGCTCCAGATCCGCGACTCCTCGTCGGGAACCGCGGACCAGCTCCTTTCGTTTGTCCGCGGCACGAACCCGGTCACCAGCCTGTATAATGATGGATCCGATCGCCTCAACCTCCAGACCAGCAATGCTGACATCTTGCTCAAGACGGGAAGCGGTTCGGAGCGGGTGCGTGTGGTGGCTTCTACAGGAAATCTGGGTGTCGGGACTGCGACTCCCGCGACGCGTATTCATGCTTCGGTAAACGATTCAGCGTTCAGTTCTGCGACCTCGGTCCTGAGGCTTGACCACACGACGGCCTCCACGGCGCAGGATGGGATCGGTGTTGGAATTTCCTTCAACACCCAAAACTCCGCTGGATCGAATCTCAAGGCGGCCCAGATCGATGCCCTGCTGACCACGGTGGCCGCCGGGGGCGAAAAGGGTGCGCTCTCCTTCCAGACCCGGGATGCAGGCGGACAGGTGTCCGAGCGCATGAGGATCGATGACCAGGGGTATCTGGGAATCGGGACCTCATCCCCGGGTCGCAGGCTGGATGTGAATGGAAGCGCGAGGATTCATGACCAGACGGCCACCTCCGGGCAGACCAACCTCGTCATCCGTGCAGGTGACGGACAGAGCACGCAGGAGCTCGTGAGCCTGCAGGACGTGACCGGGGTCACCACTGCCAAGCTCTCTCCCACGAAGGTCGAGCTCACGACCTCGGGGGTGGTGCAGTTCACCGATGCCGGCTCCAAGTTGGGCTCCGCCACTGCCGTCCTCACGGGAGCCCCTGCCGGACTGGGCTTCCAGAGCCAGACGGGGATGTCGTTTGGACTTGGAGGCACGACCGAAAAGATCCGCTTCACCTCCACGGGACAAATCGGGCTGGGCACCGCAGTCAGCAACCCGCAGGCTCTGGTTCACCTGGCAGGTCCCCAATACTCCGTCCTGCGGATCGAGGATGGCCAGCAAGGCTCGGATCGGTATCTCAAGAGCGATGCGCAGGGGAATGCCTTCTGGTCGACGCTGCCTCCCGGCAATAACGGCACGGTGACCAACGTCTCGGCTACGGCTCCTCTGGCAGTGGTCAATGGGACTTCGACTCCGCAGATCTCGATCACCCAATCGACAGCCATCTCAAACGGCTTTTTGACTGCAACGGATTGGACCACGTTCAACACCAAGCAGCGTGCCGGCAATTACATCATCAATGCCAGCGGTGACATCTCGACCAACCTTGCATCCTATGTCACGGATCCCTCGAGCCTCGACTTTGGCAAGGCGGATCTCACGGTCGTCAAGATCCAGGGCCGTGATGTGTCGTCGGCGGGACCGACCAACGGGCAGGTGCTCAAGTGGAACCAGTCGACCCAGAAATGGGAGCCCGCGACAGACTCGCTGGGTGTGAGCCAGTGGACGACCAGCGGTTCAAACATCTACTTCAATACCGGCAATGTGGGCCTCGGCACGGCGACCCCGACCGAGCAGCTCCAGATGACGGGTAACCTCAGGCTTTCGGCCTCCTCCAAGGTCATGATGGGTACGGATGATTTCATCCATGCCACCGGAACCTCCAACTTCTTTGCCGGCGTGCAGGCCGGCAACGCAAGCACTTCGGGAGCGGGCCTGAATACGGGCGTCGGCAAGCAGGCCCTCGGCACGATTGGTTCTGGCAGCGCCAACACGGCGCTCGGGGCGCTGGCACTCCTGGATCTGGCTTCGGGCGACAATAATACGGCCGTCGGACAGTCCGCCCTCAAGGTCAACACGGCCTCGAACAGCACTGCAGTGGGTTCGAACGCCCTCAAGCTTGCCAACATCGGGGGGGATAACACCGCCGTCGGCGCGTCGGCGCTTTCGACCGTCGTGACAGGTGACAGGAATACCGCCATCGGATCGAGTGCCGGTTCGGGAAACCCCGGATGGGGCAACGTGTTCATTGGATACCAGGCGGGTTCGAGCTCGACAGGCAACGACAAGTTCTACCTCGCCAACTCAAGCTCCAAGAACCTCATGGTGGGTGATTTTGCCGCCGACTCCGGCAATGGCCGGGTGGGCTTCGGGCTTGGTGCATCGAGCGCCCCGGCGGCGACGCTTCACGTGGATGGAACGGTTCGGCTCAAGATCGGCACTCCGCAGAACAACCAAGTGCTGACGACCAATGCCAATGGCGATGCCGTTTGGGCCAATCCCCAATTCACGGGAACGGTCACGAGTGTGAGTGCTCAGGCGGGCATACCGATCACGGTGAGCAATGGGACATCCACTCCCGTCATCAACATGCCTGCCGCATCGAGTGGCGTGTCGGGCTATCTGACGGGCACCGACTGGAATACTTTCAATACCAAACAGCCGGCCGGAAATTACATCACGACACTGACCGGCGATGTGACGACAAGCGGTTTCAGTGCGGGCAGTGCGGCGGCGGCCCTTTCCTATACCGGGGTGAACGCGGGCACCTACACCAAGGTGACCGTGGATCTCAAGGGTCGCGTGTCTTCGGGCACGACGCTGGCCTCATCGGATGTTCCCAATCCGCAGGGTGATGTGACCGGAACTTACGCCGCCACGGTCGTGAGCAGGATCCAGGGCAGGAACATCGCCTCGACCGCTCCCACGGGAGGCCAGGTCCTCAAGTACAACAGCACCAACAGCCAGTGGGAGCCCACGAACGTCAACTTGAGCCAGTGGTCCAATACGGGCATGGATATCTACTTTGATACCGGCTACGTGGGCATCGGAACGCAGGCTCCAGCCTCCCAGCTCCACATCACCGAGAATTTTGAGCTCCCCGCCACGACTGTGAGCGGGTTGAATGGTGTGATCAAGCAGGATGGAGCCTCATTGCTTCACACCTACGCAAGCTCAGGGCTTCCGCTTGCAGACAAGCGCTCCAATCTTTTTGCAGGCTATTCCTCGGGCAACTTCGGCCTTTCGGGTGCAGGCAATACGGGCTTGGGTGGAAAGGCGCTCCAGAGCCTCACCTCGGGCGGCCAGAACAGTGCAGCGGGTTATGAGTCACTGATGGCCTTGACCAATGGGGATGGAAACACCTCCATGGGTTACCAGGCCGGCAAGGCGATCAATACGGGCGATGCCAACTCGCTTTTTGGCCTGCAGGCCGGTACTGCGCTGAGCGACGGATCGAACAATGCGGCACTGGGGGCCTCAGCGCTCCTTGCAGGAACTTCGGCCAGCGAGTCGACGGCCTTGGGTGCTCGCTCCCTGCTCGCAGTCACCACGGGGACGAAGAATACTTCGGCCGGATTTGAATCTCTCCAGGCCGTCACCACGGGGATCGGCAACACGGCGCTGGGATGGAAGGCCGGCCACGACTCGACGGGCAGCGGCAATGTGTTCCTGGGCTTTGAAGCGGGCTACAACGAAGCGGGGAGCAATCGCCTCCACATCGCCAACTCCAGCACGAGCACGCTGATCTATGGTGAGTTTGGTGCCGTTCCAAGGGTGGGGATCGCGACCGTTGCACCAGCAGTGACCTTCCAGGTCGGGAATAACGGAGACGGAACGCTTGCTCGCGCCAATGCGTGGACGACCTTTTCGGATCGTCGGCTCAAGGAAAACTTCTCTCGAATGGAGGATTCCCTGGACGGAATCCTGAAGCTCTCGGGCTATCGCTACTACTGGAAGAACTCGAGTGATCGCTCGAGGCAGGTCGGCGTCATCGCACAGGAAGTGGAAAAGGTTTTCCCGGAAGTGGTGGCACGCGACTCCAATGGAATCCTATCCGTGGCCTACGACAAGCTCGTGGCTCCGCTCATCGAGGCGGTCAAGGCGCTGCATGCCCGAAGCGAGTCGACCGACGAGCGCGTCCTGCGGCTGGAAGCCGAGAATGCGGCTCTCAAGGCCCGGCTGGATCGCCTCGAAAAAGCCGTGGAAGCTGGATCGCGAGCTCCTGCTACAGTTAAAAATTCAAATTAATATCAAATAGTTACACTTACGCAAGAGTGCTGGAGCCTGCCGGGCTCTTATGCTAATGCATTGCGTCATGAGAGTCCGAATCTTAGGCCTCGCAATCCTGCTTCTGGCACTGCCGTTTGCCGCAAGAGCGGAGTGCCTGGATGAGCACCTGAGAGGCGCCATCGCTCTCAATCAGCTCCGAGCGCCCCAGTACGCAGCACTCTCCGGGGGCCGGAGCCACGAGGTCTCAACCCGGCTCGTGGAATCAGAGAAGCGCGCCCTGATCCCTGCAGGTCTGGCGATGTGGGGCACGCGCTACTGGCGCAAGCACGGTGTGCCGGTGCTCTGTTCGGAGTTTGAGTCGATGACCCTGGTCGGTGCCCCCATCCATGAGGCTTCCCGCGAGCGTCCGTCACTGGAGGCGTACCTGGCACCGGATGCCAAGCCCCTGGTCACGGATCTTCAAGTGATCCTGGATTGGGAGCTCTCATCCCCGGATGCGACCCGTGTGGCGTGGTCCGCCATCGAGGGCAGGCTCCAGCTTGAACTAGAGTCCATTTCGGGCGAGCTGCGCTTCAATTGCATGTACCGGCACCTGGTCGACTCCATGATTCGTACGGCGCGCCAGGCGCCGCAGCTGGTTCGGCTGGCTCGCTCCAAGGGATTGCGTTCGCCCGAGCCTTGGTCGATCCGTCTCCTCAAGGAGCACTTCCAGGCGCTCTCATTTTCGATCGAACTGGATCGGCTTGCCGCTCCCATCCAGGCCGATGGCATCCCAATCGTGTGCAATGATGTCCCGCCCCTCTGAATACTCGCTCAAGCTGCTTTGGTTCATGGTGCCTGACCTCCAGGGACGGAGCCGTACGGGGGCGATCTGCGGTGTCAGCTGGAAGGGGGACTGGCCACTCTCCGAGTCACTGCTGCCCGCTGGGATGGATGAGTCACTCCAGCGGTACTCCCATGCGGGACGGCGCTCCCAGTCCATGCTCGGGCGTTTTGCCCTCTCCGAGCTCAAGGGTCGTGCGGGTCCGGTCGCAGCTGAGATGAGTTTTTCGATCTCCCATTCAGGTCGTACCGCAGTGGCGCTGGGCTTCGAAGACGATGAGTGTGGCATTGATCTGGAGCTTGGCGCCGACCAGGCGCATTCCATTCGCGTGACCAGGAAATTCGTGAGCGAGCACGAAGTGCGTCGCCTGGAGGAGGAGCGCCTCAGTCCGTGGGCGCTCTGGTGCGCAAAGGAATCGTTGGGTAAGGCCCTGGGTACCGGACTCAAGGCGCCACTCCATCAGTATGAGCTTCGGTCGCTGGATCTTGGAGTGATGGCCTTCGGGCGTTTTCCCGGCTATCGAGCGGTTGCCTGGGACCTGCGCCGCGGGGGCGAGCAGAGTGCGCACCTGGCGATTTGCCTGCCGGGGTGTGACGGGGATGCCGCAAGTTCGGCCCTGCGTCGCATTGCCGTTCGTGACTGGTTTTCCGGTCTTTGAGGCGCGTCGTACCCGTTGGCAAGCCGGCTGCACCGATCGAAGCCATGGCCGCTCCGATCGTTCTATTGGTGGATGATGACGCTGAACTCGGGGAGGTGCTCCAGCACCTGCTGGAACAGGAAGGTTGCCGGAGTCATTGGGTGCGCGATGCCGCTGCGGCGCTGGACCTGCTGCCCCTGATCCATCCGGATCTGGTGGTTGCCGAACTCATGCTTCCAGTGATGGGAGGACTCGAGCTCATCGAGTTCCTCGAGCCGTACGGACCGATGCTTGCCATGTGCTCCTCGCGCCAGCTCCTGCGGCAGGCCATCGATCATGGTGCAGCCTTCGCGATCCACAAACCGTTTCATCCCGGTCATCTCATCGCCGCCGTGATGGACCTGCTGGAGGCAGGCTCGGTTTCCCTCCCTTTCTCGGGCGAAATGGAAGGCGTGGTTCACGTTCCTTCACCGATTCAGATTTGTATTTCCGAACGCAGGGATTTTTTCCTGGAACAGCTGGCATCCACCCTCGGCGTTGACTCCGTTACCTTCCTTTCGGCGGATGGGAGGGAGTCCAGGTGCTTTGGGGCGAACTGGCTGTCGGGGACGGACGTGTGGCGATCACCCTTTGCCGTGATTCTCGAGGGACGTGCTCCGGTCTGGTTCGGCAGGCTCGAGCGTCACTCGATTTTTGACCGGATCCCCTGGCTCATCCAAAGCCGCCAGCAGTCCTTTGCTGGTGTTCCCATCTGGGATGGAGCAGGGGCCTTCCATGGGTGCATGGCGGTGAGTGGCGGATCCCAGCGAGAGTGGACCCATCTTGATGCAGCGATCCTGAGGCTTGTCGCGGAGGATTGGATCGAGGCCGGATCCCAAGGTGGGGTCTCCTCCCGGGCATGGACGCAATGGACTCGCCTCCTGACCCTCAAGGCCTGGGAACAGGGATGGCCCCTCCATCGTGCGATCGGGGAGAACGGCGAGGCGTGGGAGGCGGCCCTCCATGGAATTCCCGCGGGTGGCTGGTGTTCTGGCCGGGCGATCTGGCGCAGGAATCGGATAGCAACAAATTCCGTGCGGGAGATGCTTGTGTTGAATCTCGGGCCTGATGAGATTCAGGCTGCGCTTGCAGCCGCAGGGGGGCCGGGTGAAATCCGAATCGAGCCGTGCTTTAGAGGTAAAGATAGCGCAGCGTAAAATGGAAGACGCTTGAGTCCATCGGTCTTCCCGCCGGATCGGGGGCCACGCGGATGGGCCGGGAGAACAGGAACGAAAATCCAAGCGGGGGAATGTTGAAGCAGAATCCCGAGGACCAGGAGGAACTTACATTGCCTCCCAGTTTTTCCGAGGCCGACCAGATGCTGCCAATGTCGGCAGCCAGCAGCCCGCGAAGCGGTTCAAATCCAAACAGCTCACCGAATGGAAAACGAAGCTCGGACTTTGCCCCGATCAGGGAGTCACCCCGAAGTCGGTCGTCATTGAAAGTGTAGGCCCTGAACATGTCGTCGCTGGATACGTAAAAAGGATTGTGCAGGTCAGGCGAGCCGGCACCGCGATCGTCCAACGTGAAGGCATGCCCTGCCATGAGATGGGTTGCCAGGAGGGATCGGCCCCAGAGCTTGAGGTAGTGGGAGGCGTCCAGCCTCAAGCGCTCGGTCGTTATCCCCAGGGAGGGGAAGAATTCGGTACCTGCCTCGAGGAGCCATCCGAACCCCTTGATGGGCCCCGAGAAGAGCTCATATTCAACATGGTCCACGCCCCAGGAAACGCTTGGCGCCAGCATCCAGCTCGTGGCACCCGGTTGCTCGATCCGCCCGGCGCGGAGGACCGCAGTCCCCGAGCTGTAGGGACCGATCGGATATTGGTAGGCTCCCAGGGCACCGCTCTCGACATGGTCCCGATCGATTCGGCTCGTTCGAAGATGGTAGGCTCCCAGGGTCCAGGTTGCCCGTCCCTCCTCGCTGGTCCAGAAGACATCGGCCTGGGTCACGCCAAGTCCACTGATCGCAAGAAGGTCGGCAGAGACAATGTCGTTTCGCATCAGGTCGCTGAAAGTTCCGCTCAAGCCGAGGATCGCCCCTGAGCTGAAAAACGCGCCAAAATCCTCGACACGAATCCCCGTGCCCTTGAAGGGTTGGTAGCGTCGGACTGAGCCTTCGGAGAATGGCGTGACTTCGGTCGAGTCCCAGTCGGATGGCTCGACTGCTGCCGCCGGACCACGACCCTCGTCAGGGCGATGGATACGGACCAGGTGGAACCTTCCTTTTTGGAACGCCAGGGCATGGATGCCGGTCGAGCTGAGCTGGGGCTGCAGCATCATGGTCCGGATCCGGGTGAGCGGCTGGAGGCCCCGCATGGGGGTCCATCGGTAGATCTGCTGGCCACGCCCATTGGCGCTCCTCAGGACGATCTCGCGCTCGGGGTCGACTGCAACCGGCTCGAGCAGGTTTTCGAATCCCAATGAGGGTTCAATGATGAGCCTCGAGCCGAGCCCGACAGGATCGAGCAGCCTGATCCCGTACAAGCCGGAGGGAGAGTCCTGGTCGGACGCTGCCAATATCCCTGCCTTTGTCCAGGCCAGGTTTTTCCACGAAAAAGCCCCTCTGGTCAGCTGCCTGAGCGCCGGCTTGCCGCCATTGCGGGCATCGCGGTCCACCACATAGACGTTCTGCCAGCCCCTCGAATCAATTCCCACAAAGGCGAGCCGTTGTTCGGAGGGTTCGAATGAAGGGGAGTGCGCCTGCACGAGGCCGTACTCGTGGAGGCGGATCCGCCCGCCGTCACCCATCTCGATCTCGTCCGGGCCCTTGAGGCTGTAGGTCCTGAGCTCGATCTCAGGTCCCGTCGCCGTGCTGGCGATGAAGGCAAGGCTCGATCGAGCCAACGCAAGCGAGGGAACCTGGAAGAAGTAGAGGCTCACGGCCGAAGTCTGGCGATCATGGGTGACTTCCTGTGAGCCAGTCAATTCTCCATCCTTCGAGAATGTGCCGATCCGCAGGGAAGTTCCTCCGGTCAGCGCATCGATCTCCCTCCAGAGGACCGCCCGGCCGGAGGGAGAGACCACGAAGTGGTCCAATGTCGTTCCGACGGAGCTTGCCTGCGCAAACGCCTCGATGCCGGTGTTGTGCTCGAAGCCGCGCAAAAGTCTCGCATCGAGGAACTTCTTCCATCTTGCCTGGATCTGCTCGACCCCGATCCCCAGGTGCCTCGTGAAGACCGACTCGAGCGTCGGCGCATCCGCCGATCCCAGTGTCGAGCCGCAGCTTTCGAAGATTCGCTGGAGCGTGCTTCCGCCCCAGCCCTCCTCGATGAAGGCGATCTTGAGCTGTCCGAGCTTGTACACATGCTGGAAGTCCATCGGGCCCGGCGCAAAAAAGTCCATGAGCTCGTTCTTGCTGTCCGGCTTCTCGGAGAAGTTGAAATAGAGGTCCCGCAGCATGGCGAGTGACTCGGAGTCGACGCCCTTGAGGGAGAAGTACTCGGCCATTCCCTCGATCAGCCAGAGCGGGATGGGCCTCACTTCGAATGGCAGGCCCTGGGAGAGCGATTTTAATTTTTGGACCTGGAACTGGTGGACGAGCTCGTGGTGGCTGATGTGCCGGAAAGTCTCGCGTTCACCCCAGTAGGGGATCGCCATCGTGGGCTCCTGGGTGGATGTGATGCCTTGGACGCCCTCGTCGATGAAGAAGACATTGGCCTGTTGGAATTCACGGTAGGAGCTGAACAGGATGTAGGAGAAGGGCTCCTGCGGCCAGTACTCGAAGCGGCTCGCCAGCTCGCGGACCTGCGCGTCGATCACGGGGGCCGCGTATTCGGCCGTCCAGAAGGAGCGCTCACGATGGCCCACGTCATAGAAGTAGAGGCGCCAGGGAGTGCGTTCGGTCTTGAAGTCTCGGTAGTGCCAGTCAAAGACCTTCCACCTGGGATCGGGCTTCCCGGCGTGGCGCGGGTAGATGATGGGCTGCGGAAAGAGCCGCGAGCCCTCCGGGTTGATCAGCCAGCCGATGCCGACACCCGGGATCTGCGCCCAGGCGCAGGCTCCCCTCAAGAAGACGTGGAGCAGGACGTGGAGAGAGAGCAAAAAAAAACGCATGCCGAAGGTTCCCCCTCGGCATGCGCTTGCAAGATCAGGTCTTGCGAATCTGCTTAGTGGTGGTGGCCGTCGCCGCCGTGCGCGTGGCCGTGGGTGAGCTCAGCCTGCGTTGCCTCGCGGATGGTCATGATCTCCACTTCAAAGGTGAGGTCCACGCCTGCCAGCGGGTGGTTGCCGTCGAGGGTGACCGTGTCGAGCCCGAGCTTGGCGACGGTGAACACACCGCCGGGCTCGCCGTTCGGGCCGCGCGTGGCGAACTGATCGCCCACGGCAAGCCCCTCGGCCTTGGGAAGGCGCGACTTGGGAACCTCCATCATGAGCTCCGGATCAACATCGCCATAGGCACGGGCGGCAGGGACCTGGACCGTACGTTTGTCGCCGACGGACAGGAGCAGGAGCTGCTCTTCGAGGCCGGGGATGATCTGTCCGGCGCCTTCGAGGAAAATCAAGGGTTCGGAACCAGCCGAGGAGTCCAGGACTTCGCCGGCCGGGTTCTTCAGGGTGTAATGGAAGCCAAAGACTCTCGGGGTGATTTTCATATGGGGGAGGTTGTTTCATGGCATCCCCCCTTGCACCACTAAAAAAACCGGGCTAGCAGCCATTTGATGGCCTCTGAAAAGGACTATGGGAAGCTCCGGGAACTCCTGTTGGCGCAGGAAACTTTTCCGCTGGATTACCTGCACAAATTCATCGGGCGTAATACGCAGGAGTTTGGCGCAGGGCTCGCGGACTGGGTCAAGGGGCATCCGGGCGCCTCCTGCCAGTCGGATCGCTTGAGCGCCAATCAAGGGCATCGATCTTTGACTTTTATTTTCAGGGCGCCGGATGTGGACGCGCTCATCTCCATGCTTCAGGCCACGGATCGGATTCCTGATCTGGTGATGATTCTTTAGAGTGGGGGGCTCAGTGCAGAGAAAAGAGTCAGCCGACCCATTCACTCTCGCCCTGGATTATCTCGCCAGGCGTGACCGCTCGATCGCAGAAGTGGAGTCTCACCTCGAATCCAAGGGTGTTGGCGGTGAGGAGATTGCCGAGGTGCTCAAGCGCATCGTCTCGCTGGGGTATCTCGATGAAGACCGTCTGGCGCGGGCAATGGTCCGTGACTCGCGCCTGGCTTCGCGCGGCCCCCGCGCCGCGTGGCTCAAGATCCGGCGCAAAAAAATTGAGGGTTGGTCCATCGAGCGGGTCACCGAGGAGTGGAGGCTGGGGCAGGACTCCGCCTTTGCTCCTCGCCTCGACTCCGACCCGGACGAGGACGGGGGCCGTGATCCCGAGCTCGAAGTGGCCCTTGCCTTTGTCCGGCGCCGGTATCCCGACCATGCCACGGATCGCAGGCAGGCGCAGAGGGCCCTGGGTGCCTTGCTGAGGCGTGGGTTCTCGTTCGAAAAAGCCAAGCAGGCGCTCGGGATCTAGGCGCGCTCAAGTTTTTGCTCCCGGATGCCGATACGAACAAGGATGAACACCGTCCTTTTGAATCGGCTTAGATCCGCCTTCCTCGCTTCCCTGTCGGCCCTCTTCGTCGTGCTGGGCTGCAGCCACGTGTCCCGCGGGCGCCTGCCCGCAAGTGATCCGGCGATGCATCCGCTGGAGCAGAAGGCCTCCCAGATTCGGAGTCTTTTTGCCGATCCCTCGGGCTTGAGTGCCGGCGATTGCCCGAGGGTCCTTGCCGGGATTTACCAGGAGCTCTTTGAGCTCACCCCTTCGGCAGAGCTGCTGGGAACGCTCGGAGACCGCGCCGGGCCGACGGTTCATCTTTTTTTCGAGGCCAGGCAGTCTCTCCGCAGCCGGCTCAATCAGTTTCATTTGCAGGGAGAGCTTTCGGTGGCCTGCGTGGACCAGGCCCGAAATCTCATGCGTGCGCTTCGGTTCGGGGAGGAGTACCTGGCCGAAGCCTGGATCCGGCCCGCACCCTACGATCCAAAACGGCCGGCCCGGTACCTTTCGGGGCCCGAACCTTATCTTCAAGTCCCCGAGGCAAAGGGTCATTTTTCGATCGATGAGCTCAGGTCGGGTGATCTGCTCATGAGTCGCGGCAATGCCATCACCAGTGCCGCGATCGCCAGGATGGCGGACGTCGACGGGCAATTCAGCCACCTCGCCCAGCTTTACATTGATCCGGAGACCCGGGAGCGCTGGGTGCTCGAGGCACACATTGAAGTGGGAACCACGGTACGACCCTACGAAGACTATGCCGGCGATGGGAACTTTCGGGTCGCCGTATTGCGCCTCAGGGATCCGGCACAGGCTGAGCTCGCCCATCTTGCCGCTCGCGCCCAGTTCGAGCGCCTGATGGAGGCCAAGAAGCGGGGCTCCTCGGTCCCCTATGATTTTTCGATGAAGCTTCAGGACAGCTCCGAGCTCTTTTGCAGCGAGGTGGCTTTTGAGGGTTTCAACAAGGCCTCAATGGGAAGTTTCCAGATCCCGCTTTTCCAAAGCCAGGTGAATCCGAGGAATCGCGACTTCCTGGATCGACTGGGGATCCAGGAGCGGCAGACCTTCATGCCGTCGGACCTGGATGTCGACCCTCGATTTGAGGTGCTGGCCGAATGGAAGGACATCTCGCGGATCGGGGATGTACGCCGGAAAGACGCAGTGCTGGATCGATTTTATCACTGGTCGGATCGCTACGACTATCGACTGGGCTCGGATCTTGGGGCCTGGTTCAAGAAGACGATCATCTGGCAGCTCAGGCGTTGGCCTGTCTTTTCGAAGCTGCTTCAGGAACGCTTCCCGCTGAACATGTCCCGCTCCGTATTGCAGACCGTGTCCGTCCTCACGACATTCGGCGAGAACCTGCTTGAAGAGGCCGAACGGCTCGACGAGCGGGCCCTGAAGAGCCGCGGGTATCCGCTCACATTCAGGGAGATGGCAGGGGCCTTGGATGCAGTTCGCGAGGATGATCTCCTTCGCTACCAGAAGGATCGCCAATGGCAGGCTCGTTACGCCGGCGGGCAGCGATCCTACCAGCCGCCGCGTCCGACAGCCCCGCGCTTCACGCATCTTTTCCATCCTTAGGGCCAGCGATCGATGCCAAAAGCACAAAGGGCCGCAGCACGGCTCTTTATCGAAGACCGGTTCTTCAAGGATGCACGCAGGATGCGGCGCTACCTCGAGGAAGTGCTTGGGGATCCGCGCGGCGCAGATCCAAGGCGTTTTTGCTGGGACTACTGGCATGTGCCGGGGCAGTACCGATTGCTCCGCACGCCGGCCTACCACTTCTTTCCCAAGCCCCTTTATGAGGCGTTCCACCAGCGCCTGGCACTCTGGGGCAGGGAGGTGTTGGGCTGCCATGACCTCTCGCCTCCCTGGATGAGTGCTTATGTCGATGGTTGCGAGCAGAACTTCCACGCCGACCTGCCACACGGGCCGTGGGCATTTGTCTACTCCCTGACTCCGGGGCCGCGAGCTTTCCGCGGCGGTGAAACGCTGCTCCTGAGGGACGAGGTCCTGTCGTTCTGGGAGCAGGCGAGCCTCGGGGGAGAGTCGGGGCTCGAAGAGCGCGAAGTGATCGAGAAGGTTACCCCCGATTTCAACCGCCTGGTGGTGTTTGATCCCAGGATTCCGCACGGCGTAAGCCGCGTGGAGGGGGCGCTGGACCCGCTTGCAGGCCGGATCGTGGTCCACGGATGGTTTGTCCAGCCACGCCCTTTCATCCGCGGCAGGCTCACCGAGAAGCAGCTCATGCGGGAGATCGAGCGAGTGCTGGCAGCGCTCGACGCGCTCTTCCAGTTGCCGGAAAACTCAGGCGTGCCACTTTCCGGAATGGTGAGCGTCCGCTTCAAGGTGGGCACGGGCGGTCGCGCTCAATCCCCCAAAATCCTCGCGCATTCCCTTCGCAGTTCGGCCCTTTCCCCTGCGCTCCCGCAAAAGGTGCTGGGTGTGATCCTTGGCGAGATCACGCGTTCAAGATTCGACATTCGCGCAGCCGGATCCGTGGTGACGCTTCCCCTTACGTTTGGTTAGGGTGTGGCTTACTGGAGGAACCAGTCCCGTTCCTCGGGAAGCGGGAGTCGGCAAGTTGAACGTTTGCCAAACCACTGGAGTCGATGGGCCGCGACGATTCGATAGACGGAGTCGGAGGCAAAGGCGGGTACTGCCCCGAGTACCCAGCACAGGGCGCCCAGGGGACCACCACAGAGCCTGCCGATCCGGAGTGCCGCGCGGGAGCGGAGCTGGAGGCCTGTGGCTTTGCCGTCACCTTCAAGCAGGACCAGGGAGTCGGCTCCCGAGCCGCGAAGTCCTGGGGGCAGAAGTCGGGCCGCCGTCTCGCCCTGGAGTGAAGCAAAGCGGATCCGGCCACCCAGCCCTCGGCGCACGCAGAAGTCGACGACCCCGCTGCAGAGATTGCACTCGCCGTCGAAAAACAGGATCGCATCGAGTTTCTCGGGCTCCTCGATAAAGTCCAAGTCAGCGCCGAATGTCTCCCGGCTCCTCCAGAGGCACCAGGCTGCCAGGAGCAGGGTCGCTGCAGAGATCAGTGCAGCCGAAGAGAGGAGTGAGGTCCTGGCACCCAGCCACGCAAAGAGCGTGGACATGGGGATCACGGTGGCCCGGATGAAATTGGGGACCGTGGAGGTGACCGTCGAGCGGATGTTGGTTCCGAACTGCTCGGCAGTCGAGCTGAGGAGCACGGCCCAGTAGCCCGAGGCAAATCCCATGAAGGCCGAGAGCCAGTAGAACTCCTCGGCGGAGCGATCAAAGAATTGCACGAATGCCGTCATCCCGACCGCGGTCAGCAAAAGGAAGGTTGCCACGGCCGAGCGGCGGCGACCCAGGACCTGGCTCCAGACTCCTGCAAGGAAATCACCCAGCACCGCGCCTGCGTAGCAATGCATGATGGCTCGTCCTGCCTGGAGTTCGCCTGTGATCCGAAGCTCGCGGGCGATCTCGGGCGAGAAGGTGAGGAGCACGCCGACCACGAACCAGATGGGCATCCCCTGGGCGATGGCGCCCAGGTACCTGCCGCGAAGCCTGGACTCGTTGATCAAAGACCACCAGTCTCCGCGCGAAGTGGAATGTTTTTCCTGCAACGAAACAAACAGCGCCGATTCGGCCATGCTCACCCGGGCGAGCAGCAGCGCAAGTCCCATGATTCCGCCAATGAAGTAGGCCTGAGTCCAGTGCGTGTGTTCCGCAACCCATCCGGCGAAAACCGCGCCCGCGATTCCCATCGAGGCGACAAAGGCGGTGGCCAGGCCTCGGCGCTCGCGCGAACAGGCTTCCGAAACGAGCGTGACGGCGGCGCCCAGTTCTCCCGCGAGCCCGACCCCGGCGATGAATCGCAGCGCTCCGTAGCTGGGCAGGATGGCGCCGTTCGGAAGCAGCAGCAGGCCTGCGTTCAGGAGATTGGCCAGTGAGTAGGTGAGGATCGAGCCGAAGAGCACGGCCAGTCGACCCTTGCGATCCCCGAGGATCCCCCAGAACAGTCCGCCCACGAGCAGTCCTGCCATCTGGAGGTTGATCAGGGTGACTCCAGTCGTGAGGAGCTCACCCTCTGGCACGCCAAGCTCCCGCAGGCTCTTCACGCGGACGATCGAAAACAGCAGCAGGTCGTAGATGTCGACGAAGTATCCGGCGGCAGTGACGGCAATCAGCGTGAAAACATTCATGTGCGTCCCCACTATAAGCCCGCAGAGGGGCCTTTTCTCAAGTTTGCGTCATGGATTTCCGAAAAGGAGAGCATGAGGACTGCGTCCTTCCTGCTCACCGTGGCCTTGTCTCTCCTGTCATCCCTGCCTGCCCGGGCCGGTGTAGGCGGAACCGTGGCCTCTCCGGCAGTGGAGCTTGGGCTGAGGATGTTCAATGGTCCGAACCAGGTCACGGGTACGGCCGGCAATCTTTCGGGCGCGAAGGGGTACCTCCTTAATTTCAGGGCCGAGAGCCGCAAGAACGTGTTCCGCATCAACGCCGCCGCGCAGTTCGAGATGGCGTCCGGTACTGCAGGCGTCACCTCTCCCACGGCTAGTGATGCTTTTTCGATGTACGGAGCAGCCTTTTTGCCGGGCTTTTTTGTGTATCCGTTCAGTGCTGGAAGAATGCAGCCCTACCTTGGCGCAGCCGGATTGATCGGCTGGTACATCATGAATCTGAGCAACGCGTACACGCAGGGACTGAGCTTTGGTTACGAAGTGTGCGCAGGTGTGGACCTGTCTTCTGGCGGTGCGAGCAAGATCTTCCGACTGCGCTCGGCGTTTGCGAGCCATTCGGCCAGTATTGGCGGAAATACCTCGGGAGTGAGCCTTTCGGCCTTCATTGTGACCCTGGGCGTGGCTTACTAGGCCCTTTTTCGCCCCCCCTTAGACCCCCCTTTTGGCCGTTTTCTGCGTCGCGTAAGCGCCTGGGCCGGGTTTTCCCTCAAAGGTCTTCTAAGGCCCCCAAAACGGGAATTCTTCAATGCGCCTCAGCAACTTAACGCAGCCCGACACAACCATTCCTTGTGGGGGTCTCTAAGGCACACCACAATCTATTGTGGTGTCCTTTGACTTTTGCCCCGAACCCAAGCAGCTTAAGAAACATCAGGACGATGTCGGTTTGGACGCCCCAGCAACTCAGGACGAGTGGTGAAAGCGGCCAGCAGCAAGGTGAAGCGGTTCCGGGGGGTGCCCCGGGTAGCTTCGAGGGTTCGAAGTGACGCGAGGCAGCCCGGCAGGTGTGTGCGGGAGGCAGAGAGTCAAAAAGGACCCCGAAGTTCCAAAAGCCGGCCAACCGCGCTGTGAGGGCTGAGCCCACGAGACTGAAAACCAAAACCACAAGAAGCGGTCCCGAGCCTGGGGGTGAGATCCCGGGCCTGGGGGCAAAACCGAACAAAGGCTCCGGTGGCTCCGGGGTCGGTGTTCAAAACGAGAGCCGGCGCAGGGAACTTCGCAAATCTCGTCCAACTAGGGGCCTGAGCAATCAGGGGAAGGAAAGTATCATGTCGATTGAACGGAATACCGAACGCAGCATCAGCAAGAACAAGGCAGCCAATACTGCCGTGGTCATCAACAAGGGCGCTCGTCCCGTGGTGGCCAACAAGAACCTCGCGCAGACCGACACCGTCGAGATCGCGCGCCACTTCACCCAGACCGGCAAGAATCCTTTGGATGCCGTCGCCTACGTGAAGTCCTCCTCCAAGATCAAGAATACCGACGGCAGCACCGTCTTTGAAATGAAGGACGTCGAGGTCCCAGGCAACTGGTCCCAGCTCGCCGTCGACATTCTCGTCTCCAAGTACTTCCGCAAGGCCGGCGTCCCCGGCACGAACCACGAAACCTCGGTACGCCAGGTCGTGGGTCGTGTGGCCCACACGCTGCGCCTGGAGGGGGAGAAGGCTGGATACTTCTCCGCGGTCGATGCCCAGACCTTTGAAGACGAGCTCCTTTATCTGTTGATCAACCAGATGGGCGCATTCAACTCGCCCGTGTGGTTCAACTGCGGCCTCTACCACGCCTACGGGATCGAAGGATCCGGCGGCAACTACGCATGGGATTCCAAGTCCATGCGCATCGTCGAGACCCACGACGCCTATTCGCGCCCGCAGTGCTCGGCCTGCTTCATCCAGTCGGTGGACGACGACCTCATGTCGATCTTCCAGCTGGCCAAGAACGAAGCCCGTCTCTTCAAGTACGGCTCCGGAACCGGCACGAACTTCTCCAATATCCGCGGAGCGAACGAAAAGCTCGCGGGTGGTGGAACGTCTTCCGGCCTGATTTCCTTCCTTGAAGTGCTCGATCGCGGTGCAGGCGCCACCAAGTCCGGCGGCACCACCCGCCGCGCTGCCAAGATGGTCTGCCTGGACATGGACCATCCCGAAATCGCTGACTTCATCACCTGGAAGAGCCGCGAAGAAAAGAAGGTCGCAGCCCTCATCCAGGCTGGATACTCTTCCGACTTCAACGGCGAAGCTTACCGCACGGTTGCCGGCCAGAACGCCAACAACTCGGTCCGCGTGAGCGACAAGTTCATGAACGCGGTCGAGAAGGGCGACAAGTGGGAAACCATCGCTCGCACGACCGGCAAGGTCATGGGAACGTACGAAGCCCGCAACCTCTGGAAGATGCTCGCTGAAGCAGCATGGTCCTGCGCTGATCCGGGTGTGCAGTACGACACCACGATCAACGACTGGCACACCTGCTCGAACACGGACCGCATTTTTGCTTCAAATCCGTGCTCCGAGTACATGTTCCTGAACGACTCGGCCTGTAATCTGGCGTCGATCAATCTCGTCAAGTTCCTGAACGAAGACGGCAGCTTCGATATCGAAGGCTTCCGCCACGCCTGCCGCATCTTCATCATCGCGCAGGAAATCCTCGTCGGACTCTCGAGCTACCCGACCGAGCAGATTGCCAAGAACTCGCACGCTTACCGCCCGCTGGGCCTCGGCTACGCGAACCTCGGCACGATGCTCATGCTCAAGGGCATTCCTTACGACAGCGAGGCTGGCCGCGCCTGGGCAGCCGCCATCACGGCCATCATGTGCGGACATGCTTACGCAGTCAGCGCAGAAGAAGCTGGCGTGATCGGTGCCTTCGACGGCTATGCCAAGAACCGTGAGCCCATGCTCAAGGTCATCGGCAAGCACCGTGATGCGGCCTACAAGATCCCGACCGGTCTCTGCCCGGACGAGCTCGTCAAGGCAGCTCACCAGGATTGGGACATGGCTCTCGCGCTCGGCGAGAAGTACGGTTTCCGCAACTCGCAGGTCACCGTGCTCGCTCCGACGGGAACCATCGGCCTGCTCATGGACTGCGACACGACGGGCATCGAGCCTGACTTCGCGCTCGTCAAGTTCAAGAAGCTTGCTGGCGGCGGCTACTTCAAGATCGTCAACCAGTCAGTACCTGTGGCGCTCAAGAACCTGGGCTACACGGCGGCACAGACCAAGGACATCATTGATTACGTCCTCGGAAAGCTGACCTTTGACGGTACTCCGCATGTCAATCGTGAGTTCCTCAAGAGCAAGGGCCTCAATGACGCTGAAATCGCCAAGCTCGAAAAGGCCCTTCCGGGCACCTTCGAACTTTCCAGCGCTTTCACCAAGTGGGGCATGGGCGAAGAGACCCTCAAGCGCCTCGGGATTGCTGAATCGGTGTACAACGCACCGACCTTCAACTTCCTGACGCACGCGGGCCTGACCAACGCCCAGCTCAACGAAGCCAACGAAGCGATCTGCGGCACGATGACGGTCGAAGGCGCTCCGCACATCAAGGACGAGCACCTCGCAGTGTTCGACTGCGCCAACAAGTGCGGCAACAAGGGACAGCGCTTCATTGCTCCGATGGGCCATGTGCGCATGATGGCTGCGACCCAGCCGTTCCTCTCGGGCGCCATCTCCAAGACGGTCAATCTCCCCAATGAGACGACTGTCGAAGAGATCGAAGAGATCTACTACCAGGGCTGGAAGATGGGCCTCAAGGCAGTGGCGCTCTATCGCGACGGATGCAAGCTCTCGCAGCCGCTTTCGACCAAGTCCGACCAAAAGGATGACAAGAAGGACGAAAAGGAAACGGAAGTGAAGGTCGAGACCAAGACCGTGGTCGTGCACGCCCCGGCAGAACGCAAGAAGCTCCCGGCCAAGCGCCGCGGCTTCACGCAGGAAGCCAACATCGCGGGCCACAAGGTCTACATCCGCACCGGTGAATACGAAGACGGTTCGGTGGGCGAGATCTTCATCGACATGCACAAGGAAGGCGCCGCCTACCGTGCAATGATGAACTGCTTCGCCATCTCCGTGAGCCTCGGCCTCCAGTACGGAGTGCCCCTCAAGGAGTTCGTCGACAAGTTCACCTTCACCCGCTTCGAGCCCTCAGGCCCCGTGCAGGGTCACCCGAACATCAAGATGTCGACGTCGATCGTCGACTACCTGTTCCGGGTGCTCGGCATGGAATACCTGGGCCGCACGGATTTCGTGCAGGTCAAGCCGACCGTCCCACCGGTCGACCTGACTGCCGAAAAGGGCGCAGCATCGGGCGTCTACGGCCGCAACACCGTAGGCGCAGCGCAGGCTGCCGCTCCAATGGAAACCGCAACTCTGGCTGCTAGCACCGCCGGTAATCTCTCTGGCCACCTGGCCGAGATGATGGGCGATGCTCCTCCCTGCGACAGCTGTGGTCACACCACTGTCCGGAACGGAGCCTGCTACAAGTGCCTGAATTGCGGCAACAGCATGGGCTGCAGCTGACAAGTTCCCACAAGCTTGAAAGCGGCGCGGCTGAGAGGCGGCGCCGGTTTCCAAGGCTTTAGGTTCTGCGCCTCCCCTAGGGCGCTCCCCTGAAGCAGGCAGTACAACAGCCCACTCGGGGCGGAATCGAGGAGACTCGGTCCCGCCCCGATGTTTTTGGCTCACCAGTCGGCTTCGACGGTGACGCGCTTTCCGGAAGCGAGCGGGAGCTCGAGTTTCCAGGCCAGAAGCCACAGTCGCGATGACTCGGCTCCTCCGTAGATCAGGTCACCTTCGATCGGTGCACCGAGCGAGGAAAGGTGCGCCCGGATCTGGTGCATCACTCCGGTGTGGAGCTCGATTTCGATCTCGCGCTCTGAACGCATGCAGAGCAGGGTGGTGCGGGCCGCAAGCGGCTTTCCGCGGATCGGCTGGTTTTCGCGCTCGATCACGACCATGCGACTTTGCGCCTTGGGGTGGTGCCCGAGTGGCTTTTGGATCTGGAGTGGGAGTTTCCACGCGGGGACCTGCGAGAGCCTGGCGCGGTAAAATTTTCCAACCCCGCCTCGTTTCCACTCCTCGCGCAGGCGGGCGAAGGCGTCAGGGCCGCGCGCAAACGCGAGGCATCCGCTCGTTCCGGTGTCGAGGCGATGGAGGAGCTCAAGGCGTGGGTCATGCGCGAGCGCGTGGTGCACGGCCGTGCCGCGCCTCTGACCGGCCTGCACGGCGGAGGGGAGGCCGGTGGGTTTATTGAAGACGACGAAATGCGAGTCCTCAAAAAGCACGGGAATCTGGCAGCCGCCGGGCTCAGGCTCGGGGGGTGCCAGGTCCGAGCGAATGGAGAGCCAGTCGAACCGAAGTGCGCTTGCGTCGATGTACCCGGCCTCGATCCAGCGCCGGGCCTGGTTGATGGAAATGGGCCCAAACTCCGGTTCGAGTTCCCGGCGGAGCGCTTCGAGGATCGTGGCCGGGACCTGAGCCATCAGTAGGTGGGAGTCAGGCAGGGACTGAGGTTCGACTGCGAGGGTTCGAGGTGCTTGGAGGCATTGAGTCCGATTCCCGAAGTGAAGCCCAGCCCCGAGCAGCAGCCGCCTTGGGGGCTTTGCTTTCCGGTTTTGCCATTGCCTGCGTCAAAGGTGAGCAGGCAGCTGTAGGTGGAGTCATTTCGAACGGCCTGCTCCACATAGCTCTTGGTGGAAGCAAGCGGGTAGCGCGAGTAATTTTCGCCACCCGGGACCTTGGGAATCGTCCGAGTCAGCTGGCCCGCCCAACTTTGAGTCGTCAGGCCGAGGGCTTCATTCTTGTTGGGATACACGTCCGAGCACCAGCCGATCACGCCGTTCGAGCCGTTCTTGATGATATTGATCGGAGCCTCGCGATGGGGGTCGGCATCCGGGGCGCAGGCTTGGAAGTCCGTGTCCTCAAGGTAGGTGGGCGCCCAGGCACGTCCGGGACGGATGTGGCGCGCTTTCAAGGCCGGGTTGGTGGAGTGGATGGTGGCAAGGCTCATGATGTCCCGGTTGGCATCGAGGATCGGGAGCACGGCTGCGCAGCTCGACTCCTTGTCCAGTCCAGTGAACTCGTCCTTATTGGGGAACTGTACGCTGTCCGGGTTGACGTTGTTCCAGCCTGAATGATTGGTCGGAACGTAGGCCGGTCCGACTCCGGTGGCGTTGCTCCAGTCATACCACGAGAACGGGCAGGGCTTGGGGCCGCGGATGGTGAAGGGCTTGAGTGGATCGGCGAGGTTGGAGCTCACCGGACGATCCAGCACATAGATCTGGTCGGTCTTGACCCCTTCGCCGGGCATGTTGGCGCCCGTGGTATCCCAGAGCAGCGGGTAGAGCGCCGTGTAGCGGCGCAGGCGGTAAGTCATGCGGATCTGGCCATTGGAGTCCGTGAAGTACGGGCAGGTTCCATCGGAGTTGGGCTTGGCGGCAAAGCCCAGGCACGAGCTGACGATGGCATTTCCGGGCACAGTGCTTCCGGAATTGTTGTTTTGGGTGGTCGCGCAGCCTTGGTTGCCGACGAAATCACCATTGGGCGAGCTGATCCGGCTCCGGGCCACCACGCCCACCGTGAAATTTCCGTTTGGGGTGTGTGCCAGCGCGAAGGTCGCATCCAGCGGGAAGTAGGTTCCCTGCGTGCCAGTGATGTTTCCGTCGTTGAAGGGGGGCTCGAGGATCGTCGGGCAGATGAACGCGGAGTTGGATTGGTTGATATTCTGGTCCGAGCTCTTGATATAAAGGTTGTACCAGTAGGCCTGCGAGGACTCTCCCATCCCAAAGGCGAGCTGGAGTTCGCAACCTGTGACATCCGCACCGGATCCATCCCGTCCGCGTGATTTACAGAACTGGGAGGCCATCGTGAACTGGCCCGATTCGGTGACGCTTCCGCGGGTGAAGTCAGTGGTGCGTACCTTGGACTTGACGGCGAGCCCGCGCACATTGCGGTCATGGCAGGTGTAGCGATAGATATTCTGGAACTTTCGGCCTTCGGAGTCCTGGAAGTTTCCGGTCGGCGAGACATTGCCCTTGACCTGGGAGTAGGGAGTGACCGTGAAGGCTCCGCCGTTGCCCGGTGCCGGGAGTACCGTGATCTTGACGATGGCCCCGTTGGGGATTTCCTGGAAATACGCGTCGGGCACCTCGCAGGAGACCAGGCTGTTTTGCACATTGGTGATCTTGGAGCTGATCTTGCGGGGGACGGTGACGCTCGTGGCGCCCGTCGAATTGGTCTCCTGCCAGGAGAACTGGCAATTGCAGAGCTTGGGGGAGGCCAGCGAGCAGAACTCGGTGATCATCCGGGTCATGCCGGTCATGTCAAAAAACACGAGTGCGGACGAGGCGCTCGACGAACCTGCCTGGCTGATGGTGACCGTCCCGATCTTGAAAGTCGTTGCCGAGGTGGAGATGCTCGACGAGGTGGAGCCCGATCCAGAAGAGCTCCCCTTGAGGGCGCCGTTGAAGTTGGAACGATTGGAGTTGGTGCAGGAGCTGAGCGCAAGCAGCTGCATCACCGCGATCGCTGCAGCGAGGAGGAGGCCCGGTTTTTTGCTCTCAAGTTTCATGTCCGTCTTTTCCAGTTCTCAATCGGGCTGCAGCACGCAGACCGGATAAATGAAGTTGCTCGAAGTCGAGCCCGCCTGGGTGATGTCGTGGCGCTCGATCAGGTACTGGACCCTGTAGCGGGAGTGGCAATCTCCCGCGAAGGCAGGTAGGTCAGGATTGCCGCTCTGGCAGGCGGTCGAGGGAATGAAGCGATAAGGCGTGTACATGTTCGCGACCTGGGAGCCCTGGGCATCCATCTGGGCCGCGCTCACGGAAGCCGGAGTGACGACAAAGATATAGTCCGACCGGCTCGAAAATCCGCCTCCGTCGTTGGTGTCGATGGGCACATTGGAGAGCTTGTCGCGGACGCCGCTGGAGACGTGAGGGACATATTTTGCGTTTGCAGCATTGGCTGCAGACTCGCCCGTGAGCGTCGTGGGGTCAGGTGTGCTGCAAAGATTGAGGGGATCAAACTTGTTGGTGGTTTGGGAGCAGGAGTTGGGGTTGGCCGAGACCTGGTCCTCGTGCCTCGGTGACCAGATATCGGTTCCAAGGCCGAACTCGGTGTAGCCTGCCAGGAGGCCTGTGCTGGAGCTGGTCTGGCCTGCAGCGATCGTTGGGTTGCCGAGGCCAAACTTGGTGACCTTCATGCAGCGGTTGCGTGGGGTTCCGTTGGACTCCTCACGCTGCGCGATGCGATCCACGAGGGGAGCAGTCCCGAATTTATAATTCATCCCGATGCAGCCAGTGTCGCTGCAGTCAGGAACCGGACCCGAGCCGGCCTTGGACGGATCCGCGCAGTCCGTGATGTAGGGCTTGTCCTTGAGGCCCGAGTCGGAAAGGAAGTTGCCGGGGTTGCAGGCAATCGGAGTCAGGGAGAGCGTCGGGCTCGCCTTGGCGTAGCGGACGGGCAGCGAGCCACGGAACAGCCAGAGCTTGGCCCAGTGGTGGCCGGAGGGAATCGAGACGTTGGCACCGGGGCAGTTTTCGTTTCCAGCGGCGGGAACCGGCTGCACGCCCCAGCCGAGCACCGGCGCGACACCTGCGCCGACCTTGCCGTCGGCGTCGGGTATCTGGTTGGGCAGCCCCGGCATCAGGGGTGCGTTGATCGGAACATTGAAGATCCCATTTTTCTGGCGCGCCGTCAGGAAGGTCGAGCGATCAAAGACGCTCCCCGCTGCAGGGTAGATCCTGGAGGACTGTCCGTCGGACTGGAGGCTGAAGACCGAGTAGTCGAGCCCGAGCGGGGAGCCGCTCGTGAGGTCAAGCGGGCATTCCCAGAGCCGCTGCTGCGAGGCATTCTGGGATGCATAGAGCGCCACCGCTCCACCGGGATTGGAGGTGTAGAAGTTGAATCCATACGAAAGGCGCGGATCCTCGGACTGGATCGGATCATACATGAGGGATACAATCGAGTTTGAGCCCGAGCTACCATTGGAATCGTTGGAATCGTCGCCGAAGTGCGAAATGTAAATGTGGCTCTTGCACTGGAAGCGAGTGGGCTTGGTGTAGGCGCTGATGTCCGAGAGGCTGGCTCCACCCACTGCAGTGGAGAAACTGAAATTATAGGAGTTCGACGAGAGGTCCGCCGGCGTGAAGTAGATCTTGACGGAGAGCTGGGTGACGGTGCCGGGTACACCCGTGTAGGAGCAGCGGATCAGGTCGGACTCGATGTGGCTGGGGGTGACCGCCAGCTGCAGGCTATTGCCGCTCCCGTCGATGTAGCCCAGCACGCACTGGCAGAGCGAGTCTTCGGCGGGCTTGCCTTCGGGGTTGCAGAAGTTCTGGATCGCACCCGAGCCGTCACCCAGCAGGTCGAGCTTGCCATTGGGATCCGCCTGGCTTCGAAGGACCGAGCTCAACGTGATGGCCGAGGTGGGCGCTCCGCCACCACCCGAGCCGGGAATGCTGCTGAGAGAATTTGCGCTGCTGCCTTTGGTGACGGCCACCGTCGAGCCGCGATTGGTGCATGCGCCCAGGCCGGAGGCTGCTGCCACCAGCAGCAGGCTCGAGAGGAAGGAGCGGGCTTTGAAGGGCGGAATCCTCGGCATCTCAAGGACAAGACAGAGCAAAAGGCGTGCGACGCCACTCGGGCGCGCCTGATTTCGGGCGGTTAGAACTGTAGAACCCTTCGCCAGCTGTCGCAGACTTGGACACCTCCAACGGACTTTTCGGCTTTAAAACGTCAAACCTTCAGCATTGTTCGGGAAATTGCTGCCGATTCCGTCATGAAGAAGTCATGGACGGTGTCCATCTGTTGGTCATTGCAACCCATTGTAATAATGGGCGTTTTGGTGATTCCTAAGTACCTTTAGGTGTGTCGGTTCGGACACCCTCAGCGGGCTCCCATCCGGGTCACCGAGACATCGAGCAGGACTGCGGAGCCACTCACACGCTCGATCCGGATACGATCAGCGGCACTCGCCGAAGCCAGCGGGATCACGAGCTGCTCCTCGCGGATCTGGCCATCGCGCTCGGCCAGCACCGAGAGCTTGTCGATGACATGCGGGAAGCGCTGGGTATCAAAGAAGAACAGGTGCCGGGGTTGGAACACCCCCATGAGTGCTGCACGGGTCATCCCCGTGTTGATCAAATGGATGTGGATGACGGGCTCGTCCTGCAGGCCTGCCGGCGTACGGCCGGGCAGGACGCCGCCCTCCTGCATGGGGATGTAGGTGAGCTTGAGCAGGAGATTTTCGTTGGAGCCGAGCTGCGCACGATCCAGGTCGATCGTCACACCGCCCGAATACTTTTTGCTGAGCCCGAGGTCGGCCGTGGCCAGCGGGCCCGAGCCTGCACACTCCTGATCCTGCAGCAGGTAGCTGCCGCTGCCATAGCCCGATGGGGGCAGGAAGACGGAAGCTGCGCCCGTGAGTCCGCCCTCGGGCGGAAACTGGGCGTCGACGCGGAGGGATTCCTCGGGTGTCGGCATCTTCTGCCAGTCATAGCACTCGGGGCTTGCGCCCGCGGGGATGTATCGAGCCGTCCACACTTCAGGCACCGGGTCAGTGAGTTCATGGACAAAGGCCGAGCCGGATCCCAGGGCCACGCCGCCCACCAGGATCAGGCGATTGTTCTGGGAGTCGTACGAGAGGGAGTGGCCGTAGCGCTGCTCGGGTACATCCACCGAGCTTGCGCAGGCCTGCACCAGGCGCCAGGAGAGCGTGCCGGGTGAGAGGACCCTGAGCTCGCCCGCGGTTTCTGCAATCGAGAGGTCCTGGGTCACGACCGTGTTGGTCGCCGTCGTCGTCCGTCCCCCGTAGACGATGATTTCGTCCCGTGAAGAGTCGTATGCCGCCGCCCCGAGGAAGGACCTGCGACGGCTGGGCGTGAGGGTGGTTACCGTCTCCGACTTGAAGCTCCAGCGTCCTGAATAGCCGTCTTCAACCGGTCCTTCGCACGCGGCATTTACCGTTGAAGGGGGGTTGCCCTGCTCGCGCGTGCTCTGGGGACAGAACTTCCAGATCTCACCGGAAATATCGGCGTAACGTCCGTCCTTCTTGCGGCCACCGAACAGGTAGATCTCGGGGATGGCGAGCTCTTCGCCGGTCGGTCCATGCGTTCGCGTGACCATCATCGCCCCCGAAAGGGGCGGCGGGCTCAGGCGTGAGGCGCTCAAGGTGATCTGGAACTTTTCGCCTCCCGAGGAGGTCGTGCCGAAGCCCCTGCCGAAGAGCTTGGCCCGATTCCACGTCGAGGTGTCGTAGTCAAAGATCTCGGTGTCACCGAGGATCGGCGGGAGAAAGACCTGCGACGCTCCCAGGACGGCTGCCGGCCACGCTTCGAGTCCGGTTTCGCCGCCAAACATCAGCGAGCGCGTCCGTTTGTTGCCATTGGGAAGCGTGACCCTGTAGGTGGCCATGGCCGCGCTCCTGCGCCCCGGAAAACCATTGACGTTGAGCCAGTGTCCAAGCCCGGAGTTTGCCGATGGATCGAACATCCATCGGTCGGCGAGGAAGTCGAGCCCGTTGGCGGTCCCGCCTTCCATGAAGATGCCGTAAGTGCAGGGGGAGGCGACCGTGCAGGCAGCTGGCACCTGGTAGTTCACTTCCGCCATGCGATGCGAGCGCCTGGCCTGGGGGCAGTTGGGCCAGCAGCTGGGGTTGAGTCGCCGCCATTTCGCAGAAGCCGTCGTCGTGACCTCGAGTTCCCAGGTATCGGATGGCTGCTGGGGAAGATCGATTCCGTTGGATGAGGGGACGATTCCTCCAAAGAGGTAGAACTTGCGGGTGATGTGGCTGTACACGAGCTGACCGTTTGAAAGCTGCGGAGGCAGATCTCCCGTGGGGACAAAGGAGCTCACGACCGGCGCCGCCGCCCCGGCCTGCGGACGAATGAGCAGGAGCTCCCCGCTCGTAGTCGTGGGTTTGGCAACTCCTCCCCATCCGACGATCACCTGGGTCAGGCCGTCTACCGTGGTTCCTGCAGCCGATGCGATTCCCGCGCGCTGGTACTCTGGATGGTTTGAAGCGCCGTTGGTGGTGCTGGGGGATGCCCCGCTCAGATCGATATTGAAGACCGATGAGTTGAACGTGCAGTAGGCCGTGAGTTGGGCGGGAGTCATGGAGAGGTATCCCGGGCAGTTGGTTCCCCCAAAATGAATCCAAAAGTTGCCCGTGATCGACGGGTGAACGGATGCGGCTCCAAATCCGGGAACTCCACCTCCTCCAACCGAGCTCCAGGAATGGCTTGCTCCCGGATGGGTCACGTAGCCATCCGGATCCAGCTCCACGCGATACGGGTGCGAGGTGTCAGGTCGGGTGAGCGTGGAGACCCTGCCGCCGAGACCGCCCGGCGCGGCCCCCGACCAGTCAAAACCGCTGATCCATTTTGGGGAGCCCGCGCTTCCGACCAGCGCACCCTGCAGTGGCCCCGAGCTTCGGCTGAGTGTGATGGTCCCGCTACCGGTTGAAGTGAGGTTGATTCCGCTCAGTGCGAAGGTCGATGAAGTTGCCGAGGTCACCGTGTAGGTCGTGCTGCTGACATTGTTGGAGAGCGCAATTCCGCCCGGGGCAACCGGCGGCGGGGCGGAGGAGCCCGTGAACATCACTTCGGTTCCGTTGGTGAGTCCGTGGCCATTGAAGGTGAAGGTGTCATTCGAGGTGTCGACGGTCGCTGAGCTCAGGTTGAAGGCGAAGTTGGGCGTGCTGACCGAATCCAGGCCGAGCTGCGTGCCGGTCTGTGAGTTGGAGATCCGGCGCGTGTGGTAGCTCTCGACCCACTGCCGCAGGCTCCAGCTCGAGGTGGAGCTCCCGAGGTCGATCTCCTCGGGACCGAAAGTGGGATTGAAGAGGTAGGTGTCGTGGAGTGCAAAGCCCTGCTGGCTGTTGGTCACCCCTCCGACGATCAGGAGTTTTTCCAGGCCCAAATCCTGCGTCGGACCTGCCATTGAGTCGCCAAGTCCCGCCGCGGCCATGCCGCTGATCGGCAGGTAGCCGAAGCTCGCCCGGGGGGAGACGGATTTTTCCAGGGTGCGGATCGTGCCGGAGACGCTGCGGTCGGTTTGCTGGTAGTTGCGCGGGACCACGACCGTGGGCAGGAAAGTCCACTTGCGCGAATGGGCCGAAAAGATCCAGTTGTCGGCAGTGGGCTGTGCAATCCCGCCGGCCGCAGGGGTGGAAAGCTTGGTCGAGCCTCCAAAATAGAGGAGTTTTCCTGCATCCGGATTGAAGGTTGCCGAGGGCAGGAACCGCGGGCGTGGCCGGGTGCTGGCGCCGGAGTTGAAGAGCTCGTCACGCACGAGGTCGGTCCAGGTGGTCCGTGCCGTTGGCGTGCCGACCGGCGAAAGCGAGAGCGCGTATTCGGATTCAATGGTCTCGAATGGGTCGATCGCTCCGCCCGAAACGCCCGTGCCGGCAGCCTCGGGAGTGCCGCCGAGCAGCAGCACCGTGCCGTTGAGGGTGAGCCCGATGGAGTCCGATGCCGAGAGGTCGAAGGTGGCGCATTTGCTGGGCTTGGTATCGACCGACGGGCGGATCGAGCAGGCCAGCGAGCGGTTGGCCGTGCTTTCCGTGCTGGCGTCCGTCAGGTCCAGTGCCACGTTCTTGATGAACGCAGGACGGATGGATTCGCCGGGCTCGGCGATGCTTTCTTCAAACGCTTCGAGCCCCTCGTTGTTGGGAAAGGGGATGTAGGACTTGGCGTCTCCCGCGCAGCTCTGGGCGTTGGGTGCCGTGTAACCATAGAATCGGCTTTGGTGCAGGAGGATGGTGGTCCCTGCAAGGCTTTTGGCCTTGATGTTTTCCTGGTCGAGTGCCGTCAATCCGCTGGAGGTTGAATTCCTTGCCTTGTCGCGCAGGTATTCGTTTCGATCGGCGGCGCAACCGGCCACAAGCATTTGAAGGCATGCGAGCACGCAGGCAACCCCTCCGGTCTTCGGGGACCGGTGGAGAGGGGTCTGGCTGGTGCGGCGCTGCTTCATTCCTGCTGTTCCGTTCAGATCCGATAGAGCGTGATGGAGTGGATGATGAGTCCGAGGCAGAGCGGGGAGTCAGTTGCCGCGCAGCGGGTGCTGAAATCGCGGGTCGGGCCAAAGGGCACGCCACTGGAGTTCTTGCCCAGTCCAAAGATGCGAGACAGCTGGATCACGCTCTTGGCGGAATCGATCGAGGAGAGCGGCACGATCACCTGCCGGGTCTGCACGGTGCCGCCCGCGTTTGTCGCGCTGACCACGCCCTGCTGTGGAGGAACAAGGAGCTGTAGCCTTGCCGGGATGTCGGCAGGCGAGACCGTGTCGAGCTGGCGGATGAAAAGACCATAGGCCTGGTCGACGCAGTCCTTGTCCGTGTAAAGGGGGGCTCCCGTGCCTGAGTCCACGCAGGCTGCCGGGTTTGCCGGGGATCCCATCAATCCGCTGGCCTGGTATTCGACCACCACCATGAGGTTTTCGCCCTCGCCAAGGACGCTGGTATCGCGATTGATGATGAGCTTGATGGCAACCGAGTCATCCTTCGAACCAGGAGTGGCAGGGGCATTGAGTGCACTGCCGAGGCATCCGCGCTCGCTGATGCGGTAAACCGAATCCGGACCGTCACAGCTGAATGAAGCCCCGGTTGCCGGTGGAACTGCGTAAGGCGAAGGCACCAGATTGCAGGTGCTGGAGGTGGCGACCGGGGTGAAGCCGCCACAGGAGCCGGCAGCCGACCCCGGTGAACCACCGATGGAAACATAAACATCCGTGAGCCAGGCAGGCTTGCTGATCGAGGTTGATCCCGTGGCATCAAAAAATGCCGTGGCCTTGTGGCCGCTCGTGTCGCCGGTCATCGTGGTGCCCGATCCCGAGTAGGCGGGAAAGCTTGCACTGCCGCCTGCATTTCTGAAGTTGATCCTGACCGCTTTGGCTCCGCCCGGAACTGCCATTGCCTCTCCGGCTGCGAACAGGCCCAGGACAGCTCCCAGCCCTCCTAAAACCCTCAAATTGCGGGAAATTAGCATCATTTTCATGGTACCCCGTTTTCTGATCGGAATACTCAAGTAAAGGTTGAGGGGCTTTTTGCCTGTGGCGAGCCCGACACAGGTGAAGCTAAATCCTTGAAATCAAGCGATGATGGCTGCGAACCGAAAAATCATTCACGTCGATATGGATGCGTTTTTTGCCTCCGTGGAGATCCGCGATCGCCCCGAGCTCCGGGGCAGGCCCGTGGTCGTGGGGGGCTCGCCCGAGGGGCGTGGCGTGGTTTGCGCCGCGTCCTATGAGGCGCGCAAGTTTGGAGTTCGTTCGGCCATCTCGTGTCGCAAGGCTTACCAGCTCTGTCCGCAGGCAGTCTTCGTGCAGCCGCGCTTTGACCGATACCAGGAAGTCTCCCGCGAAATTCGCGGCATCTTTCGTGAGGTGACCGATCGCATCGAGCCGCTCTCGCTCGATGAGGCTTACCTCGATGTCACGGAAAACCACTTTGGCGAGGCTCGCGCCGGAATCCTCGCACGCTGGATCCGTGCCGAGATCAAATCGCGCCTTGGACTCACGGCTTCTGCGGGAGTGGCGCCCAACAAACTCGTCGCCAAGATCGCAAGTGACTACCGCAAGCCCGATGGCCTCACCGTGGTGGCGCCCGAACGGGTCGAGCAGTTCATGGCGGGATTCAAGGTGGGAAGGCTCTGGGGAGTGGGCGAAAAGACCGAAAAAAGGCTCAATGAGGCTGGTTTTTTCAATGTGACGGATCTCCGTGCCTCGACTCCCGAAAAACTCCGTGAGCTCCTGGGTTCGTTTGGCCCCGACCTGTTTGAGCAGAGCTGGGGGCGGGATGATCGCCCGGTCATCAGCCACTGGGAACCCAAGAGCCGCGGATCGGAGCGGACTTTTTCGCGCGATATCCAGGATGCGTCCCATCTGATGGCGATTGTCGACGAGCTGGCCTCCGAAGTGGCCGAGGATCTCGAACGCATCGGCAGGCCGGGGCGCACGGTCACGCTCAAGATCCGCTACGGCGATTTTGAAACGATCACCCGGAGCGAGACGATCACGCTTCCCACCCAGGATCCCCTTGTGATCGGCGAGACGGCGCGCGCGCTGCTCTTTAAGAACACCGAAGTGGGAGCAAGGCCCGTGAGGCTTCTTGGCCTTTCGATGAGCTCGCTTGTGGGCCCCTCAGGAGATCTCGATGAGGCTTCGTCGACGCCTGAGCAGTTGTGGCTGCCGTTTGAGCGGTTCGATCGCTCACTGTGAGTCGAAGTGGCCCACGAGGCTCTTGATGAGTTTTTTGTGGGGATTTTCGCGCTCATACGCAAGGTAGAGCTTGTTTTGTGCTGCGGCCGAAAGCGGCTCATAGGTCACTTTTCCGAGATCCACCGCGCCCGAAACCGAGTGCCACGGAAGCACGGAAGCGGCTCCGGGGGTTTCAGAGATCCAGCGCGCAAGCGCCGTGATGTCGTTCCAGATCATGCGGTAGTAGGGCGGGGGCGGCATCTTTTGTCGCCTGACCAGCCACTGTTCAACTGGATTGTCGCGGAGCGAAGGCGTGCCCCACTCATAGTCTTGAAGCTTCGGTCTACGCTCGTGCGGGTTTCGCACAATGCCCCAGCGCTCGGTATAGATGGGCTTGCAGACAAAATCCGAGAGCTCCTCCATGTGCTCGAGGATTGCGGCATCCGCTCCGGCTTGGAGCGTCTCAATCGAGATGCGTCCCACGGGCGAGACGCGCACTTCAAGTTCCAGCCCCGGAAATTCGGGCGCCACCTTGTGCCACCAGGGCATGACTACTTCGCGTAAAAAGAGCTGAGGTCCGACGAGCAGAAAGTGCCTCGGCTCAGCCGCTCCATGGCGGATGCGCTTGACGCCAGCTTCCCAGGTCGTGGACACGCGGTCGGCCAGCGAGGCGAGCTCAAGGGCCTGGGGCAGGGGCTTGAGCCCTCGCGGTCCGCGGCGCTCGAACAGGGGGCAGCCGATTTCTTCTTCGATGGCCTTGAGGCGCTTGGAAAGAGCCGACTGCGTGAGGTGCAGCCGGGTGGCTGCACGGCTCAGGTGCGGGTCGGTGGCAAGCGCACGGATGACTTGAAGGTGGGATATTTCCATTTTGGAATGTTTTTAGTCTAAAACTTCTCTGTCGTGAAGCGTCAAATTGGGGCAAACCTCGGCCCATGGCTCGATTTCAAGTTATTCCCAAGCTCCTCCTTGCCGCATTGCTCCTTCAGGCTCCGCTGATGAGCCCGAGCCTGGCCATGGAAATCAATGAAATCACTCCGGATTCGGTCGTCGATGTCGAGGCCCTCAAGGTCCAGGTCGCCCAGTGCGCAGTCCGGCCCTACACGCTCAGCAAGAAGGGTCGCAGGGTCTATGGCCCCGCCCGCAGCATCTGCGAAGAGCTGGTGATTGACGGATCCTTCGCCCGCCATGGCAAGAACTGGGAGATCCGTGTCCTCTCGGCAGGTCGTGGTGATGGAAGCAAGCTCTGGGATCTCGTGATCTGGGGCAGGGCGGGGCGCAAGATGGTTGAGATGACCGGTGTGCCCGGAAACGGCAATCCGATTGATGTCGCCATCCGCGCTCTCGATATCGAAGGCGTGCAGGCAGTGCCGGAGTCTTCGGACCGCGCTCCCTGAGCGTTCCCCTTCTTTTCAGCCTTGGGGCTTTTGAAGCCTGGCCTTGATATCACCCAAAAATCCGAGCACCCGCTCCTCGTGCTTTTCGCGTGCCTCGGCGGTGCTCAGGTCGGGCGATTTTTGCGTCGCCGTGTCCTCGATGGCGAGGAGATCGGCAGGGATTTCTTCCATGAAGCGTGAACGCGTGCGCGGGGCGGGTTTCCCGTAGCGGATGCGGGATTTTGCGCGGGTGAGGACGAGCTGGTCTTTAGCGCGAGTGATGCCGACGTAGCAAAGCCTGCGCTCCTCGCTCAAGTCCTGTCCTTCTTCCACTGAACGGCGATGGGGCATGAAGCCTTCTTCCATCCCGACCATGAATACGACGGGATACTCAAGCCCCTTGGCACCGTGCAGGGTGAGGAGAGTCACCTGGTTCTTGGGATCGGTCTTGTCCTCATCTTCTTTCTTGTCTTCTGCGTCCTGTGCATCGAGGGCCATGCGCGCAAGGAACTCGCGAAGCCACTTTTGGGGGGTGGCACCGGATTCATCCGTGTCCTCGTTGATCAGTTCCTGTGGCTGGATCTGTCCGAGTGAGTGCAGGAGCTCTTCGACGTTTTCAAAGCGCGCATGCATCACGACCGGGTCGTTGGAGTCTTCTTCGATCACTTTACGCAGTTCAAAGAGCCTGAGCGTGTCCCTGGCCCACTCGACCATGGATTCGGGCTGGGCGCTTGTTGCGTCGAGTTTGAGGCGGCACTCCTCGATCTTGCGCACGAACTCGGCGATTGCGTTTGCGGATCGGGGTGCCAGCTCCTGGGCACGAGCAAAGCCGCGGTAAAGCGAGACCTTGTCGGCAAAGGCTGCGTCTCCGATCTTGGTGATCGAGGTGCGTCCGATGCCGCCGCCGGCCCAGGATAAAAGCCTCCGGAGCGAGGCCTCATCATCGGTGTTCTGGATCGTGCGCCAGAGGGCGAGAGTATCCTTGATCTCTTTTCGCTCCAAAAACGAGCTTCCGCCCACGATGGCGTAGGGGATTCGCGAGCGCCTGAAGGATTCTTCGAACATGCGCGACTGGGAGTTGGAGCGATAGAGGACTGCAAAGTCCTTCCAGGGGCGGTTCTCGCGCTTGACCCTGAGCCAGATCTCATCAGCCACGAGCTGCGCCTCGCCGCGGTCATCGTCGACGATGATTTCCTGGAGCGCTTCGCCTTCGCCGCGCTCCGACCAGAGCGACTTGGGATGGCGCTTGGAGTTGTTCTGGATGACGCCGTTTGCAGCCTTGAGGATCGTCATCTTGCTCCGGTAGTTTTGGTCGAGCAGGATGACATGCGCCCCCTTGAACTGGTGGCCGAATTCGAGGATGTGGGCCGAGTCGGCTCCGCGCCAGCCGTAGATGGACTGGTCGTCGTCGCCGACGACACAGATATTCTGCGAGCGCTCGGTCAGGAGCCGGATGAGCTTGAACTGCGCAGGGTTGGTGTCCTGGTACTCGTCGACGAGGATGTAACGGAATCGTTCGTTGTACTGCGAACGCACGTCCTCGTGCTTTTCGAGCAGTTCGACCGCCCTGAAGAGCAGGTCATCAAAGTCCATGCTGTTGAGCGCCTTGAGCTGGTCTTGATAGTGCCCGTAGGCCGTGGCGGCGGCGATCCCGTAATCGCCGGCGAGGCGCTTTTCGCCCAAAAAATATTCCTGCGCTTCTTCAGGCGACATGAACTTGTTCTTGGCCTGTCCGATCTCAAAAAGAACCCGGTCGAGATCGAACTTGCGGTCATCGATGTTCACGTTCTTGAAGATGCCCTTGAGGATGTCCTTCTGGTCGGAAGTGTCGACGATCGAAAAGTTGTTCTGGAAGCCAAGCTTCTCGGCGTGCGCGCGCAGGATGCGCACGCAAAGGCTGTGGAAAGTGGAGATCACCAGGCCGCGCGTGCCGGCCCGGCCCACTTCGCGGGAGACGAGCTTGGAGACGCGCTCCTTGAGTTCTTTTGCAGCCTTGTTGGTGAAGGAGAGTCCCAGGATCTGGTGCGGCGCCACCCTGCGCTCGGCAATCAGGTGGGCAATGCGCGAGGCCATGGTGCTTGTTTTGCCTGAGCCCGCGCCCGCAAGGACAAGCAGCGGCCCGTCGCCATGCAGGACGGCTTCGCGCTGCCGCGGATTGAGGTTGGAAAGATTCATGGACGCCCGGGACTTTACTTGAACTGCTTCATTTCCAAAACCATCTGTTCAAGCTGGCGGTTTCGGGGGTCCGTGGGAGCCACATCCATCATGAAGCGCTGCGACGCGGCGACCTGCGGCCGGGCAATGGCACTCACCAGTTCGGCCGCAGGCGTAGTGGCGCTCTTTTTGAGGAGCAGGAGCGACACGCCGGCCAGGTGGTAGTAGGCATCCGGCTGGCGCGGGCTCACCGTGGTCTTGGCGATCAATAGCGCTGCCAGTTCACCCAGGCGATGCAGCTCGGGCCTGCGCGCGATTTCTTCGAGCTTGATCTCGGAGAGCCTGCGATCGGCCCAGCTCCGGGAGCCTGCCAGCGAGGGGTGGAGGCTCATCGAGCCCACGACTTGGAAGATCATCTGAAGCTCGGGCGCAAAGGTTCCGTCCGCCCCGCCGCCCGTGGGTGCTCGCGGAAGTTCCAAGGTCATGGCCTGCGCCTGCCCGTCGGAAGTCAGCAGGATGAAGCGGTGGGTTTCGTGCGTCTTGTTTTCGGCCTTGATGTACACGCCCATGGGCCTTGAGTCGGGGCCGAGCTGCGAATTATCGACTTCGAACCAGTAAAGTCCCCAGGATCTCGGGAGCGATCCTCCGGGCTTGAGCTCGCGCGAGTGCCTGAGGAGCAGTCCTCGCCTGAGCCCCATGCAGGTGGCGGCCATCCGGACCCGCGCCTCGGGCGCCGTCAGGCAGGCCTTGACCCAGTCACGCTTGCCGCGCAGCTCCTCGGGAGTGCGCGGTCCTTCGAGCAGGATGCGTCCTTCCACTCCCGGAAGCCTTGCCACCACGCGCGCCGGAAAGCGCTCGGGTGGTCCCTTGACGTAAGGCAGCTGGTACCAGACGGGCTGCGCGTGCCAGAGCTTGGGAAAAGCTGCGACCGTCAGGTAGAAGGGCAGGACCGACCATTCACCGTCGGTGGGAGAGGGATTGAAGGTCGGAATCTGCACCTGGAGCGCGGGTCTCAGCATGGGGTGGAATCCAGCCGTTTTCAGCACCATCTGGAGCGACAGGGCGAGCGAGAGAAGCAGGGCCGTCAATGATTGGAGCTGGAAGACAAGGCTCCAGCTCTTTTTTTCCATGCAGCCCAGGTCTTTAAAATGCCGGATGCCCCAGAGCCTCTCGCCGAGGGTGCGGCTGTAAAACCAGCGCTGGCTCACCAGTACGAGGGCGCCCCAGAGCAGCCAGGTCAGCAGTGTCGGAAAATCCGGGATCGGGGCCTGCCCGAGGAAAAAGACTCCGATCACCGGGCCTGCAAGCAGGGTGGGGATATCGGTGATGTGGGCCAGGACCCGCCTCGTTGGCGTGGCCTTGACGTCGTAAGAATCATATCCGCGTGCGTTGACCTGGGGCTTGCTCACGAGAATGGATTCTCCCGCGAGTTTACCCTACACTCAAACGCATAATCACATGATCGACCTGCACAGACTCAAGGGAGAGCCGTTTGTCCTCAACGCCGACTGGATCAAGACCGTGGAGTCTTGTCCGGATACCCGAATCGTGCTGCTGAATGGCGAGGTTTTCCTGGTCCGCGAAAGTGTCACCGAGGTGACCGAGCGGGTGGTCCGGTACCGGCGCCAGGTCGGTGCCCAACTGATCGGAAAGGCGGCCCCCGATGCTTGATCTTGCAGCCCTCCTGGGCACGATCATCGGAATTTCGGCAGTCCTCGGTGGCCAGGTCCTCGAGGGGGGCTCGATTGGCCAGATTGCACAGGGAACTGCAGCCCTGATCGTGGCGGGCGGTACGTTTGGAGCAATGCTCCTTTCATTTCCGGGTTCGGAGATCCGGCGTGCGTTTGCATCCATTCCGCTGATCTACCGCGAATTTCGAGAGGATCCCGTGCCGATGATCGACGAGATCGTCAAGGTGGCGACCATCGCTCGAAAAGAAGGCGTGCTGGCGCTCGAAAGTCAAAAATCCAAGCTCAAGGATCCGCTGCTCAAGCGCGGGATCCAGTTCGTGGTGGATGGATTTGAGCCTTCGACCGTTCGCGAGATCCTGGAGTCCGAGATCGATCGTGGGCGCGATGAAGACGAAGCTGCGGCCCGGGTATTTGAAGCAGCCGGCGGCTACGCTCCGACCGTGGGCATCCTGGGCGCAGTGCTGGGCCTGATCCATGTCATGTCGATGCTCAATGACCCTTCCAAGATCGGTGAGGGTATTGCCGTTGCGTTCGTGGCGACCGTCTACGGTGTCGCGCTTGCCAATCTGGTGCTGCTCCCCTGGGGCAGCAAGCTCAAGCGCAGGGCCGCCCTGCGTGCAGAATCACGTGAGCTCGTGATGCAGGGAGTTTTGGGCATTCAAGAAGGGCTCAACCCCCAGTTTTTGCGCGAAAAGCTCGAAGTCTTCGTCGAAGAGTCGCGCCGCCGCAAATGAGTGCCGCCCGGGGTCGCAGATCGCGCAGGCACGGCGGAGGAGGCCACTCCGAGGGTGGCTCCGAGCGCTGGCTGGTGTCGTATGCCGACTTCATCACGCTGCTTTTTGCATTCTTTGTCGTGATGTACGCGATCTCGCAGTCGGACCTTAAAAAGTTCAAGCAAGTGAGCGAGAGCGTGCGCAAGGCCTTCTCCGGAAAGTCCGACGCAAGCTCGCAGGGATCGGGTGCAGGCGTGGGTGAGGGGGCTTTTCCCGGCGAGTCCGGCGAAGAGGTGGCTCCGCTCCGGTTTCCGGCGCCCGGAGTTCCGGACGCCGGCGTCGCCACGCAGTCGGATCCCGAAATCCAGGAGATCCGCAAGCTCTTGGATGAGGCCATTCATTTTGAAGAGTCGATTCGCCCTGCAGGTGAGCTCTCGGTGCGGGGCTCGGGAGACCAGGCCCTGATTCGGTGGGTGCTCCAGGACAGCTATCCGGTGCGAGGTATCGAAGTCGCGCAGGATTACTGGCCGCTGCTTTCGCGCGTGGCGCGCGTGCTGGCGCGATTTCCGGAGCGGCCGCTCCGACTCGAGGGGCATGCCGATTGGGGAGAGGTGCAGGGAGGCCTCGGGCGATCGGGATCGAAGCTCGAGTGGCAGCTCGGGTTTGATCGTGCCTGGTGGCTTTCAGAGTTTTTTGAATCGCGCGGCGTGGATCCTTCTCGGATCGAAGTGGCCAGCCGCGGGGCTCGATTGAGCCTGGCGGGGGCCCGGTCGTCGGGTGAGGCCAGCCGCTGGTCCCGGGCGCGCAACCGGCGTGTGGAGCTCTTGGTTCTTCCCAGGGACGCCTCCAAAGCCACGCCAAAAAAGTGACTTTTCCTTGTTAATTCAAATACTTCTTATGCCGCACCGGGGTGTGAGCCGATCCTTCTCATGTGCAAAAAGGTGGGTTCACGACGCAGTTGCCTCCAGCTGGGCTTGACCAAAAAGCTCGGATTCTGCACACTCAGAAGTGTGAAGTTTTCTTAACTTTAACTTTTCGAGGTGTTGAGTGAGCGCATCGTCGAATCCCTGGAAGTCAGATCCCAAGATGCAGCGCCGGGCGCTGATCATGAGCGCCGTGTTCGCGCTTTGTCAGCTTCATGGAGTGGCCGAGGCCGCAGGCAAGCAGCGTCCAAAGGGTGATGCGGCCCCCGCAGTTCCTGCTACGCCGGCACCCCGGCAGGCAAGTCCCGCCCGCGATGCGCACGTCAGGCCCGTGGAGACCGTGGCCTTCACGCTCCCAAGCGGCACACGCGTGGATCTCGCGGCGGACCTCAATCGGGTGTTTGCAGGAGCAGTGACCCGCAAGAGCAACTTTCGCCCGACAGAAACGGTTCAAAAGGACGACTGCAGCAACCACCTCGCGCTCTCGGCTGCGATCACGACTCTCGATCTGAACGTGTTTGGAACCGAGATCCGTTTTGGCTACACGCCCACGGGCGAGCTGGGGCTTTCCGGGCAGCCGACCCTCAGTGGCAAGGTGCGGGTCGATGTCGGACTCATCGGAATGGATGTCGGCGTGTGGCGCTGCCAGGACGATCGTTGCGCACAGGTCATCGCTTCGCGCGTGACGAGCCAAACGGTCCAGGCGGGGCTTTCGTTCGAAGTCGACTTCAGCGAGATCCGCACCGGAGCGGATCTGCTCTACAAGACTCCGCTCGGCAACGCACTGGCTCGAATGTTCGAGTCGGCGATGGTCGAAATCAGCGCCAACCCCAGGACGGCGACACTTCCTTGGCATGGCGTGGTGCGCGAAGTCGGTGTCGGTCCTGCGGGCCCTTACGTTTGGTTTGACGGAGGCTCCGAGCAGTCGATTGGCGAGAACGAAGCCTTCACCGTTTTTGCTCCGGCCAATGCGCAGGGTTCATCCTGCGGTGTGTACAAGCCCGTGGGCCAGATCCACACCACGGATCGCGTGACGATGGTCTCGAGCGAAGGTAGGATCGAGGACCAGGACCAGACCCGGAACATCCAGGTCGGTGACATCGTGCTGGTCCGCAAGGTCAGCCGCCAAACCAACTGATCGCGGGGCGGGGAGCTCCCCGCCTGCATGATGCAGTACCGAATTCCCCAACTCCTGATTGCCGCCTTCGCCGTGTGCTTTTGCACGGCAATGGGCCCGCACAAGCCCAAGCCAGTAGTTCCTGCGCCCGAAGGCAGGCTCGTGCTTGAGATGGACCGGCTCGCCCCGGTGAGGCTCGAGCTTCCGGACCAGAGCAAGCGCGACTTTGGAGTGGAT
>CAZDSX010000019.1:0-19289 GCA_964508305.1 uncultured Bacteriovorax sp.
AGCGCTACCTCGCAATCCTTCCCGAGATCGCGCGCACGCGCCCGCAGGAAGAAGCGTCGCTCTTTGCGGCATCGTTCTTTCCGGCAACTTGTGATGCAGGCGCGCTCGCTCAGCTCCGGCGCATGATGGGTGAGAAGCTCGAAAGCTTTCCTCCCGGCGTGCGCCAGAGCCTGATCCGGCTAGAAGAAGAAGAAGATCGCTGCCTTCAGCAGCGCAAATCCGGCCTTACGGCAGCGCCTCAGTCGGCAAGCTCCAACACGACCGGGCCGTGATCCGAGCCCATCACCTCGGGCTGGTGGCGGGCTGCCGAACCTCCATCTGCGAACTCTCCGTTGACCCAGAAGTAATCCAGGCGCCATCCAATGTTGCGTTCACGCACGCCAGGCCGATTGCTCCACCAAGTGTAATGACCCGGGCCCTTCTCAAACTTTCGGAAAGTGTCGATGTAGCCCGCCTGCTCGAACTGGTCGAGCCATGCTCGCTCATCCGGAAGGAAGCCTGCGTTGTCGCGATTTTCCTTGGGGTTGCGAAGGTCGATCTCGCGATGGGCGATATTGAGATCACCACACAGTACGACATTGCGTCCTGACTTGCGGAGGGCCTCGGTGTGCCTGAGCATCGCCCGACAGAAGGCGAGCTTATACGGAAGCCTCGTGTGCTCGCGCTGGGAGTTCGGAAAGTAGGCGTTGATCAGCGTGAAATCCTTGAACTCGGCCTGCAGCACGCGGCCTTCGGCATCGATCTCGGCGACTCCAAGCCCCTCGGTGACGGAAAGCGGCTCGTGCTTGGAAAAAATCGCCACTCCGCTGTAGCCGGGCTTCTGGGCTGAGTGCCAAAAGCCATTGAAGCCTCCCGGGTTGCGCAGGAACAGGTCGACCTGCTCGGGCTGGGCCTTGGTCTCCTGTACGCAGACCACGTCCGCACGCTGGTCCTTGAACCAGTTGAGAAAACCCTTTTTTTCCGCGGCCCTGATGCCATTGACGTTCCAGCTGATGAGCTTCATGGCCCAAGGGGTGCCACATTGACGGAACGGGTTCAATTGGCTAGCAATCGGCTTATATGAAAAAGCTCGCAGCCTGCCTTGCTTTGCTCCTTGCAACCGTGGCCACCCTTGCAGCCGAACCCGCCCACGCGGCGCTTGAACTCATCCGGGTCCGTGAGGTCGCTCCAGGAATCTTCCGCGGAAGCCGTCCCGAGACGATGGGCGACCTGTTGCAACTCAAGCAAATGGGCATCCGCACGATCTATAACTTGGTCACTGCCAAGGACGATATCCGGTGGGAGCGTGAGTACGCCGCCGAACTTGGCATCCGGATGGTGAGCATCCCGATGCATCCCTGGGTGGTTCCTTCGGATCGCAAGATCAACCACATCCTGGAGGAGATCCAGGATCCGGCCAACCAGCCGATTTACCTGCACTGTCGACATGGCAAGGACCGCACGGGGCTGATCTTTGGAATTTTTCGTGTCGAGGTCCAGGGCTGGGATGCGCGCGAAGCCTACGACGAGATGCGGGATATCGGCTTCACTCCGTGGCTTGCCGCCCTCGAGTATGCCTACTGGCGGCGCGTGGGTCACTTGAGTGCCGACTCGCCGCTAGCGCAGCACTAAGTACTCATCGAGATTTCGCGAGAGCTCGCTCGTGGACTTCTGGTGGAAGTCCCGATCAAGCGTCGCGACCACGCTCCCCAGCGTCTGGGCATCGAGCGCCTGCTTGAGCTTTCCGAGAAAGCCCGCCTCGGCAACCAGCATCAGGCTTGAGAACTCATTGCGCCCGCGCGCCACCCTGAGCTTTTCGGCAATCTCGCGCGCAAAGTGGACTGCCTCCTCGTCATGGGCGTCGACCTCCGTGCTGAGCGAGTGCCGTGCCACCCGCATGCGATCCGAACTCCGCCCCGGGCGGTCCGAGACCAACTCGCCGTTCTTGAGGCGACTTGCGGGGTGGTTGAATTTTTCGACAAGCTCGAGGCCGCTCTTGAGGCCGAGGTAGCGGAAGATCCGCGCCTGGCTCCGGTTGGCGACGACGATGTAGGTGTCCTGCACTCGGAGGTGGGCTGCAAGCGGGCGCTGTTCATGTTGGGCCATGGTGGATCCTCAGCCCGGATCCTGCTGCGCGCACCGTGCCACGCGCAGCAATTGCATCCTTGCAAGGCATGAAAGAATTGCTGGAACTCCGCGCACAAGTCGACCGCATGGAAATCGAGCTCGAAGCCATTCGTCGCACGCTCTCCGGCCTCGTGGATCATTTTGACGACCGGCTCCAGAGGGAGCGCGAGGAGGCACGACAGGAGTTCAATCCCGAAGCCGCCTGAAGGGCGGGTTTATGCTACGATCGAGGGCATGAAGCTCTTCCTGCTTGAACTCCTCATTGGATTTGCGGCCTTTGATCTCGCCGTCGAGTGGCTCAACTGGCGCAGGATTGAGGAAGAGCGGACCCGCGCCTACCAGCTCGAGCAGCTCAAGCTTGGAGCAGCCGAAACCGGAGTGCAGCTCCTGTTCTGGATCGTCGTATTCTTCACGCCCGTACTCGACATCCTGGACGAAGCACTCTCGTCGAGGATCGCCTCACCGATCTGGCAGGGAGCGGCCTGGCTCATCACCATCAGTCTCGCCAGGAGTGCGCTCTCCCTCCCTTTTGCCTATCGATCGACCTTCGATATCGAGGAGCGGTACGGTTTTAACCGCACCACGCGCGCCACCTTTTGGACCGACCGCATCAAGGGCCTCGTCCTCGGACTTGTGCTCGGCACGCCGGTCCTGGGTCTTCTGCTCCATTTTTTCACCCAGTTTGCCCAGCACGCCTGGTGGATGGCCTGGTTTTCGGTCACGGGCCTCTCGCTTGCGATGGCCTACCTCGCGCCGATGATCATCCTGCCGCTCTTCAATCGGTACGAGCCGCTTCCCGATGGAGCTCTCAGGCAGGCCATCGAGGCCTACGCCAAAAAAGAGGGCTTCGAGATGAAGGGGACCTTCGTGATGGATGGCTCCAAGCGAAGCTCCAAGCGCAATGCCTTCTTCACGGGGTTTGGTCGCTTCAAGAAGCTCGTGCTTTTTGACACGCTCGTGCAGAAGCACACCGAGCAGGAAATCGTGGCCATCGTGGCGCACGAGATGGGCCACTTCAAGCTGGGGCACATCCCCCGGATGATCGGAACCTCGGTCGCAACACAGGGATTTTTGTTCTGGGTCATGGGACAGTTCCTCACCCATCCACAGTCCGGCCGCTGGATCCGCGAGACACTGAACTTGGCCGAGCCAACCCTTGCGGGAGCCCTGCTGCTCATGAGCCTGCTCTACCTGCCGCTGGGCCGAGTGCTTTCGATCGCGAGTCTCGCGCTCTCGAGGAAGCACGAGTTCGAGGCAGATCGTTATTCAAGGGATACTTATGGAAATCCCGAGGCGCTGATCAGCGCACTCTCTGCAATGCAGAAGGACCATCTTTCGCACCCCAATCCGCACCCACTCAAGGTATGGCTTGAGTACTCCCATCCTACTGTCGACCAGCGGGCCGAAACTCTGCGGCAAGCTCCGGGCTGAGGAGCTTCTTGATGATCCCGCCGTGGACGAAGCAGGCAATCACGAAGATGCCTGCAGTCGCGGCACGCGGGATGTTCGACGGAATCTCGCCGAGCAGCAGGCTTGGAACCAGAGCCAGTGTGGCAACCACGATCATGGCGATCACGAGCTTGCGCGCCCACTCCTTGCGCTTGAGCAACCCCCAGGCGGCTGGAACGCCGACCAGTGCCATCAGGGCATGGGTGATCGCCTGGCGATGGAGCATGGCAGGAAGCGCCTGCACATCAACGAACTGACCGCTCTGAGCCTGGAGTGCAAGCCCGATCTGGACGGAGGCTTCGGGCTGGGACTCGAGCATCTTTGCAGCGAACAGCTCGACGCCTGCACCCACACCGAGCAGTGCGCAGAGGGCGAGCGTCAGCCAGCCCAGGCTTGTCACGAAACGGGAACGTTGGGGTGCTGGACTGTTCATGAAACCACCGGGCCTTTCGGTCGTGAGGGACGGGTCAGGACAAAGGTCGAAGTGTAGAGACCGATCAGGGCGATCGTGATCTTTCCGTAGATCGGCATCATCACGAAGCCGATGGAATAGCCCATGCTCAGGAGCATGACCGTGAGGCACAGGAACTTGGCGCGGGGACGGATCATTCCATGCTCGTTCCACTCACGGATGATCTGGCCCACGTGCTTCTGGCGCAGAAGCCAGCCATGCCAGCGATCCGACCCCTTGGAGAAAAGGTAGGCAGCCAGCAGCAGGAAAGGCGTGCCCGGAAGTACCGGCAGCAGGACACCCAGGATCCCAAGCCCCAGGCTCAGGAACCCTCCGGTGACCAGGAGCGGACGAATCAGCAGCTTCATTCCCCTTTTGGATACCATCGCCCCCAACATTTGGCCATCGCGTGCGGCCTGCCCGTGCACTAGGCTTGAGGCATGGCCAGCCAGCCCACACCCCTTCCCATAGACGCCGCCATTTCCGGGATTGTGGCCTCGATCCACAAGAACCCCCGCCTGCTCCTGCAGGCCTCGCCGGGTACGGGCAAGACCACCCGTGTGCCTCCAGCCCTCCTGGCGGCATTAAAAGGTGAAACCTGGGTGCTCGAACCCCGAAGGCTTGCCGCCAAATGGGCAGCCCACCGAGTGGCCCAGGAACTCGGCGAAGAGCCAGGCCAGCGAGTGGGCTATCAATTCAGGTTCGAAAAACGGGAGAGCCAGGCCACCCGCCTGCGCTTCCTGACCGAGGGAATCCTGCTCCGGAAGCTTTCCCATGACCCCCTGCTCCGGGACGTGGACTGCGTGGTCCTGGACGAGTTCCATGAGCGTCACCTCACGACCGATCTCGCCCTCACCTGCCTGCTCGAGGTCCAAAAACGCAGGCCGGAGCTCAAGCTCATCGTGATGTCCGCCACGCTCGACATCCAGGGACTGCTTCCACTGTTGGGAGCCGACACGCCCGTAATCGAAGTGAGTGCGCCCGTACATCCGGTCGAGATCAGGCACCTGGGAGAGCCCCCTGCCAGACGAATCGAGGACCTCGTTGCCTCCCATGCCCGCCAGCTCTTGCAGGATACCTCGGGCGACGTGCTCGTTTTTTTGCCGGGCATGGCCGAGATCCGCCGCTGCGAGCAGGCTCTCCAAAGCGTGCCTGCCCGCACGCTCATCCTGCATGGCGACCTTTCACGTGATGAACAGGACGAAGCCATGCGCCCGGGCGCCCAGCGTCGCATCATTCTTTCGACGAACCTCGCTGAGTCCTCCGTGACGATCCCCGGAATCACTGCCGTGATCGACAGCGGACTCCACCGAATCGCAAGCCACTCGGCCTGGTCAGGTGTTCCCGCCCTCAGGACCAAGCCCACTTCCAAGGCCTCCGCCATCCAGCGCGCAGGACGCGCAGGGCGAACCGCACCGGGGATCTGCCAACGGCTCTTCACGCGCGGGGATTTTGAAGGCAGGCCAGCATTTGAGCTTCCGGAAATTCGCAGAGCGGACCTGGCGGAAGTGATCCTTGAACTCCGTGGACTCGGAATCCGGGGCTCTATCCGCGAACTCTCGTGGCTTGATTTTCCGGAGCTCTCGAGCTGGGAAGCCGGCGCCAGGCTGCTCATGCGCCTCGGCTACCTCGAGAGCGCCTCGCTCGAAGCGGGACTCACGGAGCTCGGCAGATCCGCATCGCAGCTCTCCATGCACCCGCGCATTTCGCGCATGCTGATTGAGGCTGCAAGACGCGGAAAACTCGGTGAGGTCCTCCCCGCGGCAGTGCTTCTGGCAGAAGGCTCGATCTCTGATTTTTCACGCTCTCCCGATCGCGCGCCGCCGTCCTCGATGATTTCGGGGACCCTCAAGCGCGCCTACGAGCAGTTTGAGCGTGAGATCAGCAAACTGGGAATCCAGGTTTCACTCGGTGGCGGATTGTCCGACTGCGTGCTCCGCGCCTTCCCGGATCGCGTCGTGCGCGTGGAGCCGCCGGCTGCAAGCGCCCTTTCCGCAGCAGCCGGTGCACTCGAGCTTCATGCCCAGCTGGCAGATGGCCTTGCCCTCGGCAAGGATCCCATCACTGCGATCGCGCTCGAAGTCCAGGAACGTCAATCGCGGCAGCTCGGCGCCGGCGGATCCGGCAAGACCACGCCCGTCATTGAAGCCTGGCTCCCCATCGACGAATCCATGCTCCTGGATCTGGCCGGCGAGACAGGGAGTTCGCTCCTGACCGAAGGGGAGCGTCCCCTCTTTGATGAAAAAACACGCCGAGTGCGCTGGAGCTCCGAACTCAAGTACGGAGAACTGGTGCTCTCCCGGGAGCTTCGCGATCCTCGCACTCCGGAGGAGTGGAAGCAGGCAGAAACCATCCTCCTCAAGCAGGCCTGGAGCACGGAGATCCCAGAAGGCCGGATCGAACTTGCGAGCGCGCAGGAGTTCATCCTCACGCTCCGGAACCAGGGCCAGGCCGAACTTGCCGACTTTTTGGAAGCGCTCTTTGCGCGCCTCCTGCTCATCGTCGAGCACAAACTTCTCGCAGGCGAGCTCCCCACCTACCGCAACCTGCTCGCAGGAGCGATCGAAGGACGGCTTTCACTCAAGGACCTTGAGTCAGTGGAATGGGAAAGCGCGACTGCGGCAGCCCTGCTCGACCTCTGCCCGGGCATCCGACTCAAGGATTGGACACCGACCCAGATCACGCTGCCGGGCCCGCCACAGGGCGCTCGTCCCGGCCCACGCAACGCCCGCATCCATTATGAGCTCGGACATGCCCCCCGCGTGGAGTCGAGGCTTCAGGACTTTTGGGGCCTCAAGGAAACTCCCAGGATCCTCGCCGGCCGCCTCGCGCTCACGCTCCACCTGCTGGCGCCCAACCAGCGTGCAGTTCAGGTCACGCAGGATCTGCCCGGGTTCTGGGAGCGCGCCTACCCCGTGATCAAGAAGGAGCTTTCGCGCAACTACCCGCGGCACTTTTGGCCCTAGAAATCCCTAGGAATTCCAACCCCTTAAAGTCGGACCACTTTGGTCTGTCATGAGGCAAAATCCTCAGTAATACAAAAGACTTGGCAAGAACTAACGCTTCGCGGTAAGGAAGCCGCCATGAATGTCCTGAGCGTGGATTATCGTTCACCCGATGCTGCCAAGCAGTTCGCAAAGTCCCTTCACGAAACGGGCTTTGCCGTCCTTAAAAACCACCCCATTTCGCATGACCTGATCAACCAGGTGTTCAAGGACTGGGAGAACTTCTTCAAGGACGAAGCGAAGTTCAATTACAAGTACGACCCCAAGCTCCAGTCGGGCTACTTCCCCTTCCGCACCGAGAACGCCAAGGACCACAAGGTCAAGGACCTCAAGGAATTCTACCACCTCTACGTGTGGGACAAGCTCCCCGGCAACGTGAGCGACCGCACCTGGCAGATGTTCCACGGGATGTCGAAACTCGCAGGCGAGCTCCTCAAGTGGATCGAGGACGAAAGCCCGGCCGAAGTGAAGAAGCAGTTCTCCATGCCGCTCTCGCAGATGATCGAAGGAAGCCGCGAAGTGCTCCTCCGCCCCATCCACTACCCGCCGCTCACTGGCGGCGAGGAAGAAGGCGCAATCCGCGCGGCGGCGCACGAAGACATCAACCTGATCACTCTCCTTCCGGCAGCAAGCGCTCCCGGTCTGGAAGTGAAGGACAAGCACGGCAATTGGATCGGCATATCCTGCGATCCTGGACAGCTTGCCATCAACGCAGGCGACATGCTCCAGATGGCAAGCCAGGGCCACTATGTCTCGACCACCCACCGCGTGGTCAATCCACACGGACCCGAGGCCAAGCTTCCGCGTTACTCGATGCCCCTGTTCCTGCATCCCCGCGGCGACGTGAAGCTCTCTGAAAAGCACACTGCCCGCAGCTATCTTGAAGAACGTCTCCGCGAGATCGGCCTGCTCAAGCAGGGCGAAAAGAGGGAAAACTAAGATGCTGAAGCTGGTCCGGATCCTGTCTATTGCGTCCTTTGCAGCCAGTGCCACCGCACATGCTTATCCGTCGTCGGCGTGGGACCGTTTCCTCAACCAGCACGAAGCCACCGGCAACTCGCTTGCAGACTCGTTCTCGAGCGCCAAGAACCAGTACCAGATCGGCGATGAGTGGGGAAAAAAGCAGGTCACCGCATCGGACCTCGCCACGGCGACCCCGGTTTTTGTCCGCGCTGCCCAGGCCACTGCTCGTTACGGCGGCGGCACTGCGTTTTACCTCGGCAAGATCAACGGCAAGCACTTGATGGGGACCAACCACCACGTGCAGCCCTCGCTCAAGTGCCAGGGCTCCTCGGTCTTCACGATGCTCGGTGTGCAGGCACCCTGCAAGAAGGTCTTCGGTCACTGGCCGGAGATCGACTTCGCACTCTATGAGGTGGAACCCACTGCTGCAGACGAGGCCAAGCTCCTGCCCGTGGGAAAGAACTTCAACTTCGACAAGCCCCTCACCCAGGGACAGCTCCTGCTCACGATCGGGCATGGCGTGGCGGAGAATCCGTCGCGCAAGCTCGTCGCCAACCAGGACAGCGACTGCAAGGTCTTTTCGGCCGACGGCGACTACCACAAGATGGCCGATCCCGATGACATCAACCCCGGCACGTACGAGGCATGGTCCTTTGCCAACGGCTGCGACGTCTCGCATGGCGACTCAGGCTCGGCGATGGTCGACCGCCTGACCGGAGACGTGGTCGGCATCATCTGGACCGGACGCATCCCCAAGTCCCCCACTGCCCAGGACTCCAAGCTCCTCGATGAGATGCTCCGCTCACAGAGCCCTTCAATCTGGAAGGAACTGAGCTACGCAGTGCCGGCCCCGAAGATCCGCGAAGTCCTCTCGCGCGTGGTGTCCGAAGACACCTCGCTCGATCGCGACTCACGCGATACGATCAGCGCGCTCGTGCACTAGGATTTCGTTTCAGCCCTGGTGAACTGCGGGTGGCTCTTCACCCGCTCGAGGAACCGCTCCCGCTCGATGGGATCACCGTTCATCACCACCTCCGGTGCGGGTGCCGAGCTGCGCTCCCAACGCTCCAGCCACTCACTCCCCAGCCACTTGCCCGCGACCCGGGCCGCAGGCTCGGTCATCCAGATGGTCGTATCCGGACGCCTGGCGCTCGGAGGACCACTGGCAAGCCAAAAGCCTGCAGCAAGGGCCGATGCGCGGTTGGCAGTCGAGTTCGAGTAGTTGGCGAGCTTCACGGCACGAGCCCCCCACTTGTGCAGGAGCTTCTCAAAGAAGCGCCAGCTCCAGAGAGGCGAATCGGTCTTTGAAGAGAACGGGTCATAAAAAACAAAGTCGGGTACCGAGGTCTCTTCAAAAGCCGTGACTTCAAAGTCCCCCTGCACGAGCCGCCACTCGAGCCTGCCGCACGGACTGGTGTAATGGCCTTTTTCGAGCAAAAGGTGTGGAGCCCGATGTTTGACGTGCGGAAATGAGTGTGGATGATCCGTCACGATGCGAAGCGGATCCAGATCCCGCTCAAAACTCACGATCGTGAGCCTGCCCTTGCCCGCCTCAAACGCTTCGATTGCAGCCATGGCATTGGTCGCAGCCCCCATGCCCACATCCCACACCGTGATCTCCGCCTCGGGGTGGGCGAGAGCCTCGGGGAGTCCCAGTCCCTCGACATAAAGGGTGCGCGCCTCCTCGCGAGGATCGGCCACCGGATGCATCACTTCTCCCGAGGGGATGTGCTTGATCCTACCCAGTCCCGATGGATGGATCTCCACCTGGTACTCCCCTCGACTGAGCGGGCGCTTGTCTCCGGGTTTTCTTTTCCTGATGGGCTGGATCGTCGGGTGATCCTCATCCGTCTGGCGCGAGAGCGGCTCGCGCATGGCGCGATAAAATTCGACAAACCTTCCTTCGAGGATCGATGCACGGATCTGGCGCATGAGATCGAGATAAAAGTGCAGGTTGTGCGTCCCGAGGAGCTGCCAGCCAAAGACTTCCTTGGCCTTGATCAGGTGGGAGAGGTAGGCGCGCGTGTAGCGCGTGCAGGTCGAGCAGGAGCAGGCTGGATCGAGCGCCATCTCGGAGAACTTGTAGACTCCTCGCCTGAGGTCGAGCCTTCCACGTGAAGTAAAGACCACCCCCTGCTGGGCAAGCAGCGTGGGCAGCACGCAGTCAAACATGTCGACTCCGCGATGGACGGCCTCAAGCAGGTCGATCGGAGTGCCCACTCCCATGAGGTAGCGGGGCAGGTTGGAAGGAAGCAGTGCCGCAGTCAGCTCCGTGAAGTCCTCGCGCTGGGACTTGGTCTCTCCCACTGCGAGGCCTCCGATGGCAAATCCGTCAAACGGAAGCTCGGTGATCTGGGAAGCACTGAGCCTGCGCAAATCCTCGAAGCAGGCTCCTTGCACGATCCCGAACATCGACTGCGGCGAATCGCCTCGCGCATCCAGGCTGCGCTTCGCCCAACGATGCGTGCGCTGGAGCGCCTCGAGTGCAGTGGCGTGGTCACAGGTCGAAGGCACGCACTGATCGAGCACCATCATGATGTCGCTTCCGATGGCCTTCTGCATCTCGATGCTTCGTTCGGGAGTGAGCTCCACGCGCGCTCCGTCCACATGGCGCCGAAAAACGGCTCCCTGCTCGTCGTTGATGGAAAAGGAGCCCCCCATCCGCGGGAGCGAAAAAATCTGCATCAGGTGGTAGGTGTTGGCGAGGATGACCTGCGCTCCCAGGCTCTCGAGAGTATCGAAGGTTTGCGCTCGCACGGTGGCCTGGGTGCCCACCGGCATGAAGACGGGGGTCAGGACCTCGGAGTGAAGGGTGCGAAGCCTCCCCGCTCGGGCATGGGACCCGTTTGCAGTGGCTTCGAGCTGGAAGCGAAGTCTCGACATGATGGAGGGCTATACCCTACTCGGACTTTTGAGGCTCGTCTTTCGGTTGATGGCCGCTCATCCGCATGAACTGGGCATAAGCCAGTCCCCAGAAGGCCCACTCCTTGTACCGGATACCGTAATCCGTTCCGGCACTGGTCGCCCTGGTCACCATTTCGGCCATCTTGCCGGATCTGACTTTGTCGTCGAGCCAGCGCTTGAGGGCCGGAAAAGTCCTCTTGAAGATCGGATCCACGACCAGGACCCGCCGGACGGGGCCGGTCAACGAGTTGTAAAGGACCATGAAGGACCACTTCATCCCATATTCCTGGGCGGTCTTCTCGTGATCAAAAATCTGATCCTGGAAGAATGCCAGTCCGACCGAAGTCGTGGCCATGATGGGATACCACTTCCACTCCCCCACCTCCTCCTTGGCTGCCGAGATGCCGCGCTTCCACCAGGAGGCTTCCTTGGAATCCACGATGGCGCGACCGAAGGGAAGTTTTTGCGAGGCGGAGACCGCCTTGCGACAGGACTTTTCCGCAAACACTGCAGACCAGAAGAGCCCGTTGACGACAAATGCGAAGGGAAAATCATCCAGCTTGTGCTCGGACTGCGAGGCGTACCACGCGCCCATCACTCCCCAGGACAGCGCGAGATCGCGGCCCAGCTCCTGGACTGCATCAGGACTGACGCCAAGGCAGGAGCCCTTGGTGGCATCGACGACCCAGGTCCTGACCTTGGAACCCTCCTCGGCGTAGCACTTGGGATTTTTTCCGCACCGCTCGAAGAGCTGCCGCGAGTAGTTTCTGAATCCTTTCGAACGTTCGAAGAGCGCCAGAGAAGCAGGCTCATACTGTGCGAGGAACCGCGCATAAGCCTGTTCGAAGGTCGCGCCTGCACTCTTGTGGAGCACCAGCGTGGCCTGTTCCTTCTCCACGAACTCCAGGAAATCCTTGGTCGGAAACTCAGGCACCCCCTCGCCGTAGGCCTCGGCCATCTGGCGAGCCTGCTCAACGATCCGCTCACGCTGCGGAGCCTCGGCCAGGATCGCGTGGTACTTGTTCCACGCCGTCTCATACCGGATCGACCGCAGCCGGGAGACTTCGTCCTCGATGAGCGCTGCAAAACGCCGCGGGCAGGAGTTCGCAGCCGCCACTGCCGGCAGTACCAGCTGCACGAGTGCCAACAGGAGCGACAAGCATTTGACTGTTCGGGCGTGCGCCCGCATGTGGACCATCAAGGTCCTTATCGGCGGGCACCCATCTTTTGTGAACAAGTCCCGTCATCGCAGGCCTGCTTGCGGGGAAGATAGGGCCGAATTCGAGTGAATGCCCGGTAGCCCAGCTGCAGCACCGGCTTCATCCACGCCTGCGAGGCAAGACGGGCGAGCGGAGCAAATCCAGGGATCACCTTCCAGATCTCCACGAAAGCCTCCACCCCTACCGCCAGCACTCCATCCGATCGCCTCGCATGCATCTCCTGGTGGATCAGCACCGGGTCGAGACCTTCGGCCTCGGGCGAGAAACCCAATGCCATGATGTCCACCCAGCGGACTCGGGCTGCTCGATCACGTTTCCGATAAATCTCGATCTCGTGCGAGCAGACCTTGCAAAGGCCATCGAAGTAGACGGTAAGGACTGGAGCCATAGGAGTTTAGGATAGCATGAACAGCACAAAAAGAGCAGGGCCCGGGATGATTGCATCCCAGGCCCTGTACAAAAGCTCGATGAATGCGGCTCGATTACTTCGAGTGCATCACGCCCTTCATGACCATGGCATGGCCAGGAAAGGTGCAGATGTAGGGATAGTCGCCTGCAGGAGGAACGACAAACGTCACGCTGTCGGACTGGCCAGGATCGACCAGCTTGGTGGCGACAAGGACGTTTGCGTTGCCCTGCGGAACCCAGCCCTTGTCATTGCCTGCAGCGACAGCTGCATTGGCCACTTCGGTCTCGGTGCCGGGCTTTACGACCAGAAGGTTGTGCTGGAGGCCCCCTGCCTTTGCATTGTTCTTGAAGGTGACCTTCACCGTGGAACCGGCCTTGGCTTCAAATTCCTTCTTGTCGAAGGCCATGTTGTCGCCGTCGGTTCCCAGCGTGATTTCGAGGTCGGGCTTCTTGTTGGGATCGACTGCGGCCGGGGCTGCAGCGGTCTCGGCTGCCGGAGCCTGCTGCTGCGCGGCTGCCGTGGCGGCCTCCGGAGCGGCTTCCTTCTTGGTGCAGGAAACGGCGGCAAAAACTGCAAAAACTGCGACGGCAAGTTGCTTCTTCAAGCGGGAGTTCTCCTATTCGTGTTGAATTTGAACCCCACACTAACCGAAGTTTTTTTCCACTTCACGAAGAATTGAACAGGCCGCCCAAATGTTTTAGAACCTGTGCATGCCCAAGTCGATCCCTCATCCCGAGCTGCAGGACCTCGCCGAACAGGTCGGTGAATTCATCGAGTACTGGGGCTTCAAGCGAGTGCATGGCAGGCTTTGGACCCACCTCTATCTCTCGGATCACCCGATGGACGCGGCCGAATTCATCCAGCGACTGGGGATTTCCAAGGCACTGGTGAGCATGACCCTTTCGGACCTGCTTGAGTACGAAGTGATCCAGCCGGCAGGGAAAAGCGAGCGGGGCACCGAACTCTTCACTGCCAATCCGGACACCACGCAAGTCATCCTCAATGTCCTGAGGCACCGCGAAAAACGCATGCTGAGCCGGATCGAAGCCGCCTACCGCCTGTTCAAGAACCTACCGGCACGCGACAAGAAGTCCTTGGACATTTCGAATGACCGCCAGGAATCGCTGGGAATCCTCATCGAAAGCGCCCAGTCTGCAATCGACGGAATCGTCAGCCTGACGGGAGTCGAGCTCCAGGCCTGGCGCGCCCTCAGCCAGGCCCTCACCCAAAAAGACTAGTTCTTCAGGGCTGCCTCGATCTTCTGGACAAGCTCGGCGTCATCCGGAGACACGCGCGGCTTGAAGCGGGCCAGGATTTTTCCGTCGCGACCGACAAGGAACTTTTCAAAGTTCCAACTGATCTCCCCATGGAACTCCGACTGCGGACCTTCGGTCAGGAACTTGTAGACAGCCTGCTTACCGTCTCCCTTGACCTTGTCCTTGTTGAAGAGCGGAAAATCGACTTTGTAGTTCTTTTGGCAGAAAAGCTTGATGTCCTGGTTGGAGCCCGGCTCCTGGAACATGAAGTCGTTGCTCGGAAAGCCGAGCACCACGAAACCCTTGTCGCGATACTTAGCCTGGAGCGCCTGAAGACCTTCATACTGGCTGGTGAATCCGCAGCGTGAAGCCGTGTTCACCACAAGCGCCACCTTGCCCCCATATGCCGAAAGCGGCGCAGGCTTGCCATCCATGTCGGTGGCGAGCTGCGAATACAAACCGCTCGTGGGCTTGGCGGCAACAAGGGTGGAAGCGACCAGGACAACAAGAAGGAACGACTTCATTACAAACCTCATTTCATACTTCATGGGAGTACTCCAAATTCGAAGGTTTTTTCGGTTTTCACTGAGTTGAGGATCATGCACGAGCGGGAAGTCTTATCGAGGAGCGAGAGCACGCGGTCGCCGTCTGGTGCTCCGTGGACGGTGGCCTTGAGCTTGAAGCGCGCCATCCAGGGCACCCCTTTTTCATCGCGATCCACTTCGAGGACTCCCTGGGCTTCGATCTCGCGGTACTCAATGCGGCTCTTTTGGGCAAAAACCTTGAAGGTCGCCACGAAACAATTGAGCAGTGCCAGCGCATACAGGTCCTCGGGCGAACTGCCGCCCCCCGGGCCCTCGAACTCGGGCGGGATGGCACAAGTCAGCTCGTCCAGGACGCCCGCCGCCGCCCACCATTTATGGTCCATTCCCGCACTGGAGCGCGCACGGGCGGTATATTCCTGTGGATAGTGGATCATCGACAAGCACCTCCGAGTTGGTTAGGCGTGGAATCATGAGCGGCTTTGAAGTTTTTGTCGGCATCGACCAGACGGGTGCCACCTACCCCGGCAAGCCCCACCGGGTTCGGCCGCTTCCTTGCGCGTGGTTCACTCCCCGGACCCGCAAGCTCCATTTCTGCAAGAAGGGTATCGAGAGCTTCGACCCGCAAACCCTGCGCAATGCCATCGACTGCAGTGGGAACATTGCCGTGCTCCTCGATTGTGTCATCGGCCTGCCCGAGCCGTTCGGAGCCGAGCGCTTCGAGGAGTGCCTCCGCGATCTTGCCGGGCTCGAGAGTCGGGACCCCCTGGCCCCGTTCGGACGCAAGCCGGCCGAGGAATTCTTTGGACGCCTGCTCGAAAGCCGGCTCGGATCCCAGGACCCCATTCCGACCCGAACCTGTGAGCGACTGGCAGGAGCGAACTCCGTCTTCCGCTCTCGCCCCTACCAAAAGAACATCCAGACCGGCACTTATCGACTCTGGCGCGAAATCTCCCGTGCCCGTGGAGAGATGGCTCTCTGGCCGTTTGATCCCGCAGGACGATTCACCGTCTTCGAAGGATTCCCCTCGCTCCTCTGGCGGGAGCTCCTCGGACTCCCCTCGAGAAAGGGAGACCTGCTTGCGCGCCACCTCAAGAAGCTCGGTGCCGAGCTCACCCGCGAGCAGGCGAGCCTGCTCCGAGAAGACTCCGATCTGGCCGATGCCGCCGTGCTGGCGGTGGGAGGATGGGTCCTCCACGGCCGTGGTCTTCTGGATCGAGTCACTCATGAAGCCGCCCTCCGCGAAGGATGGATCGCTGGACTGGAAGTCATCACTTCCGCCGCTGCTCCCGCCGCTACTCCAATGACTTCCACAAGCGCTCGACCTCGCCTGCGCTGAGCTTGTCGAGGCCGCGAGATGCTTCGGTCACGGTGTGGGAATTCTGCTTTTCCACCCCGCGCATCATCATGCAAAGGTGGCAGGCACTCACACGCACGGCAACCGCGCGAGGATTGAGAAGATCCACCATGGCAGCTGCGAGCTGGTCGGTCAGGCGCTCCTGCACCTGAAACCTGCGCGCAAACAGATCCACAAGCCGTGGAATCTTGGAGAGCCCGAGGATCTTGCGCCTCGGATAGTAGGCCACGGATGCCTTGCCCCAGAACGGAAGCATGTGGTGTTCACAAAGGCTGTAGAACTCCACTTCCTTGACCGAGACCAGGCCAGTGCCCTCGGCCTTGAACACGCCCTCACCCACCACTTCGCGCGGGGACTTCTCGTAACCCGAAAGCAAATGGAGCATCGCCTTACGGAAGCGCTCAGGAGTGCGCTCGAGTCCCTCACGCTGGACATCCTCCCCGGAGGCGCGAAGGATCAGCGCGGCGGCCATCGAAAACTGCTCGCTCGAATCGAGCACGTGATCGGACTGGTTCTTTAAGTTCACACTCTCTTGAACATGAAGCTCTGAATTAGCGCTAGACACGGCCTTAGACATATTGAGTACCTCAGGGATGACAATATTAGACAAAACCCCCTTTTGTCAAACCAGTCGATTTGACACGCATTTGACAAAAGGAGGTTTTTAGGAGTAAAGTGAGGGACAAGGCTTAATTCTGGAGTAAATACGTATGGAAAAAGAGAATCTCAACATCAAGGCCGTCTCTCATCTTTCAGGACTTTCTGAACACACGATTCGCGCCTGGGAACGCCGCTACTCCGCCGTCCAGCCTGCACGAACGGACACGGGACACAGGACCTATACCTTGGGTGATGTCGAGCGCCTGAAGCTCCTCGGAGTGCTCGTCAACCAGGGCCACACCATCCGGATGGTCGCCAACCTGCCCATGGATGAACTCAAAGGTCTCCTCACTGAACATACCCATGCAATCATCCAGGATCCCGTCAGCCTCCCCTCCTCCACACTGTCGAACCCCGAAACCCAGAGAGCGATCGATGAACTCGTCGAGGCACTCCTGCGATTCGAGCTCCCCGCCATGGGCCGTCTCCTCGCCAAGGCCCGCCTTCGCTTCGATATCAGAACATTCGTTCTGGGCATCTGCGTTCCACTCATGAGGGCCGTGGGTCGCGAAGTCAACGATCGCCACATGACCATTGCACAGGAACACGCTCTCTCGGCACTCCTCGGAGACCACCTGGGACAGATGCTCCAGATCCTCAATGAAGGAAACGCAGAGAGGCCCGGAGCCCGCCGCATTGCACTGGCCGCACCCGAAGGCGACATCCATGAATTCGGAATCCTGCTGAGCGCCATCCTTGCAGCCTCTCAGGGCTGGGCCGTCCAGTACTTGGGGCCCAATCTTCCTGCGGCAGACCTTGCCCAGGCCGTCAACCGCCTGGGATGCCCGGTGGTCCTCGTCGGAACGGCGGATGTGCCGGAGCGCGAGCTCAAGCAGCCCTGGGTCACTTACTTTGCCGAGCTCGACCGCAACCTCCATCCATCCTCTTCGCTCTGGATCGGAGGAGCGGCAGCCCAGGGTAATGCGCGCCTGGCGATCAAGACCCAGCGCCCGCCGCGGTTCATCGAGACGATCGAGCAGCTCGAACTGGTGCTCGCTCCCGTTGCAGCCACTGCCCAGGCCGTGGGCGCATGAGCTGGGGAATCCACTGGTTCCGCCGCGACCTTCGGGTCGCAGGAAACCCTGCACTCCAGTGGAGTTTCAAGCAGCACCAGGGCCGCGTGGTGGGCCTGTTCTGCTTTGATTCCAAATTCCTCTCGCGTGAGGATTTCTCGCACAATCGCTTCGCCTTCTTCATGGAGACGATGCGGTCGCTTGCCGAAGAACTCCGGCAGGCCGGGGGAGACCTTTGGGTCGTTGACTGCAGGCCGCATGAGGCGCTCCAGAAGATCACGGCGGCACTCAAGCAAGGGGGACGCCCCCTTCCCTCCACGGTCTCCTTCAATCGCGACTATGAACCCTTTGCCCGTGAGCGCGACCGAGTCGTCACGGAGTGGTTACAGGAAAATGCAGGCATCCCGGTCCACACCGAGCGCGACCACCTCGTGATCGAGCCAAGTGAAGTGGGCGGCCCCGCAAGCGGGGATTCACCTTTCTTTAAAGTCTACTCCCCGTTTGCTCGCCGCTGGTTTGAGCGCCTGGCCGGAGAAGAATTCCAGTCACGGATCACCGCACAAAAAAAATCCCTCACCTACCTCCGTGCACGCGTTGCCGGAAAGCCGCTCGAAAAAGTCTTCGACCTGACTTGGAAAAAAGTCTGGGGAGACGCAAAAGCCCCCTTCCCTCTTCCACCGGGTGACGCACTCGAGCCCTTCCTGCGCGAAAATGCCAGGAAGGTCTCGATCGAGATTCCCGAGGCAGGGAGCACGGCGGCTTTCAAGCGGCTGGAGCAGTTCAAGGCTTCGCTCGAGGCCTATGGTGACCAACGCGACTTTCCGTCCATCGATGGAACCTCGAAGCTTGCGATGTTCTTTAAAAACGGATCCCTCACACCTTCGCAGGTCATCGCCTACCTGGGTCTCGAGGGCGTGCCGCTCAAATCCGACAAGGGCGCGACCAAGTTCCTCAAGGAAATCGTGTGGCGTGAATTTTATTACTCGATCCTGTGGCATCGGCCGCAGGTCGAGACTTCGGCTTTTTTAGAGCAGTACCGCGACCTCGCATGGGAGAATCGCGAGGATTGGTTCGAGGCCTGGAAGGAAGGCCGCACGGGCTATCCCATTATCGACGCAGGCATGCGGCAGCTCAGGCAGACGGGCTGGATGCATAACCGAGTGCGCATGATCGTGGCGTCGTTTTTGACCAAGGATCTATTGATTGACTGGCGCTGGGGCGAAAAGCACTTCATGAAGGAGCTTTTGGACGGCGACCTTGCCCCCAACAACGGAGGCTGGCAGTGGGCGGCGTCCACCGGATGCGATCCCCAGCCCTATTTTCGAATCTTCAATCCCGAGCTGCAGTCCAGGCGATTTGATCCCGATGGCACCTACATCAGGACTTACGTTCCGGAGCTAGCGGGCCTGGATTCAGACGAGATCCACGCCCCCGAACAGATCCCCGGCGGCGTGAAGGGCTACCCCGCTCCGATCGTGGATCACCAGGCCCAAAAGCCCAAGGCCTTGGCGCTTTTCAAGCGGAAGGAGTAGCCGTGCAAATTGCAGCGCCTGATCGTGGACTTGCCGGTGTTCCGGCCCTTCAAAATGTCTGAACGGACACACTCCCCCAGGTAGAGCGGCCTCGATACCATTTGAGGTTGAGGCATGCTGAACGTTTGGATCCACCTCATTCGGGCGTCTGCCCTCCTGCTGCTCCTGGCACCCGTGCACGGGAAGGCCGCCTGTTACCTTGAAGAGGTCGGCCTCTCGTGTCCACCGGGTACCGCTTTCATCTTTTCATGGAACTCGTGGGGACTTGAGGCCAGCCTCTCCCGGGGTGCCGCACGGGATGCCGACACCTTCGCCCAGGGAACCAAGCTTGTGCCCGGCGCGGAACTCATCTTTGCCCGGGCTCCGGGCCCCCACCTCCGGTTCGAGGCGGGATTCGCCTATCGACCCGTGCAGTTCAACTA
>CAZDSX010000019.1:19299-45590 GCA_964508305.1 uncultured Bacteriovorax sp.
TATGAGAGCAACTCCATCACGATCTCTCGCGTGGTGATGCCGATGTCGATCGGAGTGGAGTTTTTCAAGAAGCTCGCGATCATGGGAGGCGGCTTCATCGGAACAGGTGTGGGAGATGTGAGCGTCGAGACTCCATCGGGCACGACCCAATACACCTTCCCGGGGATCGGGCTAAACAAATTTGACTTCGGCTACTCTGCCAGCGCCCTCCTGCAGGTCCCGCTCATGCGAAAGCTGAACCTTTCGCTGCGGGCCAACTATATCCAGAGCGTGGTGAGCGTGGCGACGGACAGCGAAGTCTACCTTCGAAACGTCACGGGACTGATCGGCCTGAGATGGGAGACCCGATGAAGGTCTCGAAGTTCCTCCCCATCCTCGGGCTGTCTGCACTGAGCATCACCGGTTGTGAGACCAGTGAGTCCACTGACAGTTGCAGGCAGGGACTCAGTCGCTTTTCGGATGCATGCAACACCATCGCCACTGAGTCCGCTGACGCGGCACTCGGCAACTCTTCTGCCTCAGCCGCCCCGTCCGCATCTCCAGTGGCCAACACGGCGCTCAATGCCGCAAAAATCACCAAGGTCGAACTCACCCACAACGGTCTGGCGGTCAATTCCCTCAACAATGTCCAGATTGGGGACGTGATCGGCTTCAATGTAGTTGCAACCGATCCCAACTCCCGGCCGCTTGCGTACGACCTCAGTGTAAAGAAATCCTGCGCCGCCTCACTCCAGACGGTCAGCAGCTGGTCCGCCTCGACCACGAGTCACACTTGGACCGTCGGATCCGAGAGCCAGGGGCTCACCTCCACATGCGTGTACTTTAGAGCACGCGTGCGCAATGACGACGGGGTCGAGTACAAGGGCTCCGGCAGCGGGGATGACTACACATTCGTCAATATTACCGTGGCCAGCCTGCATCAACCCGCCCAGCTGCAAGGGGTCACCCTCCGACGAAACGGGACAGTCACAACCAATACCAACAGCTTTCATGAGGGGGACGAAGCCCGGATCGACATCAATGCCGCCGACCCACAGGGACTTCCCATCGAGTATCGGATTTCCCTGAAGAAGAACTGCTCTGACCCGCCAACGGTCCTTTCTGACTGGTCAACCACTACGACATCAGCGACCTATATCTTCGGACCGGAGAGTGTGGGCCTTCAGTCTACTTGTGTCTACTTCAGGGTGCAGGTGAGGAACTCTGATCCAATCGAACACCTTGGTCCGGGAGACGGGGACGCCAGATCCTTCACCAATTTCCAAATCCAGGGGCCGCTGAGCCCGGCTACAATCACCCGTATCGATGCTGCGGTGAATGGAGTTCCCAGATCGCCCGTAGGTAATCTGATTGTCGGTGAAACACTATCGATCAGCGCGGTAGCATCAGACCCAAATAACCTGCCGCTTGAGTATAAGATCCTCTTCAAGGAATCCTGCTCCGCACCAGCTGCCGTAGTATCCGACTGGTCTTCCAACCATCAGGCTTCCGTGGTCTTGACTGGAGATAGCGCCGGATTGCAAAGCAGCTGCGTGTACTTCAGGGTGCTCGTTCGGAATAGCGACGGACAGGAATACCTCGGCCCAGGCGGAGGTGATGCGAGTACATTCTTCAATTTAACGGTCAATTATTAGTGGTTAAAAGTGGACCACGACCGACTCAAAAATCTCATTCATCGCGTACGGCACGCTTGATGACTCAGAGGCGCTCTCATGATGGTAGCCGCGCTGGTGGGCGTACTCATGGAGGATGAGCGAGCCCATCGCATGGGCATCGTCGATGAAGTATCGATTTGCATAGACGACTCCATCGCCGATATCGCGACCTTGGGTGTGCCAGACGTGGTTCTCAATCCAGCTTCCGGTGAACATCGTCACCCGGATCATCATCGTGCCTGAGGTCAGCCGCTCGTAGATCTGCGCATTGCTCTGGCTGCCCGTGCTGGTGAAGGCGAAATCGAGGACCCGGGCACGGAACTCAGCCGAACTCACCACTCGCTCGACGAGCGCGGCTGCGTCCCGAACCATCTGAACCTCTTCGGAGGTCGCATTTTTGACCTCACCCAGCTCCACCGGGATCGGAGCCGCACGAAGGCTCTCCGGCATCCACAGGAGGCCCAGGATGAGCACCAGCCCGAGAGATTTCACAGCGTCAGTTGCAGTTGATGTAGGTCGCCGTCGCGCGATCGGCAGCCGGGAGATCCGAGCATCCGACGGTGTGGGCCGACTTGATGCTTGCGACCTGCCCGGTGACCTTCTCGCACTTGAACAGGTCGGCGCACATCTCACAGGTCTCGAGGTAGAAGAACTTGGCCGACGGAGTCTCCATCACGAGGGAGGCGCCAACTGCTCCGCCGTCATAGCGATGGCCGGAGTAGTCGGAGAACCCCACGAGCGGCTTGCCGGTGGTCTGGTTGCGGGTATAGACCGACATTCCCAGGTATGCAGTAAGGGAGTCGGAGCACGCACCATCATTCGAGGGCGAGAGTTCGGCCGATACGGTGTGGTCTGAGCCGTGGCAAACATCGTAGTTGGTCGTCACATCCAGGCGGGCTCCCACGATCCGGAGCTGGCCGTCGACGGCGCGAGCCAGGCGGAGGCGGGCGGTCTCAAAGTGGGAAGCGCTGCAAGCTCCACCGTCGTCCTGGATCAGCGTCAGGGTCACTTCGAGGAGCTGCGCATCGGCGCGGCTCGTGGTCTGAGCAACAAACCCCTTCTTGGCCCAGGTACCCGTCACGGTGAAAACGCGGCCGTTGCGGGTTAGGGTATCCACGGTCACAGCGACCGCACCCTTTTCACTGAGGGTTTTTGAGCCAATCGCCTCGAGCCAGGTCCCTTCGGGCAACTCGAGCTGGGCGCTGGCAAGTGGAGCAGCCTGGGCTGCCACCGAGGCAAGTGAAACGAGCGCCATCACGGAAACGAACCGGGGGATTGCGAACTTCATAAAGGACTGCCTTTCGTAAGGTGACGAAACGTTGGGTTTGGCGGGCTTTTCGCCCACTTAAAGCGGCGTGTCAAAGGGCGTAAAATCAGGATTTCGTCAGGATAACGCGCCCCTCAACCAAAAGGGCACGGATCCCTCTTGATTCCCGTCAAAAACGGGGGCAACCCTTTAGCCTTTCTGGAGAATTTGCCGTGAGCACTGTATCGACCATCCGCCTGCCGGAAACCGGCCAGGCCCCGATCGAAGCCCTTAACTTTGTTGGGGGAAACTGGGTCAAGCCCCAGGGCCCCGCCTCGGACATCCGCTCTCCTTATACAGGTGGGGTGATCGGGCGCGTCCACTCGAGCACCCAGGCCGACCTCGACCTGGCTGTAGCCGGTGCCCGCAAGGGCTTTGAAGTCTGGTCGCGCACCCCGATCAAGGACCGCTGCGCTGTGCTCTTTAACTTCCGCCAGATCCTCCTGCGCGACGCAGATGCGATTGCCCAACAGGCTGCACTCGAGTGCGGCAAGACTCCGGCCGAAGCCAAGGCCGGCCTCATGAAGGGCGTGGAGGTCCTCGAGTTCGCGCTCTCGGTCCAGAATCTCGATGAAGGCGGCAAGATGGAAGTCTCTCGTGGAGTGTTCTGCGAGTACCGTCGCGAGCCGCTCGGTGTGGTGGCCGGCATCACTCCGTTTAATTTTCCTGCGATGGTTCCGATGTGGATGATCCCGATTGCGATTGCCGTCGGAAACGCCTTTGTCTGGAAACCCTCTGACAAGACTCCCCTCACCTCGCTCCTGATTGCCAAGGCCGCCAAGGAAGCAGGACTTCCGGATGGCGTGCTCACGGTCGTGCAAGGTGGAAAAGAAACCGTCGAGAACATCCTGGATCACCCGGGCATCTCGGCTGTGGGATTTGTGGGAAGCTCACCCGTGGCCAAGGCTGTCTATGTGCGCGGCTCTGCCCACGGAAAGCGCGTGCTCGCGCTCGGTGGCGCAAAGAACCACATCATCCTGATGCCCGATGCCGAGATCGACATGGCCTCGCGCGGGATCACGGATTCGTACACGGGTTGCGCAGGCCAGCGCTGCATGGCCGCAAGCGTTTTGCTCGCAGTTGGCAAGACACCTGAAACCGAAAAGCTCATCGAACAGATCGTTGCCAAGTCCTCCCAGATCAAAATTGGGATTGACATGGGTGCCATCATCACGACTGACTCGCGCAAGAAGCTCGGCGATGCCATCGCTCGCGCCGAAGCCGAAGGCGTGAAGATCGTGCTCGATGGCCGCAAGGCTCAGGCCCCCAAGGGAATGGAAGGCGGCAACTGGCTTGCCCCCACGATCCTTGATGGAGTGAAACCCGGATCGCAGGCCGCCTGCGAAGAACTCTTCGGTCCGGTGCTCTCGATTGTCCGCGTGAACACGCTCTCGGAAGCCCTCGCGATTGAAAATTCAAATGAGTACGGCAACGCAGCTTCGGTCTTTACGACGACTGGAGCGGTTGCCGAACGCGTGACCCAGGAAGCCCGCGCCGGCATGGTCGGCGTCAATATCGGCGTGCCTGTGCCGCGCGAGCCGTTCAGCTTTGGTGGGATCCAGGAATCCCGCTACGGCCACGGCGACATCACGGGCCCAAGCGGCTTGGATTTTTGGTCACAGAAAAAGAAGGTCACCACCAAGTGGGTGAATCCTCCTGACCGCAACTGGATGAACTAAAGGAAGCACTTATGCCTCATACTGCACGCAAGACCCACGTCGTCCTCACCTCGCACCCAGGCCAGATCCGCAAGCCCGGTGTCGGCATCGAATGGGGACTCAAGGATCCCTCCAAGCGCGGTCCAGTGATCGCTTCGACCACGAACCTCGACCATCGCAATGCGATTGGCTCGCATAGCGGGAGCTACACGGTGTACCGCGCACTTGCGACGGCAGCCGGTGCACTGAACGCAGAGCACAGGCCTGACCTGACCAACACCTCTCCGGTCGAACCCATTGGTCCTTATAACGGCTGGTTTGAAAGCATTCCGGGAAAGACCGGGCCTGACTACGCCAAAATCGTTTCGATCGACCCGTTTGGCGCCGTGATCGCCGATGCCTTCAAGTCGTATCTTGAGCAGGGCTATGACATCCGTCCGACGATTGCCGTGACCAAGGCCCACATCAAGATGCCGGAGCTCACCGACGCCATCAACAAGGGCCGACTCAAGGTCGATGGCGAGCTCGTGCTCCCCTCTCACGACATCGTGGTCACCAAGGCCGCAATCGAACCCGTGTGGTACCTCCCCGGAGTGGCTGCACGCTTTGGCGTCAGCGAGGGAGACCTCCGCAAGGCGCTCTTCCAGCACACGGGCGGAATGTTCCCCGAGCTCGTCACGCGCCCCGACCTCAAGGTGTTCCTGCCTCCGATCGGCAGCACGACGGTCTACTTCTTTGGCGATCCGCGCGGACTCTCCAACCCCAACAAGGAAGTCACCATCCGCGTGCACGACGAGTGCAACGGCTCGGACGTCTTTGGTTCGGACATCTGCACCTGCAGGCCTTATCTGGTCCACGGCATCGAAGAAGCCGTGAAGACTGCCCAGAAGGGCGGCTCAGGCGCCATCGTGTACTACCGCAAGGAAGGCCGCGCTTTGGGCGAAGTGACCAAGTTCCTCGTCTACAATGCGCGCAAGCGCCAGGAAGGCGGCGACTCGGCTGCGACATACTTCTTGCGCACGGAGTGCGTGGCGGGCGTGCAAGACATGCGCTTCCAGCAGCTCATGCCGGATGTCCTCCACTGGCTCGGCGTGACCAAGATCGACAACTTCATCTCCATGTCCGACATGAAGCACGATGCGATCGTCGGAAGCGGCATCAAGATCATCAACCGCGTGGAAATCCCGGCTGAACTCATTCCGGAAGACGCCCACGTCGAAATGGAAGCCAAGAAGGCGGCAGGCTACTTCACGCCCGGAAAAGTGCTCGAAGAAGACAAGCTCAAGAAGGTCAAGGGCCGGGGACTCGACGAGTGAGCCAGCTTTCGCCTACCCAGCAACTCGATTACCTGCTTTCGCCCCAGGCCATCCGTGAGCGAACAGCGGCCGTGTATGCACTGGCAGAAAAAGGCGGGACGCACTTTGCGCTCCATCCCGAAAAGCTCGGAGACGTGGCCAGCCTCGTGATCGAGGTCACGCGCTCAAACTACCCCACTCTCCAGATCCCCTTCCACTCGCGTTGGGGGCACTTTAGGGCAGGCGGCAAGGATCGCCTGACCGCGATGCGTGCGTCACTCTCGGATGCCGCCAGGCGGGACCCGCTGGAGCCCGTGCGCGCGTACTGGGATCTCGTGATCCCCTCAGTTCTGCTCGATGCAGGTGCCGGTGATCGCTGGAAATACACCGAAGCGGACGGCAAGACGGTCTCGCGCTCAGAGGGTCTCGGAGTAGCAAGCCTGGCACTCTTTGAATCGGGCGCCCTGAGCAGCCATCCAAAGGAACGCGCGCTCCGTGCCGATGCACGCGGACTTCAGGGCTTTACTCCAGCTGCACTCGAAAAGGCCTTCCAAGTCTCGAGCGACAATCCGCTCGTCGGAGTCGAAGGCCGCGCTGGCCTCCTCAAGACGCTCGGTAAGTGCGTGGAGAATGACCCCGTGCACTTTCCGAGCTCAGCCTCCGACCGCGGCCAGGCGCGCGTGGGCAACCTCGCCGACTACCTCGTCAATAAATACGGAAAGACCATCCCCGCCCCGATGATCCTCCGGGCCGTCCTCGATGCCCTGGGTCCGATCTGGCCGGGGCGCCTCCAGCTCGGTGGCAAGGAACTCGGGGACGTCTGGTCGCACTCTGGACTGGGTGCCAAGGGCTCATATGAGAGCCTCGTTCCCTTCCATAAGCTCTCCCAGTGGCTGAGCTACTCGCTCATCGAACCTCTGCTCGATGCGGGTTACTCCGTCCCAGGAGTCGAGAACCTCACGGGACTGGCTGAATACCGAAACGGCGGCCTTGTCCTCGATGGCGGACTCATCTCGCTCCGGGATCCGTCACTTGCCACGAAGGCCCATCGTCCTGATTCGGAGCTCGTGATCGAGTGGCGTGCGCTGACACTCGTTTGGCTCGAAAAGATCGCTGATGAAGTCCGGCGACAGCTCAAGATGACGGCCACTGAGCTTCCACTGGCCAAGGTCCTCGAAGGGGGAACCTGGTGGGCCGGACGCAGGCTTGCGAAAGAAAAAAGACCCCAGACCTCCAACCCGCCACTCGAACTCCTGAGTGACGGTACCGTGTTTTGAAGAGAAGGAAATCGATATGACGACTGCAACTACCGAATACAAGAACTGCAAGCTCATCACCCACCCGGTGGTCCGCCACAAAGTCACCATGCTGCGTGACCTCAAGACCACGCCGCTCTCCTTCCGCCTGATCACCGAAGAAATTGCCCAGTTCCTGGCCTATGAGGCCACGCAGGACCTCAAGACCACGACGACCGAAGTCGAGACTCCGCTTGAAAAGGCCAAGTGCGAGCTCATCGGTGAGGAACTGGTGCTGGTCTCCGTCATGCGCGCAGGACTTGGGATGCTGAGCGGAATGCTGCGAATCCTTCCGTTTGCAACCGTGGGTCACATCGGAATCTACCGAGACAAGTTCATCGAGGCGACCGTGGAGTACTACCTGCGCCTTCCCAAGAACGTGAAGGGCAAGCGAGTGCTGGTCCTCGACCCACTGCTGGCAACTGCCGATACGGCTTGCGCTGCGATTGACCGTCTCAAGGAATACGAAGTGGGACCGATCCGCTTTGTCTGCTTCCTTGCGTCTCCGCAGGGCCTCAAGCGCCTCCAGGAAGTGCATCCCGATGTTGAAGTCTACACCTGCTCGATCGAGCGTGGCCTGAACGAAAAGGGCTACCTGCTGCCTGGCCTGGGTGATGCCGGCGACCGACTCTTCGATACGGTCGGAGCGTAAGTGGTCCCGACCCAAGCCATCACGATCATCGGCATCTCGGGCGGTAGCGGCTCGGGCAAGACCACTTTTGCAAAGAGCCTGCAACGGCTCCTGGGAGATAGCCGCTCAGTGATCCTGGCGCAGGACAGCTACTACATCGACCAGAGCGCCCACTTCAAAGGGGACGGCGAGAACGTCAACTTTGACCATCCCAGTGCGCTCGATTTTCCGCTCCTGGCCGAACATCTGGCGCTGCTCAAGGTCGGGCACCCGATCCAGGTCCCCATCTACGACTTTGCGACCCACACCCGCAAAAAAGAGCACACCCCGCTCGAGCCGCATCCGGTGGTGATCCTGGATGGAACACTCATCCTCTCGCAGGAGATCATCCGGCCTCACCTTTCCGCCTCGATCTTCATCGAGACCTCGGAGACCGTGCGTTACGACCGCCGCTTCAAACGCGACCTCGTCGAGCGCGGGCGGCTGCCCGATGGGATTAAAAAGCAGTTTGATCGCCAGGTGAAGCCCATGCACGACCAGTTCGTGGAGCCATCCAAGGTCCACGCCACCGAGATCATCTCGGGGGAGCGAAGCTTTGAAGCCGAGCTGGGTCGTTGGGCTGCCAAGCTCAGGCACGGTTGAGCGGAGCAAGATGAATCCTCGCGCGCTGGGAAGACACCTCCTGATCGAGTACTACGACTGTTCGGTCGAGGTGATCAACGACCGGCAGCTCGTCCGCGAGGCAATGCTCGAGGCTGCAAGACGTGCCAATGCGACGATCGTAGCCGAGGTCTTCCACACCTTCAGTCCACAGGGAATCAGCGGGGTTGTCGTGATCGCCGAATCCCATATCGCAATCCACTCCTGGCCCGAGCACCGCTGCGCCTCGGTGGATATCTTCAGCTGCAGTGACCGGATGAAGCCCGAGGCCATCATCGATTATCTCAAGGAGGTATTCGGGGCCGGCAGGGTGGACGTTGCCGAGATTGAACGCGGACTCAAGAGCTGAGGTCCAGCTTACGGAGCTTGGGCGAGAGCTTGGCCGTCATGCCCACCACCACGAGGGTCATCACTCCTCCAAAGACCACCGAAGGCACGGTGCCCAGCAGCTTTGCCGCCACCCCCGACTCAAGTGCTCCGAGCTCATTGGAGGATCCAATGAAGATGGCATTGACCGACGCAACCCTCCCCCGCATCTCCTCGGGACTATGCAGGGCAACGATCGTTCCTCGAATCACCATGCTCACGCAGTCGAGCGCACCACTCATGAAGAGAAGGGCAGCCGAAACCCAGAAGAGCCTCGATAGTCCGAACCCAATGATGCAGAGCCCGAATCCGGCGACACAATAAAGGAGCACCCGTCCGGCACCCTCTCGGAGCGGTCTTCGGATCAGGGTGATCCCCATGAGGAGTGCCCCGAGGGCGGGAGCCGCCCGGAGAAGGCCAAGCCCCTGGGGTCCAACCTCAAGGATGTCACTGGCAAAAATCGGCAGGAGTGCCGTTGCTCCGCCGAAGAGGACGGCAAACATGTCCAGCGCCAGTGCCGAAAGCAGGAGCTCATGGCCCAGGACGAACTTCATCCCTGACAGGAGATTTTCGACGAAGGGTTCACCCTTGACCCTCCTGGTCACCTGGGGCTTGTGGCGGATGGTCGAAAAAATAACCAATGAGGTGGCAAGCAGCCCAGCCTGAAGCCAGAAGGCCCCTCGCGATCCTGTCCACCCATACAAGATCCCGCCGATCGCAGGACCACCCATCGCTGCGACATGGAATGCCGAAGTCAGCCAGGCACTGGATACTGCGAGGGCCTCCCTGGGGACGATTTGCGGAGTGAGCGAGTAGACGGCGGGCGATGCAAATCCGCGCGCAAGTCCCGTTACGAATGCGGCTGCGTAGATGATCACGGACCGTTCGTAGGGGCCGAGGCTCCCATAGGTGGACCCAACAAGCATCAGCGCGGAAGCGAGGCTCAGTGCCAGAACGGACTGATAGATCCGGATCGGATTGCTTCGGTCCACGAGGTAGCCGGCAAATAGCGCGAGTCCCAGCGATGGAACGGCTTCCACGAGTCCGATCATGCCCAGTGAGAGTGGATCCTTGTGGATCGAATAGATCTCCCAGCCCATGATCACAGCCTGCATCTGGACTGCGACGGAAAAGATCAGGCGGGCGGAGACGAGTCGGCGGAAGTCCGGGATGGCAAAGGCTCCCTTGCGGATACTGCCGGTCACGCGAGCACCTTGCCGAAAGAGTACTCATGCCAGCCCGGTTTTTCATGGTCGGGATGGAAGCCCTCAAAGCGGTAGCCCTGCTTGAGCTTGATGAGGATCATGGCGTGGTTGTCGATGTAGACGGTGGTCATGATCTTCTTGAAGCCGGCAAGGCGGACTTCCTCTTCGATTGCCAGTGACAGCTTCGCACCGAGCCCCTTTCCCCGATGGGCCGGATCGATCACGGTCTTGACGGTCTCGGCGAGAGTCGGCGTGCGGGCAACATAGGCCGTGATGCCGACGCGATCCGTGCCGACGAAAGCCCAGAAGTACCGGGTCGAGCCCGCCATCACGGACTCAGCCGTCACGGGCACTGCACCCTGGTAGTGCCGGCTCACGAACTCGGCCACCTCCCGTGCGGCCTGCGCATCACGCACATCTGCAGCCTTGAGGATCACCATGGAAGCCTGAACCCCACCCCGAACATAACGGCAAGCCCGCTCAGGTCCAGCGCCGCCGGCTTGTCAAAGAGCGCAGAATCCGGGGTACCGGAAGTTCCGCCAAAAATGGGCTGGATCTGTGAGCCCTTGAAGGCGTGGTAGCCCATCTGTCCAAAGATCGACATTTTGCGCGAGAGCTCGACCTCGATGGCCGCATCCAGATGGAAGACATAGCCTCCCCCCTCGATCTGGCTGAAGCCCCCGGTTTCCTCCGAGACACGGAGCTTGCCTCCAAAACCCATGCCTCCAAAGACACCGAGCTCCAAGCGGACCATCTCTGAAAGAGGCGTTCGGTAGCGCACTCCTGCAGCAGCCTCGTAAGCGCCCACTTCGAAATCACAGTTCACTTCACTGGTCCCGTCCGTGCAAATGAGCTGGAGCGTCTGGGCGAGCTTTGCCACCCTCATCCCGAACGCCCAGCGTGGCTGGGGCAGGTAGTTGACTTCCAGGCCGAAAGAGCCGCCGCCCGCGTCCAAATCACCAGAGACGGTCTGGCTGACGATATCGGAATGGGCAAAACCATTCAGCCCGTAGCCAAGGAGGACGCGCCAGGGCCTGCCTCCACGCTTGGAGGCATCTCCACCTGATTTTTCCTTTTCAGCTGCCGCCGCGAGCGGATCAAATCGACCCACCACGCGCACGTCGAGCATCCTCACCCAACCGAGGCCCCCCGAGCGCGTGCGTCCGTAATAGAATCCATCGCGTGTGGCCTCGTTGAGCGCCAGCGGTTCGCCGGCCTTGAGCACTTCCTTGACCTTCGAGTTTTCGTTCGGCTGGTCAAAAAGCGGTGATTCAACAGCACTCACCACTCCCTTGAGGGCACCGGCCTGCGCAACGGCAGGCACCATCAGCCCGAGGAATCCAAGCAGCGCAAGCTGCGCGAGACAGAAAAGCACGGGCTTCTTCAAATTCCCTCCCCGTACTTCTCGAGCTGCCGAAGAACCCTTCCCAGGACTTCGGTAGGCTTGGCTGAACGAAGGTTTGCTTCTGTCATGGAACCCAGCCGCGTGATCACGCGCGCAATCTCGGGCTGGGCCTCCGAGCGCGGGAGCTTGAGGAGCTCTTCCATCGCGGCAAGAATTCCGTCGCCGGTGACGGGGTGGACCGGATTGCGTACCGAGGCACGCATGCGCCACTCCCGAAGCAGCGAACGCAAGGATCCCTCCCGCAGGGTCTCCGAAGCCAGGGTGCGGTAAGCACGCTCGAGATCCGCCCAGCGCTGGGGCTCTTTTACAAAATCCCTTCGCCTTGCATATTTTGACCTGCAAAGACTCGAGAGTTCGGGAGTTCCGACCATTTCATCGCGTCCGTCCCAAAGACCCGGATACTCCCGCAGGAATCGGCTCATCACATATACGGCATGGGTGGTCTCACCATCCGGAACCTTTTGAGTGCCATGGGCGCACTGCTGTCGTTCAAGCCTCTGGTAGGCTTGCGTGAACTGAGTGAGCGTGCGAGCCCGATGGATCGGGGTCTGTGTCCAAGCATCAATCTGGGCCTGCGTGAGCCCCATCTTCCAGAGCAGTCGACGACGGGATTGAAGTTCAAACTCCGCATCAAACACCTTGAGCAGCGGATCGCGCGAGAAGTCCGCGATGGGCCTCTTGCGGCCCGTAGTCACGAAATCCAGGATCTGAGCAAAGGTCTGGACGATGTAGCGTGCACGTCCGCGCTGCTCACCAATGCAGGTCGAGTAGCGATCACCGTCATCGTAGCGGTAACCGGCGTGGTACCCGCCAAACTTGCGGATCGAACCGTAGTCAATGATCCCGCCATCACACAGGATGTTATCGCCGTCCCAGTCCATCCAGCAAAAGATGTAATCCGACTGGTAGCGAGCGGACGCACGGGCAAAATCGAGCGCCACTCGTTCACAAAATTCCGCCACGCCCGCGTTGCGGGTGAGCCGGCCGTTTCGCTTCTCGCGCCCCATGCAGTAGTGCACCGCATGGGTCAGCGCATCGAGGTTCCCCTGCTTGAGATGGGCAAAGAGATGCGAAGGTCGGAGCAGGTTGCGACCCGCACGCACATTGATGGAGGACCCGCCAGGAAAGACGATCAGCGCAAGCGTTCGCTCAGTGGAGACCCCCTCTTGGTGCAGGATCTCGCTCATGAGCGCTGCAGAGAGTCCGTCGTCGATCGAATTATACCCGTTGCCGTAGCAGACTTTGGGATCACCCGACTTGAAGTACCGGCCTTCAATTGCAGTGGCCGGGCTCAGGCAGGTCGCGCCCGTACCCGAGCTCATCACGTCCCAGGTCACGCCCCGATGCGTGATTTCTCCATTCCAGATCCCGCGCCCGTCTCCCGAAGTCTTGCCCACTCGCGAAGGGTGCTGCAGCTGCAGGTAGCGTGTGGCCATGTAGCGGCCTGGCTTGATGTCCTTGTGCCTGAAGCGGCGGCCGCGCTCCAGGTCCCATTCATTGATGATGACCAGGCTGAAGGTATCGAGGATCACTTCAGAGAGTTCGGCAGTGAGGCGGTCTTCGCTGGTGATGAGACCCATCTCGCGGGCCAATGCGAAATTGAAGTACATCACGCGACCACCGTGACGACGGCGGGCGGAGTACTCGACGAAGGCTCCCGGATTGGCCTTCTTGAAGCTGTGCTCCCCGTTGAGCCTGCCGAAGGACTCGGCAAACCCGGCATGCACGGCTCGTGACGCAGCGGACCTCATGTCCAACGGATCGGAAGGCTTGAAGATTTTCTTGATTTGCCGCACCAACTGGGATGATTGGGCGGTCGTGAATAGCCCCCGCTCCAAACTCCGTCTGGTCCTCTACTCGGGAGGTCAGACCCAGGCCAACCACCGGCTCCATGCCGAGGTGGCGAGGCTCGCGCTCGTGCGAAGGGCGGACAGCTCCAAAGCCTTGAAATCAGGCCCACTGCGCCTCACTTACATCCCCTACATGGCCGACGGGGCCAGCCCCTTTTTTGAGCGTGCCGTGCGCCGCTATCGCTCGGTGGGGATCGAGCAATTCTATGTGCTCGAGCCGGATCACCGGCCCTCGCGGGCGGAACTGGCGACCCTGCTCTCGAGTGATGTCATTTATTTGGCGGGAGGGAACACCTACACTTTCCTGCATCACCTGAGGCAGAGCGGTCTGATCAAGCCCCTGCAGTCATTTGCCCGTCGGGGCGGAGTGCTTGCGGGCCTGAGCGCCGGAGCGCTGCTCATGACTCCCTCGATCGGCCTGGCGGGAGTCCCCCGCTACGACGCCGACGATAATGAACCGGGCCTGAAGGGTGTGCGAGAGCTTGCGGCGCTGGGGCTTGTGGAGTTCGAATTTTCGCCCCATGACACCCACGACTCCAGGCGCAAACGCGAGCTGCTCGCCTACTCGGCACAGATCAAAAGGCCGGTGTTCTCGGTTGAAGATGGCGGAGGGATCGTCGTGGAGAGCGACCGGCTCGGGCTCTATGGAAGGGTTCGGATTTTTTCTCGCGGCCAGTGCTGGCGGCTAAACTGACTCGGGAGAATTGAGCTCCCCGATCGCAAGCGGAAGGCTCGCAGCGAGCAGTCCCACCATCCAGCCGATCACAGTGAAGAGCCCCGGACCCACGGCGCCCTGCTGGCCCTTGAATTGGATCGCCAGCACCACGCCACCCAGGATGAGCGACGCAAAGAACCCAATCAGGATGTAAGCCACGAAACGGTCGAGCGCCTTGACCCCGTAACCCATGCGCTGGAGTGCAGCCATCGAGGCCCGAAGCAGGAGATTGCCCACCACCCCGCCCGCAGCGCCACTCGCCGCCACCTGCAGCCACTGCATCTCGACTCCAAGCCTGCGCAGCGCAAAAGCCGAAAGTCCCGAGATCGCCACGGCACCCACCATGCCCGCCACGCCGCCAAATGACGCACCCCTCAACCAAAAGGGAACGGATCCCTCAGACTTCATCCCCGCCTCCGCGCGCCCATTCGCCGGTGATGCGGCAAGTGAGGAAGGCCTTGATGAAGCCTTCGAGATCGCCGTCGAGCACTGGGTCGGCCTGGTTCACGACATGGCCTGTGCGGTGGTCTTTGACCATCTTGTAGGGGTGCAGGACGTAGGAACGAATCTGGCTTCCCCAGGCGATGTCCTTCTTGGCGTCTTCGACGGCAGCCTGCTTCTTGCGCTCCTCTTCGAGGTGGCGCTCATAGATGCGCGAGCGAAGGACCTTCATGGCGAGGTCCTTGTTCTTGATCTGCGAGCGTTCTTGCTGGCAGGCGACCACGATACCCGTGGGCAAGTGGGTCAGACGGACGGCCGAGTCTGTCGTATTGACGCCCTGACCGCCCTTGCCGCCTGCGCGATAAACGTCCACGCGGAGATCAGCGGGATTGATGACCACTTCGAAGTTGTCGTCGATCTCGGGGCTCACAAATACAGACGTGAACGACGTGTGACGACGCGCATTCGAATCAAAAGGCGAGATGCGGACAAGGCGGTGCACTCCGGCTTCGGACTTGAGGCGGCCATAGGCGTACTCGCCCACGATCTGCGCGGTGACGTTCTTGAGGCCTGCTTCTTCACCCGGAAGCACATCGAGCACGTTGAACTTGAAGCCGTTTTTTTCGGCCCACCGCTGGTACATCCTAAAAAGCATCGAAGCCCAGTCCTGCGACTCAGTTCCGCCGGCGCCAGCGTTGATGGTCAGGATGGCGTTCAGCGGATCCTGCTCCTCGGAGAGCATCTTGCTGAACTCGGCCTGCTCAAACTGCGAGGCAAGCCCTCCGACCATTTCGCCTGCTTCGGCCAGCGTCGAGTCGTCGCCCGCTTCCAGTGCGAGCTCAAAAAGCGTTTGTGCGTCCGAAAAAGCCTGATCGAGCGAAGTGTACTGGTTCACTTCGCGCTCAAGACGGGACTTCTCCTGCGTCAGTTGGCGGGCTTTGCGGTTGTCACTCCAGAATTCGGGCTGCTGTGAGAGATCATCGAGCTCGGCAATGCGGCGCTGTTTGACCGGCAGGTCAAAGCGACCCCCGTAGGAAATCGAGCTTTTCTTTCATGGCCGACAGCTGGGCGCGGATCTCGTGCGGTGCAAGCATGCGGAAGTTTTAGGGGATCAGCGCTTTTTTTGCAACGTGCCGGGCGAAACAGGCAGACAACTCTCCCGGACGCGCCATTTGGTCGGGAAAGCAAGGATCCCGCCGCAGCCATACCTCTCCTGAACCTTGGGATCGCGGTTAAGGATGAAGGTGACCTGGTCGCGGACTGCCGACTTTCCGGAACCCAGCTCATAGTTTGCCGTGGCCTCGCCCGCCCCCGAAGGCGTGACCGACAGGATCCTGGGCTTCAGGCCAGTGGCCACCGAGTCCGGCGCCAAACCCGCCTCCTGCACCGGATCCCTCGATACACGCGTGTAGGTGGGCTTGAGTTCAGAAAGACAGTGCGAGCCTGCCGGTAGCCTTGCCCCGGCCAGATCCGCCTCCACCAGCTCCAGCGCGATCCCCTTGAGGACCTCCGGCCCAAACTGCCCGCACGGGCTTCCGGCCAGGGCTGGGCTTGCGGCAAGCGCGAAGCTGATGAGCAGGAGTCTCAGCAGGGGAGTCATTATTGGAACCCCAGATCACACTGATTTGCATCGAGACATTGCTCGCCCTCGAGCCTGGGACGCTCGGCAGCCGACATCAGGCACTCGGGACGATCCGACTGGTGGCGATAAACAGAGAAGACGAGTCCGTTGGCCGAGCCCACCTGAGAAGCCACCAGTCCCTCCCCCACTCCCGCAAGCTTTCGCGAGCAGACCTTGCGTGCCATGGAGATCAGGTTGTTCTCGATGCCACTGCCCATGACCCCCGCGGTGGCATTGGGAGAGGTCTTGAATCGGGCCGAGACTCTCGCAGGCCCCAGGTCCCCGGCAGAACCGCTGTGGATCAATGTGAAATCGAAGGAATCCCGGGAGATGGAGTCACAGTTGCCGGCATCCACGGCCTTTTGGATCCCCAGGGGATCGGGGCCCACGCTGTCGACCATCACGACGTGATGGGCCGGCATGTTGAGGATGTCGCCCGGCTGCAAGCCGAGGGGGAACTCCATCTTGGCCGTCTTGATGCAGCCTGAGGCTGACTTTGCGTGCTGGGGAAGGGTCATCGTTCCAATGACCATCTCTGCGGAAGACTGCCTTGAGTCCAGCTTCGCCCCTCCAGCAGCAAGTGCGAACGCAACAAGCCCCGAGCAGTCGATGGCGGCCACGGAAGCACCGGACTTCTCGTCGATTCCGTCCCAATGCCCGTCCTTGATCGAGTTTCGATCCGTCCGAAGGCTGAGCACTTGGCGACCATCGGCGTCCTTGGAGGAGGGACATTTGGATCCATAGCCATACACGGGAGGCTTGATGCGGGTCACATCCTCACAGGAAGGCTTGGGAAACGTGGGCGGCTCTTCCTTGGATCGGGCACGCAGCGAACGGAGGGCGTAATGCCAGTCCACATAGGACTCGACCTTGTCGGCGGGCAGGTGGCGCAGGTTGGCCTTGCGATCCGCCAGGTAAACCGAAGCGATCGGGGTGAGGCCTTCCCTCGCCGCATCACTCTGGTCATCCCAGACGAGCCGGGTCGCATCGCAATCCTGGTAAAAAATACCCAAAGCGCGCCGAGCACCGAGCACGACGGGATGAGCCTCGGGCGCCAGCAACTCGGCGGAGGCCGTATTGCGGACCGGTTCACATGGGGGTCCTGGCACAAGGACCCGCTTCATCTTTTTCAGCCACCTTCCGGGATCGAGCTCCCACAATTCGCCCGCCCGGGCGGGAATCTCCAGAGCCAAGCACAACCCGACTGGAGCAATCCAGCCGATCCAGGAGCGAAGAGTCAGTTTGGACGGGGCCATCACTTCTTCTCTTCGGCCTCGGCCGCCCTTTCATTTACCCGCTTGATTGACCTTCGATGGGGCCCACTGATAGCGTGGGGCATCATGTCGAGCCAAGATTCATTACCCCAGTCGTTACAAGGGGTTGCATCCGCCCTTACAGAGGTCGCAGCGACCGTTCACCGCCTGCGCGCTCCCGGAGGCTGCCCCTGGGACATCAAGCAGACCCACCAGAGCCTCAGGCCCTATGTGATCGAGGAGGCCTACGAGGTGCTGGATGTCCTGGACCAGATCGAGAGCTCCGACAAGCTGAAGTCGGAGCCGAGGCTTGCCTCGGCACTCCAAGAAGAGCTCGGCGATTTGCTCATGCAGGTGCTCATCCATGCGGAGCTCGCCTCAGAGACAGGTACGATGAACTTTGCCTCGGTCGCGCGAGCACTCAACACCAAGCTCATCCACCGCCATCCGCATGTGTTTGGCGAAGCTGAATCCGCAAAAGCGCTCGACGCCGATGGCGTGCTCCAGAACTGGGAGAAGATCAAGGCCGCCGAGAAGGCCGCAAAAAACTCCGAAGCAAGCGTGCTCGACGGCCTTCCCAAGTCGCTTCCCTCGCTCCAGCGCACGAGCCGCCTGATCGACAAGGTCACGCGCGTGGGCTTTCAGTGGCCGGATGTGAATGGCCCGCTCGACAAGCTCCGCGAGGAGCTCGGCGAGTTCGAGGACGAAGTCCGCGAGCTCCAAAAGCCCGAAAAAAAGAACGACGAGTCCTTGCGGGCTGCCGCCCAGGCGGAGCTCGGTGACCTGCTCTTCAGCCTCTGCAATATCGCCTTCCTGCTCAAGCTGGATCCGGAGAACGCCCTACGGGGCACGCTCACGCGATTTGAATCGCGCTTCAGGCATGTCGAAAAGCGGCTTCGCGAAAACGGCAAGAAGCCGGAAGAGTCGACACTCGAAGAAATGGACCGGTACTGGGAAGAGGCCAAGCGCAAGTGAGCTCGAATTTTGCCATTCCCGTGATCGGACTGACGGGAGGTGTCGCCTCCGGAAAATCCACCGTCGCGCGCATTTTTCGTGAGAAAGCCGGAATTCCGGTCATTGATGCCGACCACATTGCGCGCGACCTCTCGCGCGAGGGCGGAGCCGCCGCTCCCCAGATCCTCTCCCGCTTCGGGACGCTTGATCGCGCTGAACTCCGAAAGAAGATCTTTTCGAACCCCCTTGCCCGCAAGGAGCTCGAATCCATCCTCCATCCCCTGATTGCCGAAGAAAGCCGCAAGCGTGTGGCCGAGTTCGCTCGCGCTGGTGCTCCCGTGGCGCTCTACGAGGCAGCACTACTCGTGGAGACTGGACGCTACAAGGAGCTCGACGGCCTGATCGTGGTCGAAGCTCCCCTCGAGGCGCGAATCACGCGCCTCATGTCCAGGGACGGAGTCACGCGCGAGATGGCGCTCAATATGATCCAATCCCAGGCCACCGATGAACAGCGGGCGCATGTCGCGACCCTCTTGATCCAAAACGACGGAGATCTCCATGCCCTCGAAGAAAAAATCACTCCGAGCCTCCTCGACGCGGGCGGCCCGGCCAAAAAGTAAGCCCAAAGCTTCAACCGAACTCGCGTCATGGAACCGCAAGGCCATGCGCCTGCTCGTGGACCTGGTCGATGCGGCACAAAGCTTTCCGGCACTCCGCAAGCTCGGGCCCAAGGCAGCTGAGTGGCAGGCGGGAGTCCGCGTGATTTCGAGCCCCGAAATGAAGAAGCTCAACTCGCAGTATCGCGGCAAGGACTACGCAACCGATGTCCTGAGCTTTGGAGCACCCGAACCGTTCTTGAGCCTGGGCTATCTCGGCGAGCTCGTCGTTGCGCTCCCCGTCCTCAAGGCACAGGCTCGTGAACTCAAGCACTCGCCCGATACCGAGCTTTCCGTTCTGCTTGCGCACGGGATCCTGCACCTGCTCGGCATGGACCACGAGAAGGGAGCCAAACACGCGCGCGAACAGGCAGCATGGGAGCAGCGCCTGCTTGCCGTCATGCACGTGCAGCCGAGCGCAGCCCTCATCACGCGAGCCAAGCGCACGAGGTCCAAGTGAGGTTCCCGTTCCGACTCGCAGCACTGATCGTCCTGACTTACTCCAGCCCGGTCCTGGCCAAGCCCGCGCCCATGCATTGCAAGCCCTGCGGCTCCACGCCACTGGAGTCGGCCCTGGAGCAGGCCCATGTCGTCGTGCTCGCCAAGGTCCTCTCCGCACTCGATCCCCTTCCGTCCAAGGGAACTCCCGGAGAAGGCTTCATGCAGGTCCAGGCCACGCAGTGGCTCCATCGGGCAAAGGACCTTCCCCATCCCCTTGCGCCCACCAAGGGCCTCCGGAGCCTTCGCGTGAGGTTTTACTGGGACGGATGCCGGGCCGCTCCCCCCTCCCTTAAAAAAGGCGAAAGCCTGATCCTCTTCCTCTCCCAGGGCGAAGCCTACACCGGGCCCCGGCCCGCTTGGGAAGCAACGCCCAACCCCTGCACATTGGCAATGCTCCGACCCGGAGACGCGGGATACGACCTCAAGGCCCTCAAGAAAAGCCTCAAACAGCGAGCGAACTCGCAGCACTAAGGCGTGTCCGCACGGACACAGCCTATTTTGGCTATTTTTTCTTCAGGTGTGAAGACTTTCGCCAGCGTTCTCCAGCAGGATGCGACTGGCGGTCGCAAACCTGCGGCATGGGACTTGGATTCACTAGGGACAAGAAACGGGGAATCCAACCATGAAAAAGATCTCCACTGCATTTCTGACCCTTCTGGCCTTCACCACCACCCTGGCACCCGCCCAGGCCCGTCCTCAGGATCCAGGCGATATCAAGGTCCTGACCGTCACCGGCCCGGGACTCAGCCTCCCGATCTACCTCCAGGAAGACGGCAGCGGCCAGATCGCCAAGGTCAAGGCTACGATCGAGGGCACGAAGTACTCGGCCACCCCGGGGCAAAAGATCAAACAGAAGCTAAAATCTCCCATCGGAGATGTCAGCCTGACCATCGATGCCACCAAGCTCACTGCCTCGGGAGGCGACGTAAAGGTCGAAGCCAAGAAGGGTTTTATCAGGGAAAATTTCACCCTCAAGCTCATCAAGGAAAGCGGTGTCTGGAAGGTCAAAGACACCAAGGGAAGGCCCATCACCATTGCCAAGATCTCGATCGGACTCACCGGGATCGACGTCATCCTCGCCTCCCTCAATCCGGCCTCACGGCCCGGCGACGAGGGCGATGTTCGGGTGAGCAGCGTGGCCATGGCGTCCGAAAAGAACTTTGGCGAGATGTTTACGGGGGACCGCTCCCTCGACAAGCGCGCCATCAGCTCCGGGGCGGCCATTTAAGGCCTCAAAATCGGCTCAAATTCATTGGTTGACTTGGATGGGGAGGGTGGCTAAAACCCTCCCCATCTTGAGTTGGTTGGGGGCGTAGTTGAGTCGGTTACAACGTCGCCCTGTCACGGCGAAGGTCGTGGGTTCGAGTCCCATCGCTCCCGCCATTCAAGGTTCAAAAGGCCCGCCTGCGAGAGCAGCGCGGGCTTTTTTATTTCGGCCCCATGCCTTTTAGAGATGCGAGAACATTTCCGCGCAAGGTGGCGTCGGTGGCTTGCGCAGGACCTGCCGCGCGCTGGCGACACCCGGCTTGGCAAGTCTTGCCGATTCCTCACCTGCCTGCGGAGCCGCAAACTCGGTCATCCGCTTGAAGGCCGTCTCGAGGAACCCCACTCCGTCCTTGGTGCCGCTCATCTCCACCGCGCTGACCTTGCGACCGAGCCTCGACTCCACTTCGCCGATGAAGTGCGCCTTGCGGGCGACCGGGTCTTTGGGTCCGACACCTTCGACCGGATTTCCCCAGTAGTCATGGAAGTAGACCACCTCATCCGGGAAGATGATCAGCGGCACGAGCTTCTCCTGCTCCCAAAGGTACTTGGTCGGGGGAAGCGGGTTGGGCATGAGCCTGCGCTCGTCAATCATGAAGGCCCCAAGTTTTCGCGGACCAAAGTGGGTGGCGGTGTCATAGTCAGCCACCGACAAAAACGGTGAACCCTTGGCCTCGACCGCATGGTTCCCCATCATCACGTTGATCCCGGACGGGTTGGAGCCCTTGAGCGTGTAGGCCGTAGTGGGATCGCGGAGCTGTTCGGAACCGAACTTATCTCGCATGGTCGCGAATGACCGAAGCCTGCGCGTGTAATTGCCCTGGTTGCGACTCAGCATTGTCGACATCAAAAACGGGGTGCCATCGGCAGTCTTCATGATGGCGTCGTCATACATTCCACGAAAAACTAGCTTGAGATTGTCCTTCTGGGGCTTTTCGAGCGCATCGAGCCAACCTTTCCACGCGGTGACTTCGGAGGGCTCCATCAGATCCCAAGGAATGTAGGCTTCAATGAGCTTGCGGGTTCCCTTGCGGTCATTGCGAGCGACGAGGTCATTGAGCTTCTCAGCCTGCTTTTCAAGCGCATCGCGCACCGTGCGCGTCCGCTCCCACTGGGCCATGCGCCTCTTGGATTCCTCTCGCGCCACCTTGCTTGACTGCGAAAAAAGCTGGTCAGCATGCGACTGCCTGGCCTCGAGGACACGCGAGAGCGCCTGGATCTCGCCCTTGGCCCGCGAGCTGACGAGACCACTGGAGACAAACGAGTTGACCGCGTCCTGCGAAGCCAGGATGGCTTCTGCCTCGGCCTTGGCGAGCTTGGCCTGAGCCTGTACGCTCCCCTGCTCTGCGTTCCAGACGACTTCGGCCCAATGGTAGGGATGGATGAAGGAACGGAAAGGATCCGCCTTCTTACCCCAGGCCACAGGGGCACGCGTGATCTGCTGGAGGTGCATGAGCTCTTCGAGCACGACTGCGGGATTCTTGAGGCCCTCGGGCGTGATGCGCAGGTGGATCTTGAGTGACTTGCCGCCGTCGGCGATCTCGGGGGTGATTCGCGCTAGATCGCCCGAGTCCCCGATTTTGGATACGGTCGAGACCTCGATCTTCCAAGTGAGGGTCTGCTCCTTGGCAAAAGCCTGGATGCGAGCGACCTCCTTTTCGAGCACTGCTTCGGGATCACCGGACTCACCCAGCTGGGTCAGGAGCTCGCGGGTCTTTGGATCCGGCGCAAAGAAAGCGAGGTCAGCCGAAGCCGGACCCTCGGGATATCCAAGGAATGCATGCTTGAGCTTGCCGGTACGTCCCTCAAGCGTGGCTACGCCGGAGCGGGAAATCAGGGCATCGGAATGGAACTCGAGCAGGCAGTGTTTGGCCGAGTCAGAATCCAGGAGAGCGCGGGGCAGCAGGACGGCATCCGACTTTTGGGGAGGACCGCGCACCACCTTGACGATGAGCCTGCGTGCCAGCTCAGGGTCCTTGCGCTGCGCCTCGGCGACCGCGGTCTCGAGGGCGGCTTGAGCTTCGGCATTGCTGGCAGAAAGCCAGACCTCGACGGATCCTCCAGCAAGGGAAGGATGGTAGCTGCCTCGTGCAAGCTTGCCTGAGACGAAAACGCGCGGCACCACACCCTGCTCGTCCGAGGACTCAAGGATGCGAAGCAGGGCGCGGCTGGCCTCGGTGAGCTTCTCTTCGAGGGCCTCCGAAGTGAAGCCGCTCTCGGCAGCGAGAAGCTTTTGGACGGCCGACTCCGTCGTGGCGCGCTCCTCGAGCGCGCGCTCGACGATCTGGGCCTGCGAAACGACATCACGATTGGGGGCAAGTCTGCGGACGATCGCAAGGATTCGCGCCTTCGAAGACCCCTGGTCGAGCACGGCGCGGTCGATCGGGGCGATGATCCGATCCTCTCCGAGAAGCTGCGTGAGGACTGCCTTCTGGGCCTGCCTGCGACGACCTGATTCGGCTTCGGCCAGGGTCTCGTCAGCCGATCCCACCACATCCGAAACAAGCAGGAAGGTGCGACAGACATCTTCTCGACCATTGAAAACCCGGGCAAGATATCCCGTCTCGAGCTCCACGACCTGCGCTCGCGCTGCTTCGCGCTTGAGCCAGGATTCGGTTTCCTCAAAGGGCGTAGTTACCTGGGTGACCGTCGCCCCCGTGCGGGAGAGCCCGGGAATCTCCATGGATCCGCGGGCAAGCCTGCGAGTCTTGCCGTCCACGTCGATGACGGCGTCTGGAACCACGAGGTCGCCCACCTTGAGGCCGCTTCCCGGCAGGGCGCCTGCCGTCCCGATGTAGGTGACCTGTCGGTGGCCGGTGGCCTTGAGCGCCTCCGCGATCGGGAGCATTTCGTCTCCCCAGACGTTCGAGAAGACTCGCCAACGCAGGGTCTTTCCATCTCCCGTGCGCAGGAGGTAGTCCGAGAACTCATGGCTCGGATTGGCCATCGTGAAGAGCTCGGGATCCGCGGCAGCGGGGAGCCCCTTCTTTTGGAGGAGAGGGGCGGCCTTTTCATGGATGCGCTCCCAGACCTTGCCATCTTCGGTCGCGGCGTCGGCAAAGTCTCGCGAAGCGGCCAGCTTTTGGAGGAGCTTGAGTTCGGAGGGCTCGAGGACTTTTTTGATGCCTGCCGCATCGGCCTCGAAGGCCCTGAGTGAAGCGTCGGCGTAGGAGAGGTTTCGAAGGGTCTTCCGGACTGCGCCCTTCTGTCCGAGGATGACCTGGTCTGCAGGAGGCAGTGCACGGAGCTGCGCCTCAAGCGCCTTTGCTGCATCCTCGAGAGTGACCTCGGCGCTGCCAAAGAGCTCAACAGGAGGAGCACGCGAACGATTCCCCTCCCCCATCCAGCGTGCAAGTCCGGTCTGGTCCACCAGATGACCGAGCCTGTCGGCGCCAGAGATCTGCGTGATGGCAAAGTGATATTCGGCGCCCGATTCGCCCATCTCCTGGACAAGGAAGATTGGATTGTAATTGCTCTGGAGGGTCTTGATCTCGCCGATCACCCGGGCACCGCGGGCCTCCAGGCGCTCGGGGAAGTCCCCGTAACTTCCCATGTGGAATTCGACCTTGCGCCCGGAGGCACTGGCATCCCAAAAAACCGCGCGTGTGGTCTTGCTCGAGACGTAGGGATCCACGTTGAGAGTGATGGCCTCGGCGCTGGCCTTGGTTGCCCCGGGAGCCTCGGACTTGGCAACCGGGGAGCGTGGCCGAAGGGCCGCCTCTTCACGTTCAGCGGCCTCGGCAGCCTGCGCGCTGGCCCGCTCCGATGACTTGGCCAAGGCATGGTGCTCCGGGCCGGGCTTGGCCACGCGATAAGCCTCATTCAGCTTGCGCTTGAGGAAGCCCCGGTTCCATTTGAAGTCACCAGAAACACGCGCGTCCGGCTTCATTCCCTCGAGCGGAAGCTTTCGGCCTCGGATCAAACGCTCGATGAGGCCATCGTACTTTTCGGCGTCGGCAAGCTCCGCCAATGGAAGATTGAGCGCTGCAATTTCCTGGGGTTTCCAGGCGCGCACGGCGCGGGCGAGATCCTCGCGGCCGGCACCGGACTGGTAGCCCGACCACTCCGAGAGGTAATAATGGAATCGATCCAGCGCAAGAAGCTGCTCGAGCGAGGGAGGCGCGGCACTGGCCACCGCACCGGCAGCCACCAGCCACAGCAACCCAAAAAGAGCGAGTCTCCTCAAGATGGTCCCCATCCCACATCTTGTCGGAAAACTGACGCCGTCACTGAAGTGCGTCCGGGGAGACACTCCCCCTGCTCAGGAGGCTTTACGCGCCCCTGGATAGGCCGCTTGCACGAGCTGGCAGAATCGCGTGATCCTTTCGGCCAACTCCCCCTCGGGAGGGCAGAATTCAAAGCCAACACGATAGATGAAGGCCGAACTGCTCAGCACATGCCGGCTCCGCTCCCCTTCCTGCAGCCAGGTGATGCGCCCGCTGATCTCGATCGGCAGGGGCTCCTGGATCACGAGCCTCGCGTGGTTACCCACCTCGATCCGACTGGCAATGAAAAGGCTGGCGCCCTCCTGCGAAAAATCGTTGAGGAGCAGCCGCGCCTCGAGAGCGGCTCCGTCCCCGCAGGCTCCCTCGGGGGAGAGCCTCGCTGACACCCGCTTGAGATGGAAGGAGCCGGGCTCGAGCAGGGTGGTGCCGACCACCCGGCCGATGGCCGACGATCTCCGGCCGGGTTTCTGTGATTGGGAATCCGAGTCCGACATACACACACAGGATAGACCGGAGTTGGACGGGGCAAAAAACGGGAAGAATTGAGCGAATTAACAGTCCAGCCGCCACCGCAAGTTAGCCTGACACTCCCGGCATGACCGGGAGCACCACAAGAAAACCCTTGCACGGGGGATCGCGGACTTAGCCGAAGATCTGGACGAACTCGTCCCAATGGCCGCGCATCTTGGACTTCAGCCGGATGATGGCCTGGGTGTGGAGCTGGCTCACGCGGGATTCGGTCACGTCCAGGACGCGGCCGATTTCCTTGAGGTTGAGATCCTCGTAGTAATAAAGCGACAGCACGAGCCGCTGCTTCTCGGGCAGGTCATTGATGTTGTCGGCAATCATCTTCTTGAAGTGCGCAAGGTTCACTTCACTGAAGGGGGTCGTCCCCTTCGTGCCGGTGTCGCCGTAACCATGGAGGGCGCGCTTGTCCTGCTTCGAGAAGTTGCTCACATCGTCGTAGGAAAGGAGCGAGACGCTCCTCACCTGGTTGAGCATGTCATGGTACTCGTCCTGGCTGATTCCCAGCTGCTCGCAAACCTCCTCATCAGTGGCCTGGCGGCCCTTTTCCTGTTCGATCTTGGCGTAGCAGCGCTCAAGCTGCTTGGCCTTCTCGCGCACGGAACGCGGAACCCAGTCCTGCGCGCGAAGCTCGTCGAGGATTGCGCCGCGGATGCGAAATTCAGCGTAGGTCTTGAACTTGTTGTCGCGCTTGGAGTCGTACTTGTCGATCGCGTCCATGAGCCCGATCACGCCCGAGCTGATCAGGTCGTCGAGTTCGATATTGGCCGGAAGGCGGGCTGCGATCTTCTGGGCGATGTACTTGATGAG
>CAZDSX010000020.1:0-28058 GCA_964508305.1 uncultured Bacteriovorax sp.
CTCGAGGATGAGCTTGTCTCGGGAGCTGTTGACCGGAGTGAAGTCATCACGGACGAGACTGGAAGTCGTGCCCGCTTCGGCCGCGATCTCGGCTTCGAGCTCCTTCTGGAGGGCTTCCTCTTCCTTGCGCGCCTCCTCGGCGGCAGCCATCGCCTCTACGGCATTCTCGACTTCAGCTTCCTCTTCGGACTCGTTTGCCGAGGCGGCATTGCGGACCTTGCCCGTGGCCTTCGCTGACTTTGCAGCGGCCTTCACGGTCGCGACCACGTTCTTGTTCGCGCTCTTCTTGTACTTCTGGAGTCCGGCATTCACGCTCATTTTTTGCTCACCTCTTGTGACCCTTCCAATGGGTCCATCCAGTCTACCGATCGTCCACGTTGCCTTCAGCCGGTATTATCTGCCGGCCGCGAAACCCTTTTGCGTCAGAGATCCATCACGAGCGAAACCACGCGTTCAGCCGTGGCATGCTCGAGGTCATCCGGGACCTTCTGTCCCGTGGTGAAGTAAAGCAGCGGCAATCTCACCTTCTGCGGCACGTTGTAGATCGCTCCGTAGAGGGTCGTCTCGTCGAGCTTGGAGAACACAAGCCCCTGCGGACGGAATACCGAGAACCGCTGCGCCATGTCGTACATCTCCGCATCGCGGGTGGTCGAATTGAGCACGAGCAGGGTCCGCATCGACGGAATGGTCGCGAGCATCGAATGGATCTCGTTGAGGGACTGCGGATCACGCTGCGAGCGACCTGTCGTATCCACGAGGACCAGATCGAGGGTCGAAAAATCGCGGATTGCATACCCGAGATCATCCACCGAATGTGCCGCGCGGAAGGGCAGGTTGAGGACCCTTGCGAAGGTCGCGAGCTGCTCAAAGGCGGATGCCTTGACGTGGTCGAGGTTGATCAGCCCCACGCGAAGGCCACGCTTCATTGCAGTCGCGGCGATCTTTGCGAGAGTGGTCGTCTTTCCCACTCCGGTGGGCCCGACGAGCGCCATGACGGTCGGCGTGCCGGTTCCAGGCTGGATTCCCTCAAGGGCATCACCCGTCTGGATGCTGCCCAGGATCTCTGCTGCCACCTGGTCCAGCACCGCATCGATATCCTTGGAGGCCTCGTTGCCGAGCTCAAACCCTGCCTGGCGGATCAGGTTGAGCGCATACTTGCGCTCGACACCTTGGACAACCAGCTGGTCAAAAGCCTCCTGGAGCGCAGGAGTACTGAAAGCTGAGACATCCGTGGTGCGTGCAGCCGTACCCTGGATTGCAGCTTCCTGGACAAGCTGCTGGTGTTGCTGGCGGAGCTCCTCCACCATCCGGCGGAGCGAGTTCACTTCGCTTGACTCGGCCTGAACGGGTGCGGGAGCAGGAGCGGCAGGGCGGGCCGAAGGGCTCGCCGTCTGTGCAACCGGAGTCCCGCCGTAAGCCACCTGGGCCTGGGCGCGGACCGCGCCACCAGCAGGCTTGGCAATCCGGGCCACTTCGTCAGCATGATTCTGGGCGCGGCTCTCGCCCACTCCGTCGTCGATATCGGCGTAGCGCATGGCCGTGCGAGGACGCGAGGAGATCTGGACCTGGTCTCGCGTGTTGACCGCCGCCTCATCGATGGACGACGCACCCGATGCAGAGGCGCCCGCGATCTTGTCCTGGAGCTTGACCTGATGCGAAGCCGGAAGGCGCTTCATGTCGTTGACGAAGCTCTCGGGCATGCGGCTTTCGACCACTTTCTTCTTGGCAATGGAACGCTCCGACACAGCCGCCGTCACTTCAACGGAGGACTGGGACATCAGACCAAAGCCGCGCTTGTGCTTCTTGGTCTGCAGGATGATGGCCTCCGGGCCGAGCTCGCGCTTGATGACTTCCAGGGCTTCCTGAAGGGTCGGGGCTTCAAACTTCTTAACTTCCATATGCCAACCTCACGGTTCCAAATGCCCTTACGTTGATGTTCGGGCTGATTTCGTTGTGCGAAAGGACCACCACATTGGGAATGAAGCGGTCGATGAGCTGCTTGACGTGCGAGCGGATCAGCGGCGAGCAGAGCACCACCGCCTGGTTGCTTTCGGCGATCACGGCCTGCGCCTGCTGGTTGAGCTCGGCGATGAAGTTGCGGACGAACTCCGGATCCATCGAGAGCTGCTGCCCCTGGTCGGTCTGGATGATTCCGCCGGCAAACGACTCCTCCACCTGGCGATCGAGGGTCAGGAGCGTGAGATTGCCATCCATTCCCACGAGCTTTTTGGTGATCGAACGGCCCATTGCTGCACGGACCTGTTCGGTGAGCTGGATGGTGTCCTTGGTGGTCCCTGCATTGTCGGCCAGGGTTTCGAGGATCGTGCGCATGTCGCGGATCGAGACACCTTCCTTGAGGAGGTTCTTGACCACCTTGAGCACGCCGCCGAGTGAAAGCTGGTTCGGGATGAGGTCCTCGACCACCTTGGGAGAAGTCTGCTTGAAAGTGTCCAGCAGCGCCTGCAGCTCCTGGCGTCCCACGAGCTCGGACATGTTGATCCGGATGAGCTCGGTGAGATGGGTCGCGATCACGGTTGAGAGATCCACCACGGTGTACCCGGCGTAGGTCGCCTCGTCCTTGTAACGGGTCTGGACCCAGAGTGCATCGAGGCCGAAGGCAGGCTCCTTGGTCGGGATACCCGGCACTGGCGAAGTGATGTTGCCCGGGTCCATCGCCAGCAGGTGGCCGACCATGAGTGATCCCTGGCCGATCTGCACGCCCTTGAGCAGGACCTGGTAGTCGCCGGGCTTGAGCTCGAGGTTGTCCCGGATCCTGAGCGGCGGAATGATCACGCCCATGTCGAGCGCGAACTGTTTGCGGATGTTCGTGATTCGCTCGAGCAGGTCACCGTTCTGGGCCGCATCGACGATGTTGATCAGGCCGTAACCCACTTCGAGTTCCAGAAGATCGACAGGAAGGAGGTTCTCGAGCTTCTCGGCAACGGGCTTGAGCTTCTCGTCGTCTTCCTTCTTCTTCTTGGCGGCGTCATCGCCCTTCTGCTTGAGGTTGAGCTGGTAGGCCAGCCCGCCCAGCGCCGCACCCATCACGAAGAACGGGATCCCCGGAAGGCCGGGGACGATCGACATGAAGCCCATCACGCCCCCCGCGACCGCAATCGCCTTGGGGTGCATGAGGAGCTGCTTGGAGAACTCCTGTCCGAGGTTGTTGCCGTTGTTGGCCGTGCGGGTGACGACCATGCCGGCAGCAGTCGAGATGATCAGCGCGGGGATCTGGCCCACCAGGCCGTCCCCGATCGTGAGCAGGGTGAAGACTTCGGCTGCGTTGGCAAGCGTCATCCCCTTTTGCAGGGTCCCGATGATGATGCCGCCAAAGATGTTGACCACGACGATGAGGATGCCGGCGATGGCGTCACCGCGGACGAACTTGCTGGCACCGTCCATGGCTCCGTAGAAGTCGGCTTCCTGCGCGATCTCGGAGCGGCGGCGCTTGGCTTCCTGGTCGTTGATGATTCCGGCATTGAGGTCGGCGTCGATCGCCATCTGCTTGCCGGGCATTGCATCCAAGGTGAAGCGTGCGGCGACTTCAGCGACGCGACCTGCACCCTTGGTGATGACGATGAAGTTGATGATCACCAGGATGATGAAGATCACGATTCCGACGGCATAATTCCCGCCGACGACGAACTTTCCGAAGCTCTCGATCACATGGCCTGCAGCGAGCGTCCCCTTCTCGGCTCCGTTGAGCAGGATCACGCGAGTGGTGGCGACGTTGAGCGCCAGGCGAAAAAGGGTCGTGATGAGGAGGAGCGACGGGAAGATCGAGAAGTCGAGTGCGCGCTGGGTATAAACTGCCGTGAGCAAAAGCACGATCGAACCTGCGATCGCAAGCGTCAGGCAAAAGTCGATCAACCATGTCGGCATGGGGATGACCATGACGCTCAGGATTCCCACCAGCCCTACGGCCAATGCGAGATCCGAATTCTTGGTCAACCGTGCGAGGATTCCTTCCATGGAACTCTCTTTCTCCCTGTCTCAAGTATGCATGAGAACCGTCAAAACTTGGAATTTTTAAGCCTGTAAACGTACGCGAGAACCTCTGCCACGGCCTGGTACAGCTGACGCGGCACATACTGGCCGACTTTCACGCTCTTGTAGAGCGCCCGAGCCAGCGGGACGTTCTCTACCGTGGGCACGCCCGCGTCGGCCGCCAATTTTTTGATTTGCTGGGCCAGGAAGTCAGCCCCCTTGGCCACGACCTTCGGGGCGGCCATCTTGTCCTTGTCGTAGACCAGCGCCACGGCAAAGTGCGTCGGGTTCGTGACGATGACATCGGCCTTCTTGACCGCCTGCATCATGCGTTTGCGAGCCATGTCGCGTTGGATCGCCCGGATACGGGCACGGATCATCGGATCCCCGTCCCGCTCCTTGGCTTCTTCCTTGGCTTCCTGCTTGGTGAGGCGCAGGCCCTTGTTGAATTCGCGCTTCTGCAAGAAGAAGTCGATCCCGGCGAAAATCCCAAGCACCCCCAGCAGCGAGAGGAAAATCGACTTCCCGTTGGCTGCAAAAATCGACATCTGGGCAGTGGGCTCGAGCTCCAGGCGCCCCGGCGACACAAGGATCTCGGCCTTGATCAGTCCATAGACGATGGCTGTGACGATCCCGATCTTGAGGAAGAGACGGAGCCCCTCCCACACCTGCTTGAGGCTGAAAAGGCGCTGGAAACCCTTGATCGGATCGATCTTTTCGAAGTTCGGCGAAAGCGGCTCGAAAGTGAAGATCGAACCGATCTGGGAGAAGCTTGCAATCGCAGAGGTCACGAATCCGACTGCAGCGACAGGAAGACCCACGGCAGCCATCACCTTGAGTGCGCGCATCAGGGTATCGGCGAGCACATGGGTCCCGACAAGGTCCGCGCGGGCGGTGAGGTCCGTGCGAAAGACCTCCTTCATGAACTCGGTGATTTCCTGCCCCATGTCGGGTGCGAGCGCATACAGGGTTGCCCCGGCAGCCAGGAGCCCCAGCATGCCGGTGACTTCCTTGCTCTGCGCGACCTGGCCCTTGTTGCGGGCGTCTTCTAGGCGGTATTGGGATATCTCTTCGCCAAGGTCTTCTGATGACCGGTCTTCATTCTCAGCCATCGACTAGCCCCCCGTCCCTGCAAGGGACTTGGCAATGGCTGCCATCCAGTCGCCCATGCGGCCCAGGATCTGGCCGGTGGCGCCCTGGAAGTCCGCGATCGTCACGAACATCACGGCGAGCCCGATCAGGGCGGTCACCGCAAACGAAAGGACGAGCACATTGAGCTGCGGCATGGCCTTGGAGAGGACTCCGAAGGCGATATTGACCGTGAAAATGGCAATGCCCACGGGAGCTGCGAGCTGGAGCCCGTAGCGGATCACCAGGCTCGTCATCTCCACGAGCTGGTTGCTGAACTTGGCGTCCGTGAGGCTCACCTTGCCGAGACCCACCCACTGGTAGCTGTCGAGGCCCGCCTTGAGCATGAGGTGGTGGCCATCAAGCGCGAGGAACACCAGCATCGCCAGCGCAAGGTAGAACTCGGCCACGATCTGCGACTGGTTTTCGTGATGCGGGTCGAACTGGGTCGCTGATGCAAAACCCATGAAGGTGCCGATGAGATTGGCGCCAAACGAAATCGAATCAAACAGGAACCGAGAAGTCAGCCCGAGGACGGTTGCGAACGCAGCTTCCAGCGCAATGACCTTGACGATCCCGCCCGTGGTGGCACCCCACGCTTCGGCTTCTGCCGGAACGACCAAGCCCTGCTTCACGAGGGATGGAAACAGCACAATGCTGACGCAGACCGAGAAAAGGACCTTGAGCGGTACCGGGACAAGCTTGTCACCCAGGAAAGGAACGAGCGAGAAAAGGACGCTGAACCGCACCAGGACCGCGAAGAACGTCAGGATCTCTTGCTGGTCGAGCTGGAACGGCAACATCCTTCCCGCTACCTCATCTCACCCATTGGGAGACATTGCCCATGATGTCGGAGGTGTAGGTCTTGAGCATCTCGATCATCCAGGGAGCCATCACCATGAGCACGACCACGATGGCGATCATCTTGGGGATGAACGTCAGGGTGGCTTCGTTGATCTGGGTCACGGCCTGAAGCACGCTGACCAGGATACCGATGGCCATCGCAGCAAGGAGGAGCGGGCCTGCGACATAGATCATGACCTTGATCGCTTCGGCACCGAGATTCATCACCATTTCGTCAGTCATGGAGTCCTCCTCTTAACCGAAACTCTTGACCAGGCTGCCCACCACGAGCTCCCAGCCGTCGACCAGCACGAAGATCATCAGCTTGAACGGCAGCGAAATCACCGCCGGCGGAAGCATCATCATGCCCATCGCCATCAGGACGCTTGCCACCACCATGTCGAGGACAAGGAACGGAAGGTACAGCATGAAGCCGATCTGGAATGCCGTCTTGAGCTCGCTGATCACGAACGAAGGGATCAGGACATAGGTCGGCACTTCAGACTTGTTGGCAGGCTTGGCTTCCTTGGAGAGCGACAGGAACAGCTCCAGATCCTTTTCGCGGGTCTGCGCGAACATGAACTCACGAAGCGGCTTTTCCGCGTTCTCGTAAGCTGTCTTCTGGTCGATCTTCTCGGCGAGGAACGGCTCCAGCGAGTTGGTCGAGATCTGCTTCCAGGTCGGCGCCATGACGAAGAAGGAGAGGAAGAGCGATAGCCCGACAATGAGCTGGTTGGGCGGCATCTGCTGGGTACCGAGCGCCTGCCTGAGGAAGCTCAGGACCACCACGATCCGGGTGAACGAGGTCATCATGATGAGGATCGCCGGCGCCAGCGTAAGCACCGTGAGCATCATGATGATGCGGAGGACTGATACGACGTCCTGCGGCTTCTGGCCTGCAGTATTTCCGAACGACAGGCTCAGTGACGGAAGCGTGAGCCCGGAAGTTCCCGGAGTGTATGCCCCTCCCCTTCCCCCTTCGGCAAAGGCCTCGGGTCCGGCAAGGAACAGGGCCCCGGCCGCGACCATGAGGAGCGCAAGAAGTCGGAAGCCCGGCTTCTTCATCATAGCTGCTTCATCCCTTCAAGGCGGGAGCGGATCCGGTCACGGGCACTCGAACGCACCACCGTGGGAGCTGCGGCAGCCACGGCGCCGGTCCCCATCGGTACGGACACCGGAGCTGCGGGACGACCGCTTTCCTGAGCAAGCTGCTCGCCGAGCTCCGAAAGGAAATCGGAGGATTCAGCCGTATTCTTCGATGGAGCGGCACCGGTCAGGGCTGCCACGGCCACCTTCTCGCCAAGGTCCGATTCGGTGATATCGCCCGCGAACTCGGTGATCAGGTTGATGGAACCATCGGAGACACCGAGCACCAGCGTGCGGCCTGCGACCTTGACCACATGGATGCTTTTCTTGGGGCCAAGGTAGTGGGTTGCCACGACATCGATCATCTTGGCGGGGCGTCCGAGGCTCTTGGTGATCAGGCGACCCAGGGCGCCGTTATTGCTCTTGAGTGATGCAAACTTCCTGAGGCCAAAAAAGCAGGCCCCCACGAGGAGCATCACCATCACGAAGGAAGTCAGCGCCTTCCAGGGGTTGATCAGCTCGTCAGTCCTGCCCAGGGAGCCCTTGCTGTTCGATGCCTTGCGCACCGGCTGCTCGAACGGAGCGGCGGCGGCTTTTTCAACGATCTTTTCAGGGGCCTTTTCCTGCTGCTTTTCGGCAACCTTCTCTGCTGGCCTGTCGCTATTGAGGATGCGATCGAGGAGCGCACGCTCCTCGGCATCCGTCGTGGCCGGTGCCGCATCGGCCTTCTTTCGTGTCTGTGCGGCCTTGGTCACGACCTGGTCCGCGGCACCCGCCAGGGAGACGGTGAGCATCTTGCCATTGGGCTTCACGCTCAGCTTGCCCTGGTAGGACTCAGCCTTGCCCTTGACGGTCAGGCGCACGCGCACGAGGCCGGGAGCATACTGGTAGACAAAGATCTTGGTGAGGTCCTGGCCCGAGACCGAAGAAATCTTGGCAGGATACACGGAAGTGTTGGAAAGGCTGAGCTGGATGATGTCGTTGATGTACTCGGTGCGGATCTGCGCGTCCGAGATCTTGTTGTCCAGCAGCAGGTCTACGCGGGAATTGTCCCCCACCTGCACCTGCTTGATGTTGATTCCGGATTTGTCGGCACCGAGTGCGGGGGCGGCCAGCATCATGCAGGCCAGCGCGGTCCATCTTGCGATCCAATTTGACGAGAACATCCTGTTCTCCTCCTTCCAGAGCCTGTTTAAAAAACCAAAAAAGCAATGATCAGCGGAGCTGTTCGATCCTCTCGACGGGCGAGATGATGTCGGTCAGGCGGATGCCAAACTTCTCGTTGACGACCACCACTTCGCCCCTTGCGATGAGGCGATCGTTGACGAGGACTTCGAGCGGTTCACCAGCAAACTTCGAGAGTTCCACGACCGAACCCTGCGCGAGCTGGAGGATGTCACGGATCGGAAGTCGCGTCCTTCCCAGCTCCACGCTGACCTTGAGCGGGATATCCAGGATGAAGTCCAGCGACTGGACAGCGCCACCGGTCTTCCCTGCCGTGGCTCCCGAAGCAGCCGCTCCGGCGGCTGCCACGATTGCTTCGGCGCTGGGGCCGCCTGCCAAACCTTCCACACCCTGTTCTGCCTGTTCAGTCATAGACTTCCCTCACCTTATTTCCGGTTTGTGATCGCACGCGTGAGCTGCACGGCGCGATTGCCCCTGGACACACCAAAGAGGCATTTATACTTGGCCACTCCCTCGACGAGCATGTCGAGCTCGCCGTCTGCATCCTGCGAAAGTGGTATGATGTCGCCCTTGTTGAGATTGACCAGGTCTCCGACAGTGATGTCGGCAGAACCCAGGCGCACGATCACCTCGGCATTGGCTGCATGGAGGTGATCCTCCATCTTGGCGACCCATTCATCATCGACCTGTTCATTTTCGGTCTGGTAATAGCTGTTCAGTTTGCCCTTGATGGGCTCGAGGGTCGAATACGGGATGACCACCGCGATCGTGCCGCTTGCATTCTCGAGCTCCACCTCAAAAGTCGTCGAGATGATCACGTCCGAGGGAGGCACGATCCCCACGAACTGGGGATTGACCTCGGTTCGCATGAAAAGGACTTCGGTCTTGTGGACGGGCGCCCATGCGTCCTCGAGGTCCTTGATGGCCATCTGGATGACCTTCTGGAGGATCGAAAGCTCGATGCGCGTGAATTCCTTGCCTTCAATCTTGGTGAAGGGACGATCGGTTCCACCAAAGTAGCTGTCGACCAGTGCATAGGCCAGCTTGCTCTCGAACACGAGAAGCGCCGGCCCGCGCAGCGACTCGAAGCGCAGGATCGACATGCAGGAAGGAATGGGAAGCGTGTTCACGAATTCGCCGAACTTGAGGATGTCGGTCGAGATGATGCTGATCGAAGCGATCTTTCGAAGCGAGTTCGAGAGCGACATTCGGAAAAGGCGGACGAACCGCTCGTAAATGATGTCGAGCGTCGGCATGCGGCCGCGGATGACGCGGTCCTGGTTGGTCAGGTCATAGGGGACGACTTCAACTTTGCCATGGCCCGCATCCGTCGCAGTCGCACCTGTTCCTGCGCCTCCAGCTGCCGCTGCGGGCGCCGCGGCTCCGGCGGCAGGCTGTGCCGGCGCAGTCTCAGCCTGTCCTGACGCAACGGCGCTCAGGAGTGCATCGACTTCAGCTTGTGAGAGGACCTGGTTCATGAAATCGCCTTCCTAGCTCTTCCAAAAAAAGACGCTCAACTGCTGAGCGCGAAGTTAGTGAAAAAGACCCCTTTCACCTTTCCAGACGTAATAAAGCCATTGAGGGCACTGCGGATCTCCTCCTTGAGATAGTCGCGGCCTTCGCCCTGGATCAAATCACTTGGACGCTTGCTGTTGAACAGATCAATGATCGCGTTCCGCACCTGGGGCATTTTCTGGGTCACTTCGGACTCCACGCCGGCATCAGGTACTTCAAGAGAGATATTCACGCGGACGTACTTGGGAGTCGTGCTCCCGGGGGTCGAAAGATTCACCGTGAACTGCTCGAGGGTCATCATCTTGCCAAATCCGGCAAGCTTGCCGCCGGCAGCTCCGTGGCCTCCGGCAGGAGCACCATGACCGCCAGCCGGCGCACCGTGGCCTTCCGCAGCAGCCGGGGCTCCGTGGCCTCCGGCAGGAGCACCATGACCGCCACCTTCGGCAGCGCCGTGCTCTTCTTCAGCGGCGATATCCTCGACTTTTTGTACGGCTTTTTCCTTCTTGAGGGAGGTGAAGACGATGCCCACCATGGCCAGGCAGACCACAGTGTTCACCACGGTCAGGATGAGCGTGAGCTTGGATCCTCCGCCGCCTGCCGGTGCGGCGCCGCCGCCGCTTTCTTTCTTCTCTTCAGACATGGGCTTGGACACCCCTCCCTACGGACAATTTTGCCCATGGAAAGAGTCAGGTGCAAGCCGGCAAAAAATGCCTGAGCAAAAAGAGCAGGACCCCGCATCCCTTCCGTCAGGAGTTTGTCAGTTTTTGACACTCCGTCCGGTCAGGATGCAGGGCCCTGCATCAGGTTTCTAACCCCTATTCAGGATTAGGAGCGCTTGAGGTTCAGGACTTCCGTCATCAGGTCGTCCGCGACTCGGATGACGCGGCTGTTGGCCTGGAAGTTGTGCTGCGCGCTCATGAGGTTGATGAACTCGGCTGCCACGTCGGTCGTCGACTGCTCCAACACCTTGGAGCTGATGCGACCGCGGCCCCCCTGGGCTGGTCCACCGATCGTCGGCTGGCCCGACGCACGGCTTTCACGGAACAGGCTCTGGCCCATCTTGAAGAGGCCTTCGGGAGCTTCGAACTTGGCAAGCAGGACCTTGGCAAGGTTGACCGTTTGGCCGTTCGAGAACACGCCCGTGAGCATGCCGTCGTCGTTGAAGGTCAGGCCCGAGAGCGTTCCAGCGCTGTAGCCGTCCTGGAGCGTCTTGTACGCTTCAGAGCCGGTTCCGTACTGGGTGACCTGGAGCCCCGTGCCGCCTTCGCCCGTGGGCGAACCGAAATCGAATTCGATCTTCTGGTCCGTCTTGGCGCCCTTATTGAAGTTGAAGGAGTTCTCGGTGACCTTGTGCTCCTTGAGCTTGCCGTCGGTGCTGAAAGTCAGCTTGCCCGAAGCCTGCTGCACGAGCTCACCCGGCTTTCCGTCGACAAGGTCTTCGCCCTTGGCCATTGCGCGGTATTCCCACTCACCTTCCTTGGTCTTGTTGAAGAACAGGGTCACCGTGTGTGCGGCCCCTGCGCTGTCGTAGACCGTGGTGCCGGTTGCAAAGTGGGCGCTCTGCTCAGGACGGGTCGGATCGAACTTCTTCTTGGGGTCGGCACGAAGGTCGAGGTTCATGTAGAGGCTCGTCTTCTTGGTGGCCTTGGCGTCGATCACGGTGCGCTCGACCTGGATGTCCGTCATCTTGGAAGTTGCCTTGCCGTTTTCGTCGCACTCAAAGCCCTGCACGCGGTAGCCGTCGGAGTTCACGAGCTTGCCGTCGCGGTTGAACTTGAAGTTCCCTGCGCGGGAATAGACCTGGCCTTCGAGGCCGTTCAGCACGAAGAAGCCTTCGCCCGTGATCGCAAGGTCGGTTGCGTTTTCGGTCGAAACCAGCGCGCCCTGTGCATAAACCGGGCTGACGGAAGCGAGCTTGGTCCCGCGACCCACCTGGTTGCCGCCCATCGGGCTCTTGAGCGATGCTGCCACGAGATCCTGGAACTCGGGACGGCTGACCTTGAAGCCCGTGGTATTGGCGTTGGCGATATTGTCGCCGTAGATCGAGAGGGCTTCACCGATGCCCTGCAGACCCGAAATACCAGTGTACATTGACGTGAGAATACCCATAAGGAAGCCTCCTGCTTCGTATTGGTTACGTAAACCGGGTCATCTTCCGGAGGGCCCCCCACGGGCTCCTCTTTCAGTACGGGCAGGCACTTCTGGCCTTCCCTTGATCCGGCTAGGCTTCCCTTACGGGTCCAGCCTAATTCCTCTCATCTCAACCGACTGCAAAACGAAAACTAGATCACTACTGCGCCATCAATATTCGTGAACACATTGCCCTGGAGCTGGCCGCGATCCATCGCAGTGATCACCGTGCGGTTGCCCACATTGACGATCAATGCCGAGTTCGGGGTCAAAATCAGGGTATCCTCCAGCCCTTTCGCAGCAGCCTTGTCGACTGCTTCGTTGACCTTGGCCATCGTGGCCTGGTCGAGCTGGATCTTGCGTTCATTCAAACGCTGGGTCGCATGTGCCGAGAACTTCAGCGGCGCGCGAACCTGGCCGAGGTCTTTGCCATCTGCCTTCGGCAGGCTTGAAGCCTTGTCGAGGATCTGGTCGAACTCGCCCTTGACTGCCTGGTCCTGCTTGTTGATGCGACCTTCGCCTACGCCCTGCTGGCCCGGCAGCGATGTCACATTTGGATACAGGAACTGTCCTGACTGAATGCTCATGTCTTTCCTCCTTCCCTTCGAGATCGAAAACTTCTTGAAGTTTTCGTTTACTACTAAAAACCAGCCTTTTTTGGCCGTTTTTTATATTTTATCAAATCTTACTGCCTTGCAAAATCGGTATTTTCTGCCTGAGCCTTTGCGTCCAGGGCGGAAAGAGCTGCCGCGTCAGGACCCTCCGAGAGCCCATTGGGAAAGCCCTTCTCACCCGACTCAGAAGCCGCCTCGGCATCGCGGGCTTCGGCCGCCTCGCGAGCCTGCTGCTCATAGACTTCGAGCGCGCGACGGGCATCGACGTTGAGCTTGGACGGATCGACATTGGTCGAACCCATCCCCTTCTCGAAAGTGAAGAAGTTCTTGTTGCCGGGCTGGGTGGCCGAAGGCGAAACCGCGGTGACCGCCGACTGCTGCTGGGGCTGCATCACCGTCTGCGAGAGCGGGATCGCTCCCGGGATCATCATCTGGCCCATCGGACCCACCGGTCCATGATCGATGATGCGCACGACCTGCTTGAGAGTGATCTTGTCAGGGCTGTTTGCACTACCCACCAGGAGCACGGGCTCGTTGCCTTCGTAGCTCACGCCGACAACCGGGGCGTTGACGTTCTTGGGCATGGCGATCGGAGTGCCCTTTGCGTCCACTGCCTTGACCATAAGCGAATAGCTACCGGTTTTTGCCGGCATGGTGTTGGCCTTCTTCCCATCCCAGTTGAAGCTGTTCTCACCCTTCCTGACTGCTCCCATGTCCTGTTCAAAGAGCACTTCGCCGGTGGAATCCACGACGGCGACGGACACCTGCTTGGCATCCTGTGGCAGGTTGAAGTGGAGAGCCTCGCTCTGGCCTTCAGTGTGCGGGAAACGGTCTCGGTCCACCACCACGCTCTTGCCGATGAGGTTGGTCATCGCCAGGCGCTCAAGCGGCTGGTCCTTGGTGACCATCTGCTTGAGGGTGGTGTTCAGGTTCTGCAGCTGTTCCATGTTGGAGAGCTGCGCGAGTTCCGAACCCATCTTTTCCATTTCGAAAGGCTTGGAGGGATCCTGGTACTTCATCTGGGTGATCATGAGCTTGAGGAAGTCGTCCTTGCCGAGGGTCTTTTTGACCTCCCTGGGCTTGTCGAACGTACCGCCGTTCTTGCTCATGATGTTGTTCCAGATCTCCCCGAATTTGGGCTCAGTGGCCTTTGTGTCGGCGCCTTCTCCCCCGCTCACCTTCTGCGAGGCTGCAACCTGCACACCCATCTGAGTGAGATCCATGCCACGCCCTGCGGAAGGAGCTTCCTGGGAAGCTTCCCCACGTGGTGCAGAGGCCATCGGATTTTGTCCCATCTTCGAGATCATTCAGGATCCCTCCATCAACCTTATGCCATCAGATCCAGGCGACCATTTCCACCCGCCGACCTCGCCGAGGAGGCACGTGCCGCCCCTGCGAAAGCCTGGCTTGCAGACTTGGACTGTCCGGAACGAAGTCCGTCCGGCCTGCCGGACTCACCCCGCTCAGACTGCCTGTTTCCGCCCTGCGAGGCATTCTGTCCGGACATGCCGGAATCCTGCTGCGCGAACGGAGAATTGGACTGTCCGTCCTGCGAGAACGAGTTCGAAGCGCTCGAGCTCGAGCCCGGCTGCGCGACCTGGATGTCGAGCTTGGACAGGCTCAGATTCTGGCCTGCCAGCCCTTCCTTCAGGCTGCCGATGCTCTCCTCGAGGATCTTCTTGGCTCGCTCGTCGCTGGCCTGGATCTGCAGTCCGATCTCGTTGCCAACCTTGCCCCCGGCGCTCACCTTGAGGTGGATCTCGCCGAGGTGGTCAGGCTTGAGCCGCAGGCGCATCTCACCGCCACCCGAAGCCTTCAGCTCACGGATGCCTTGTGAAACGCCCAGCACGCTCTCGCTCGAGAGACGGTTGCGCTGCATCGATCCCGGGACCACGGCTCCATCGAGCTTCATCGATCCCTCGGCGGCCGCGAAAGGCAGTGCCGACTTGGCCATGCCGCTCTTGGCGTTCATCTCGGGATGGATGAGACCCAGGGTGTCGGAGCTGATGCCGGTCCCAAGCTTCGGATCCCGCGGCCTTGAAGCCAGCGTCGATCCGTCGTGGGAACCTGCAACCTGTCCGAGCACGGGAGACTGGAGACCACCCGGCAGTGCGCCCGCAAGAACCTTGGGGTTCTTCTGGGACTGGACTGACTGCGTAGCCTGTTCAGGAGAAGCGGCCTGGCGAGCACTGAGGAAATCCTCGCTCGAAAGGCTCTTCTTGCGCGCGGGAGCGGGAGCATCGATGGCTGCCTGCGCCTGCGCAGGAACCATCTCCATCCCTTCAAGCCCCTCGAGCTGGCCTCCGAGTCCTGCCGCCTGGAGGGCGGACAGGAGCTCCGGATCCATCTCTTGGGACTGCCCGGCTGCCTTCACCGATCCACGAGAATTGGCCGCGGACGAACCCACGAGCTTGGCCATTTCGGCCAGACTCGAGGTCACGTCGGCGGAACCACCCCTTGCGTCGCCGAGCAGGGTCTTCTGTGCCGGATGGCGGTTGAGTCCGCCTTCCATCACCCAGTCCTTGCTCCACGGCTTGAGTCCAGCGACTTCCGCGCCAGTATTCGAACTGACGGCCATCTTCTGGATCAGTGATGCCTGCTCTTCCCCACCACCCAGCCCGCGCGGCACGACCTTGTCGAACTTGCCGGCTTCCTGGACGGACACTCCACCTTCCGCCTTGCCTCGGACGGAAGAACCCATTTGCCACTGCTGGCCCGAAGACGCCTTCAGTGCGGGATCAGTCTTCATCGAAGACTGCGCCTGTCCTGCGAGCATCTCGGCCACAGCCATGGCTCCACCGAAGTCGGCCCCTTGGCCTTCCGCGGATTCGCCACCGGCTTCACCGACTGGAATGCCCAGCGCCGCGGCCAGATCCGACATGCCGCCTTCAGCAGCTTCGGTCTGCGCCCATGCGCCAGCCATCGGTGTGGCCTGCGATACGTTTGGTATCATCATGGTTCTTCTCGCCTCCTTTCTCTATTTGGTTACTGCGTTGGTGCCCGGGACGCTTGCCTCGGATGCCGTGGCCGGGGTCCCTTTGCCGGCCATCAGCTCCATGAGTCGTGCGGAGCGCTTGGTCTCCATCACGTTCATGATCTTTGAAAGTTTTGGGGTCGACATGCGGCCCATTGCCTGTACCGCAAGCCGCTCGTCGTAGGTCGAGATGACCTGTGATGCCGCCTTTGGGTTCATCGTCTCGAGGACTTCGACGATGCGGACGACCTTCTCGTCCTCCTCCTTCGTGCGGGCTCCCTGGATCTTTTCCACTTCAGCGCGGACTGCCTGGATCTTCTTGAGCTCGTCCTGGACCGCCTTTTCGCGGGTGGCGAGGTCCTGTTCCTTGGTGCCGAGCTCTGCTTCGCGCGCATCGAGATCCTTGCGGCGCTTGACCAGATCCTCAAGTGCCGTGCGCGGAAGACAGCTATCCTCTTCTTCAGCCGAAGCCACGGGCCTGGCTTCGGGTGGCGAAGCGGGCTTCTCTTCGGATTTATCGCCCGCTTTTTCTTCGGTCTTCTTTTCAGCCTGGGCAAGGCTGGTGGAGATTTCGTCGGTCACCACGGCAAGACCGCGGCCCGATGGCTCCACCTCCGAAGGCATGCCCAGCCACACACCCAGGAAGCCCGCGAGCGCCGTCGATGCGATCAGGACGCGCTTCATGCGGTCTCCTCCACTGCGGCCCGATTGGCCCGCATGACGACCATGTCGTCGATTTCCTTTTGCTCGCGCTTGGCCTGCTCGCGATTGAATGCTTCAAGCTCACGCTCGCGGAGCGTGGTGATCACATGGAGCTGCCGGCGTGCGTGCAGGAAAAAACGGGTCGCCTTTTCGACGCCCTTCTGCGCGCGGGCGACTGCGGGGGCAAGTTGCGCGATCCTGAGCTTGGTGCCGGCGATGAAATCTTCTTCGATTGCGAATTGCGATGAATTCGAGGAAATACTGCCCAATTCCTGCTTGCGGACAGCAGCTGCATCGAGCGCAGTCGTGAGCTTTTCGCCTTGTGCGACGAGCTCCCCCAGTCGGCGGCGTGCATCGGCGAGGACGCGCATCGCATCCTCTTCGTTGCGCTTCCGGACCTTTTCGACTGCTTCAAGTCGGAACTTGAATCGTTTCATCACTTTCAAGTCTGAAGGATTTGCGTTCGGGAACCCAGACTGAATCTTTTACCTGCCTGGGAGGAGCGATCGGCAAAAACGGCCCCATCAGCCGTTTGACGCTCAGGAGCCGGCCGACTCGGCGGCCAGGACGATTCCGCGCATGGCGCCGAGCGTCTCATCGAGGCTGGCGCCGTCCTCAATGCCCTGGCGCAGCAACTGCTCGATCCGGTCATGGACCAGGATCGCGGTGTCAATGCGCGGATTGGAGCCCCGCTGGTAGGCGCCGAGATTGAGCAGGTCCTCCACCTGGACATAAGTGGCCATCCACTCACGGATCTTGCCGGACCACTCACGGTGTTCCGGGGAGATCACCGAGCGCATCACGCGGCTCGCGCTGCTGAGGACGTCGATCGCAGGAAAATGATTGCGCTGGGCGATCTTGCGCGAAAGCACGATGTGGCCGTCGAGGATTGAACGAGCCGAATCGGCAATCGGGTCATCCATGTCATCCCCCTCGACGAGGACGGTATAGAGGCCCGTGATGCTGCCACCGTTGATTCCGGTGCCAGCGCGCTCGAGGAGCTTGGGGAGGGTTGCAAAAACACTGGGTGTATAGCCCTTGGAGGCGGGCGGCTCGCCCATCGATAGCCCGATTTCACGCTGCGCCATGCAAAAGCGGGTCACCGAGTCCATCATCAGCAGCACATCGCGCCGCTGGTCCCTGAAATACTCGGCGATCGTGCTCGCCAGGAAGGCCCCACGCATTCGGAGCAGCGGCGACTGGTCGCTCGTGGCTACGACCACGACGGAGCGAGCAAGGCCCTCAGGACCAAGGTCACGCTCGATGAACTCGCGTACTTCGCGCCCGCGCTCGCCGATCAGGGCGATCACGTTGACATCTGCAGCCGTGTGCCGGGCCATCATCCCAAGGAGAACGGATTTTCCGACGCCAGAACCGGCCATGATCCCCACGCGCTGTCCCCTGCCACAGGTCAGCAGGGCATTGATTGCGCGCACTCCCAGATCCAGGGGCTTGCGGATCACCTCCCGTTCCAGGGGATGCGAGGGCTTCTGGTAGAGACTCCGGCTCTCGAACCCGCCATTTGGAAAAAGCGGGCCCTTGCCGTCCATCGGATTTCCACGAGCATCGATCACGCGACCGAGAAGTGCCTCGCCGACGGCCATGGAGGATGCCTCCTGCTCGAGGCGAATTCGACTGTCGTTATTGATGCCGATGGCATCATCAAATGGCATGAGCAGCACGCGTTTGTCGCGGAATCCGATCACCTCGGCCTGCACTGTCGGGCTGCCGGGCGCACGATCCGTCTCGATGCGACACAGGCTGCCGACCCGGGCCCCCGGGAGATGGGCCTCGAAGACCATGCCCACCGACTTCTGCACCTTTCCCGAAGGCCGGTAGAGCTGCGCCGAATCGAGCCGATCCAGGTAGGACTGGGCATCAAATCCGGTCTGCTTGAGCTCGAGATCGGTCACGCACCTGCTCCCGCTGCCGGGACGGCGTCGCCCAGCAGCCCGGCCTCGATCGCCTCGAATTGCGAGTCGAGCGATGCGCTATAGCTTGAAACATCACTCTCGACTTCGCAGCTTCCACCGAGCAGATCAGGAGAGGCCTCGATGGAGAGGTTCTTGAACTCACCAAATCTAGTGGCAAGGGATTCACGCAGGCTGCCGAGCGCCTCAAGGTCACGCGAGGACACACGGATGCGGAGATTGTCACGAGTACCGGCCTGCTCGACCATCGAGTGGATGAGCCTGCCGACGTACTGGGCGTCCGTGGAAAGCTCCTTGAGGCAGACGCGACGGGCGATCCTGAGCACGAGTTCCATCAAGAATCGCTCCTGCGACTGCAGGAGCCTCGCGCGATGACCTTCGACTGACTCGGCCAGCGAGCTGATCGAATCCAGCACCCCTGCAGCCTGCTCACGGGCCTCGGCAAGCGCCTGGTTGCTGCCTTCCTCAAGCCCCTGCTTGAAGCCGGCTTCACGGGCAGCATTGAAGGTTTCCTGCGCAAGTGCATCCACTTCAGTGCGAACTCGCGCCTCGATTGCACGACGTTCCTCTTCATTGACGCCCAGGGGTTCCCGGACCAGGTGCGAAAGGACGAAACGCGAGTCGCGCTGCTGGACATTGGACTTGGGCGTATCAGTGGCCGCGATCGAGCCGAAGTTCTGCCGGGTGAAGCGATAATCCCCGGTCCCGGGCTTGATGATCCGGCGAGGCTCATACTCACGAACCACCCGCTCGACCTTGGGCTCGAACTGTACGGCCTCGGCAGGCCCCTTGGCCGCGTAAGCAGCCTCGGCCTTGATGTCTCCCTGCGTGATTCGGAACTTGCCGGTATCGATCGCCATGGAATCCCCTCGCCTACACCAGCGCGTCGGCGTCGCCGCCGCGGCTGATCATGATCTTGCCTTCCGCCTCGAGGCGCTTTGCCACGTTGACGATCTCCTGCTGGGCGCCCTCGACGTCCGACAGGCGCACGGGCCCCAGGGCCTCGAGATCGTCCCTGAGCAGGTCGGCGGCGCGCTTGGAGATGTTCTTGAAGATCTTGTCCTTGATCTCGTCCGGGGCCGTCTTGAGGGCGACCACGAGCTTGTCGTTCGGCACTTCCTTGAGGAGCGACTGCATGCCGCGGTCGTCGATGAAGACGATATCTTCGAAGACGAACATGAGCTTGCGGATCTCCTCGGCGAGCTGGGGATCCTTCTCCTCCACGCGGGCCATGATGTTCTGCTCGGAGGACTTCTCCATGACGTTGAGCATGTCGGCGATGGGCTGCACGCCACCCAGCTGCTGGGTGTCGATCGATCCCAGTGTGGCAAGCTCCTGCTTGAGCACCTCGTCCACCTGCGCGATGAGGCTGGGCGAGATGAAGTCGAGGTTGGCGATACGCAGCACCACCTCGGTCTGGATGTTGTCCGGAAGCCTCTTGAGGACGTCGCACTTCTTTGCCGGATCGAGGTGCGCAAGGATGAGAGCAGTGGTCTGCGGGTGCTCGCTGATCAGGAAGTTGGCCAGCGTACGCGAGTCCACGAGTTCCAGTGCTTCAAGAGTCCTGCTGCCTTCGACGACGGAGAGCTGGCCGAGGACCGTCTTTGCGCGGTCTTCGCCCAGGGTCTGGAGGATGAAGTCGCGCCCCGAGGCATGCCCGAAGATCAGCTGATCTTCTTCGGCGATCTCCGTATAGAAGTCCTCGAGGACCTGCTTGACGACGTTGATCGGCACCTTGCTGACCTGCCCCATGGCATTGACCAGCCGCTTGACGTCGTTGTCCTTCATCCGCTTGAAGATCTGCGCCGTGACCTGGTTGCCCAGGACATTGAGCAAAAGCGCGCTCTTTTCAAGCCCACTCATCTCTTCAAAGCTCTCGTATGCCATCTCAGGCTCCCTTGGTCTTTCCGGCATCTGCTGCCGCTTCGGACTTCTTCTTGCCGCCCGTCTCTACGCCATGGAGCCAGTCCTTGACGATGAGGGCAGCCTTGTGGGGATTGCCTTCCACGAGCGTGGTGATCTTCTCGCGGATCATCTCGCCCTCGACCTTTTCCGGGTCCATTCGATCCGGCATCTGCGGGACCACGTCCTCGAGGCCAGCGAGCGCATTACCCTTCTGGAGCTTCTCCAGCTCCTCGATCGTCTGCGGGAGGAACGTGTCGACGCTGTCGATCGTGTTCTCGGTGACCCACTTGATGTAGGGCCTGACCACGAAGGCAAAGAACAGGATCGCCAGCAGAGCCATCACGCCGTAGGACACGAACTTCTGGATGTATTTGCGGCGTTCAGCGGCATCGAGCTCGGCCGTGGCGGAATCGAGGTCCTCGCGGCTGAACTCCATGTTGCGCACTTCAAGCGTGTCGCCACGCTTGCGATCGAGCGCGACGGCACCCGCCACGATCGCCTCGAACTCCTTGATCTTCTCGGCAGTCCAGCTTTCGGATTTGCTGGTTGCGGGCTCTCCGTCCTTTCCGGGGACCTTGACGAGCTTGCCATCCAGGACCACGGCGACCGACAGGCGCTTGATCTGGCCGGGGGACCGGGTCGTCGTCCGTACCGTCTGTGGCACGGCATAATTGACCACCTCGTTCACACGATTGGTATTGTTCTTGATCTCGGCAGCCTGCTGGAGCTCAGGACCGTTGCCGGGGGTGTTCGAGGTTGCACCGGCCGGGCCACGTGGGCCTGGGCGCGATCCCTCCATCGAAGTGTTGTTCTTTTCCTGCGAGCGGACGGCCGATCCCTCGGCATCATAAAGGGTCTGCGTCTCGTTGACCTGGGAGAAGTCGAGATCAGCCGAGATCTTGGCCACCACGCGGCCCTCGCCCACCACACGCGAGAGCATCTCCTCGACGCGGGTCTCGAGGTCACGCTCGATCTTCTGGCGCATTTCCATCTGGGATGCAGTCATTGCACTGACCGGATCAGAGGCGGCGCGGGTCAGGATCTTCCCGTTGGAATCGACGATGGCGACATCACCGGCGTCCAAACCCTCGACCGCGCGGGCGACCAGGGTGGTGATGCCAAAAAGCTGCTTCTCCGCCAGCACGACGCCGGGCTCGAGATCCAGGATGACCGAGGCCGTGGACTTCTTCTGGTCCTCGACAAATGTGCTCTTCTCCGGGAGCGCCAGGTGCACTCGCGAGCGCTTCACGCCGCGGATGCTGTTGATCGTGCGCATCAGCTCACCCTCGCGGGCGCGCTTCTGGTTGAGCTTCTGGACGAAACTCGTCGTCCCGAGGCTCTGCTTGTCGAACACTTCGTAGCCTACGACGCTCGTCTGCGGCATCCCCAGGGTCGCGATCGCCATCCGGGTCTCATTGACGACTTCGCTCGGCACCGAGATGTTCCGGCCCGACGAGTCCACCACGAATGGGATGTTCTTCTCCCGAAGGACGCGCATGATGTTGGCCGAGTCCTCCGCATTCAGGTTCGTCATGAGGGGCGTGTAGCCCGTCTTGCCGGCCCAGACGAACAGGAGTCCCACACCCACCACGATGGCTGCGAGGGTGCCGACGAGGGCGAGCTTTCGACCAGCCGAGAGGCCGCCGAGGAAGTCCGCGATCTGCTTCGAAACTTTTGCTAGGTATTCAGACACTGTTCACCCCGGTACTTTCAAGATTCAAACTAGACCTGCATGCGCATGATTTCACGATACGCATCCAGGACCTTGTTGCGGACCTGCATCATCAACTTGAGGGACGAGTCGGCGCGCTCGATGGCGAGCATCGTCTCATGGATGTTCTTGTTGCGGCCGGCGACCATCTCCTTGATGGCCGTGTCCGCCTGCTGCTGGTGCTCATTGACCTGCTCGAAGGACTTCTTGAGGACATCGGCAAAACCGGTCCCCTCGCGTTGATCCCGGGCAGCCTGGATGCTGTTGCCGTTCTCGATGATCCGGGCGGCATCGCCGACCTGGACCGCATTGGAGAGATTTTCGATCGAAAGATTATTCATGCGTCATCTCCCTTCCTTTACCTGCCGATTTCCAGGGCCTTTTGGGCCATGGCCTTCGCTGCTCCCATTGCCGTCACGTTGGCTTCATAGGACCGCTGCGCGCTGATCATGTTGGCCATCTCGTGGACGGTGTTCACATTCGGCATGGCCACGTACCCATCCGCGTTCGCATCCGGGTGGGATGGATTGTAGACCATGCGTGGTGGGCGGGTGTCCTCCTGGACTTCGGTCACGAGCACCCCCTGCACATCCTCGTCGAGCTTGTTGCCGAGGACCTCGTCGAAGCTTTCGCGGTCGGTGGTCGCGGCCATCACGGCATCCTTGCGCCTGTAGGGACCGCCGTCCGCGCCGTGAGTGGTCTCTGCGTTGGCGATGTTGCTCGAGATGGTGTTCATCCGCTGCATCTGCGCCTCGAGTCCGCTTGCGCTGACCCTCATCGATGAGAAGAAGTCCATTAACGGTTACCTCCGCCTTCGCCGATCGCGTATTTGACCATGCCGATCTTGCGCTTGAGCATTTCGGCGGCTGCATCATAAAGCAGCTGGTTTTCCGCCATTGCGGCCATCTCGGCCGAGCGATCCACGGTGTTGCCGTCGATGGACTCGACACCATTTGGATCATCGTAGACTTCGGGGTTCACAGGATCGGTCGAGCGCCTCTGGATGTGCTCAGGGTGCGTCCCTTCTGCCTGCAGCGTGCTTCCCACGCCGAGGGCCTCGCGGAGAGCGCCTTCGAACTCCATCTTCTTGGCCTTGTATCCAGGAGTGTCAGCGTTCGCGATGTTCGAGCTGATCACATTCTGGTTCGCAAGCCTGAGGTTGAGCGCCGTGTTCAGCGCCCCCATGGTCGGATCAAAACCACCGTCCGAAATTCCCATGGCAACCACCCCCTTCCCGAAAGTTTGTCATCCCTGGGCGTCTTTTGCAGTCGGCAAAATTAGCCCAGGGAAGATGACGACCCCTGCCCTAAAGACCCCGACTAGACCTCGAGACCTTCGAGGCGGTAGTCGGCCAGCTTGTTCCGGAGCGTCCGGATCGAGATGCCAAGTGACTTGGCCGTGTGGGTACGGTTGCCCTGGTGGTACTTGAGGGCATCGAGGATGACGTTCTTCTCGATCTGGTCGAGCGTGCGTCCCGGACTCCAGCCTGACAGGTCGAATGCTCCTTCGGCAGAGGCCGTGGATTCGATCACCCGGGCCTGGCGCTCGATGCGAAGGTCCGAAGGCTGCACCATACCGCCGTTCTGGGCGGTGATCGCCGCACGCTCCATGACGTTTTCGAGCTCGCGGATGTTGCCCGGCCAGTTGTGCGACTCAAGCACGGCCAGTGCATCCGGCGAGATTCCCAGGAGATTGCGATCGTTCTTGCGCGCGAAGCTCTCCAGGAGGCGACGGCCGATGATCGACACGTCTCCCGAGCGCTCGCGGAGCGGCGGCAGGGTAAGATTGACCACATTCAGGCGATAAAACAGGTCTTCACGGAAGGTGCCTTCGCGTACGCAATCAGCGAGGTTGCGATTGGTGGTGGCGATGATGCGGACATCCACGTTGACGGGCTTGCGGCCACCCAGGCGATCGACTTCACCTTCCTGGATCACGCGCAGCAACTTGGCCTGGAGGCGGAGATCCATTTCGGAGATTTCATCGAGGAGCAGGGTTCCGCCGTTGGCGAACTCGAACTTGCCGGCCTTGCTATTGACGGCACCCGTGAAGGCTCCGCGCTCGTAGCCAAAGAGCTCGCTCTCGAGGAGGTTTTCGGGGATGGCGGCGCAGTTGATGGCCACAAAAGCCTTGCTGGAGCGGGCACTGCTCTCGTGGATCAGGGATGCCATCAGCTCCTTGCCCGTGCCGCTCTCGCCCTGGATCAGGACAGTGGCCTTGCTCTGAGCAACCGTGCGTGCCAGCTGGATGATATCCTTCATCCGGCGATCATTGGTGATGATTTCAGTGATTCCACTCATTGGCGTCTGCCCTCCTTGGCATTGACTTCCGGTTGGTTGAGCGCTTCCCGCGCCAGGTTCTTCCAAAACTCCTCCGGGGCCCCCTCTGCGAGGCCCTGTAGAAGCTTGGTGGACTTTGACTTGTCCTTCGCCGTGCCTGTACGCGACAGGGCACGAGCAAATTCGTAACGAAGTGGTGAATTCAGGGCGCCGGCCTCCTCCTGCTCGGAGAGGATCCGGGCGATCTCGCCCCAGCGGGCAAGCTTGGTGAGCTGCTCCACGTAAAGAAGGGTCAGTGCCTGCCGTGCCGGAGGCGCCGGCAGGCGGAGCGCAGCAAGGCGCTCGGAATCGGCTGCCGCTTCCGGCTTCTGCGATACAAGCTGGGCATAGGTCGCGGCGGAGGCGTTTGCATTTCCGGATTCGGATTGGAGACGTGCCAGAAGCGCCAGGATCCTGGGCGAGTTCCTTTCCGCGGCCGGCGCCAGTGCCTGGGCCTTGAGCAGGTGCGTGAGGGCCAGCGCGGGGCGATCGGAGCCCGACTCCATCAGGGCACTTACGAGTTCGCGTTCATAGGAGAAGGGAGATTCCTCGACCACCTTGAGCAGGAGTTCGCGGAGCCTCGAATGCTGGCCCTGGTCCTTGAGGACTCCGAGGCCCTTCTCGACCCAGAGTGCGCGGGCTTCGGTAAAGGCCTTCTCGGACTCAAGGAGCCTGCGATCAATGCTTCCTTCGCCCGAGCTGGCGACAACCCGGTCGGAGCCAGCGCGTGACTGGTGAACCTTGCCGATCTCCTGGCCCCAGGAGGTCATGCCGAGATCGATGGCCGCCTGCGAGAGCTTGAGCAGGTAGTCTGCATCGACGTTGCCCGGAAAGTGCGGAACACGGTGTCCGAACTCGTGGAAGAAGCTGAGGGCCGCGAGCCTGGAGTCATCCGTCGGGGTGGTTCCGAGCTTCTTGAGGATGCTCCTCCTGAAGAGGTGCTCGAGCATCTGCGCCACCGCCTGCTTGGCCTTGGAGTCACCACGACCATCCAGTTCACTGAGGGCGACCTCGATGGCGGAATCCTCCGAACCCGAAGCCAGCAGCGCGCGGACATAGGCAAGGCCGCGATAGTCGGCAAAACGCTCCATCAGCACCTGCCCGCCACCGTCGAACTTGGCGAATTCGGCATCAAAGAAGGTACGGATCGCCCCTTCGGAAGGACGCTGCGAAGGCTCGCACGACATGGAGCGGGCGCGGGCCAGCTGGGCCCCCGGGCTGTAGGGATAACGGTTGATCGTGTCGACGAGCAGCTTCTGGGCCTTCTTCTCATTGCCCGCACGGCCTTCGATTTCGGAGAGGCGATAGGTCGCCCTCCATGCGGAGTTGTGGGCACCAAAACGCTCGAGGAAGTCACTGTAGGCTGCGGCTGCACGGTCATACTGGCCAAGCCAGTAGAGGGCTTCCGCGCGATTGATCCAGAAACTCGGAAAACGATCCAGCTCCCTGGAGTACTCCTGGATCGCGAGGAAGTAGGAGGCCAGTGCCTGGTCATATTGGCGGCGCTCGAGGAAAAGGTCACCAATACGGGCGGCTCCTTCGGCCTGGCTGCGGCGATCGGGAGCATTTTCCATGACCCAGCGGTATTCCTGCACGGCCTTGCCGGTCTGGCGAAGCGAAGCAAGGCTCTCTGCCACACCCATGTGGAAGACCCAGTTGAGCCGATGCTCGGGATGGGACTGGGTGAGGCCCATGAACTGCTCAAAGGCACCCAGCGCATCCCCGGACTTCACGGTCCTCTGCGCCAGGAAGAGCGAAGACTGGAGCGCAGCCGGGCTCTTTCGCGAAGTCGCCACGAGCTGCTTGAGGGCCGAAATTCCGGCCTCCTCGAGTCCCATCTTGAGCATTGAATTGGCGCGAAGGAATCGGACCTCGTCTGCGAGCACCGAGTCCTTGAACTTGCGATCAAAGAAGTCGAGGGTCTTCTGGACCAGGGCGTACTTTTCCTTGCGGTAGAGGCGAAGGGCCAGGCGGAAGTACTGTGACTCCTCTGAATTTCCCTGCGGCGAAGAATACGGATAGTCCTGGTCGGGCTGCTTCTGTGGCAGGTGACGATCAAATGAGAAAGCCGACCTTGCAGGAGCGAACGGAAGGAATACTTCGCGCGAATCGGTCCACGGCTCCTTGCAGAACCGCATCGAATCTTCCATTTCGGCGCGAGCCGCTGTGAGAGCCACACGGCGATCCTGGCGGGCCTTCACTTCGGCCTGCACCTTGCGGAGCCGATCTTCCTTGGCTCGACGTTCGCTCGAAGCCTTGGCCTGGACTGCGGTTGGTCCGGGTTTGGTCCAGAAGTCAACGACGTAGGCGTTGTCCTTGCGGTAGTGAAAAGTTTCCATCCTGGGATCGGCCAGTGCCGCTTTGCCCCCAGGGAACTTCCAGCTTCCCTTCACCACGACCCCGGCCTCGGTCTCGCGAAACTTGACCTTGAGGAGGCGGCCATCCCCCTCGGTCACTGCATCCATCTGGCGCAGCCACTCCCCTTCGGATCCGAACGGAGCCCCCAGGTCCGTCAGCGCGAGCCCCTTGAGCAGGATCTCGAATCCCTGCGTGGACTCGGCCGCGGTCCTCTGCCTCTCGACCTCCACGGAGGCATCCAGGCGGAGCGAAAGCCGGCTATGGGTCTTGAAGGTCTGGATCTTGATGTAGTCAGAGGCCTGCTCGGCAGCCGCAACGGCGCACAGCAGCAGGGAGGCGGAAACCGCCTGCACAAGGAGGGTTGAGAATGTTGCGAGCTTCCTGCTCACGTCTTCCTCTCAGGTTCACTACCGGCACGACCGCGTCCTGCGGTCGACCACACACACCCTGAATACTGAGCAAGTGGAGTGCCAGCCGGCCGTTTTGGACCCGGCAAATCGTTTCCATGGGCAAACCCGGCCAACTTGCTGGGGAATTATTTTCCGCCCCTCGGAAGAGCTTTCCCAACGCACTTCGTGAAATCGGCAGAAAGCCGCCGCAATCGTCAAACGCCGCAACGGTTTACGGCACGGCCTTGACGGTTTATCGTCTCAACATGCCGCTTCTTGAAATGTCACGAATCGCCCTGATCGCGCTCCTTGCTGCACCCCACCTGACAGGCTGCGCCGTGTTCTTTGGTCAGGTCACCCCCGCCGAGCAGAAGGCGGCACCGGAGCAGCCACTCAAGGGGGCGCCCGCGCTTGCAACCCCATGGAAAAGGCTCGCCGCCCCAGCCAGCGATACCGGGGATGTCTCGTACCAGAACGAGCAGACCGGCTCCACGCTTTCGTTCACCTCGGGTTGCCGACCGAGCTTTGCAAACCGGAGCTCCCCGGACGAGGAGGAGAAGGCCCTCAAACAGATTTCCCGATCCATGAGCGGAGGACTCACGCGGATCCAACGCCGTCACCAGCACACCACCCTGCTGGATGGTAACAAAGCCCTTCAATCACGGATCGAGGGCACCGTGCAGGGACGCAAGGTCATCATCGTCAGCACCGTGGCTCGCAAGGCAAGCTGCGTCTATGATGTGACGCTTGTATCGGTTTCGCGCTTTTTTGACGCTGATTTCAGCACTTATAGCGACTGGTCCTCCAAAATTCGTCTGCCCTAGAAATCAGGAGCGGTGTTAGCCTGATTTTATGGCCCAATGGCTCGCGCTGCGATCCGTCATCACTGTCGCAGGTGGAATCTTCCACCTCGGTTTTCGCGCACTCCGGGAACTCTTTCGCCCGCCATTTGAGTTCAGGCTTTTCATCGAACAGATCCAACGGATGGGAATCGAGTCCATCGGACTCGTGATCGTGAGCGGACTGGCCACGGGCTCCGTCATGGCGCTCCAATTCGGATACGGAATGGCCAAGTTTGGTGCGACGCTCTATGTACCGAAAGTCGTTGCTCTCACCATTGCACGCGAAATGGGGCCGGTTTTCACGAGCCTGCTGGTCGCGACCCGAATCGGCTCCGGGATGGCGGCCGAGATCTCCTCCATGAAGGTCACCCAGCAGATTGACGCCATCAGCGCGCTCGGTACCAGTCCGATCCAGAGGATCGTGATTCCCCGTGTCCTTG
>CAZDSX010000020.1:28068-44963 GCA_964508305.1 uncultured Bacteriovorax sp.
CCGATCCTGACCTTGATTGCGGATTACGTGAGCCTGCTTGGCGCCCTCCTGGTGGGCCACGCCGAGCTCGGGATCCCCGCCCCATTTTACTGGGCAAAGACCATCGACACCCTCAAGCTGATCGACCTCACGACCGGAATGGCCAAGACCGCCGTATTTGCGGTGTTTGTGGCGCTCGCCTCGTGCTGGAAGGGGCTCAACACCGAAGGGGGCACTCAGGGTGTGGGGGGTTCGACCACCTGGGTCGTCGTCGTCTCAAGCGTGTTCATCATGATTTCGGATTTCTTCATGACCAAGTTCTTCCTCATCACGGTGTTCCCGCGCCTATGAGCACTCCCGCACTCCAGATTCGCGGTCTGATGAAGTCCTTCGGTGACAAGGCGGTGCACCGGGGCGTGGACCTCGACCTCCTGCCCGGTGAGTGCCTCGCGCTGCTCGGCGGCTCCGGCACCGGAAAAAGCGTGATCCTCCGCTCCATCATCGGGCTCGAATACCCGGACGCAGGGCAGATCCTCTTCCACGGAGAAGACCTCCTTCAGATCCCCGAAAGCTCATGGATTGAAGTGCGAAAACGCATTTCCTATGTGTTCCAGAATGGCGCTCTCTTCGATTCACTGAGCGTCTACGAAAACATCGCCTACCCGCTTCGGGCGCACACACGCCTGACGGAGACGGAGATCGCCTCCAAGGTGCGAGAGATGCTGGAGCTGGTCGACATGCCGGGATCCGAAGAACTCCTCCCCGGCGAACTCTCCGGCGGCATGCAAAAACGGGCGGGACTTGCCCGTGCGATGATCCTGGCACCCGAAATCCTCCTCCTCGACGAGCCCACGGCGGGGCTCGACCCCAGCAACACTCGGCGCTTCGTGGACAACATCCTCAAGCTCAAGAACCGCGGCCTGACCGGGATCTTCGTGACCCATGACATCCCGAGCGCACTTGCACTTGCCGACCGGGTGGCCGTCCTCGACTGCGGCCGTATTCACAGCATCCAGGACACCGAGGCCTTCAGGCTCTCCAAGGACCCGGTCATCGAGAGATTCAGATGAGCCAGACAAGGAAGATGAAATGAAAAAACCGGCAAGTGAGTTCAAGGCAGGGCTATTCGTGGTCGCAGGCGTGACCCTGTTTTGCGCCGCGGTCCTCACCCTCGGTGGAAACAACCGCTTCCTGAACCGGACGGAGGCATACTACGCCCACTTTTACTCGGTCGACGGCCTGATGGTGGGTGCCAAGGTCGTCCTGAGCGGGATCCAGGTGGGGAGCGTCGATGACATCTTCATCGACAACCGCACCCAGGACGTATCGGTGAAGCTTGCCATCCACCAGCGCTTCGCGCAGTGGATCCGCGAGGGCTCCACGGCCGAGATGGCGACCATGGGGGTATTGGGCGACAAATTCATCAAGCTCACGCGTGGCGCACCCGACTCCCCGGCAACGCCGTCCGGTGCGATCATCCCCTCGGCCAGCACCAAGGACCTGAGCCAGGTACTCAACAAGGGCGACGCACTCCTGGTCACCCTCAACTCCATCGCGGGCGGGCTTGAGAAGCTGCTCAAGGGCTTTGAAAAGGGAAATCGCAGCGAGTCGATTGCCGACGGGCTCGCGCAGACGAGCAAGAACCTTGCGTCCGTTTCCCAGAAACTCGACAAGGAGCTCGACAAGGTCCAGCTCTCCCATGCCGTACAGACGCTGAATTCGATCCTGGAAAAGATCAATGATGGCCAGGGTACCCTAGGGGCCCTGATCAATGATCCGGCGCTCTACGACGACGCCAAGGCCCTTGTAGGCGGGGCCAACCGCAACCGGATTGTCCGGAACATGGTCCGCCAGACGATCAAGAAGAACGAAGCCGAGGCGCCCTCCGAGTCCAAAAAATAAAACCGCCCCTCGTGCTCGGGGCACGAGAGGCGGCTTCGATCCGATTCGTTGGCCGGCTATCGATCAGAGACCAGCGTCGGGCATGAACCCGCCGCGGTTATTGATCCCACCGAAGATCGAGGTGTTGTTCCCGATCGTGGTGGTGTTGCCGCCGTTGTTGTTGGCGGTGTTGCCATTGTTGTTCACGCCAGTCGTCGCGCCAGTCCCGTTGTTCAGGTTGGTGCCGTTGTTGGCGTTGCCATTTGCCGAAATGCCGGTGCTGATGCCGTCCTTGCCGCGATTGCGGCTGCCCACCGTCTGGATCATTCCGCGCTTGCGGAGCTTCTCGACGAGGGTGGTACGGTTCATCTGCAGGAGCTCGCTTGCACGGTTCTTGTTGTTGTTCGTGCGGGCGAGGGCCTGGTCAACCAGGTGGTTCTCAAAAGCATCTACGATGGCCTTGAGGTCCAGTCCATTGTTGGGGAGCACCATGCGGGGAAATTCCCATTCCGACATGGCGCCCGTCCCGGCGGGACGGCCTTCAGCGAACTTCTGGAAAATGCGGTGTGGAAGATCACCGAGATCAACGGTGCCCTGACCCTTGAGGATCACGAGGCGTTCGATGAGGTTTTCAAGCTCACGGACGTTGCCCGGCCAGTCGTAGGCAAGGAGTGCGTCCATGATCTGTCCTTGGGGCATTTCAACCGAGTGACCAGTCGCCTGGTTGAACTGGGTGATGAAGTGCTGGATCAGGGCCGGGATGTCGCTCTTGCGCTCGCGGAGAGCCGGAATCTTAACCGGGATCACGTTGAGGCGGTAATAGAGGTCTTCACGGAACTCACGCTTCTGGCAGGCGGCTTCAAGGTCGATGTTGGTCGCCGCGATGATGCGGACATCGACATCGATCGTCTTGTTGGAGCCGACCGCTTCGAACTGGCGGGTCTGGAGGACGCGAAGGAGCTTGGCCTGCAGCTGCAGGGGTAGCTCACCCACTTCGTCGAGGAAGATCGTTCCACCGTGGGCAGCTTCGAAGCGGCCGAGGCGGTTCTGGGTTGCACCCGTGAAGGCACCCTTGGTGTGGCCGAAAAGTTCGGCTTCGATCAACTCTGCGGGAATTGCCGCACAGTTGACGATCACGAGGGCCTTATTGGCACGGGATGAATTTTCGTGGATGGCGCGGGCGATGAGTTCCTTCCCAACGCCGCTTTCGCCAGTGATCAGGACAGTGCTGTCCGTCTGGGAAACCTTGTCAATCGTCCGGAGAATGTCCTGGATTGCAACACTCTCACCCACCAACGCAGATCGATTTGCGAGCATCAATGCCACCGTTTTAACCCTTCCTTGAGTTAAGTTTCGATTTACCAATTCGGTCCGGTTAGGCCTCCCCCCGCTTTCCTGCGGAAGTGGGGTTTTTTGACGAACCCCTGAGGTTTTGGCCGGGATTTACTTACTTCCGTCAACTTCTCCCCGAGAGAAGTTACAAAAAGGCTAAGCAATGTTTTCCGGGCTGTCAAAAATATTTCCCAAACGACAAAAAAACCCCGGCGACCGCTCCTGCAGCGGGCACCGGGGTTCAGTAAAATTTCGTCAAAATTCGGTGAACCGCAGCCTTTTCAGGCCACTTTCTTGAGCGGTGCCGGCTGTTCAGCGGTTTCCGTCGAACCCTCACCGCCGCCCTGGATCAAACGCAGGTGGCCACGCTTTCCCTTTTCCGCCTCGGCGGCAGCTTTCTTTTCCCGGAGCCTCTCGATGAGCTCCTGATTGTAACGAAAGAACCACATCTCCTCCATCGAGTAGCCTGCGGCCTTCCAACTGTCCTTCAAGTCCCGATCAACCATAAAGTACTCCTTGTTCGGACCTAGACGACAGTGTGGCAGGGTGTATCAAGAGCGTCAAAATGTGTCCTCTCGGACAGGATTCAACCCCTTGAATTGTATCCGTAAAGATCCTTGAGACTGGTGAACAGGCCCGGTCCGCTGCCCACCTCGATGTCCTCCATCGTGAACTCGGAGGGGTGCGCGTGGCCGGCGGCATGGGTCACCGCCAGGATCTCGTTTCGAAGCGACTGGCAAAAGCGGGCAAAGCGCAGCGACTGGATCTTGGGGTCGACTGCCTGCTGGAGCCAGCGACTCTGTGTCGCCACTCCTGCGGGGCATCGGTCGGTGTGGCACTTTTGCGCTTGGATGCATCCAATGGAGAGCATCGACTCGCGAGCGATGTTGATCAGGTCGGCACCCATGGCAAAGGCCACGATTGCGCGATCCGGAAAACCCAGCTTCCCGCTTCCGATCCAGCCGACCTCGTCAGCGACACCCTGCTCACGGAAGATCTTGTACACGCGCGAGAAGCCCACCTTGTAAGGAAGCGCGACATGGTCTGCGAAGGTCAGTGGAGCGGCGCCGGTTCCGCCCTCTCCCCCGTCGATCGTGATCCAGTCTGGCCCGCGCCCGGTCACCCGCATGCGCTCGGAGAGATCCCTCCAAAAATCGAGGTGACCGATTGCAGACTTGATACCCACGGGCAATCCAGTCTCGCGCCCGATGAGCTCGACGAACTCGATGAGCGAAGCCGGATCACTGAATGCCGTGTGCCCGTTGGGACTCAGGCAGTCCTTTCCGACCGGCACTCCGCGGATCGCGGCAATCTCGGGAGTGACCTTTTTTCCGGGCAAAACACCGCCTTTTCCCGGTTTTGCGCCCTGTGAAAGCTTGATCTCGATCCCACGCACGGTGGGTGAGATCTCGAGCGTGGCGAGCAGGCGCTCCATCGAAAAGCTCCCATCCATCGAGCGGGCGCCAAAGTATCCGGTACCCAGCTGGTAGACGAGATCGCCGCCCATGCGGTGATGGGGCGAGATGCCTCCTTCGCCCGTATTGTGGTAGCAGCCGGCGGCCTTGGCTCCAAGGTTGAGGGCCTGGATCGCGTTCGAAGAAAGTGATCCAAAGCTCATCGCCGAAATATTGATCACTGAGGACGGCCGCCAGGCCTTTCGCCTGCCATGCCGCTCACCCAGGACCTTGGCGCAGGGAATTTCGTGCGCATGCTTGTGGATCGACTCGCCCTTGGGTTCCTTCCACGGAAAGACTGCATGCTTGATGATCGGATATCCGATTCCGTAGATCTGGTCGTCCGTACCAAACCCAAAGAGATTGTTCTCCCCTCTTGCCGAACGATAAATCCACTCGCGCTCTTCGCGATTGAAGGGCTGCTCCTCGCGATTGTTCGCCACGATGTACTGGCGCAACTCGGGCCCGATCTCGATCAGCAGGTAGCGCAAATGACCGATCACCGGAAAATTGGTGAGGATATTGTCACCGCTGAAGAAGCGATCACGGATTGCCAGACCCAGCAGCAGCACACCAAACACGATTGAAAGAGTGACCATCATTCCCTCTTTTCGGTCGATTGCCGGCTCGAATTGACACACCCCTGCAAAGATTCAGCCCGGAGTCATTTGACCGACGCCAGAGCGCCGTCGGCAGGAGTGGAAAAATCTGCCTGAAATCAGCCGACCCTACCGGCACAAAACTCCAAAAATCCCAACGAGCGTGTCCGGGTTGACACGGTCCCTCGGGACACATCTCCGCACGGTGCTCAAAGCCTGAAAAACTATTAGAAATCGGCCAGTTTGCGCCGAAAAGACGGAAGATTGAGATTCGGTTTTTAGCGGTACGTGATGCGACAGAACAAACCTCTCGAGGATTTCCGGAACGACCTGGAATCCGCCTCGTCTAAGCGAGGCGGACTACGCGCGCTCGCGCGCGTCTCTACACTGGTTCTCGCCATCGCCGCTCTCGCCATCGGTCCCTGCGATCCTGAACTCAACCGCTCGAGCCGAAGGGTTCGCTCCCGCGCAGTCACCGTGCTCAAGCCTCCCGTGGGTCTTGCGCTCCCGGAAACGCAGTACACGTTCACTCTCGGCGATTCGGTGGGCTCCATCCCGAGCACGCTCCAGGACGGATTTGGGGAAGTCTACACCGTGCAGCCTCCGCTGCCCGGCGGAATTGTCTTCGACGAAATCGACGGCGTGCTCTCGGGGACCCCCACGCAGCTCCACACCGGTGCCACCTACACGCTCACCACGAGCAACCCGGCGGGCAGCTCCTCGTTCGCGGTATCGATCATCGTCAAGGACCACCCGCCCGCAGATCTGGCCTACACCTCGAGTTCGGCACAATACACCCGGACGCAAGCGATCGTCCCCAACACGCCGACGAGCACGGGCGGCGCGGTGGTCTCCTACTCCGTCTCGCCGGCGCTGCCCGCAGGCATCTCGCTCGACCCCACCACGGGCGTGATCAGCGGGACTCCGCTCCAGGTCACGCCATCGGCAAATTATTCGATCACCGCGACCAACTCGGGCGGGAGCACCCAACAGGTCGTTGCCCTGCAGGTGGTGGATATTCCCCCCGCCAACCTCACCTACAGCACGCCCGAGCCCACGTACGTGCGCACGGTTGCGATCAGCGACAACGTCCCCACGCTGGTGACGGGTGCAGCCCAAAGCTGGCAGATCAGCCCCTCGCTTCCTGCAGGCCTGGTTTTCAATTCGTGGACGGGAGTGATTTCGGGAACGCCGGCAGTCGCCGCTGCTCTTCGCGCCTACACGGTGTCGGCAACCAACTCGGGTGGCACCGCAACTTTCGAACTTCGACTCATGGTCAACGACGTGACCCCCGGGGTGCCGGCGGGACTCACTGCCCAGGCCAAGGATGCCACGAGCGTCCAGCTGCAGTGGGTGGACACCAGCAGCAGCGAGACCGGCTACAGGATTGAGCGGTCGCTGGACGGAACCACGTTCAGCACCCTGACCAATCTTGGTGCCAACGTCACGAGCCATGTCGACTCCGGCCTGGCTTCCGACCAGACCTACACCTACCGAGTCCGCGCGCTCAGCATGGGCACCCAGTCCCAGCCATCCAACCTGGCCAGCGCAACGCCGCCCAGCCCGCCGGCCGCTCCGGCAAACCTGGCTGCAAGCGCAGGCAATGCCGTCGTATCCCTGCAGTGGGACGCTGCAGTCGGAGCCGGCCCACTGACTTACACCATCCTGCGAGCCCGTTCAGGACAGTCGGCCACCCAGCTCGCAAGCGGGCTCACCCAGAATCGGTTCACGGACCTGACTGCACTCAACGGCTACACTTACACCTACTCCGTCAAGGCGCTCAACATCGGAGGAGCCAGCGCCGAAAGCAACTCGGCGTCCGCATCGCCTCAAAGCCCGCCGCAACTTTCGATGCCTTCGCAGGTCATCACCCTGGTGCAGGGTAACGCGATTTCCAGTCCCTACACCCCGGCCAATACGGGGGGTCCGATCGCGACCTGCGAAGTCACTCCGGCCCTCCCCTCCGGAGTCTCGGTGGCCACCAACACTTGTGCACTCTCGGGCACGCCGACGGAGACCCGTGCACCCCAGACCTACACGCTGACTGGCCGAAACGTCGGAGGCTCCTCCAGCGCGAGCTTCACGCTTCGGGTGAATGCGGGAGCCCCCCAGCTCAGTTACCCGAACAGCCTTCAAACCCTCACTCGTGGAGTTACTGCCGCTTCGATCACTCCTACCCAGAGGACCAACGTCTCTCTCGTGACCGTCAGCCCCGCCCTTCCGTCCGGAGTCCTTCTCGATGCGCAGAGCGGGGTGATCTCGGGAGTGCCGACGGTCGTAGTGGGCCAGAAGACCTACACGCTGACCGCCTCCAACTCCACGGGACAGTCGGTCCTGGCGTACCTCCAGCTACGAGTCGTGGACCAGGCCCCCTCGGGACTTTCCTACGCAAGCAACCCCTCAGTCGCAGTCCGCGGACAGATTTATGCGACCAACGTCCTCACATCCACTGGAGGTTCGCCGACCTCGGTGAGCGTGAGCCCCTCGCTGCCCGCGGGACTCACCCTGGATTCGGTCAATGGGACGATCTCCGGCACTCCCATGAATCCTTCGGTTGCGCAGACCTACTCGGTCACAGCCACCAACTCGACGGGATCGGCGACCGTTGAGCTCCAGCTCCAGGTCAACGACCCAATGCCGCAGCCGGTCCTGACCCTCACGGCAACCCCGATCTCAGGGACCCAGATCCGCCTGAATTGGCAGGACGCTTCGACTTTCGAAACCGGCTTCCTGATCGAACAGTCCGTGGATGGAACCAACTGGACTCCGTCCGGCACGGCCGCGGGCAATTCCTCTCAATACGTCGTAGGCGGACTGACACCAGACCAGGATGTCACTCTCAGGGTGACCACCCTTGCTGCGGGGGCAAACTCCGCGCCCGTGCTGGTTGGCCCGGTCTTCGCGCCGGCGGCTCCGGCATCGGTGGGCTCCCTTGCTGCGACTCCCGGAAACGCAAATGTCGTCCTGAGCTGGAGTCCTCCGACCGTACGGAGCGGCGTCGCCATCGCATACCAAGTGGAAAGATCCTCAAACGGTGGAGGCAGCTTCACGCCCCTCAATGCCAATGTGAGCACGGCAGGATTCCTCGATACTACCGCACTCAATGGAACAACCTATGTTTACCGCGTGACGGCCTCCACCCTGGGTGGAACTTCCAGCGGGCTGGTCACCGGTGCGGTGACCCCACAGCTCATCCCGAGCATCAGCTTCACCCCGGCAAGCCGGCAACTGCCGATGGACCAGGACTCCGGCACGATCACCCCCGCCAACAGCGGCGGCCCGATCGCCAGCTGCACCAGCAACCCGGCACTCCCTGCTGGACTCGTCCTTTCGAGCCAGTGCGTGATCACCGGGACACCCACCGCCATCACCGCCACGGCACCCTACACCATTCGTGCAGAAAACGTGGGCGGTTCGGCATCGACGATCATCCAGCTCCGCGTGCTCGATGCAGCACCCGCGATCAGCTATCCGGGTAGTCCATTCCTGCTCACCAAGGGCACGGATGCGGGATCCCTTCTGCCCAATACCCAGAACATCTCCAATGTGGCCGTTTCTCCCGGATTGCCGCAGGGACTTTCGATCAACTCCTCGACAGGGGAGATCACAGGTACGCCGGCCGAAGTCGTCCCGGCCTCCAGCTTCACCGTGACCGGGACGAACTCCACGGGCCAGCAGGCCACCTCCACGATCCAGCTCACCGTGCGCGACTCGGCGCCCACGAGCCTCCAGTACACCGTGCAATCCCCGGTCTACACCCGCGGCACGGCGATCAACCTCAACATGCCGACGGTTGCGGGCGGCACTCCCACCCTTTATGCGACTAGCCCTGCCCTCCCGGCGGGTCTCGCCCTAAACACTTTAAATGGTGCGATCTCAGGGACGCCGACGGTTGCGTCGGCACAAGCGATCTACACGATCACCGCCTCCAACTCGGCCGGCAACGCCAAGGCACTCCTCAATATCACGATCGCCGACACGCAGCCCTCCACCCCCGGGGCCCTGACTGCGGCTGCCGCTTCGAACACCTCCATCTCGCTGGGCTGGACGGATACTTCGAACAACGAGAACGGCTTTGAAATCGAACGTTCATCGGACGGACAATCGTTTACTTACCTGGCCACGGTGGCGACAGGAATCACCTCCTACACGCACACCGGCCTGACGCCGGATATCCGGGTCTTCTATCGAGTCCGGGCGAGTGCGATTGCCACGAGTTCCGAGTACTCGACCGTGGCCAGCGCCATTCCTCCAAGCCCACCCGGTGTGCCCGGTGGATTGCAGGCCACGCCTGGAAATGCTTCGGTCCAGTTGGAGTGGGGTGCCGTCGCAGAGGGAGCGGGAGGCGCCACGATCCAGTACCGTTTGGAGAGGTCGACCACTTCGGGAAGCGGCTTCAGCACCCTCGCGAACAACCTTGCGACGACGAGCTATACGGATCTCACGCCTCTCAACGGAACCACATACTACTACAGGGTTTCGGCCTTCCATGTGGGCGGTTCGAGTGCGGCCAGCGCGCAGGTTTCAGCCAAGCCTGAGTTGACTCCCGCACTGAGCTACAGTCCGGCCAGCATCACAGCAGTCCTGGGCCAGGCCATTTCTCCGGTCGTGCTGCCCTCCAACACAGGCGGCGCCCCCACGAGCTGTTCGGTCACTCCACCCCTGCCTCAGGGACTCGCTCTCAACACGACCAACTGCGCAATCTCAGGCACTGCCACCGCCACATCAGCACCTGCCAGCTACCAGGTGCGCGGATCCAACAACGGCGGTTCAAGCGAGACCACGGTCCAAATCCGGGTCAACGCCCCGCTGCCGCTCGTGGCCTATCCCTCCAGTGCATCGGCAAATACATGGGTCGCCACCAAGGGCTCGCTGATCTCGGCGATGGCCCCGACGCAGTGGACCGGCATGAGCCAGGCGTCGCTCTCGCCCTCTTTGCCCAGCGGTGTGAGCTTCAATGCAGTGACCGGCGCGATCGAAGGCACGCCGCTCGTGATCCTGCCCCTGACCGCCTACACGGTCACTGCCACCAACTCCACCGGCCAGTCCATCGACTCGGTCTTCCACCTCAGGGTCCGAGACACGGCCGTGCTCTCGCTCAATTACCAGAGCGCCTCGGCTGAATACACCCGGGCATCGGCCATTGCGCAGAACATCCCCACCACGACGGGTGGGGCGCCGACAAGCTACAGCGCATCACCCGCCCTTCCGTCGGGAATCTCGATCAATAGTGTCAGCGGAACGATCTCAGGAACACCGACCGTGTCGGTACCCCTGTCATTATATACGGTGACTGCCTCGAACGAGACGGGCTCAGCCTCTACCGTCCTCACGATCACCGTGAATGAGACGACTCCCTCGGGCCCAACGGGGCTTTCCGCAACGCCGCTCTCTGGCTCAACAATCGGGCTTGGCTGGGTTGACCAGAGCACCAATGAAGCCAACTTTGCCCTGGAATATTCGAGTGATGGCTCGAGCTTTACGGTGCTCGCCACACTGCCCTCCAATACAACGACCTACACCCACACGGGCGCAAACCAGCAGCAGGACTATTTCTACCGTGTCCGTGCCCTGGCTCTCGGTGTGCAGAGCAGCTACTCCAACCTGGCTTCGGCTCGCATCCCGGCCGTTCCGGCCGCACCCGCCTCGCTCACCGCAAATCCCGGCAACGCGCAGGCGATCCTCGCCTGGAGCGCAAGTGCAGGTGCGACGACTTACAAGGTGAAGCGTTCCACCAGTTCCACAGGCCCATTCAGCCAGCTGCAGGCGGGGCTTTCGGGGACCTCCTACACGGATCTCACCGCCCTCAACGGTACTCCCTATCACTACGTCGTGACCGCCTCGAATGTCTCGGGCGAGAGCGCGAACAGCTCGGTGGCAACCACGACTCCGCAGGCAATCCCCGTGATCAGTTACACGGGAACACCGTTCAACTACATCCGGACCCAGGCTATCGCCAACACCGCGCCCGTCTCGACCGGAGGACCACTGCTCTCCTGCACGGCCTCCCCGACACTGCCGGCAGGTCTGTCACTGAGCTCGAACTGCACGCTCTCCGGGACCCCCACCGCTGTCGCGGCAGCCAAGGATTACGCAATCACTGCAACCAACAGCGGCGGTAGCGGCAGTACGACCATCCGGATCACGGTCCGCGACATCCCGCCCACCATCAGCTTCGCTTCGAGCACGCTGATCACCCAGGTGGACACCGCCTTTAGCCCGGTGACTCCGACGCTTTCGAGCTCCATCCAAAGCGTGAGCGTTGCTCCCTCACTCCCGACCGGGATGCTCTTTAATAACTCCACGGGGGTCGTCTCCGGAACTCCGACTGCTGCGCAGAACGCGACTCCCTATGTCTTCACGGCAACCAACCTGAGCGGCGAGAGTGCCTCCGCCACGCTGACGATCACGGTCAATGCACCCAATCCAACGATCGCCTATGCGGGAAGCCCATGGATCTTCACCAAGAACGCTGCCGTGGCACCGATCAACCCCCAGGTGGCCAACATCGCCTCGATCACGATCACTCCAGCCTTCCCGTCGGGCATGTCCTATGACGCAGTGACCGGCGCGATTTCGGGAACTCCGACCCAGACTTTCCCGCAGACGACCTTCACGGCCACGGCCACCAACTCCACCGGACAGACCGCAACCACCAACTTTGCCTTCAGGGTCAAGGATGCCCAGCCCTCGATCACTTACCCGGTGCCAGGCGTGGTCCTGACCCAGTCGCAGCCCATGTCCAATGCAGTGCCGGTGCTCCAGAGCGTGACAACGGTCACGGTCAGCCCGAACCTGCCTGCGGGACTCTCGCTCAATGCCAACACGGGCGTGATCTCGGGAACTCCCACCACTCCGCAGTCGGCGGTAGTCTACACGCTGACTGGGGCCAACTCGACCGGCGAGTCGGTCGGTACTACACTTTCGATCGCGATCAACGCGCCGACGCCTTCGATCACCTACTCTCCCGCCAGTCTCTTGGCCGTGCGGACCCAGGCATTCACGGCTGTCACTCCGACCTCGAGCTTTGTGAGCCAATTCTCAATTGCTCCGTCGCTTCCGACGGGTCTTGTGATTTCGACCAGCACTGGTGCGGTCTCGGGCACGCCTACCATCACCTGGCCTTCGACCGACCACGTCGTGACCGGTACCAACTCGACCGGGCAATCCACCAGCGTGACCATCACGGTTCAGGTAAACGAGCTTAACCCCACGATCAGTTACAGCCCCGCCTCCGTGACCCTCACCAAGGGCGCCGCGATGACTGCGGCAACACCCTCGACCACCAATACGACCAGCCTCCAGATCACCCCGTCACTCCCGGCAGGACTATCGTTCAGCCAGAGCACCGGTGCAGTGAGTGGCATCCCGACTACCGTTTCGCCACAAACCATCTATACGATAACGGCCACCAACTCGACCGGCCAGACTTCACCCGCCAACTTCACCATTACTGTCAAGGATGTCGCCCCCTCGAACCTTGCATACTCCAGCAACCCTGCTGTCTATGCCCGCAGCTCCGCCATTGCCGGCAACACGCCGAGCTCCTCGGGTGGCGCGGTGGTCTCCTACTCCGTGACTCCGACCCTCCCGGACGGCCTCTCCATCAATGGCAACTCGGGCGTGATCTCGGGCACGCCGACGACGGCCCAGGCAGCATCCAACTTCACGGTCACCGCCACCAACTCGGGTGGCAGCACCACGGCGGTGGTTTCGATTGCCGTGAGCGATCTGGCACCTGGAACTCCGACCGGGTTGGTTGCTTCTGCCCAGAGTGCCACCAGCGTGAGCCTCACCTGGGCGGATAACAGCGACAACGAATCCGCATTCCTCGTTGAGCGCTCAACCAACGGAACCACATTCACCCAGGTTCACTCGCTGGCTGCCGACTCGACCACGCTCCTCGATACGGGACTCACCCCCGACCAGGCCTATACCTACCGGGTCCGCGCGCAGGCCATGGGCAGCTACTCGGCCTACACCAACGCCGTGGTCGTGACTCCGCCGCAGGTTCCTGCAGCACCGACCGGGGTCTCTGCAGCAGCATCCGATGCAGCGGTCGTGCTCAACTGGACGGCCTCGACGGCCAAAGGAAATCCGACCTACAGCGTCCATCGTGGAACGACGAGCGGCGGACCCTATACTGAAGTGGTCAACGCCCTCAGTTCGGCCACCTACACGGATCTTACGGCACTCAATGGCACCACTTACTACTATGTGATCAAGGCCACCAATGTGGGCGGAACTTCGCCAGCCTCAAGCCAGGTCACTGCGACCCCAGTCAATGCCCCGATCCTGGCTTTCAGCCCGAGCACCTTGCCCGCATTCACACGCAATAGCGCCATCACGCCTTTCGCTCCGACCAACACCGGGGGAACGATCGCTTCCTGCAGCGTTTCGCCGCCCCTTCCTGCCGGCCTCCTACTGGCAAGCTCCACCTGCACGGTGAGCGGTACTCCCACGGCCGCTTCGGTTGCCCGGGAATACACCTTCACTGCATCCAACCTCGGCGGCAGCAGCTCGGCAGTCATCAACCTCGCGGTCAACGACCTGAATCCGACCCTGGCCTACACTCCTTCGAGCCTCACGCTGGTTCGCGGCACGGCCATGTCGGCGCTCTCTCCTGCAGCTTCGAACGTCAACCTGTACTCCATCTCCCCTGCGCTTCCTTCGGGCCTGAATTTCAGCAGCACGAGCGGCGCGATCACGGGCAATCCGCTCGTCACGCTCAATGCGACCACCTTCACGGTGACGGGCACCAACGCCACAGGACAGAGCGTGACAGCCACCGTGACGATCACGATCCAGGATGCCGCTCCCGTACTCTCGTACTCGGGCTCGCCGTTCGTGCTGACCCGTACGGTGGCCTTCGGGCCGGTGGCTCCGATTTCTGCTGCGGTCAGCGTCTTCTCGGTCGACCCGGCACTCCCCGCTGGGCTTTCGCTCAACACATCAAGCGGAAACCTCTCAGGCACGCCCTCCGTATTGGCGCCCGCAGCCGTCTACACCATCACGGGCACCAACACGACCGGCCAGTCCCAGACCACGACGATCAGCCTCACGGTCAATGCCGTGCCGCCCTCGAGCCTGGAATATAGCTCCAACCCGATCACCTACCTCCAAGGCCAGCCGATCACGCCCAACAACCCAAGCAACTCGGGTGATCCAATCGTTTCGTATGCTGCGACAGGATCTCCGCTGCCCTCCGGGATCACTCTCGATCCGGCCACGGGCATCCTCACGGGCACTCCGGTCAATCCACAAACGGCACTTTCCACCACGATCACGGGCACCAATACCGGAGGATCCACGAGCCGGGTGGTGGTGATCGCAGTCAACGCCACGACTCCAGCTGTTCCTACAGGACTTGCTGCAGTGGCCGCCTCGGCAACGACGGCGAACTTGACTTGGACCGACACCAGCAACAACGAGACCGGATTTGAGCTGCAGCGCTCGCCCGACGGCAGCACTTACCAGACGATTGCAACGCTTGCGGCCAATGCCACGAGCTACCTGGCTGCCGGACTCACATCCGACCAGACGTTCACCTTTAGGATTCGCTCCATCGCCACCGGCGTAGCCTCCGCATGGAGCGACACTGCCTCCGTGCTTGCACCTTCGGCTCCGGGCGCACCGCCGAGCCTCTCTGCAACAGCAACCATGGCGCAAATCGCGCTCAACTGGGGCGCCTCCACGGGCAACGGCACGATCACTTATACGGTCAAGCGTTCGACCACGATGGGAAGCGGGTACACACAGCTTGCCACCGGGCTCTCGAACACAAACTATACGGATCTCACGGCCCTCAACGGCACGACCTACTACTACGTGGTCAGCGCCTCCAACGTCGGCGGAACGAGCATCCACTCTCCAGAGGCCTCCGCCACGGCGCAGACTCCTCCGGTCATCACTTATGCGGGATCTCCGTTTGCCCTGGTGCGGGGGACCAATCCAGGCACGCTTTCGGCCACCAATACGGGTGGGCCGATCGTGAGCTGCGTGGTGAGCCCCTCGCTCCCGAGCGGCTTGAACCTGTCGGCATCCAACTGCAACCTCTCGGGAACTCCGACGGTCACCTCTCCTGAGACGACCTACACGGTCTCGGCCACCAATGTGGGCGGAACGCTGGCCAGCAACTTCGTCCTCAGGGTCAGCGACACGGCACCGGTGATCAGTTACCCGGTTACGGGCATCCAGACTTTCTCCAAGGACATCACCATCACGCCGATCACTCCGGCACTCGATTCCGTGACCTCGGTCGCGGTCTCGCCTGCCCTGCCTGCGGGATTGTCGGTCAACCCGTCCAACGGAGTGCTGTCGGGAACCCCGACTGCGATCACTGCGCTTGCGACCTATACCTTCACGGCTACCAACTCAACTGGCCAAGCGGTGCAGACATCGATGCAGATCCGGGTCAACGACCAGGCCCCGAGCAACCTCAGTTATGTGCCCAACCCTGCGACCTACACCGTAGGGCAGGCGATCACTCCCAACACGCCTTCCAACTTCGGTGGTGTGGCCACGAGCTACTCCCTGACTCCTGCGATGCCATCCGGACTTTTCTTGAATGTCACCAATGGCTCGATCACGGGGACCCCCACTGCAGCCCAGGTGGGATCGGCGTACACGATTTCGGCCACCAATACGGGCGGCACCACGAACGTAGTGCTCACCCTCGCAATCAACGACAGCACCCCAGGGGTGCCGACCGCCCTTGCAGCGACGACTCCCAACTCCACCAGTGTCTCGCTGACTTGGAATGACAACAGCAGCAATGAGACGGGCTTCAGGCTTGAGTTCGCCGTGGGCGGCGGCTCGTTCGTGGCCCTCCCGACGCTGCCTGCGGGAACCACGAGCTACCTCCACACCGGCCTTACGCCGGACACGACCTACACTTACCGTATCCAGGCACTTGCAGTGGGCGTTTCCTCGGCCTACTCCACGACGGTTTCAGCCACGCCGCTCTCCGTTCCGCCGACACCCACCCAGCTTGCGGCGGTTCCGGGCAATGCCAACGTGGCGCTCAGCTGGGCCGGATTTGCGGGCGCTGGAACGATCACCTATTCCGTGAAGCGCTCGACGACTTCGGGAACGGGCTACACCACCATCGCCACGGGACTTTCGAGCTCGGCCTATGCCGACCTGGCGGTCATCAATGGGACGACCTACTACTATAAGGTCAATACCACCAATGCGGGCGGCACGAGCGCCGACTCGGCCGAAGTCTCGGCCACCCCGCAGGCTCCGCCATCGACTCCCACACTGGTGGCCACCGCCTTCAATGGCAGGGTGGTGCTGAGCTGGGCAGCTTCCACGGGAGCGGGCCCGATCACTTACAACCTCGAACGCTCGCTGGTCTTCGGTTCAGGCTACACGGCAGTGAGTGCTGCGATCTCTGCAACGACCTATAATGACACGGGACTCACCAACGGTACGGCCTACTACTACCGCCTGCGTGCCGAAAATCCAGTGGGAGGGGCCAGCGCCTGGAGCACCCAGTCCATTGCTCCGGTCAACCATGCCCCGACACTCTCGGCGATCACCACGCTGACGGGAGCCTCCGAAGAGATCCCCTTCAATATCGCCTTCAGTGCAATCCAAAATGCCGCGGATGAATCCGACAGCGACGGAGACGCCATCTCATTCCAGA
>CAZDSX010000021.1:0-42438 GCA_964508305.1 uncultured Bacteriovorax sp.
CTCTTCTGGAGCTCAACCGCACCGTCACGCGCCTTCTTGTTCTCGCCCTGGTGCTGGATGCGCTTGTAATGGTTGTAAACCGCCACGGAGAGCACACGCTTGGCACGATCCTGCCCGATGACGTAGTCATCGAGGATGGTCTTGATCTCAGAAGGCTTCGGGATCTTTTCGGAAGACCTGGCTGGTCCCTCCTTTTGGCCTTCCTCTGCAATGATGTCATTGCAGAGCTCGATGCACTCGTCACAGATATAGACCGTGGGTCCCGCGATCAGCTTCTTGACCTCGCGCTGGTTCTTTCCGCAGAACGAGCAACAAAGGTTTCCAAATCCATCGCCGTATTTTTTGCTGTCCATCAATCAGACTCCCCGCTTCTCGACCACTTTGTCGATGAGACCATATTCGACCGCTTCCTTGCCGCTCAGGTAATTGTCACGGTCCGTATCCTTGATGATGCGCTCCATGTTCTGGCCGGTGTGGTGGACCAGGATCTGGTTGAGTCGCTCCTTGAGGTAGAGGATTTCGCGGGCCTGGATCTCGATGTCCGAGGCCTGTCCACGTGCGCCGCCGAGCGGCTGGTGGATCATGATGCGGCTGTGGGGCAGGCTGTGGCGCTTGCCCTTGGTGCCGGCAGTCAGGAGCAGCGCTCCCATGCTGGCAGCGAGGCCCACGCAGTAGGTGGCCACATCGCACTTGATGAACTGCATGATGTCGTAGATCCCAAGGCCTGCAGTGACGGAACCGCCGGGAGAATTAATGTAAAGGTGGATGTCCTTATCCGGGTCGGAGCTTTCGAGGAACATCATCTGCGCCATGAGAAGATTGGCCACCGTGTCGTTCACTTCGGTCCCGAGGAAAACGATGCGATCCAGGAGCAGGCGCGAGTAAATGTCATACTGGCGCTCACCACGTGCAGTCTGCTCAATCACGATTGGATTGGGGATGTAGTCCGAGGCCAAAGGCTCGTACCCGGCATTGAAACCCACGAGATCGGGCTGGACCAGGCTGGATGGAATCTTCTTTTTCGTTTGGATGATCATGTGCTTATCAGGCGCTCCGAGGTTCGCAATGCTTGGGTGAGTATACACAGGCACCATTTCTGATGCACTGAGCTATTTCACGAAGAGACGCACTAGAAGCGGATGCCTTACACTAAAGCCGTCAGGAAACCGTCATCGAGGACGAGCTGCTGTCTTCTCCAGCAGTCATATCGGCATTGATGGTCTCAAGATAAACCAACATTGCTGCTCGAAGCTCTTCGAGTGACAGACGGGAAAGGTCGCCCGACTGGGTCTGCTGGCCGCTCAGCGTCAGCATTTCGGAGACCTCCGACTTGACGGAGTCTTCACCCAGGCCGGTGATGGCGCTGATGGAGCGGATCAGATCATCGCCCTGGGGTCCGGGAAGGACGGCGATGGGCTCGGAGGAAAGGATCTCCGTCGCGCGAGGATACTCCCCGGCAATACCGCCGAGTTTCTGTGTCGAAGTTTCTTGAGATCCGTTGCGGGAGACTTCCATATCCCCTCCACCTGACCCGAGTATAGGAACCGGTTTTCGGTAGGAGCAACCTTTTATTTACGCCACCTGGTTTTTGGCCAACCGGGCTTTAGGACGACGAAGCGTCAGCAACCCAACGGCACCGAAGATCAACGCGGCGCCCACGAGCTTGGCGACGCCCATGGACTCGGAGAACACCACGACTCCGAGCAGGGCGCCCACCACCGGCTGCACGAAGAGCGTCAAGGCTGCACTCGACACATCGGTTTTGGATAGCGCAATGACCCAATAGAGATAGGTCAGTGTCGACCCCATGGGGCCGAGCCAGAATAACGCGAGCCACTCGCGCGTGCCCATTCCAGAGAGATCAGGAAATCCACCGAGAACTGCCACTGCCAGGCTCAGCACCGAAAAACCCGCAACTAGGGCTGAACCAAAAACAGGCAGCATCGAGTATCGGCCGGAGAGGCGACTGGCAAAAATGGAGTAGCCCCCCTCACCCAGAAGGGACACGACCAAGATCAGGTTTCCTAGAATGGAGGGATCCTGCATCCAACTCGATGCCGGCTGGGTCACGAGCCCCGAGAGGAAACCAAAGCCCAGGATCGAGGCCAGGAACGAAACCACCTGTGTCCGGTCCAGGCGCTCTCCAAGGAACACTGCAGCCAAAAGCACCGTCACCAGGGGCTCGAGAGCAATGAGAATCGCATTGTCCACGGCGCCGGTTTTTTTGAGGCCTGTAAAGGCGACGAGCGGCGCAAAGCAAAAGGCGGAGAACCCAAGACCAAAGACCAGCCCGGAATCCTTGATTCCCCTGGGTTTGGCAAACCAGCTCCTGGGGGCTCGGGGGAGAAAGCCTGCACCCCTTGCACTCGAAGCCAGCAGCCAGATCAAAAGGTAGAAGAACGTCGCGGACGAGTAACGGAGCCAGGCCACCTCATGTGAGTTGAACCGCTCGAGCAGGATTTTTCCCATGATGGGATTTGCAGCCCAGATCGAATTGCAAAGGATCAGGCCGATCAGGGTCTGGATGGGCATGGTGGCAGGCGCTCTCCTGTGCGACACTACAGCACATGAACGCCAAACCCGCCAAGAACTCAGCTGTCATCATGACCGAGATCGTGCTCCCGACCCACGCCAATGCCCTGGGGTCGATTTTTGGAGGACAGGTCATGTCCTGGATCGATATCGCGGGCGCCATCGCCGCCGGCCGCCATGCACGCAAGGTCGTGGTGACCGCTTCCATCGATGCCCTCCATTTCGTGGCCCCCATCAAGGTAGGCCATGTCGTGCACATCAAGGCGATGGTCAACTACGCCTCCCGCACTTCAATGGAAGTGGGCGTGCGCGTGGACTCGGAGAACCCCGTGACAGGTGAAGTCCACCACACGGCCAAGGCCTACCTCACTTTTGTGGGCCTCGACGAAAACGGGAAGCCCACCCCCGTGCCTCCAGTCCTTGCCGAAACCGCTGACGAAAAGCGACGCTACGAAGAAGCCAAAAAGCGCCGTGAGTCCCGGATCCGGCTTGCAGAAGAGATCAAGAAGAGCGCTGATTGAAGTGGATCTTTCTTTTCAGGCACGGCGAGACGGACTTTAACCGGGAGCATCGCTTCCAGGGCCATCTCGATATTCCTTTGAACGACGAAGGACGGGCCCAGGCCGCCCGCCTCCAGCCCACGATCCTCCGACTGGGGCTCGAGGAGATCCTGAGCTCGGATCTTTGTCGCGCCCATGAAACCGCTCGGATCGCCTCCGCCGACTTGAAGCTCCCGATCATCTCCACTCCCGGACTCAGGGAAGCGTATCTCGGTGATGCCCAGGGCCTGACGGCCGAAGAACTCGAACTGAAGTTTGGCGAGGCGCTCGTTTCGCGCTGGAAGTCACCCTACCGTTCAGATGCAGACGTGAGCTATCCGGGAGGGGAAACGGGCCGGGAAGTACTGGAGCGCGTACTGAAGACACTCAGAGAACATTTGGCGATCACCCAGGCCTCACGGATCGGAATTGCCACCCACGGGGGCGTCATTCGTCGCGTGGTTCGTTCCCTGATCCGCGAACACGAAGCACCGATCCCCATTCCAAACGGGATCATCTACTCGCTCCAGTGGGACCCGGCCACACGCCGACTGCACTATCCGGGATTCACTCCATTAGAGTGAGAGACGGGTACGGACTTCCCAAAGCAGCGGGAAGGACTTCTTGCTCGTCGTGGCGCGAAGGTACTCCACCCCGCTCGATCCACCAGTCCCCTTCTTGAAGCCGATCACTCGCTCCACGACGCGGACATGGTGCTCGCGCCAAAGCCCCAGGTACTCGTCGAGCTCAACGAGTGACTCCGTGAGCAGGTAGAGCGGAAGGTTTTCCTGCGGCTTTCGGTAAATGGGAATGAGCGCCTGGAGGATCTTTTCGGAAACCTCGGCATCCCCTGCGCGTTCCTTGTCAGAAGCACCTGCCGGCAGGTCGTAACCGAGCTTTGCCAGCATGTCGTAATAATGTGAGCGCAGGTCCGGACCATCGAGGCGAGCCTGCAGGATCGCGACGAGATCCGGCCGGTTCTTGAAGAACTGCAGGTAACGGGGCTCCTTGAGACCGGAGAGGAACTCGATCTCTCGGAACTGCATGGACTGAAAGCCGCTGGCAGGAGTCAGGCGATCGCGGAACTCGAGGAACTCGACCGGCTGCATCGTTTCCAGGATGTGGATCTGACCCACGAGGACCCGGAGGATCTCCACGCAGCGGTGCACGAAGTGACGGGCGCGCAGGACCTCCTGCTTTTGCATGTGTGCCATGGCCGAATCCAGCTCATGGATGATGAGCTTGAACCAGAGCTCGTAGGCCTGGTGGATGATGATGAACAGGAGCTCGTCATGATGCTCTGGCTGGCTCTGCGGCTTCTGGAGCTTGAGGAGTTCGGGCACCATCAGGTAGTCATTATAGGTCATCTCGGATGAGCCGTAGACGCGTGGTTCGTTCATGTCTTACCTCGATTGAGTTCCTTGGATACAAATGCCGGGATCGCATCCGGATCCGTGAAGATCCATTCCACCTCTCCCAGACCGACGGATCCGGCAAGACCTCCCTCGGTCTTGAGGTGCTCTGCCACGGCCGAAGCGGAATTGACAACGACCCATCCGGGAAGAGCCTTCTCAAAAGCCGACTGGATCCAGGGATAGTGGGTGCAGCCGAGCAGGGCCACACCCCTTGAATGCGAGAGGCGGTGAAGCCTCAAATATTCCTCGATCGTCTGATGGAGGACGGGATGATCCGTCCACCCCTCCTCGATCATGGGCACGAGCAGGGGGCAGGGCTGTTCGATGACCTTGAGCCCCAGCCCGCGAAGCCGACTTCCGTAGGCACCGCTTTTGACCGTTGCACGAGTCGCCAGCACCAGGACGGGCGCGGAGGGATCGCCCAATTTTTTGTGGGCCGCAGCTGCAGCCTTGACCCCGGGGTCGACCATTCCCACGACACGGATGGCAGGACCACAAGCCTGCTGGATCTCGGTAAGTGCCAGGCTTGAAGCCGTGTTACAGGCCACAACCAGGGCCTCGACGCCACGCTCCCTCAGGGTGGACGCACAGTCCACGGAGAGCTTGACCACCTGGGCTGCGCTCTTGGTTCCATAAGGAACATGCGCCGTGTCCCCAAGGTATATGAACTTTTGGGAGCCGAATTCCTTGCGGAGCTCCGAGAGGACGGTCATCCCGCCCACCCCGGAATCGAAGACTCCGATCTTCACTTCTTGGCGCCTACTCGAGCCATCGACTCAGCAAGATGTCCTGCGGAATTGGCCTCGATATCCTTGTGAAGCGAGTTGCCGTGGGCATCAATCGTCACGACGACGGGGAACTTGTCGACCTTGAGCTCCCAGATCGCTTCAGGACTTCCAAACTTCTCGAGCAGATGGACGTCCTGCACCTCGGTAATGCACTCGGCGAGGACCTGCGCTGCGCCCCCCACGGCGTGGAAATAAACGCAGCCGAACCTCTGGCAGGCGATACGGGTCTTTTCGCCCATGCCGCCCTTGCCGATCACTCCACGAAGCCCGTGCTTTTCGATAATGCCGGCCTGGTAAGGCTCCTCGCGGCTCGAGGTCGTTGGCCCTGCAGCCGTCACGACCCATTTGCCCTTCTTTTTGAGGACGACCGGCCCACAGTGGTAAATGATTGCGTCCTTCAGGCTCACGGGCGGCTCATTGCCTTCGTGCAGCCACTTATGGACCGCATCGCGTCCCGTGAGGACGAGGCCCGTGATCTCGACCATGTCGCCCACCTTGAGCGAGCGGATTTTTTCTTCAGTAAAGGGTGCGGAGAGCTGGATCATTGGCGTGTTCCTTTTAGTAGAGCCACTTTTGGATCTGGCCCTTGGACGAGACCTTTGCGCCTTGTCGGCGGAAGGCCCAGCACATGTAGCTCACGGTGACGAAAAAAGAAGCGGGCACGCGATTCAGGGCACCCACCTTGACCCCCATGAGGGTCGTCTTTCCACCAAACCCCATCGGACCGATGCCAAGCGTGTTGGCTTCGCGGAGGCACTCCTCCTCGACCTGGGCAAGGATCGGATCAGGGTTCTTGTCCTTCATCCTGCGCAGGAGTTGTTCCTTGCTCGCAAGATATCCCGTGGCGCGATCGCCACCGACGATCACACCCAGGACTCCGGGACCGCATCCCTTGCCCTGGGCCTGCTGCACGCAATCGAGGATGCACTTCTTGACTCCCGCCAGATCACGGCTCGCTCCGATGCGTGAATCGGGAAGGCTGTATTGAGCGCCCACATTCTCACAGCCCCCGCCCTTGAGCATGAGCTTGATCTCCATGTGGTCTTTCTTCCAGGGCTCAAGATGGAGCGTGGGCGTGCCGGGGCCAATGTTGTTGCCGCTATTGGCTCCCGTGATGCTGTCGACCGAGTTCTGTCGGAGGTAGCCCTTTTTGGTCGCTTCGATCACCGCTTTTCGAATCGTCTTTTGGAGAGTCTCGTAGTCCCACTTCTGGGGGAAATGACCAAAGAACAGGATCGAACCCGTATCCTGGCACAGCGGCTGGCTCTTCTTTTTGGCGAGCTCGATGTTTTTTTGGATGATCTTGAGCGCGTACTCTCCCCGCGACTCTTTGGCTTCCTGCTCAAGCCCCTCGACCACTGCATCGACCACGTCCTGCGGCAGCTCGGCCGAGGTCTTGCGGATGAGTTCAACAAACGTGGGCAGGAGCTCCTTTTGGAGCTTGGCACTCTGGGATGGCGTCATGGTCCGGTTTTAACCAAGCTTCAAGACTTGGTCCACCACTGCTGGGCAAAAAAGGCGGCCGTCAGCAGGAGGAGCCCCAACCCGTAGAGCCAGCCAAAAGAGAGCTTGAGCTTCTCGGCGAAAACAAAGGGAACAAAGAAGGTCAGGGAAAGGGGCACGCCCACGAGGATGCTTCGGGCGAAGGCGGCCGTGCGAGCAGTGTCCTGGAATTCGGCCTGCGCAAAGGCAAGCGCCAGCATGGAAGAAATGGGCAGGGCAATGAGCCAGCCCGCCAGGTCAGGCCGTCGCCCGGCAAGGGATGAGCTGGCAGAAATGACGACCGACGACAGCAGGATCTTGAACCAGAAGGGCATCCCCGAATCATGGTAGAATCGAGGGCGTGAGTCCACAGGTCGTCTACTTTGGGATCCAGGAAACCCTCACGCTCTCCCGGGATGGCGTATGGCTATCCAATGGCCAGGAAATCACGCACGAAGCTACTGTCAGGGCTTTCTTCAAGTTCTTGCATCGCGATGAGTCAGGCCAGTGGTGCATCCGGATCGGACAAGAACAAAAACCCGTCACGATCGAGGATACTCCCGCATTCGTGAAGGCCGTGATGGGTTCGCCGACCGAGGGGTACCGAATCCGACTGCTGGGCAAGGAAGAGACCGAAGAGTTCGAGGAGCTCGAGGCCGGGACCCTGAGCTACTCACCGGGCAGGCTCACCTGTCGGATCGGGTCTGGGTGGGAAGCTCGATTCCTACGCGGCCCCTACCATGAGCTGCTTAGGTCAGTGAGCCGGGACGAAAAGGGCTATTACCTCAAAATCAAGGGCGCCAGAATCGACCTGATGGCCGACCCGGCGCCCTTTTGAATCGTGACTGCAGCTTAACGGCCGAAGGACAGCCGGATGTGCTCCATCACCTGCTCATCGGTTCCATGGCTCAACAGGGCGTTGGGAGTCGCAGGATCGGGACAATACGAAAAGCTGATGATGAATCCCGTAGCGCCAAAGATACTGGTCGGCAACGCCATCCCCTTGTTCCTTGCAAGCCAGCTATTGATGGCCTCATCGATCCCGAGCCAGTTCATCAAAGTGCGTGCCCAGATCCCCTGCGGTGAGAACGACTGCACCAGCAGGTCCCCCTTCGGGCTCACTCGGATCGCTTCGTAATAATTGCGGTCCATCGATTGGCCCCACAGTTCGTTCTGCATGCTGACATTGGGAGCAAACGTCTTGATGCGTCCCGTATCCAGGAAAGATCGGTTATCCAGGAACAGGCGACCAAACTTTGAAAACTCGTACCAGCTTCTCGACTCGGCGGGAGCCGATGGGCTGCTGCTTGAAAGCGCGTAAAAGACGCGACAATCATATCGCCTTCCCGTTTGGATCAGATCCGAAATGACCACTTCGGAACCATCGGCCTCAGTAGGCTTCGATGCTGCGTCGAACTCCTTTTGAAGGACCATGATGTACGGATTGAGCTGCACATCATCAACGATGTCACGCGCCTTGCCGAGAGCATGGGAGTCCGACGGGATCAGGTTGAACCACGATAAAATCGCCACAAAAATGAAGCATTTTTTAGTTGTCATGCTTCAAGGCTAAGGACCCACCCAAACTGCGTCAACGCACTTAAGTCCGATGGAATTGCTTCAAAATCAAAGTAATGCGAACTCCAATTCGCAGGTGCGAAATCGAGTTCGCATTTACGAACCTATTCAGTCCTGTAATCGCCGAATCACGAAAAGCACGCCCAGCGGGGCTAGCAGGATGAAACCGATGACGAACATCAACCACGAAGAATCGCCATAGGGCAGCTGCGTGAAGTTCATCCCGAAGAAGCCGGTCACGAAGGTGATTGGCAGGAAGACAACCGAAAAGGCCGTCAACCTTCCGATGATCCGATTGGAAGCAAGGGTTGCCGCCACCGCATAAGACTCGCGAATGGATAGCGTTGCCTCCAAGGCAAGATCCAACTTCTCCACGAGCAACTGCGCATGGTCCTTTGCGGCGCGCAGATCCAACCGCTCCTCTCGCGAGGAGGCAACCGGCATCCGCCCATCCACGACCGCGCGGAGGTACTCCACCTGCGGTGCAAGGAGCCGGCGCATCGACTTGAGATTCATCTTCAGCTGGTGGACTTGCTCGATCTGGCCCGTGCGGATGCGAGTGGTGATCTCGTCATCGAGCTCTTCGAGTCGGTCCGAAAGCTTGGCGAGCACATCGGCATGCTGAGTGACGAGCGCATCCAGGATCCGTGTCCATGCAAGCACCGGCGAACCCGGGAAGGGCCCCCTGCCCACCGGCGACTGGACGCCCCACTGCTGGGCGAGCTTTTCGATGGGCTGCACCTCGCCCTGGTGGACGGTGACCAGCCAGCGCCCCACAAGGAATGCATGGACCTCGCTGAACTCGACATCATCCGAACCAGCCGTGTTGGCACCGTGGAAAACCCAGAACCAATGATCGGAGAAAGCCTCGAGCTTGGCCCGCTGGTCAAAACGCCTGCAGTCATCGATCGCATGGGGATGGAAGCCGAAACGCCTTTGCAGGTCCTCAAGATCGACGGCATACGGAGCCTGGAGATCCAGCCACGCAAAGGCGACGTCACGCGATGTGACCAGCTGATCAATCGGCTCGATCCAATCGGTCTGGTCGGTGGCAAAACGGCCGTCCTTGAATCGTACCCAAAAACGAGTCTTTTCCATCAGCCGTGTCCTCCCATCAGGAAAGGCTGGGACATGAATTCCAAGTCCCGGTTGGATGTATTGCGGGTAAAAAACTCAAACGTCTCGGCCCAGATCACTTCGGGCTCGGTGATCGAAAAGAGCTTCTTGCGATACTCATGGCAGCCGGGAAATCCAGCTGAGTACCAGGCCAAAAACTTCCGGGCATGGATCATCGCCATGCGCGCGGGATAAGTCGCCTCGAGGAGCTCTCGCTGCTCGCGCATGATGCAGAGGTAGTCTTCGATCGTGGGCTTTCCAGGAGCCTCGCCCTTGAGGACCTTTTCAGCCTGCTCAAAAATAAAGGGATTTCGAAGCGCTCCTCGACCGATGAGGACTGCGTCCACTCCATAGGTCTTGTAGCGCTTCACGGCATCTTCACCCGTGGAGATGTCTCCGTTTCCAATGATCGGGAGCGGGCTCTTGGCCTTGATCTCACCAATAAAATCCCAGTCCGCTTCGCCGCTATAACCCTGGGCACGCGTACGCCCGTGGATCGCCACCCAGGCCACGCCGGCATCGGCTGCCACCTTTACGATTTCAGACGCATTTCGTGAGCCCGCATCCCAGCCCGTGCGAATCTTGATCGTGACCGGGATTTTGACCGACTCCACCATCGCCTTGAGGATCTTGGAGAGCCCGATCGGATCGCGGCACATGGCAGATCCGGCACCCTTTTTCACCACCTTGGGCACAGGGCAGCCCATGTTGAGGTCGACAAAGTCGGCGCCGAGCTTTTCGACGTACTGACAGGCCTTGACGAGGTGTTCCTGCTCCTCGCCAAAGATCTGGAGGCCCACCCGGCGTTCCTCGTCGTGGAACTTGAGGAGATCGAGGGTCTTTGCGCCTGCGTATTCAATACCCGTTGCCGAGACGAGCTCGGAGACGACGACCGAGCTGCGGTGCCTGCGCATCAGCCTTCGAAAAGGCGAGTTCGTGATCCCCGCCATCGGAGCGAGGATGAACGGGTGGTCGATCTCGAAAGGACCTAGCTTCATGCGAGTCCAGGCTTACTTCTTGAGCGCTTCGATCTCGGCGATCTCCTTGGGCGCATCGGCCGTGAGGTTTTCACAGCCCGAGCTCGTCACGAGGATATCGTCTTCGATGCGGATACCGATCTTTGCGAACTCTGCCGGAACGGCCGCGTCTCCTGGCTGCGAGTAAAAGCCCGGCTCGATCGTGAAGCACATCCCTGCCTCAAGCGCACGCGGCTCGCCATTCTTGAGGTAGAGGCCCACATCATGCACGTCCATCCCAAGCCAGTGCGAGGTGTTGTGCGGGTAGAATCTGCGATGTCCTGCAGACTTGAAGATCTCGGTCTTGTCACCCTTGAGGAGCCCCATCGAGAGAAGTCCGTCGATGAGCGTCTCACACACGTGCTTGTGGATCTCCGGGAGCTTGACTCCCGGCCTGGTCATGGCGATCGCTTCTTTTTGAGTCTTGAGGACCAACCCATAGAGCTTGGCCTGGGCATCGGTGAAGCGCTTGCCCACCGGGAAAGTGCGGGTGATGTCAGAGGTATAATAATCATACTCCGCTCCCGCATCGATCAGGATCAGGTCGCCATCCTTGAGCACTTCGTTGTTGGAGCGGTAATGCAGGCAGGTGGCATTTTTTCCGCCTGCAACAATGCTTCCGTAACCCACGCGCTGCGAGCCCTGCTTGCGGAAGGAGTAATCCACGAGCGCCTCGACTTCGAACTCGTTCATGCCTGGACGGACTTCCTGCATGGCGTACTTGTGCGCGGCTGCCGTGATCTTGCAGGCCTTGCGCAGGAGCGCCACTTCGTCGGCGGACTTGAACATGCGCATCTCGCCGATGATCTCATTGGGATCAGCAACCGGAGGCAGGGCCTTGCCGCTGCGACCGAGGCTTCGGCGCTGGATTTCCATCGCCTCGAGCACGAGCTTGTCGTGATGGGAGTTGAGGCCCATCCGGTAGAAAATCTTGTCCGCTCCCTTGAGGTAATCGGGCAGTCGCTTCGGAAGCTCGTCGATCGTGAAAGCTTCGTCGGCACCAAAGACCTTGCGGGCGCCTTCGGTTCCGTAGCGCTCGCCTTCCCACATTTCCTTCTCAACATCGCGGGCGCGGACAAAGAGCACCATCTTGGACTTACCCGATCCCTGTGAGCCTGCCGGCACGACGATCAGGAAGCTCTCGGCTTCGTCAAAACCCGAAAGGTATTGAAAGTTGCTCTCCTGACGGAAGGGATAGTGGACGTCGGGATTGCGAAGAAACTCTTCATTGGCCGGAAAAAGGAAGACTGAGCCGGGGGCCTTTTCCAGAAGGGTTTCGCGGCGTTGCTTGAAATAGGCAGGTACGTGTGAGAGCAGCATAGTGAGGCCCATTTAGCATGACCCCCACCCCCATTAAAGGCATCGTTTTTGATCTCGACGGCACCCTCGTGGACTCGCTGGCGACGACCTTTGATGCCTTTAACCACGGGATATTAAAGTGCGGGGGAAGGCGGCATACCCCCGACGAAATCATGGAGTATTTTGGCCCGGGAGAGGCCGAAATCTTTGCCCAGATCGTCGGCCGGGACCGTGCTGAGGAGGCCTATGCCGCATGCCGGGCCTACCTGGATGAGAACATCCATCTGGTCCCCCTCCATAATGGAGTAGGAGAGCTTTTGGCCGCGCTCAAGGCACGACGGGTCCCCCTCTCGATCGTGACGGGTCGGAGCTGGAACACGACCGAAGTGATCCTGAAGCACCATGGGATCTTGAATGATTTTGTGACGGTCATCGCAAATGACCACGTGGAGCGCCCCAAGCCTGCCCCACTGGGCATCCAGCTTGCGCTGACCCGAATGAAGATGCAGCCCACGGACATCGCGTATGTCGGCGACTCGCATGTGGATGTGATGGCCGCTCGTGCGGCGGGCTCACGGGCGGTGGCAGCGCTTTGGGACCGAGTGGCCTCACGCGAGAGGCTTGCCGTTCATGAGCCCCACCACTGGGCGACTCATCCCTCCCAACTCTTGGAACTCCTATGAAACTTTTAAACCTCATCCTGATGCTGGGAGGATTACTCATGGCCAACGTAAATGCCGCTCAAAAGACCGAAACCGCACTCCTCGCTGGAGGCTGCTTTTGGGGAATGGAAGACATTCTTCGAAAACACCCGGGCGTGCTCGAGACGAATGTCGGCTACACGGGTGGCTTCACCGAGAACCCCAAGTACCCTGAAGTGAAGACGGGCAGCACGGGCCACGCCGAGGCGATCGAGATTCGATTCGACCCCGCGAAGACCTCCTACAAGGCGATCCTTGAGCTCTTCTTCAAGATGCACGACCCCACGACCCTGAATCGGCAGGGCAACGACATCGGATCGCAATATCGGTCTGCGATCTTTTATCTCTCAGATGAGCAGAAGAAGACGGCCGAAGAGACGAAGAAGGTCGTCGATTCCTCAGGAAAGTGGAAGAAGCCCGTCGTGACCGAGATCACGAAGGCCTCGAAATTTTATCCGGCTGAGGACTACCACCAGGATTACCTCGTCAAGAATCCGGGCGGATACACCTGCCATTGGGTGAGGGAGTGATCATGGCGACGGAACTCTTGAAGCCGGCCCTCGCACAGGTCGGGGTCATTGCAATCGTCTGGAGCTGGATGTTCATCGATCGCCTCAGGTCGATGCTCAAGAACGGTGTAAAGATGGAGGATCTTCGGACGCGAGCGGGCGAGGGCAGGATCCAGGATGCGATCAACTCTGCGGATAACTTTGAGAACCTGTTTGAAGTTCCGGTACTCTTTTTCGTGCTGGTGACCCTCCTCATCCAGGCTGGAAGTACGGACCCGATCTACGTCACTGGCGCCTGGATCTTCGTGGGCTCCCGCGCACTCCACAGCCTCATCCACTGCACTCTCAACCACATCGGCGCGAGATTCACGGTCTACTTCGCAGGAACCCTGGTTCTCTGGGCCATGTGGGGGCGGTTTGCAACACAGCTCCTTTGGGACTGACTACGCAGGCTCATGAGGAAAAAGCTCGAGCACGCGGGCCAGCAATGCTGGATCAAAGGCACCGGCGCGCCCACCCCTTGCGAGCTCCAAGCGGCGTTCCTTCACCCAGTCCAGCATGGAGCGCCGGACCCTGCCTGGGATCACGGCCGAATAACGATCGAGATCGTCTGCCATGGCCAGAAGCTGAGCCTCGACCGAGATCTTTCCACCCTGTTTCCCATCCGGAAAACCCGTTCCGTCAAACCGCTCGTGATGCTCTTGAATTGCCCGAGTCACCTCGCCGGGCAGCAGGAGCTTACGCTTCCGGATCAGTTCCAATGTATCGGGCACGTGTTTCATGAACTGCTCAAGCTCCTGGCGGTTGAGCGTTTCAATCCCACGCATTTCAAGATCCTCACCGCTTACAGGAGCACCGACATCATGCAGCAGTCCCGCAATCGCAAGGTGCTCTGGATTTGCCGCGCCAGTACCGAGCGCCAGGAGTGCAGCGATCGTCGAGACGTTCATGGAGTGGCAGTAGGCATCCGCACCCTCTTCCGAAAGCTCGAGGATGCGCGCGTAGCAGGAGCAGGACGAGGAGGATTGAACATAGGAAGAAACGATCCCGCTTGCCTGGGTCATGATGGCCCTCCCCTCCGAGAAGGTGGCCTCGCGGTCCAGTTCAACAATTACTCCGCTGAGCAGTTCGCGGACGCAGCCGGATAGCCTCTGCTGCTGCTCGGGTGATGTTGCCGTGTTTCCGAGAGCCTTTAGCCTGGCCGCCGCATACTCATGATAGGCGGGCATCTGCTCGAGCGGGATCGAAATGGATCGATACCCATGTCGATTGAGTCGCTCCAGGCGTTCCTGGTCGATCGCATCACCCGCACGACTAAAGGGAATGTATTTGTCATTCCCCGGCAGGTAGATCGCAGTGTCGAAATCCAGTGGCAGATCCGGTTCGAGGTCCATCAACCTCGCCTGGCGATACACTTTCGCACCCCTGGATGCCGCCAATGACTCGGCGAGCGCCCTCTCCAGGAGTTTTTGGTCAATCTTCAGGCTGAAGGTATCGGTGTAGCCATTCTTGAGATAGTTTCGTCGCTCGAAGTCCGGAACATCGTCCATGATGAAGTAGATCGGAGTGGACTGGAACTGGGAGCGCAGGAACTGAGCCGCTTCAAGTGGCGGAGGATCCTTGAGGCCCGGGCCGCAGAAGACTGCGACCGGATCATGCTCCGGAGGTGAATCCATCAGCTCGACCAGCTGCTCTGGATCGAAGGCCTGCTCCTCGCAACCAGCCAGGAATCTTCCGAGCAGCTGTGAAAGCCGTACATGGCTTTCGCTCGAGAGCCCGCAGGTGATCACTGATGGATTTTGCATGGAACTCCTCAAGCCACCTTGATAGCAGCAAGCTTCTCCCGGAGTGTTTCGGTCTTGAACGGCTTGAGGATGTACTGGCTCACGCCGGCGCTGATCGCTTCGGCAATCTGTCCCTTTTCGGACTCTGCCGTGACCATCACAAATGGAGTGGATCCGACCTTGCTATCCTTGCGGAGGCGCTTGAGGAGATCCAGCCCCGAGCAGTTGGGCATGTTCCAATCCGAGATGATCAATCCAAATGGAGTGGCAGAGTTGGCGATCACTTCCCAGGCTGCAACCCCATCGGCGGCCTCCGAGATGTTGGTGAATCCTAGCTCACGGCATGCCTTCATGACCACTTTGCGCATCGTCGACATGTCATCAACCACCAAAACAGCCACATCGAGTCCGATCATGACGCCACCTTCCTGGATTCCATCGAGATTTGAATTTGAAACTCCTCTTCGCTCGGCGTCGTGAACGGGAGGACCACCACCCTGCCGTCGGTGAGCGCCTTGGCGCGGATTCCACGTCCGCGGAGGATCGTGGGGATGGCCATCTGGATGCCGCCATCAATTTGCCGCTTGGCAGAACCAAAGATGATGTTCAGGAGCTCGGCCACGCCATCCTCAAGCTCCTGCGTGACCTCCGTGCATTCCTCTCCCAGCATGTTGGACATGAGCTTGAGGAAGAGCTTCTCCGGAAAGCACAGGGTTACACTCGCTCGGATACCGTCCCCTGTGACTCCAATCACAGCTGCAATGACCGGATCTGGCGAGGGAACATCGGGTTGGATGAAGGGCTTTCCGGGCCTTGCATCCGTGGAACACTGGATCTTCAGGGTCTCCAGGGTTCCCTCCACGAAAGGTTTGAAAAATTCGGCATTCATTGAAGGGCTTCTCCTATTGGCTCATGGCTCACATCAAGAGTGTCGGTCGGCTGGCGCTCGCCCGATAGGCCCGGGGGCGGGTTTCACAATCCCTTCAAAAATTGCCCGAGCCGGCGGCCCTAGAATCAAATGGATGAGCATGTCCCTTCCCGAGCGCAAGTCAGTGCTGGTGGTCGACGATGATCCTGACGTCAGGTCGATCGTACGAGACAATATCCAACGCATCAGCCGGCACGCCGTGGTCCAAGAGGCCTCCAATGGACTTGAGGCCCTGCTCCGTGCCGAACGCCAGAAGTTCGATCTCATCATCACGGATCTGAAGATGCCGAAGAAGGATGGCATCAGGCTCATTGAAGGTCTCGCCCGTCTCGACAAGGCCTTTCAGCCAGATCGGGTAATCGTTTTATCCGGCTGTTTTGCCAACCCTGAGTACGACCTCCCAGCCGGAGTGACACGAATCCAGAAGCCTTGCACGGAGGAGGAGCTCCGGGCATCGATTCTGACTGCCATTCCCGAGGGAGCGATCAAAAAATCGCCGGGTCAGCTTTTCAGTGACGAACTCACCGCAGTAACGACTGCGGCAAGCGAGGCCCTCAATTCACTGAGACCCGTCTTGATTCGCAGTGATAAACCCACTTTGGCCGGTCCGGAGAGGCTGGCTCGTGGGGCCGTGGCAAGCTTTGCGCTTGGGCCCGGGACTCTGGCGGAGACGGCATGGCTGGAGATCGAGCGACCCTGGCTTGAGGGCCTCAAGGACTCCCTCCCCCAACTTACCCGGGACGAGCTGCTCCTGGAGGCATGCTCGCGGATCCAGCGAGGGGCTCAAGCCCAGCTCCTAAAATGGGGAATCAGTGTTGAAACCTCCCAGCCCACCGCCGGGACGGGCGCCTTGTCCACGAAGCCGCTCATCCAAATCACCTTTGAAAGTCGCTTGGGACGCGCCTGGCTGCTGATCTCCCTTCGGACCAGGCACCCAGAGGGAAGGGACGCCAATTGACTCTGCAGACAGTCCCACATAGTTTCACTCGGGCAATGACGACCCGTCAAAAGCTCCTTGTAATCGATGACGAGCAGGACATCTGCGAACTCATTCGTGACGCCCTCAGCCAGGAGTTCGAGATCTCCACCGCAAACGACGGGGCAACGGGCCTGCGCCTTGCGACCGAGCTCGTCCCCGATCTGGTGTTGGTCGACCTTCGGATGCCGGGTCTCGATGGCATCAGCTTTTGCCGGGGACTTCGAAAGAATCCCGTTTTAACCCGAACATTGGTCATGGTCATGACCGGACAGGAAGAGGCCGAGGTACGCTCCTTCGAATCTGGCGCCGACGACTTCATCGTCAAGCCCTTCGGGACCGAGGAACTCCGCGCACGGATTCGTGCCAGGATCAGGCGAAAGGCCGTGGACGCAAGTCCCGCGGACGAAAATTCCGATCTCCTCAGATCCGAAAATCTACAACTCGACCTGGGACGCTTTGAAGCCAGGATTGACGGGCGACTGGTTGAGCTGAGTGCGCTCGAGTTCAAGCTTCTTTGCTATTTCGTCAGGACAGGCGGAAAGATTGTTTCAAGGACTGAAGTACTGGAAGCCAACTGGCCGGACGTGGTCGTCACTGACCGCACCGTCGACACCCATGTTTCCAAGCTCAGGAAGGCCATCGCAGGTTCAGTGTTCCAGATCCAGACCGTTTATGGGGCCGGCTACTGCTGGAAAAAACCTGAAAACTGACAAGTCTCCGGAGAGGTCCTTCCTGCACGACCTGGCTGCACCACTGATGATCGCGCAAGGCAATGCCGCACGCCTTTTGGCATCCACGACCCACAAGATCACTCCAGAAGAGCTCCAGCAGCTCCAGAAAGTACTGCATTCCATCGAGCGAATGATCGAGCTCGTGCGAAGCCGCCGTCAAAACATCCACGAAAATTGAAGCAATCTTCAATTCGAGTGCCTGCCCTCTCCCCTCGCACCTCCCTGACCGAATAATCCCACGGCGAACGAATACCAGCTTCAAATTCGCTTCAAAATCACGGCGACCTCGCGGTGATAGATTTTTATGGAGGGGATTCATGGACGACCTGCTCAAGGACTTCATCATCGAAAGCAACGAATTCATCACGTCGATTGACCAGGCAATGGTCTCGCTCGAGAAGAATCCCGGCGACAAGGAAGTCCTCAACCAGATCTTCCGCGTGATCCATTCGATCAAGGGAGCCTGCGGTGTCTTTGGGCTCTCGCGAATGGAAAAAGTCGCGCACGCAGGAGAAGACGTCCTGAGCCGAATGCGAGATGGTACGTTGCCAGTCGCGCCTGCGACCGTGGGATCGGTGCTTCGAGCCATCGACATCATCAAGGAAATCCTCGCTGGAATCGAAGTCCAGGGAAAGGAGCCCGACGGCGATGACTCCGCGACGATTGCCTCGCTGCGTGAGCTGGTTGAGATCGCCTCCGGATCCGCCCCGGCAGCACAGACTCCGGCGGCGGAACCCGCCCATGAACCTCCCAGCCTCAAGCCCAAGCAGGGGGCCAGCCTTTCCGAAACCTCCCTGCGCGTGAGCGTCGAGATCCTCGATACGCTCATGAACCTGGTTGGGGAGCTGGTCCTCACCCGAAACCAGCTCATCCAAGTGGTGCACGGAGACGAGGGCTCCCGCTACCAGGCGCCGATCCAGGCGCTCAATCGGATCACCTCGGATCTCCAGGAAGCCGTCATGAAGACCCGGATGCAACCTATCGGGAGTGCATGGGCCAAGCTCCCGCGCATCGTGCGCGACGTATCGATCGCCACCTGCAAGCAGGTCGAGCTCGTCATGTCCGGGTCCGAGACGGGGATCGACCGACAGATCCTCCAAGAACTCCAGGATCCCCTCACCCATTGCATCCGAAACGCCATCGACCATGGCATCGAGCTCCCGGAAGTCCGAACTGCAGCCGGAAAACCGGCAGCCGGTACGGTCGGGCTTTCGGCCTGGCAGGAAGGCGGCCAGATCATTGTCGAAGTCCGGGATGATGGAGCAGGAGTCAACTTCGAGCGCGTCAGGAAAAAAATCGTCGAACGCGGCATGGTCGCCACAGTCGATGCTGACAAGCTGAGCGATCCGGAGCTCATCCGCTTCCTGTTTGAACCGGGATTCTCGACCGCCGCCAAGGTCACGGAAGTCTCCGGACGCGGAGTGGGAATGGATGTCGTGCGGAGCAACGTCGAAAAACTGGGCGGTACGGTCGATCTTTCGAGCGAACGTGGAGCGGGATCGGTTTTGAGAATCCGTATTCCACTGACGCTGGCGATCGTACCGGCGCTGGTGGTCGGGGTGGGTGGCCAGGCATTCGCGATTCCCCAAGTGGCAGTCACCGAACTCGTGAGGATCTCGGATGGGAACCGTGATCAGCTGGAGCGAATCCATGGATCCAGGGTCCTCAGGCTCAGGGAGCAGCTCCTGCCGCTGATCGAACTCAGGGAGACACTGGGAATGGCTGATTCGGATCGGGAACCATCCGGCGACCTGTTCACGGTCGTCACCCAGGTCAATGATCGCCAGGTCGGACTCGTGGTCGACGAGGTTTTCGACACCCAGGAGATTGTCGTAAAACCGACGGGCAGGCTGGTTCGGGACCTATCCGTGTACTCCGGCACCACCATTCTCGGAGATGGTCGTGTCATCATGATCCTGGATGCGGCCGGAGTCGCCCAGCGTGCGCGGGCGCTTGGAGAGCCGGACTCCCCAATCCAGGCCGACCCATCCGGGACAGTTCGTGAAGAGGCCCGCAACAGCATCCGCGCTGACCGTGTCCCACTGCTCCTCTTCAGATCCGGAGTGGGCGCCTCCAAGGCCGTACCGCTTGCGCTCGTGGCCCGACTTGAGGAGATCCCGCAGGAGAAGATCGAGCACGCCGACGGACGCTTCCTCGTGCAGTACCGGGAAGCACTCCTCCCCCTGATCAGGACGCAGGGAGCGGTGACCGGCACTCCTGGAACCCGCTGCCCGGTGATCGTGTTCTCTGACGGCCAACACTCCATGGGCCTATGGGTGGAGGAAATCCTCGACATCGTCGAGGCCACGCACCCGATCGAGGGACTTGGCAAGGCGCAGGGCGGAACACCGGGCATATTGGGACTCACGGTCGTTGATGGACGTGTGACCGAGGTCGTGGATACCCAGCACTACCTTGCATTGGCGTACCCCTCCTCGCCGGCTGCGCGGCAGGAACGCCAGATCGGTGAGGCGGAACTCATGGAAGCCGTCCGGGCGGAGATCACCGGAGCCAGGCGCCGAACCGAGGGGGTTGCATGAGCAGCAGTGGCCAGATCGAGTACATCACCTTCCATGTGGATGACCAACTCCTCGGAATTCCAGTTCATGAAGTACGAGAAGTCATTCCTGAGCAGCCTGTGGCCAAGGTGCCCCTTGCTCCCGAGTCTGTCGCCGGCCTACTCAACCTCCGCGGTCAAATCGTGACTGCGATCGATGTGCGGCGGAGACTTGGACTCCTGCCTAGGGAGGCTGGGCTTACTCGCATGAACATTGTCGTAGGAGACGACGGCGAACTCTTCAGCCTTCTCGTCGATTCAGTGGGTGACGTCAAAATGGTCGAGCGATCATCGTTCGCTCCCACTCCACCCACCCTGGCCGAGACCTGGAGAAAATGCTGCGGCGGAGTCTACCGCCTCGCTCGAGGCCTGCTCGTCGTCATCGACGTAGCCGCACTCGTGGATCTTGAAAACCCATCCATCAACACGAACGAAAGGTAATGAAAATGCACATGACCCGAGAAATCAGTCCATCCCCCAAGCCCATCACCGCTCGCCAGCGCAAGCTCGTACAGGAGAGCTTCAAGAAGGTGGTCCCCATTGCTCCGGAGGCTGCGCGCCTCTTCTACAAGCGCCTCTTCGAACTGGAGCCGACGACGCGGTCCCTCTTTCACACCAACCTGGAGGAACAGGGTCGCAAGCTCATGAAAGTGCTCGGCCAGCTCGTGGCGGGCCTCGATGACCTTGAGTCGGCCATGCCACTGGTTCTCGAACTGGGCGGTCGCCATTCATCATATGGCGTGCTGCCGGAACATTATCCGACCGTAGGACGAGCACTGCTGGACACCCTCAAGGCAGGCCTCGGCAAGGGATTCACCGCCGAGCATCGGGATGCCTGGGCCGCCGTCTATGGCACCGTGGCGGCCATCATGCAAAATGCGCCTGAAACAGAGCCGGATGCGCCCAAGACGCTTCTCGAGAGCGCCACGCACCTGGGTGCCGCAATCGGCGCACTGGGAACCAACCTATTCATCGCTGATCGGGACCTGAACCTGATCTACATGAATGAACGTGCCGGAAAGACCCTGAAGCTCATGGAAGAGGTCGTGAAGGACCTCTTTGGGATCGGCGTGGACCAGCTTGTAGGAGGGTCCATCGATCGATTCCACAAGGGTGATCTCAAGGCAAGGGTACGGAGCATCCTCGGGGATCGTTCGAACTTTCCCTACCGCAGGGAGATCACGGTCGGGCCCCGCAAGCTTGACCTGAACATCAATGTGATCGACGACTCCGGCAAGATCGGTGGCTACGTCGTGAATTGGGAGGACATCACGGAAAAATCCCAGCTTGAATCCGAGACCGCACGGATCCAATCCATGATGGACAACCTGCCAATCAACGTCCTCTTCTGTGACCGGGACCTCACGCTGAGGTACATGAATCCGGCATCCATCCGGGTACTCAAGACCCTCGAGCACCTGCTGCCACGGCCGGTCGACAAGATCGTTGGCGAGAAGATCGACATCTTCCACAAGAACCCCTCACACCAGCAGAAGATGCTCTCGGACCCACGCAACTTCCCGATCAAGACCAAGATCAAGCTTGGAGCCGAAACCCTGGACCTGCTCGTATCCGGAATTTTTTCCAAGGACGGAAAATACATTGGCGCCATGGCAACCTGGGCCGTCGTATCCGATCGGGTGAAGATGGCGGACGATTTTGAACGCGATGTCGCAAGCATCGTCCAAACCGTGAGCAGTAGCGCCACCGAGCTCCAGGGCAACAGCCAGAGCATGGCAGCCGGAGCCGAGGAGACCTCACGCCAGGCCCAGGCCGTGGCTGCGGCCTCCCAGCAAGCCGCCAGGAGCGTCCAAACCGTGGCAAGCTCGGCCGAGGAGATGTCGGCCAGCATCCAGGAAGTCGCCTCTCGAGTCCAAGAGGCTGCAAGCGTCGCACAACAGGCGGTGAGGGATGCTTCGGCTGCCAATGACAAGATGAAGACACTCGGAACCTCCAGCCAGGAGATTGGCCAGGTGGTCAAGGTCATCACATCGATTGCACAGCAGACCAACCTGCTTGCACTCAATGCGACCATCGAAGCGGCTCGAGCCGGCGAAGCAGGAAAGGGCTTTGCCGTGGTTGCCAATGAAGTCAAGGAGCTTGCCCGCCAGACCGCCAAGGCTACCGAGGAGATCGGGCAGAAGATCTCGGGCGTCCAAAAGGAGACCGAGAGTGCCGTCCAGGTGATCCAGGGGATCTCTTCGGTGATCAACAAGCTGAATGAGATTTCGGCCACCATCGCGGCAGCAGTCCAGCAGCAGAATGCCGCCACGAGCGAAATCTCACGTGCGGCAGTGGAGGCTGCCAAGGGCACGGGAGAGGTCGGTCAGAACATCAATAATGTTTCGACTGTGGCCGGTGAGGCGGGCAGGACTGCCTCGGACATCCAGAAGGCGGCAGGCCAGCTCTCGGTTGAGAGCGAGCGACTCAATACGGGTGTCCAGGAGTTCCTGAAGCGCATGAGGTCCTTCTAATGATGAATCCAAGAATCCAAGTAGTGGCGGGCAGGCCAGGGTTTCCCCTCCTGCCCGCACTGGCGGCCACGGTGGTTTCGACCACTGTGGGGATGGCGGCGACTCCCTATATGGGGGTCGCCACGTTTGCATACCTCTCCATGGTGGGAGGGGTATTTGCCCGACGCCATGCACAGCTCCACGCCACGCTCATGGCCACCGCCATGACCCTTGACGTGGGGCTCGTGCTGGTGCTCGAGGCAACTCGCCACGCCACTCGCACTGCCACAGGGACAGGACTCAACTCCTTCCAGATGATGCATGTGATCGCGTCGGTGGTTGCCGTACTGCTCTACCTTCCACTCGCATGGCTCGGCCTTTCTGCTTTTAAAGGCCACGCTACTGCAAGCCAGCGCAGGACCCACGGAATGATCGGAGTCGCGGCGTTTATCTTTAGAACGGTCGGATTCCTGCTGATGTTCAGTATGCTCTCCAGGGTGCGCGGATAAAATGGAACCCATCCGAGTGATGATCGTCGACGACTCGGCCGTCTATCGCGGGGTCATGCGGCAGGCCCTCGCCCAGGGGGGAGAAGTCCAGGTGGTCGCGAGCGCAACCAATGGGGAGAATGCACTTCAGGAGCTCGAACGCTGCCAGGTGGATGTGGTCCTTCTTGACCTCGAGATGCCGGTGATGGACGGCCTCACGGCAATCCCACGGATCCAGGCTCGAGCTCCACTTGCTAAAATCGTGGTCGCCAGCGCCTACACTTCCCACGGGTCGGAGCGAGCCGTGAGGGCGCTGACTTCCGGAGCGGCTGACTGCATCCAAAAGCCCAGCACACTGGGATCGGGCGTCTCACTCGAAGACTATGGAAGGCAACTTCTCGCAAAGGTGCGCCAGTTTGCAAGAAAGCCCACTGCACCTGCACCTGCTCCTGCTCCGTTGAGTATCCCTCCGCTTTTGGAGGCCACACCCGAGATCCTCGTGATTGGCGCCAGCACCGGAGGGCCCAATGCGCTGAGCGCGCTTTTCAGGCTTTTACCAAAGAAAATCCCCTTCCCCGTGCTTGTCGTCCAGCACATGCCTCCCGGGTTCACCCGAATGCTTGCCCAGAGACTCCAGGCTGATTGCTCGATCCCCTGCGTAGAGGCAACCCATGGGCAGCCGATCGTGCCGGGTACCATCTACATCGCCCCGGGAGACCACCACATGGTCATCGAGGGCTCGACCCCAAACTGCACGCTCAAGCTCACACAGGATCCTCCTGAAAACTTCTGCCGGCCCGCAGTCGACCCCCTCTTTAGATCCGCGGCCCGCGTCTTCGGCCGCGGCGCCCTGGCACTTGTCCTCACCGGAATGGGAGACGACGGGGCTCGCGGTGCCTCCGAGATCCAGAGGGCGGGTGGAAGAATCCTGGTCCAGGACGAAGCAACCAGCGTCGTCTGGGGAATGCCTGGAGCTGTTGTCCGTGCAGGGCTTGCGCATCAGGTCCTGCCACTCCCCGAGCTCGGCGGACGAGTCTCGGCAATGATCGAAAGGAAAAAATCATGAGCATCGATCCCAGCGCTTATGCTTTCCTTAAAAAATACCTGCTTGATGGAATTGGCTACGACATGGGCTCTGGAAAGGAGTACCTGGTCGAGGCGAGGCTGACGACGATCGCGCCGATCCACGGATGCTCGGATGCAACTGGGCTGATCCGTAAGCTCCAACTGCAGCCCACTGCATCGCTCAGGCAGGCCATCATCGACTCGATGGTCACCAATGAGTCACTTTTCTTTCGAGACGATGTTCCCTTTCAATACCTGCGGTCGGATGCCCTCCCGCGCCTCGTCCGGGCAAGATCAGCCTCGCGCACACTCCGAATCTGGTCGGCTGCCTGCTCGACGGGCCAGGAACCCTTCTCGATTGCCATCATCCTGCGCGAAGAGGCCGCCCGGCTTGGTCTAAGTGGCTGGAAAATCGACCTCCTTGCGTCGGATATCTCCACCAACGCACTCGGCAAGGCGAAAGCAGGGATCTTCTCGAACTTTGAGATCCAACGAGGGCTCCCGGAGGTGACGCGCAACACCTACTTTGAGCAGGTCCCACAGGGCTGGAGATTCAAACAGGAGGCAGTGACTCCCATTCGGTTCGAGCAGCACAACCTGCTCGACCGACCACCTGCACCAGGGCACTTCGACCTGATCTTCCTGAGAAATGTCCTGATCTATTTTGAGCCGACGCTCAAGTCCCAGGTGATTGCGCGACTCGCGCAATCACTCGCTCCGGACGGATGCCTGTTCCTAGGGGCGGCCGAGTGCATCCTCGATCCCACCTCCCCCATCACCCGCATCGAAGGAGCGGGCAGTTCCATCTACCGAAAGAAGGAGAACCCCCATGTTGCCCAGCTCAGCTAAGGTCCTGGTCGTCGACGACATGGCAGTCATGCGCAAGTATGTCCGCCAGTGCCTGTCTGCACAGGGCTTTTCCAATATCGTCGAAGCCGATGATGGGGATACCGCCTGGCAGCTCGTGCTCGACGGACTGGGCAAGGGCGAGGCTTTTGAGCTCGTCATCACCGATTGGAACATGCCCCGCATGCAGGGGATTGACTTCCTTCGACTGGTGCGAATGGACGAGCGCACGGCAACGGTCCCGGTGCTGATGCTCACCGCAGAGGGTAGCCAGCACCAGATCATCGAGGCGATCCAAGCAGGCGTGAGCGCTTACCTGGTCAAGCCATTCACGCCAGAGAACCTCTCGAGCAGGGTTGAGCTTGCAGTGCGGGCCGGTCAGTAACGAAGGCTGGCTCGCGCCAGCTTTTGGGCGGCACTGGCGGCGTCTCGCGACAGGAGAACCACGGAGTACTGATCCCAGTTGCTGCGGATCGCTTCGACGAACCGAGCAAGGTCCTCGGTCCCTACGCTCAGCTCGGCATCTGCGACCGACTGCTCGGCCAGTGCGGAAATTTCCATGCGCTCGCTCTCGTAAGCTCTCCATTCAGGGACGCTCAGCCCTGCCGCAGCAGCCTGATCCGCCGTCAGCGACGAAAACGCCATGCCAGCCGCCGAATCGTCTGCATCGAGCAGGATCAGCGCGCCAATCCCCGTGAAGATGGCAGCAGCCACGCGAAGCACCTTCTTGCCGGTGCCCGCATTTTTGAGTTCAAAAAAATGATTGATGGTTACGGCTGCGAGGCTTCCCCCGGTCCAACCGAGCGCCAGCGCCCAGCCAACGGTGGCAGCCACTTCGAATGCAAAGCTTGCCTGGGCACGCCTTGGCACGAGGGCGCCCTGTGAAAGCATCAGGAGTCCCACCCCGGCAGCAACTGCCTTTCGGAATTTCATCTCCGGGCTCCCATCTTCTGGACGGCACGGATAGCCTCGGGACTGAGCGCCCCACGGGCGAGTTCATGCCAGTTGCGGTGCAAACTTTCGACAACCGCCTCGAGCGAGGGTTTCGAGTTCCCAAACTCACGCCCCATTCGAGCCAGGGCTTCCTCGTTGACCCCATTGATGAAGTCGAGCTCGGACTCGTAGGCTGCGTGCTCGCCTGCACTGAGACCCAGACGATCGGCCTGGACCGCATCGATGCTCGCAAGCTGCATCCCCTGCCCGGCCTGTGAGCCGTCAAGGATCAATCCGCCCGCTGCAATCGCACCGAGGGCCACCACCCAGAAGAGGGCCTTCCGGGCTCCTTGAGATGAGCGAGCCTTGCTGATGAATTCGATCCCACCCGAAACGGAGGCTGCCGTCGCCACGACCGCTCCACCCAGTAGCAGCCATGCCTGGGTTGTCGTTCCACCGAGCAGCATGGAGATCACGATCGCCGTGCCGCCCATGAATCCCTCGGACTTCCGAGGCGCCACCCAGGCGAGGGACATGCTGCAGATCAGGGCGACGGCGAGAGTCTTCTTGAGCCAGCGATTCATGCTCAGAATGCGCGGCCGATTTTCTCGACGGCCGACATGGCTTCGGCCGTCAATGTGTTGGGGGCGAGATCCAGCCAGTGCTGGCGGATGGCCTGCGCCACGCGGACTGCGTCCACGGATGCAGGGTCCACTCCAGAAAAGTCCTGTTCAGTGCGAAGAAGCACTTCTTCCTTCACTGCATTGATCAGCGGGAGCTCTGCGTTGAAGGCCTGCTGTTCGGACTGGGTCACGCCGAGCTTCGTGCCAGCCTCATCCGACATCGCGGCAAAATTGGAGCTCGATTCGCCCGCATCCGGCTCGGCATCAAGCAGGTAGAGTGCGCCGATTGCAGCGATTCCCGCCACCAGGTAGAGGGCCACTGCCTTTGCAGTGGATGACTTGGCTGCCTTCTTGCTCAGATGCAGTCCCGTGAGCACTCCGCCAATCGATCCGGAAAAAAAGATGACCGAGCCTACATTGACTCCCATGCCCGCACCGGACACGGCGGCAAAGATCAGCCCCCAGCCCGCCTCGGCTCGACGCGGAGAAAGAATGGACGAAGAGAAGATACTGAGGGCTACAGCGATGGCGATGAAACGCGAAGCGCGAGCGATTTTCATGTTGGCTCCTTTTTGATCGACTTAGATCGAGTTGCGGGCGGAGGCTGCGAGCTTTTCCATCGCGGAAGTCGCCTCGGGGCTGAGCCCCTGCCGGGAAAGTTCCAGCCACTGGAGGCGGAGCTCTTCGGCCACCTCGCTGAACGAAGGATGACTCTTTGCAAGTTTGGACTCCATCCTCGCAAAAGACTCCTCCCGGATCGCATTGAGCATCGGGAGCTCGGCCGCATAAGCTGCGCGCTCGGCTGCCGTCAACCCTGCCTTGTCGGCAGCGGCATCAGAGATGGACGCAAAATCCATTGATCCTGATGCGTTTGACTCGAGCATCAACACTCCGAAAGCGGCCATGAAGCCGGCCTGGAGATATTTCCAGGTGTTCCCGCTGGCCCTGGCTTCTGCGAGCTTGTCGAGCGCCGACGCGCCGCCCGCCACTGCAAGCATGTAGTAGAGCGGGATGAAGATCGGCGAGACCACGAGAGTCGGTGCGATCGTGACGATGATCCCCAGGCCCGCGTGGCTCTTCCGCGGGACCACTGCCGTGCTGGAGGCGACGGCGAGGGCTAAGATTGCGGCAACCATTTTCGGATTCGAAATCTTCATCGTCAGTTGTTCCCCACTACGGTTTGACCCATCTTTTCGATCACAGAAACAGACCCAGCGCTCAGCGCCTGGCGAGACAGCTCCTGCCAAGTGGAGCGGACAAAAGCCGAGACCTTTTGGAGGTCAGCCGGGCTCGAGGCTTTGAGATCCTTGAATTCGAGGTTGGTGCGGAGGAGGACTTCTTCACGCACGGAATTGATCAGCGGAAGTTCGGCTTCGTAAGCCGCGTGTTCGGAAGCGTCGAGCCCGAGGGCGGCAGCCCGCTGGGCGTCGATGGACTTGAACTCCCCGGATTCGGCCTGTGATTCATCCAGAAGGTACACGGCACCAAGGGCAATCACGCCGGCCATCAGGTAGGATGCGACAGCCTTGAGCCCCTTGCTGTTCCAACCCTTTTGGAAAAAGTGGGCCGAACCCACTGCCCCGCCGATGGAGGCGAGGAAAAAGCCGGAGCCGACGAGGGCCGATCCACCGAACCCAATGATCAGCAGGCCTGCGCCCGCCTCTGCGCGCTTGGGCGCCAGGGTTGAGGCCGTGAAGATGGAAGCTGCGATGGCCAGGGCCAAAGCCCGAGTCTTGAGAGAGCGCATTTGAAACCCCCTTAATTGGTTCGCCCGGGGGTGTACGCCCCTGTCTAGGGGGTGTCAATATTTGACCGAAGTGGTCAGAATTGCTTGGGTTTTAATGACGCGGGCCTCAACCAAAAGGGAACGGATCCCTCAGAGCACGCCGCGCTTGATCTGGTCGCGCTCGATGGCTTCGAATAGGGCCCGGAAGTTCCCTTCGCCAAAGCCCTTGTTGCCCTTGCGCTGGATGTACTCAAAGAAGAATGGGCCCAGGATCTCCTCGGAGAAGATCTGCAGGAGGTACCCCTCGCCTTCGCCATCGAGCAGGATGCCGAGCTCTTCCATCTCGGCCAGGTCCTCGGTCACACCCTTCACGCGGGTCGGAACCTCTTCGTAATAGGTGTGCGGCACGGTGAGGAACTTGAAGCTGTTCTTGCGCAGGCTCTTGAGCGTGTCCGGAAGCCCGGTCGTCTCGAGCGCCAGGTGCTGCACGCCAGGACCCTTCATGCGATTGACGAACTCCTGGACCTGGCTCGCAGGTTCGGTCGCTTCGTTGATGGGGACGATGATCTTGCCGCACTCGGACTGCACCACATCCGAGATCAGGCCCGTACGGCCCGTGCGAATGTCGAAGTGGCGGGTGACCTTGAATCCAAAGACCTTCTTGTACCACTCGACCCACTTGGCCATCTCGCCGATGCCCACGTTGTTGGTGAGGTGATCCACGCGGAAAATACCAAAGGGGCTCGGACTCTCGAGGCGCGAAGCCACGAGCCCTTCGTCAAACAGGGCCGGGCCCTTGGGACCATTTGGCGCCTTGCGCTCGATGAATGCGTAACGAACCTGACCCGGCGTCCAAATCTCCGAGCGCACCACCGTACCTTCAGCCGACTCAAAGCGCCGCGGAGCCATTGCGGGCTTGGCGCCGCGGGCAACGGTCTCTTCGAAAGCCTGCGTGGCATTATCCACGTCGACTGCGAGGACGCAGATGCCTTCGGCCTGAGACTTAAGGAACTTCAGGGGCTCGCTCTTGGCATGTGCCGACGCATCCGCACCGGCAAGAGGTTGGGTCAGGAGAATGCGAACCGCGCCCTGCCCGTAGAGGAGTGACATCGTTCCCTGCGCGGCAAGAGTGCGGGTGCCGAGCTTTTCAAAGCCCATGCGCTCGTACACCTTGCCCTGGGCAAGAGCGTCATTCACGACGAATTCTACGTGATCAAAACCCTGGTTCTGAATCTTCATGATGTCTTCCTGAAAAACCCGATCAGTTCAAAAGCCCCTGGGCCTGCGCACCCCCGCGCAGGTTACCGACGGAAGTGATCGTGCCGGAGCGGATCATGTCCTCGACGGCGGCCTGCATGCGAGCATGGTTCTCCGAGTCCAGGTAGGTGTAGCCGTTGAGCACGCCTTCGTAGAAGTTCTGGAGATCCACACCCTCCTTGGGCTTGATGCCGCCTTCACGGACACGTGCGTCGATCTGCTCCTTGACCTTCTTTTCGAGGTCAGTGCCGGAGTACTGGATCCACGAGAGGACTCCACCGATGGTGTTGCCCTTGATCACCTCTTCCACGTAGTAGCCGCCCGGCTCGGTCTCATCGAGGAACACGTGCACTTCGTTGACGCGACCGAAGAGGTTGTGGAGGTCACCCATGATGTCCTGGTACGCGCCCATAAGGAAGAATCCGAGGTAATACGGATCCGATGCCTTGATGGGATGCAGAGGAAGGGTTTCCTTGATGTCGCGCAGGTCGATGAACTTGCAGACCTTGCCGTCGGAGTCACAAGTGATGTCGACGAGAGTCGAATCATTGGCGGGCTCTTCGTCGTGGCGATGGATCGGCACGATCGGGAACAAGTGCTGGATCGCCCAGTGATCGGGCATCGACTGGAAGAGCGAGAAGTTGCAGAGGTACTGATCAGCAAGGTTCTTGCCCAGTGACTCGACCTCATCAGGCACGTACTTCACGCCCTGGGCGTTGCGATTGATGACCTTGCAGATCTGCCAGAAGAGCTGCTCCACCTTGGCTTTGTCTTCGAGCGAGAGGAATCCCAGCTTGAACATGCTGAGCGCCTCTTCCTTGCGCTGGACAGCGTCGTGATAATGCTCGAGCAGGTTCTTTGAAGTCAGGTTCTGCGACAGGTAGCGCATCTCCTTGACGACATCTGCCTCATCCGAGGTTTCTTCGAGCGAAATGGCGGTCGAGCCGATCGCGATGCTGCCAAAGCAGTTGACGATCAGGACCGAGTGATGCGCCACGAGGGCACGCCCGCTCTCGGAGACGATGTTCGGAACCGGGACCTCTTCGGCGTCGCAGATTTCCTTGATGGAGTAGACGACGTCGCTCACGTACTCCTGGAGGGAGTAGTTGATCGAGCTGTCGAAGCTCGTGCGCGAGCCGTCGTAATCCACGCCCAGGCCGCCACCCACATCGAGGTACTCGAGGTTGACGCCCATCTTGCGGAGCTTGGAGTAGATGCGTGAACCTTCCTTGACGGCATCCTTGATGGTCTTGATGTTGGTGACCTGTGAGCCGATGTGGAAGTGCAGGAGCTTGAAGCCGTCGAGCAGTCCTTCGCGGCTCAGCACTTGGACGGCGTGCAGGATCTCGGGAGTGGTCAGACCGAACTTGGCGAACTCGCCACCGCTCGACTCCCACTTGCCGCTTCCCTTGGAGTAGAGCTTGGTGCGGATCCCGATCTGGGGGGTGACACCGAGCTCGCGGGCAACCGCGATGACCTGGTACAGCTCGGTGAGCTTTTCGATCACGATGATGACGCGCTTGCCGAGCTTGAGGCCCATGAGCGCCATCTTGATGAACTGGTAGTCCTTGTACCCGTTGCAGATGATCAGGGCGTGGGGATTGAGCTGCATGGCCATGACGGCGGTGAGCTCGGCCTTGGACCCGGCTTCGAGGCCGAAGTCATACTGCTTGCCTGCGTCGATGATTTCTTCGACGACTTCGCGCATCTGGTTGACCTTGATCGGGTAGACGCCCGTGTACTTTCCAGCGTACCCAAATTCGGCAATGGACTTGCGGAACGCTTCGTTGAGCGACTCGACGCGGTGGCGGATGATGTCCTGGAAGCGAATGAGGACGGGGAAGCCCAGGTTCTGGGACTTCACTTCCTCGATGACGCTGGTGAGGTCGATGCCCGGCCCCTCGCCACGGCGAGGGTGCACGGTCATGTTGCCGCTGGGATTGATGCTGAAGTACTGATCACCCCAGTTTTCGATGTTGTAGAGCTTCAGAGAGTCCGAAACACTCCAGGTCTTCATCGCAGCAGCTGCCTCCAAGGCGGTTAAGATTGCGGAGCGACTTACCACCCGTGACCCAGCGTGACAAATAGAATGGTGGTGCGCAGGACTGTAAGCCGGGTTCTGTCTTCGGCCTCCTCCACCACGGGAGTCCGGAGATGATCATTCCTCTAGACCGGCCGTTGCCAGCCGGTTCAAGCAGCCTTACCCGGGGGCGGGCGAAGCACGCCATTGCCCCCCTATTTGACCTTGCTCCAGATAGGGTTTGCCGTGCCCTGGCTGTCACCAGCCAGGCGGTGGGCTCTTACCCCACCGTTTCGCCCTTACCGATCGAGGCCGAAGCCCCGACAGGCGGTTTATTTTCTGTTGCACTGTCCGTCAGCCCTGCCTTGAAGCGGGGCCGCCTGGCCGTTAACCAGTATCTTTGCTTATGGAGCCCGGACTTTCCTCCCGCGGCCGCCTTGCGGCGACACGCCAGCGATCATCCGTCCTGCGCGAGGTCGGTCCTACCCGAGCCAGATCATTCGCGCCATCAGATTAGGACGGATCCTAGCGGGTGATACGCTGCTGGGGCGTATTGAGCTCAACCGTGCGGAGGCCCAAGCCCTCCATCCAGCCTGCCATGGTGCTCAGGTAGAAGCGCTCGCTCTCTCGGTGACCCAGCTCGATCACCGTCATCCCGGCACGAGCGGCCCGCAGGGCGTCGTGGTAGCCGGCTTCACCCGTGACAAAAGCGTCACAGCCCGCCTTGAGAGCCGCCCCGATGAAGGAGCTGCCCTTACCTGCGACATAACCGATCCGCTTGATGTCGCGGACTTTCTTGCCGTTCCTTTGGATGCCGTCAGTCACCAGGGCCCCCGAGGCCTCAAAAAGCTGAATAACCTTGGAAGTGAACACCTTTGAAGCGAGCGGCTTTTTGAGATCACCGTAAAAACCATAACCTAGCCCTCGAACCACGCCTTCAGCGGAAGGTCCCTGCTCGACTCCATAAAGATCATAGGCGATCTCCTGGTAGGGATGACTGTCACGGAGGGCCTGGAGGATTTCGCCCTCAAGCCCGGCGGCAAAGACGGTTTCAAGCCTGTCCTCGGCAGCACGCTCCAGAGCGCCAACACTGCCGAGATAAGGCTGGGCACCTTCGAGGGCTCGAAAGCGGCCTTCTCCCGGGGCAATAAAGGCACAATCCTCATAACGACCAACATGGCCCGCCCCGGCGTTGGAGAGCGCCTCATGGACCTGGTCCGTATGGGTTTGCGGGACGAAGACGACCAACTTTTTGAGCGACCCCTTGGGCTCATCCACCAGCCTGCCCACGAGCGATGCCCCAAGAAGAGACGATACGGCATGCGGCACTTCAAGCGCACAGCGATCAAAGTTGGTGTGGCATGCGACCACGGCAATTCCTGCCTCGAGTGCCTTGAAAACCAGCGATGGCGGTGTGATGCGCGAGAGTCCACGGGACTTGGGGAAGATGCAGGGATGATGATTGACGATCACGCGGTAGCCCTTGCGCCGGGCGACTTCGATCGCTTCTTCGGTTAGATCGATGGAAACCACCGCACCCGAAGTCATCCACGCCGGGTCGCCGACCAGAAGCCCCACATTGTCCCAGCTCTCGGCCGTGGACTCAGGCGCAAGCCAGGAAATCTCCTCGCAGATTTCACGGACGGGAATTGAGTTGGCCCTGCTTTTCGCGGAACTTTTTGAGGTCTTCATTGAACCACACCTTGCCAGAGGCCTTGAGCTTGAGGAAGTCCGGAACCGAAGGGTGCCCCGGAAAAGGCGCATAGTAATGTTCGGGATTCTCCTGGGCGTTTCGCCAGAGCATGACATAGGCCAGTGAGTCGGACATTCCGCCGCCCAGCCCCTTCAGGAATACATCCGTCCACCAATTGGGATTACCCACTCCCTCGAGACCGGTCTCGGCGATGGCTGCAAGTTTTCCCCGGACTCGGGCCATCTCGACGATTGCAGCCACTTTCTTGCGCAGGGACTCCTCACGGACGTTGCCAGCACTGTAACGGCCCACGTCGATGTACTGATCAATGCCGATGACATCCACCCAGTCATCCCCGGGATACCCGCGCATGGGATCAAATCCAGAGCCCCCTCCACCGGAGGCATCCGGTGAATACACGATGATCAGTGACTTTAGACCCCTTCGATTGACCAGGTGATCCACGAACATCCTGAATGTATCGACGTAAAGCGACTCATTCCCGTGTGGAAGCCCCCACCAAAACCAGTTGCCGTTATGTTCATGGAACGGACGATAGAGAATGGGAATCGGCTTGCCCTCGTCGTCGCGAAGCGACTCGAGGAAGTCAGCAGCGCGATCCATGAGTTGGACGAAGGCTGGGTGATGGGACTCGCCGGGCTGGATCTTTTCGAGTGCGCGAGTCGTGTCATTATAAGCACCGCCCGTGACGGGATTGGGCATGTGCCAGCTGATCGTATTGATGCCTCCACGCCTGTGGGCAGCGAGGATATGACCCCGTAGCGTGGGATAGCCCATGTCGAGCAGGTCCCACCCATAAACGGCAGGAAAATCTCCCACGACCGAATGGATGTCGGAACGATACGCCTCGGGCTGGGCCCGAACCTCCCGCCAGAGGTGCCCCTCGGTGGTGGCGTTTTGATGTCCCATGAGCAAGCCCTTGCCCTTGAGCGAACCCAGGAGTTCGTAGACCGCACGGGTTTCCCAAGTCCACCTGCCGACCGGCTGGGAAGCGGGGGCACGCACGACACTCGAGCACGAGGCCTGAAGCAGGCCGCAGGTCACGACGGCAACAAGGATGGAGGCCAGGCGCAGCATCAACTGCTTATCGGCAGCCCCTACCCCGCCCCTGAGGTTGGCGGGATTCTTGCGTCTTTTTGAGGGGATGCTGAGGATTTTTGCCGACCGCGCCGAGGCCGCCGGGGAGCTCGCCGACCATCTTCTGGAGCTCGGCTGGAACAAACCTCCGGACCGACCCGATCTGATCCTGGGCCTGGCCCGGGGCGGGGTCGCGGTCGCGGAGGTCATCGCAGAACGTCTGGGAATCCCATGGGACGCACTCGTCGTCCGAAAAATCGGAGCTCCAGATGATCCCGAACTCGGAGTGGGTGCGATGTCGGAGGACGGCGTTCCCCTCTTTTCACGGGGAATGCTGAGGCTCCTTGGGCTCACTCCCGAGGACCTCGCCCAACAGGTGGCCGCTCGGCAGGCGGAGCTGGTCGATCGACTCAGGGCCTATCGAGGCCCCCCCCAAGCGCAACGGAACTACGCAAAAAAACATGTCTGCGTGGTCGATGACGGACTTGCAACGGGGGTCACGGCGGAAGCTGCAGGCGCCTTCCTTCGAAGGAAAGGCGCCGGGCGCCTCACACTGGCCGTGCCGGTTGCTGCACCCGAAACAGTCGCTAAACTCAACCGACCAGGCCGGCTTTACGATGAAGTGATCAGCCTGGAGACGCCAGATGCGTTTGGTTCCGTGGGCAGCTGGTACGAGCGCTTCGAACCCTTTGAGGACCAGCAGGTCATCCAGGCCCTCAGTTCACGAGGGAGGAGGGTGGCCTAGAAGTCCTTGTTGATATCTTCAGTGCTGCTCAGGATCTTTTTTCCACCCGTCTTGGCGGTCTCAGGGTTCCGGGACGGAGGCACGGCCTTGGAGACCGGAGCCTTCCGAGGAGGCTCATGCATCGCAGTTTCGGGGAACACCTCACCTGGGCGTCCCAACGTGGCGCTGGGCGACCAGGACAATCCATCCTGCGCGGGTACCGACCGGGAGTGCTGGGCCCTCGACTCCTCAAGCGTAACTCCGTCGATCACTGCAGTGAGGTCCTTCACGAGCTCCTGGAGCGAAGATGCCTGGATGGCCATCTGCTCGGCCGAGGCGGCGGACTCCTCCGATGCAGCCGCATTCTGTTGGGTGGTCTGGTCGAGCTGGTTCATGGCCTTGCTGATTTGATTGATTCCAGCCGCCTGCTCCGTGCTTGCCGAGGCAATCTCCGAAGTGATCTCAGCCATCTTTTGAACCGAAGCCACAATCGCAGCAAGGGCCTGTCCGCTACTCGTGGCCAGGTCGGAGCCCCGCTCCACCTTGCCGACACTGTCCTTGATCAGGGAAGTGATGTCCTTTGCAGCCGCGGCGCTTCGCTGCGCCAGGTTGCGCACTGCCTCGGCCACGACGGCAAAGCCCTTGCCCTGCTCCCCTGCTCGAGCGGCTTCTACTGCTGCATTGAGGGCCAAAAGGTTGGTCTGGAAGGCGATGTCATCGATCACATTGATGATCTCTTCGATCTTGGAGGAGCTGGTCGAGATCTCACGGATTGCCGAGTTCAACTCCTTGATCTCCACTTCGCCCTTTTCGGCTGCCGCACGAGCCGCCTTGGAAAGGCCTGCCGCCTCTCGCGCGCTGTCGGCATTGCGATTGATCATGCTGCTGATCTCTTCGATCGAGGAAACCGTCTGCTCCAGGGACGCGGCCGACTCCGTCGAGCTCGCCGAAAGCGACTGGCTCACGCTCGAGATCTGGCTGCTGACATTGCTCAGCTCCACGCCCGAAACTCCGAGACGATCCGAAACTGCATTGAGATCCCCAAGGGAACGGCGAATGGCGAGGAAACCGATCCCAAGTGCGACGGCAGTGAAGATCAGTCCCCAGAGGATGATGTTTCCGGTTGCAGCCTGTACGACCGCGCGGATAGGAGCCGTTTCGGACACCACCGCAAAAGTCGCGCGAAGGTCGCCGTCCTTCATGTTCTCCATCGGATAGCCCAGGATATCCTTGCCGTTTTCCCAGGGACTGCGCGAGGGATGACCATGGCACACCAGGCATCCCTGGCGCTCACTGATGCGTACCGGGCGGACCACGGAGATCGTCGCCCCATCGGGCGATGACTCCACCCACTCGGTGAGCTGGGGATCGGCTTTGAACTTTTCGATGACCCTGAGCTCATCGGGTGTGGCGCGGTTCTCCTCGCGCCTCGGCTTGTCCGAGGCGATCCTGAATTTGTAATGCTCGCGCTCGGCAGCGGCCTGCCCCAGTTTGAAGGCAGCAAATACCGGGACATTCTTGAGGACTCGAAGCTTGTCGTCCTCGGTCAGCACGCCGTTGGGATGGCGCTTGACGGTGTCGGCGATGACCTGGTCCAGCATTCCCATTTCCGCGACGTAGTCACGACCCACCTCGAGGCGCGACAGGATCGCACGGGACTTCGCAAGCACAGCAAGCTCTCCGTTATCTTGGAGCCGTCCTCGGGCCACCAGGATGGCAGCACTCGTGCAAATCAGGCACGACAAGGCGATGGTCACCAGGATGCGGGAACGGAACGTGAGCTTCATTATGGATTTCCTCGGAAGAACAGTCCCCCAAGGTTAGCACCGCATGGGCGAGCGCGGCGCTTTTATTCAGCCGTCAAAATTTCGGCGACAAAAAATCAGGCACCAAAGAGGACTTCGTAAGCCTCTTCAGGCGTCACCGATCCGCCCGCCACCGCCCTCAGGATCGTCATCCGAGCTTCGGACTCGGATTCAACAGCCTTCTCCACCTGAATAGCCGACCCTTCCTCGGTGGATGCACCCGAGTAGCCATGCGCCTCGTACATGAGCGCCGCCATCTTCTCACGGAAGCCGGCAGGAAGGTTGCGCTCGAACTCCTCCATCTCCTTGCGCACATCGAGGCCCGCCATGGCGTTGTGCATGAGGCTCTGCATCTTCATGATCATCGGAGGCGGAAGCTCCTGCACCAGGCGCGTGAGCTTCATGAGGGTTTCGGGCTTGAGCTTGGAGGGATCCAGTCCCGCCATGGCGGGGCCGCCAAATGGAAAGTTCATGAATAGGCATTACTGTTGGCCGCCCTGCAGGTCAACCCTGCTCCACGTTAGATCCGGACCACTTCAATGCCCTTGAGCTTTTCCTTCGGAAGGTCATCGGGAAGTGCAGCCTGAACCTGCGCGGCCAGAGCCTCCAGGATGGGCTGTTTGTACTGCGTGCGGCGGTAAACCAGGCTCACTTCGCGGCTCGGCACGGGCTTGCTGAAACGCTTGAGCTGCTCGCGCCGGGTGCGCGCAAGCGACCGGGTCGCCAGGAGCGGCAGAAGCGTGTAGCCGTGTCCCTGCTCCACGAGGTGGATCACGGTCTCCAGGCTCCCGCTCTCAAACTTGACGTTGGGAAAGATTCCCGTCTTTCCGCGAAGCGAACAGATGCGCACGATCTGGTTTCGCAGGCAGTGCCCCTCGGAAAGAAGCCAGAGATCCTTGGCGTCGAGCTTTTCCTCGTTGATGGTATCGAGCCTGGAGAGCGGGTGCTTCTCGCTCACATACAGCGAGAAGGGCTCGTAGTAGAGCGGCTTTTCAACAAGGCTCTCGATCTGAAGTGGCGTGGCAAGGATGCCTGCATCAATTCGATCCTGCTCGAGCGCCTGGATGATGTTTTCGGTCGTCATTTCCTCGATCGACAGCTTGACCTCAGGATAGGCCTCCGCAAATGCCCCAAGGAAGAGCGGCAGCAAATAGGGCGCAATCGTGGGAATGAGCGCCAACCTAAAGTCACCCGAAGGCTCGTTCTTGCGATTACGACAGATGTGATCGAGCTTCCCCACCTCGCGCAGCACGGACTTGGCCTGCTCGATCACGGCCAGCCCTTCCTGCGTCGGAAGGATGGGCTGCTTGCTCCGGTCAAAGAAAGTCATCCCGTATTCTTCTTCGAGCTTTTGGAGCTGCATGCTGAGCGTCGGCTGGGAGACATGACACGCCTTGGCAGCCTTTCCAAAGTGCCTCAGGCGATCGACAGCGACCAGGTATTCAAGCTGGGTAAGGGTGGCCATGGTCATAGGATCCATCTATCGATCAATAAAAACAATCGATTTTCCTACTGACCTAACCTGTTGCAGAGTGGGAACATAAGGAGAATCCAACAATGCAGACCCTCATCAATACCAAGATCCCCGACTTCAAGGTCGAGGCCTACCACAACGGTGCCTTCAAGACCGTCACCCAGAACAACCTCATGGGAAAATGGTCGATCTTCTTTTTCTACCCTGCTGACTTCACCTTTGTGTGCCCCACCGAACTCGGTGACATGGCCGACAAGTATGCCGACTTCCAGAAGCTTGGCGTCGAAGTCTACTCGGTGAGCACCGACACGCACTTCACGCACAAGGCATGGCATGACGCTTCGGAGACCATCAAGAAAATCAAGTACCCGATGCTTGCGGATCCGACGGGCCACCTGTCCCGTGCTTTCGGCGTGCACATCGAAGAGGCCGGCCTCGCTTACCGCGGCACTTTCGTTGTGGATCCCGAAGGCAAGATCAAGATCGCTGAAAGCCAGGACAACGGCATCGGCCGCAACGCCGATGAACTCCTCCGCAAGGTGACCGCTGCGCAGTTCGTAGCCAGCCACCCGGGCGAAGTCTGCCCTGCCAAGTGGACTCCGGGCGCCAAGACCCTGAAGCCGGGTCTTGACCTGGTCGGCAAGATCTAATTTCGGTCTCGGAAATCCATTCCGACCGACACTCAGGCCGGGGGCTGGAGGAGGAACTAGGGCCTTCTCCTTCCCCCGGTTTTTTACAACCAAGCGAGGATGCACATGCTCGATACTGACATGCTCGAACAACTCAAAGGGGTCTTTGGACGACTCGAGCGTCCCGTCACTCTCCGCATGGCGATTTCCCAGAATGAGTCCCAGCCCGAGCTCACGGCCATGCTCCAGGGCCTGGCTTCCACTTCCCCGCTGATTCGCGTGGAGGAGTCCGGGACGAGTGCAGCTGCACCCAGCTTTGAGATCCTCGTCGATGGAAAATTCACCGGAATCCGTTTCAGGGGAGTCCCCGGCGGGCACGAGTTCACTTCGCTCATCCTGTCGATCCTCTATGCCGACGGAAAAGGAAAACTTCCGGACGAAGGCATCATTGAGCGCATCCGCGCGCTCAAGGGCCCGATCCACCTCAAAACCTACATGTCACTGAGCTGCGAGAACTGCCCTGAAGTCGTGCAGGCCCTCAACCTCATGGCTTCGCTTCATGCCGACTTTTCGAATGAAACAATCGATGGCTCAGTAGCCCAGGACGAAATCGAATCGCTCAAGCTCCAAGGTGTTCCCGCAGTGGTCGTGGATGGAAAGCTCCTGCACTCAGGCAAGATCTCCCTTGCCGACCTGCTCGCCAAACTCGAGGCGCACTTTGGAAAATCCGAACACACTGCTCCGCGCGATCTCGGCACCTTTGATGTCGCCGTGATCGGCGGCGGTCCCGCAGGCGCATCAGCCGCCATCTACTCCGTCCGCAAGGGCCTCAAGACCGTGATCCTGGCCGAAAAATTCGGCGGCCAGCTGCAGGAGACCAAAGGCATCGAGAATATGATCTCGCAAAGCTACACCGAGGGTGTAAAGCTCTCCGCACAGCTCGGAGAGCATCTCTCCCAGTATCCGGTCAAGCTCCTCGAACACCGCCGTGTGAAGGCGATTGCCGACCGCGCCAACAATGCCATCCGAAAAATCGAGCTCGAGAGCGGCGAGACGCTCGAGGCTCGCTCGATCATCGTTGCCACGGGCGCAAAATGGCGTGAGCTCGGAGTTCCCGGAGAAAAAGAGCACATCGGAATGGGAGTCGCCTTCTGCGCCCACTGCGACGGACCCTTTTACAAGGGCAAGCGGGTCGCCGTGGTGGGAGGTGGAAACTCGGGCGTCGAGGCTGCCATCGATCTCGCAAACATCGCGACTCACGTGACCTTGCTTGAGTACAATGACACACTCAAGGCTGATACGGTCCTCATCGAAAAGCTCCGCCAGCTCCCCAATGTCGTGATCCACACCCAGGCGCGCTCCACCCGCGTGATCGGGGATGGGACCAAGGTCTCAGGCTTGGAGTACGAAGACCGACGGAGCGGGAACCTTCATACGCTGGATGTCGATGGAGTCTTCGTCCAAATCGGCCTCTCACCGAACTCACAGTTTGTGAAGAATGTGGTCGAGACCACTCCCTATGGCGAGATCGTGGTCGACCCCAAGGGCAGGACCTCTGCGCCCGGAATTTATGCGGCCGGAGATGTCACCACGGTGCCATTCAAGCAAATCGTGATCGCCATGGGAGAGGGTGCCAAGGTCGCGCTCACCGCATTTGAAGACCGAATGCGCTCAGAGTAGATTGAGGCATGCTCAAGTACCTGCTCAAGTCGGCTGATCTCAGCGCCCTCGGTGGTGGTCTCGGAAACCTTCTCAATCCGGAGCTCATCTCAGCCATTCCCGCCGGCGGGATGTTTGAGCTGGCTGGATCCCTCCTTCAGGCCACACTTCCCGGAGGAAAGCCGGAGTTTGAAAGGCGCATGGCCGAACTTGCGGGTAAAGCTCGTGACGCCGGACTCGCCCTCCAGATTGGCGGCGGTGAGCCCTCGCAGCCTGCGTCACCCCGTGCAAGCGGCGAGGCCGTGCTGCAGCTTTATTTCTTCCAGATCCTCAGTTCCACGACCTGGATCCTCGATTTTCGGAACGGGATCGATCCACTGGAGGCCCGCTCAAGTCTATCACCGGCTGGATCCTTCATGGGTGGAGTCGGTCAGGTCAATGTACTCAGGCTACTACCTGGGACAAATGGAACTCTTTGATCGCTCACTGGAGGAGCTGGGACTCTCATCTGCGCGCGAGGCGCTGCTCGAACACTTTGGATCGGGCGACCAGAGCTCTGTCACGTTCGAACTCGCACGATTCCAAAAGACCTTCCTCACGATCTTCAAGGACCTCGCTCGCCAGAAGCGCTCGATCCGAACCGAGTTCATCGTTCTCGGCCTCTCGCTCCTCGCCCTCTACGAGAACCTCGAGACCCTCGGCGGAAGCTACAATGTGCGCGAAAGCTTTATTGGCGCCCGCAAGCGGGCCGGATTGTAAAAATGGTGGGCCCACCAGGACTCGAACCTGGGACCAAGCGGTTATGAGCCGCCAGCTCTAACCAGCTGAGCTATGGGCCCCCGAAGGGGAACGGTCCGACCAATCAGCCGTCGACGAACGACTTGAGCAGCTTGGCGCGCGAAGGATGGCGCAGCTTGCGCAGGGCCTTGGCCTCGATCTGACGGATACGCTCACGGGTGACGAAGAAATCCTGGCCCACTTCTTCGAGAGTGTGGTCGGACTTTTCGCCAATACCAAAGCGCATGCGCAGGACCTTTTCCTCACGCGGAGTGAGGGTCGCCAGCACCTTGCGGGTCTGTTCGGACAAGTTGATGTTCATCACGGCCTCGGCCGGATTGATGATCTTCTTGTCCTCGATGAAATCGCCCAAATAACTGTCTTCTTCCTCACCGATCGGAGTCTCGAGGGAGATCGGCTCCTTGGCAATCTTGAGGACCTTGCGGACCTTGTCGACCGGGAGCTCCATCTTGACGGCGATCTCTTCCGGAGTCGGCTCGCGGCCGAGCTGCTGGATGAGCAGACGCGAAGTACGGATGAGCTTGTTGATCGTCTCGATCATGTGGACCGGGATACGGATCGTGCGGGCCTGGTCGGCGATCGCGCGAGTGATCGCCTGGCGAATCCACCACGTCGCATAGGTCGAGAACTTGTAACCACGGCGGTACTCGAACTTATCCACGGCCTTCATGAGGCCGATATTCCCTTCCTGGATCAGGTCCAGGAACTGGAGGCCGCGATTGGTGTACTTCTTGGCGATCGACACCACGAGACGCAGGTTGGCTTCAACGAGTTCGCTCTTGGCGACGTCAGCCTTGCGCTCACCCACGGTCAGCGTGTCGTTAATGCGGCGGATTTCGGCAATCTCGATGCCGGATTCTTCCTCGAGCTTCTCGAGCTTGCGCTCGAGGTCTTCTTCTCCCTGGATGATCTGGGCGAGCTTGGCCTCGTTGGTGTCGTACTTGCGGCAGAGCGACGGGATCTGCTCGGGAGTCGACTTGTAATCCTTGATGAGGTCCTTGAGCTCCTTGGGATCCTTGATCACCAGGTAGTCGAGGCTCTTCTTGCGCTCGTCGAGGAGTTCCTTGCTGCGATCAGCAAAGCCCTTGATGCGGGCCGAGAGCAGGTTGATCGTCTTGCGGTTGAACATGATGTTCTCGAACGCAGATTCAACCTGGCGCTCACGACGGCGTAGGCTACACCACGCAACTCAA
>CAZDSX010000021.1:42448-43280 GCA_964508305.1 uncultured Bacteriovorax sp.
CACGACGGCGGATTTCCGTCTGGAGGCGCTCCTTTTCCTTGGCGGGAGTCTTGCGGGCTTCAGCTCCGACGAGCTTGGGCTCGGCCTTTTCCTGGTAACCCACGAGCGCCTTCACCTTGGAAATCGCTGCGAGCACCTTGTCGAGGTACGCCTTTTCGTCGTCCGCGGAAATTTCTTCGTCCACCCCGCGGATGACATCCTTGACCTTGGTGCGGCCGGATTCCATGCGCTCGCCGAGTTCGACGATGGCAAGCGTTCCGAGGCGCGAGGCCAGGAGGGCGCGGAGGATTTCGATTTCACCTTCTTCGATGCGCTTGGCGATCTCCACTTCACCTTCGCGGGTGAGGAGCGAAACGCTGCCCATCTTCTTGAGGTAGAGCTTTACGGGGTCGGCACCGCGAGCGTAGTCGGGACCTGCGATCGCCTCTTCCTTGGCTTCAGGAGCCTCGGGAGCGCCGATGCCGCCGTCTTCAGAATCTTCGTCTTCGTCTTCGACTTCCTTCGGGCGCTTCGTGGTTTCAAGCACCTCGATCTCGTTGTCCGAGAGAAGGTTCATCACCGAGTCGATCTGCTGCGGCTGGAGGATCTCGGGCGGCAGAAGCTCGTTCACTTCTTCGTAGGTGAGGTACCCACGCTGAAGTCCGAACTCGATGAGCTTCTTGATTTCTTTGTTCTTAAGGAGCGCGGAGTTGGACTCTGCACCCTTGGGGGCGACGGAAACTGCTTCATTCGGCGTCGTCATAGAAGTGGGCAAACTCCTTTATTTTACGCTGAAGGTCAACATATTCCTGCATCAGTTTGGTGTGTAACTCCGCGTCTCCGCTGGCTTCTG
>CAZDSX010000022.1:0-251 GCA_964508305.1 uncultured Bacteriovorax sp.
GACGGTGGTCGACATCATCGACAACTCAAAGGGCTGCAAGGTCATTCTCAACACGTGGGGCCGCCAGAAGTCCATGTCCTGCAGTGATCTTGCCAAATACGCCAACACCACGGGACTGGGTTACAACCTCCTCTCATGGAAGTAGCCCTCACCACTGCGCCACCAGCGAAGTCGTAAAGACCGTATCGCAGCACGCACCCGCGTCCGAGGACTGCCTGAGTTTTTCGGTGTCTTTAGTGAAATTGGCGTCC
>CAZDSX010000022.1:261-41974 GCA_964508305.1 uncultured Bacteriovorax sp.
GAGACAATCTCGGAGGCTTTTTTTATTGGCGTCCCCACGGGGATTCGAACCCCGGTTACCTCCGTGAAAGGGAGGTGTCCTAGGCCTCTAGACGATGGGGACGCAAGAAGCCTCTCGAAAAAGAGAGTCCGATGGATAAACCTGACGCGGCCGCTTTTCAACCACCAAAGTTCACCCCCACCCTAAAAAGTGGGTCTGGAGGGGGGGTACCCCCCTAGCGGAGGCTCTGGAGGCCGTCCTCGGCATCCCGGGCGGCCAGGTCCGTGTATCCGCCGACGAGCTCATCATCGGCAAAAATCTGGGGCATGGTCTTCATGCCAGAGCGCTTTTCGAGCGCGTCCCAGGCCGCGTCGTCATCGTCGGCGACCTTGATCTCTTCAAAAGGAAGCCCCTTTTGCTTGAGGAGCGCCTTGGCGCGCTCGCAGTAGGGGCAGTAGTTCATGGTGTAGACGACGATCTTCTTGGCCATGCGGGTTCTCTCCTACAGTTGCACTTGGATGCCGCTCTCCGCCAGGACGGACCGGAGCATTGAGATGACTTCGATGTCGCGGCCCTTGTCATCGCGCCACTGTGCAAGCTGCTCGTCCCATCCAAAGTGGTAGGCCGTGCCCTTGGCAGCGAGAGCAAGCCAGAGCTGCCTCACGGCGGGCTGCGCGCTCAGGATGATCTTGGTACGGTTCGGAAAAACAATCGTGAGGATTCCAAAGCGCAACTCGCACTCCGCCTGATCCGGGTCCACTTCTTCGAAGGACTTGGCCACGCGATCCAGCGTCGCAGCAATGACCTTGCGATAATCGGCCTCGGTCCAGTCAGAAGCGCCCCTGAAGTTCGATCCCATGCCCCATCCTTAACACATCGCTTAAGGGAATGAAGGGTGCAGGAGCCCGCCCAATGCTTCATAAAATCCGGGTCCGTGCGGGAATTCTCTGTTTTCTGGCCACAGTCACCCCAGGCGGGCCCGGCGTAATAGCCTTTGCCGCCCCCCCGGCGCTGAGCGAGATTGCCCAGCGCGCCCTCCCGTCGGTCGTCGCCATCACTTCTACCCGAAAGGGCGCCCACGGCATGGGCTCGGGCGTCATTCTTCGAGAGGATGGGCTGATCCTGACCAGCCATCACGTCGTCGAGGGCGCAGGTCGCATCCAAGTCTCCATCCTGGGGCAGTCCCGGGTGGTCGAAGCCTCGCTGCTGGCGGGCGACCCGCGGACGGATATTGCACTCATCAAGCTCAGGGATCTTCCCCCCATCCGCCTCCACCCCCTAAAAATGGGGGACTCCGACCGTCTCAAGGTGGGAGAACCCGTCTACGCCGTCGGCAACCCTTTTGGATTCAGGCATTCGGTGACGAGCGGAATCCTCAGCGCGCGCGGTCGAAACGGCTCGACTCTCGGCGGAGCTGCAGGAGGCGCAAGCGACAGTGCACCGGAAGTCGATGACCTTCTCCAGACGGATGCGGCGATCAATCCCGGCAACTCGGGTGGCCCGCTGATCAACTCACAGGGTGAAATGATCGGGCTAAATGCCGCTATTTTTTCGCAATCGGGCGGATTCCTGGGGATCGGATTTGCCATTCCCTCCAAGGAGCTCCGAAGGATCTCGGAGGAGCTCCTCCAAAAGGGCCGCATCATTCGGGGCTGGATTGGCGTCACGGCTCAAAACCTGGATCCGACCCTCGCAAATCTCCTGGGTTCACCGGAACCCAGCGGAGCACTGGTGAGCGACATCAAGGAGAATGGCCCAGCCTCAAAGGCCAAGGTACTCGAAGGCGACATCCTCCTTCGCTTTGACGGATCTCCCACCCCCGATGCGCTGAGCCTCAAGAAGGTCGTATCGAGGACAAGCGTGGGGAAGAAGGCACGGATCGAGATCCTCCGTGACGGCAAGCGCGAGACTCTCGACGTCACGGTGGCGGAACAACCCAACGCACCGGGCGATCCCCTTCCGCCTCCCGCTCCGAGCCCCTCTCCTGAAATCCAGATCGCCCGGGCTCCCAAGGATCTCGGCCTCACGCTCCAGTCGGTGCCCAGGGACCTGAAAGACATCATGCTCCTCCCCTCCAATCGGGGAGTCCTGATCACCCAGGTCCATGAGGGCAGCCTGGCTGCCGAAGCGGGACTGACGACCGGGGATGTGCTCCTGTCGATCAACCGCGAATCCTGCAGCTCGCTGGAGCAGGCCCAGAAGCAGATCCATTCGGCGCTGGCTCAAAAAACGCCCAAGCCCCTGCTGCTCCTGGTGCAGCGGGGGCCTGGGGATCGGCTTTTTGTCGCCCTTCCGGCGTCCGCGGCCGGATGAAGCGCTTAACCGAGAGCGATGTTGTATCCAATGGTGCCCGAAAAGAGCTCATCCTCGGGCGTGAAGGTCAGGTCAGGACGAATCGTCAGCCTGCCCATCTCGATGTCCATCCCCAAATTTGGATACATGCGCCACACCGAATTGGTCCCCGAGGACGTGGCAGGCCCAAAGTTCAGCGATTCGGCAACCGAGCGATAGGTCGCATTGCCCCCGGCACGCACGCTGAAGCGGAAGTTCTGGTCGGGCCAGAGGTAACCCACCTTGAGGTTGATCGGCACCATCAGGAAGTTGGACCCACCCTGAAGGCTCCGTGCGCCTGCCGGATCAGTCCCAAAGAAGTTGGAACTCGGATTGCCGAGGTGGGAAAAAATGATCCCGCTCGAGGGTCCGAGGTACCAGTTTTTGGTGCGCTCCTTTGAGCCCTTGTAGAAGGTGCTGACCGCATTCATTTCCACGATCAGCGCCAGGGCGGCTCGCGAGTCGGTATTGCCCTCGCTGTTCTTGAAGACCATGACGCCGGCTTGCGGTTTTACGCCGACGATTTCCTTGCGAAGGTAGTCGCCTGCAATCTCCTTCTCGGTTCGCTCGGTCGTGGCGGCAATCGGTTCGTCTTCGTAGGCCGCCAACGCAGCACCCGACCCGAGACCGGGCACGCTTGAGGCGAGCAGCCCCGCCAATACGGCGGTACACCAGACCGAGCCCTGTGAGTGACTGGGTGAATGATTCCTGTTTTTCATCTTCGAGTTCTCCCTTTGCCGCAATGTGCTGCAAAGCCCGAACCGAAGCTGATCTGCTTCTAATGTCCTGCCGACTTGGACTTCGGGCGGGCATTCCAGAGGGTGAGCATCAGCAGCCCGCCGACAGCGGCGAAACCGATCATGCTCGGACCCCAGGCGCCCCAGCCGTACTGCTCAAGCAGCCAACCCATGCCCACACCGACGACCGAGCCGCCGACATACTGCATGCCATCGAACACGCCGGCTGCGGTACCAGCCGCCTTCTTGCCGCCAAAATCCATGGAAGCAGTGCCCGAGAGCATGGAGTGCACGACCGAGATCGCAAACGAATTGCAGATGAAGGCAATGATCACGGCCTCGATGCTGGGCGCGCGGGAGATCACCCACAGGCAGATGACCTGGATGGAGTAGCCGACAAAGGCCACGGGAGCGCGGCGGCTCTTGAAGAGCCAGTCGGAGATGGTTCCTGCGAACATGGCTCCCAGGATTCCAGCGATCACCACGCCGGCCGCACCCTTCTGGAAGATCGGATCCTTGAGCTCGAGCTTCTGGGCTTCCATCATGTAGCGCGGAAACCACTGTTCAAAACCGTGACGGACGAATCCCGTGCAGAACTCCGCAGCGGCAATGGTGAGGGCAACGGGGCTGGTGAAGACCTTCTTGAGAACGTACTTCACGCTCACGGCTTCGGTGTCGCCACTGGAGGCATCCTGAGTGTCGAGTTCCTCGAACCCGCAGTGCTCGGGACCGTCATAGACGTTGCGGTAGGTCATGTACGCCATGAACGCCACGATGGCGGACGGAACGAAGAACACCCACTGCCAAGGGAGCCAGGTCACGAGCAGGCCTCCCAGGAAGAAGATCAGTGCGCGTCCGCTCTGGATCATGGATCCGAAGATCGCGGAGAATACTCCGCGCTCGGAGATGTGGAACCAGCCGGAATTGACCTTGATCAGCGCCAGCGCGCTATAGGACTGGAAATAGGAGTTGAGCGACCAGACTGCAGCGAAGTACGCCAGCAGGATCGTCCCAGTTCCGAGGAAACCCAGATAGGCGCCCAGACCGAACAGGAAGTTGAAGACCACCGTGCCAGAGGCCCCGATGAGCATCGCCTTGCGGCCACCGATCTTGTCGGCGATCGGACCGTTGAAGATCGCGGAGAACCCGTAAATCGTGAGGGCCGACGAAATGATCAGACCCATCTGGGTCTTGTCCCATCCGTAGGTATCGGAGAGGGACTTGTTGGCAAATGAGAGGTTGTAGCGCCCCATGTACATGGCGGCGTAGGTCAGACCCAGGGTCAGCCAGTTGGTGGCCCTGCGCTTTCGGAATGCGGCAGAATGCTGGATTCGAGCGGGCGCTCCGGTTGCGACAGCTGCAGTGGACATGCGAACTCCTTCGTTACCCCCAAAAAGGGCTACCCAACGATCCTTACCCCAAGGCGGGTCCTTGGGGGAGTCGGAACTTCGACCGAGAGGGCACGTTTTCCGTTCAAGAAATCCCAGATCTCCGGGCCCACGATCCGGGCTGCAGACTCGGTCAGGATCTCCTTGGAAGCCCACTCCATGGGATCGGAAACTCGGGCATTTCGGACCAGATCGTGGAGCTGGTGGCTGGTCGCCAGGTGCCGAACGGCAATCTGGTGTTCGTCAGCCAGGATTCCCACGAAGCACTTGAGGAGCTCCAGCACCTGGAGCTCGGAGGCCGAGAGCTGCTCCTGCCGGGGCCCGCGGGGAGGCATCGACTTGGCACCCCCTTCTTCGGCACTGCGAAGCGCACGCAGGATCTGCTCGCCGCTGTTCTTGAGCTCACCCTTGTTGATTCCCCGGAAGGCGCCGAGGTGGTCGATATCCTTGGGGCGCACGCGGGCGAGATCCACGAGGATCGCATCGTCGGCCACCCACTTGCGGGGCAGGTTGAGCTGGCGCACGCGGGCTTCGCGCCACTTCATGAGCTCCAGCAGTGCAGCGTAGGCCGTGGCGTCAAGCTTGCCGCCGACGGCAAGCCTCAGTGCGAGGTCCTCGGCAGGGACCTCATAAACATCGGGCCGCTCCCACTTTGCCGTGAGCTCCATGGCCCATTCACGCCTGCCGCGCCTGTCGAGGTCCGCAAGCAGCGTCTCGGCGAGCACCACGAGGTGATCCACGTCGGCCCGGGCGTACTCCAGGAGCTGCGCAGGAAGAGGGCGAACCGACCAGTTGGTGCGCGCATGGCCCTTCTTGAGCTGGATATTGAGGACGGACTTGAGCAGGTTGCCGAGGCCCACCGAGTCCCCATAGCCGCAGAGCGAAGCGGCGATCGCCGTATCCAGCGAGGGGCTGGCCAGCGTGCCGAACCCGGTGAAGAAGCACTCCTGGTCCCCTTGGGCTGCATGGAGGATCTTGAGGATGGCAGGATTCTTGAGGACATCCAAGAAGGGCTGGAGCTCGTGCCTTCCCGCACTCCCCTTCTTTTTGAAGGCCTGGGCGTCGATGAGCCAGGTCTGGTCTCGCGTGGCCACCTGGATGAGCTCCACCGTCGGATAAAAGGTGGTCTCGCGGATGAACTCCGTATCGAGTGCGATGATCGCGTGCCGACCCAGCTCGGCTGCGAGGTCCTGGATCTGGGCGCCGGTCGTCAGTGGCGCAGCGTGAGCCTCACTCATTACCAGAAGCGCGAAGCGGGATGGACTTGCTGCCGTAGCCGTAAAGCTCGCGTCCATTGACGGCAACGAAGCCGTCAGGATGATCGGTGCCGCGCTCGTTCTCGTGGACCCAGTGGATCAGTGCCTTGGAGGGCGATGCGTCGTAATGGCCAGACTTGGCGTAGGAAGTGATGTAGTCGCCGCAGGCAATGACCTTGTCACCCACCCAGACCGCGGGCTTTCCGAAGTCAGTGTTGTAGATGATCTCGATCACGTCTTTTTCGCCGCCGCCGATGCGGATCTCGAAGTGCTTGTGATCACCGTCGCGATCGAAGAGCCGAGTCACGGTTCCTTCGACGAAGCCCCGATCCTTGTACTGATTTTTTGTGTGGAACTTGAGCTGCAGGATGCGGGCATTGTCGATCTTGGCAGGTACGCCGTCGATCAGGCAGTTGGGGAGGGAACCATCTACGGGAGGCTTGCCTGCCCAGGAAGAGACCTGGAGATTCGACATCAGGACCAGGGCCGACACCAAACTCACGACGCTCTTCTTCACAAAACGCATGATCGCCTCTTTCGATGAGTAGTTTCGACCTCCTGTATCGGGGCGATGCAGCTTGCTCAAGATTGAAATGACGGAATGGAAAAATTTTTGTCCGCTAAGGAATAAGTAAAACACTCAACCTGCGTAACGCGTTGCGTTAGCTATGCGCTCTCCGCCAGCGGCGACAGCTCCACAAGGTGGATGCGGACTCGCACTTCCGCACTGGGCGAGCTCAAGACGAAGTCAGTCCGTGAGGGATCCTGGTGGAATACCTGTAGCGCGAAGTCGGCAATCACCTTGCGGGCATCCGCTTCCGCCCTGCGGAACTCCTCCAGATTGAGCCGTGACTTGAACCACAAAAAAGCGTGCTCCTGGATCTCAAGCTTGCAGTGCGGTTCACTCACCAGGTTCTCGATGTAATCGGCGAACTCCTCGTCCTCCTTGTCCTGCAGGCGCCGCCTTTGGCGGACGGCCCAGACCGGATCAGGATGACCTTCCTTGAGCGCCTCTTCGACAAATTCCACCTCACGGTCGTCCGAGAGGCTTTCGAGGAGGATGGGGCGCTGGTCGGGGCCGGGGGCCAGGATCAACACCACTGTGCCGGAGCGAATCATAGTTTCATTCTATCTCTTGGTAGACGTATCGGCAGGTTCCTGGGGGTCCCCGACCGGGTTAACAGAGTCGTAGAGGTCTTGGGCATGGCAGTCCCGACACAGCCTGTGCTAGCTCACAGTCATGTCCGGAGCCCTGCTGACCTTGCTGGATTTCGAGACCACCGGGCTCGACCCGGAACGGTCCGAAATCATCGAAATTGGCGCCATTCGCGTCGAGATTGGTCCCGATGGCCGCCTGCGGGAAGTCGCCCGATACCAGCAGCTTGTGCGTCCCGAGGGCCGGATCCCAAGCGAGATTGAACGCCTGACGGGCATCACCAACGAGGCAGTCTCAGCCGCACCCTCACTTGAGGACGTGCTGGCTGCGTTTGAGGACTTCCTGGGCCCCCACCCCTGTGTCGCCCACAACGCGCAGATGGAGCAGGGGTTTTTGGACCGCTTTGTCACGGGCCGCAGCTGTCCCGCGCAGGTTCAAAACTCGATCGAGCCACTGGCGCTGCTCCTGCCCGAGCACACTTCGCACTCCATGGAATCGATGCGCAAATGGGCAAGCCTCTCGCTCGAGGGCTCGCACCGCGCCCTCGAAGATTGCGAAGCGCTGCTTGCGGTGATGAACCATGCTCAGGACTTCATGAAGCGCGAGCGCTCCTGGCTTCCCGGCGTGGTGCTTCGCTATCTGGGCGACGAAAAAAGCTGGGATTGGAAGTGGTTCTTCGAAACCCCGCAGGGCTACCACGGCTGGCTCGATGTTCCGGCTCCTGAAAAAGAAGACCGAGGGGACCTCCGCGAGTTCCGAAAGGCAGACGAAAAAAAGAACCAGGAAGCAGTTCCCGAGAGTAAGCTTGCGTCCAAGGACCTCAAGGGCGCGCTCGAGTCGGGCGCGCGCGAACTCGGGCTCGAAGTCCGCCCCCAGCAGCTCTCAATGAGTGCGCGAGTTCTGGACGTCCAGAAATCCGGGGGCCGCGCCGCCATCGAGGCGCCCACCGGCACCGGCAAGTCGCTGGCCTACCTTCTCCCCGGTCTACTGAGGGCACGCGAGACGGGAACTCCGCTCGTGGTCTCCACCCACTCCAAGGCGCTCCAAGACCAGCTCCTCGAAAAAGACATCCCCAAGCTCGAAAAGATCCTCGCGACTCCCATCCGCGCCACCAGCGTCAAGGGGCAGGACAACTACCTATGTCTTCGAAAGCTCCACGAAGTGCTCGATTCCGTGGGATTCACCCACACGCTCGAAGAAAAATGGGCTGCAGCCTACCTCGCAGCCCTCTCGCACACGAGTCCCGTGGTGGAGCTGGAGCGCATCTCGCTGTATCTGCGCACGCTTTTTCCAGCTCTTGGCGAAGCGGTCGAACGCGTGCGCTCGCAGCACACAACGACCCTCGGTCCGCCCTGTCCCTTTTACAAGCGATGCCACTTCTTTGATTCGGCCCGCATCGCCCATGAGAGCGAAGTCATCATCGCCAACCATGCTCTCACTTTTGTGTGGCCGCAGCACTTGCCGCAGATTCGCGATCTCGTACTGGACGAAGGCCACCACCTCGAGGACCAGCTCACCAAGTCCCTCACCCTGCGACTTTCGGAGTGGGACCTCGATGAGGCCTGCGACCGGCTTGCGCGCAAGCAGGGCGCCCGCAAGCTCGGTGATGCCCAGGCCATCGCGCGCCTGCTCGATGACCTCAAGGCGGATGACTTTTTGGAGCGGACCGACGAGATCCGCTCCCGCTCAAGCCACATCCGTGCGGCAGGCGCCCTGTGGGTGCCGCAAAATGCCGACGGCGGCGAGGGTTACGAACAGTCGCTCGTGATGAAGGGCGCCCAGGCCAGGCCCATGCCGCTTTTGACCGAACTCAGGGCCGCAGTGCGCGATCTGCATGTGTTCCTGCAACAGACGCTTTCGCGCTGCGAAGGAGCCAAGCCCGGCGGTCGCGCCTCGATCGAGCTCGATCTCCTCAAGACCCACGAGCTTCGGTTTGGCGAAATCGCCGCTACGCTCGAAGCGTCTCTTTCGGATGACGCCAACTTTTTAAAGACGTTTTACTGGAACCCACGCGAGACCTCGTGGCGCATCCAAGTTGAACCCATCGAAGTGGCTGGCCTCGGCGAACCCTTCTTTGCGACCAAGCGTTCCGTCGTCGTAACCTCAGCGACGCTTACGGCCGGGACGTCCACCCAGTTTGTTACCGACCGTGTCGGGCTCAAGCTCGAGGAGCCCCTCCTTCAGCTCCCCTCGCCCTACCCGCTCGAAAAACAGGCCATCGTTTATTTCCCGACGGACGTCTCGCCTCCCGGATCGCCGGGGCACCTCGACGCGCTCGTTGCACTCACTGAAACGATCGCCATGGAACTCGGCGGACGCACGCTGCTTTTAATGTCCTCCAATCGCAGGCTCAAGATTGCTGCCGAGAGACTTCGCGAGCGCCTCCTAAAACCCCGAATCGAAGTTTTTGATTCCGTTTCGGATCGCAAGGCAGTGGACGGATTCCTCGCCTCGGATCGCGCAGTGCTGGTGGGTGGTGAACGCTACGGCGAAGGACTCGACATCCCGGGCCCCAAGCTCACTTGCGTGATCCTCGAAAAGATCAACGAGGCCATGACCCGGTCGCCCCTTGCCGAAGCTCGCAAGGCCAAGACCAAGTTTGCGCTTTTTGACTACGACTTCCCGCTCCGTATGATCTGGCTCAAGCAGCGCGTGGGCCGCCTCATTCGTTCACCCAGTGATACGGGCGCAGTCGTAGTCTTTGATCCGCGCTACCAGGGCTGGGGAGCCACTTCAAAGGCCCAAGTCGACCGGACGCTGGCACCGATGCCCATCCGGCTCAAGCCCCGCGAGGAGATCGCGCTTGAGATTGCTCGGCGGTTTGGGGTCACTTGATCTTGTAGGCTGACTTGGCGGCCGCAATCTCAGCCGCGCAATCATCCCGCTCTTTTTCAGGATCCGAGCTGGGGAGCCGGTTGGAAGGCTTGCCCGAGCAGGAGGCGTCGTTGATGCGCTCCTGGAAGGTGAAGGGTTTCTCGTTGCCGGTCCGCGCCGAGCACGAGTTGCCCGATTCGACGATGGACTCCGCGGCCTGCTGGAGGTCACCCACCTCTTCGGTCATTGCGGTGACCGGGTTGTAAAAACTGAAGCTGGAGCTTGCGACGCTCTCCTTGGCCTCACCACCCGCCTGCGGAGAGACAATGCAGGAATGGATCACTGGGGGCGAAAAAACGCAGGCCTTGGCCAGGGTCTCCTTTGAAACCTGCTCCTCCTCGAATGCGTCATTGCGATGGGAGAGCGGATCCACGACCTGGACATCCTTGCCTCCAAGCCGGCTCCTCAAGTCACAGTTGCAGGCCTCACAGTTGGGGATGATGTAGGTGCGGGGCCGCGAGAGGGCTGCCACCGTAAACGGATTGGCGTCCGAGACGGTCTGGAGCGCGTCGTACATCGCATCCCGGTCCTTGGCGCCCATATGGGCGGGGTGTTTGAGCATCCGGTCATTGACGACCGCCGCATAGGAAGTGATCTTGCCATCCGCGCCGAGGGTGGGCTCAAATGAGACGCCGTGGCCACACTGGCCGCAGACAAAGCCCCTTTTCTTGCTCTTTTTGCGATCGGCGCCCGTCACATCCTGCATCTGGAGCTTCGAGGGATCAAACCCGATCCCCAGCGTGGCATCTGCCGGAAGCTTTTCGGCCTTGAGCTTGGGGATGAGTTCCGCACCCGAACGTGCACCCGCCTTGAAAAATAGCTCCCCGGGATCCCGCTTGATCTCCCTGGCGCTCAAATCCGGATCGTGGGGTTTGGCAAAGGGCGCCACAAAACACCAGAAGCGGTCCGTGGGCTTTCCACTGCCGGTTTTCTTTTCGTCGATGAACCGATCGTAGGCGGACCACTCTTTCAAGGACTCAGTCCAGTCCTTGCTCTCGCTGGCCGAGCTGTCGCCGAGATCCATCGAAGTGCGAATGGCGGCAAGCGTGAGCTCCCTGAGGAGCTCATGGTCGCGGCACTGGGGCACGACTGCACCCTGCGCGATCATCTCGTCCATCACTGCCTTGGGGTCGTCGGCCTCGGGCAGATTCTTGCGGTCGCGCTTCTTCGCCTCATCCCGCCTCTTCTTGATCGCTTCGGAAGCTGCCGCAACCGATTCATCAAATGCTTCGACGATCTTCTTGCGCTGCTGGGAGGACTGCATCTGGAGCTGAGGAAAGTAGCTCGCACCCTTGGACTGCGTATGGATCTCCGGTGCACCCAGCTTGGCCGAAATCACGACCTTGCGGCGGGTGTCGCATTTTACCTCGCGCGGAGGAAGGAAGTCCCGCTCCTGGAGCGGGCTTGCGTAGCCTGCGACATCCGAGGCGGTCATGGGCACGATCCAGTTGGAGCTCGATGCCATCAGCTGGTCGCGGATCAGCGTCGCACGCCGGAGCGAAAGAGCCTCGTTGGCCTTGATCGAGTCCTCCACTTTCTTGCCATCGTAATGCTGGCCATCGGCGAACCCATCGACCCTCAAGGCCAGTGCCTTGCTCCCCTGGGCTTCGTAGAGTCCCTTCACCACATCGCGGATCTTGCTGAGGTCAAGCTTCGTGCTGTTGATGTCGGACTTGCCGGTAACGAAGGCATCGGACGAAAAGCCGATCTTGAATTCGGGCTCACTTCCCTCTTTTGATGCGGGGACGTAATCCACGCAGATTCCGGAAGCCCCGCCGACCACTCCCTTGCGTTGGAGCCCGAGCATGAAGAGCGCTGCGCGTGTCTCGTCCGAAGTGTCGTAGCTGCCGGCAAGGTCCTCGGGCAGGCAGGGAACGCCGGGAGGACAGGAGGCAAAGGCACTTGCCTCAAGCCCGACGATGACGGCGACTGCCGACAGCTTCGCTATCCACCTTGCACTTGCCCATGGGCTTCCCCCCGCAGTTGTCACTTTACAAGTATGCATCGACCTCACAGTCACAAAAACTGTGTCTCAATCGACTCACTTAACAGCACGCATAGGCCGGGCATAACCTTGAGAGGTCGTTCCATCGTTGTACGTCTGCAGGAGAGTTTGCCCGATGAACCGTTCAGTACGCTTGGCCGTGTGCGCGATCGCGCTTGGATCCTTCGCCCTCGAGGGCTGCGCAAAACTCCAGCAGGCGATCCAGAAGGCCACCGCACGCCCCAACCTCACGGGCGCCGTCAAGGGAAGCTCAGGGGGGTCTGGTGGTAGCAGCAAAACGGCTCGCGCTTCCAAGACTCGCAAGGGTGCAGTGCCCTCACAATCAGCGAGCTCAGGCGGAAAGTCAGGCTGCACGGTAGGGGCATACTCACTCATCGAAAATGAGAAGGTCGGAGAGGCCACCACCGACTCCAACGGCAGGTTCACCATCGAAGACGGGGTGGAAAATGGCGAAAAATACCGCTTAAAGGCGGAGTGTCCCGACCCCCAGAATCCAGGAACACTCCAGACGTTCATGTCGGTGGCCGGCGCCGACATCGTACCACCGGAGGCAAAGGCCGATGAGACGCTCGAGGTCAGCCCACGGTCGACCGTGGCAGCTGCCCTGATCATCCAGACGGTCCTCGAGACCGTAAACTCAGCCCTGGCGGGAACCGTTTCTGATGAGGTGCGAGCCGTGATCCTCGCTGCCATCAGCCGCAGCCTCGATTCGGTCATCTCCCAAATTTCGGCAAGCGTGGAGGAGTCCATCGAGAACGGAGACATGGAGGAACCCTCGGAGGCGTCGGCGTCCCTGCTTGCTGCCGATGTCGCCTCCGTCACCGATGACTCCATCGATGACCTCGATCTATCCGGCCACGGACTGGACAGCAACTCGCTGCCACCCGCGATTGCCTCGGCGGCGGCTGCCGCATCCTCCGGTTCGGCCCTCAAGGACTGCGATGCCGCCCTTGAGGACTCCTCCCAAGACAAGTGCACTGCGGCGCTCTCGGCGCTGCTGGTAGATGCCTTCAAGATGCAAATCGCCGTCAGGGCATCTGGGGGGGCGTTTGGAGATACCTCGAACTGTACTGCCGCATCCTTTCGCGAGCGCTTCAAATCGAGACCCCGCTTCACTCATGTTGATCAATTGGGCGGGTTTTGCCACGTCGCAAGCGCGATTGCGCAGGTGGATCGCAACAGGAGCATGGAAGGCGATGAGGGCAGCTCTGACAATGGTCTCGTACTGATCGAACAAACCGATTCCGCAGGCACCAAGGGACTTCTCTCGGTGATTGCACAAGGACTGTTCCAGAAGCACGCCTACCGTCTGGGCGACCTCGACCGGATTGTATTCGGGCACGTGCCACCGCACTCCGGAGTGCCATCCGCGGGGATCAATGCGAGGCTCTTCCAGGTCCGTCCAGGCTCGTTCGAGGGAGAGAATGAAGGATTCCAGGAGGAACTGTTCTACCTCTCCGAGACTTTTGACTGGGTTGCTGTTTGCAACTCGAGCCCTTGCCCGAAGCACAACTTCATGCAGGAACTGTTCGGGGGATTTGCGAGTGCTGGCTGGGAGAGCGCCCAGGCCCGTTCGGAACTTGCGGAATCCATCGGGCGCGGCCGTCCCGCAGCACTGGGAGTGTTCGAGAGGAAATTCGGCGGCAGGATTCCCACGATCCAGGAGCTGGATGAATTCCTGGGAGAGCGCATCCACATTCCCCGGAATCCCACCGGACCCAAGGAATTCCATGTCCTCTATCGTGAGATGCCCAAGGTGGACCCCGAGCAGGGCAGCGGTTGCTGGGACAATGATCCATCCACTCCTTGCGTAGGTGAAAGTGGCGCCGAGTATCCCGCCGTCCGCGCCACGGTCGTCCGTGGCAGCCTGGACTCGAGCGAAGGAATCAAGCCCATCAGCGAGATCGCGCTCGGTTCGCAGGGCGACTACCTCGTACTTCCGATCTTCCAAAGGGACGGATTCTCCGGGGTATTCCAGCTGATCCATGCCGAGAGCGGCCGCCTCTTGTCCGATGAGCTAAGCCGCAGGCGATTCTTTTACCGTATCCCCGACCAGGACAGTTCCTGCTCGAGCCTCCAGCGCCGGGACGATCAAAGCCTGCCAGCTTGCTCTCCGGGCAAGGTCTACAATGTCCATGCGGACTGGCAGTGCCACGACGGGGAGTGTTCGCTTGAAGTCCGTTACCTGGGAGGCCCTGCAATCCTGCTGTCCGGTGAGAGCGCGGTCGGAATGCGCCGCAACTACAAGAATCGCCCGATTGAGTTCGAGTCCGCCAACGGCGAGGCTTTCTCCTTTCCAGCCCTCACCTCCGGATCGGGTGACTGGGACCGGCTCGAGTTTGTGAGGGTGACGCTGTCTCAGGTTTCCGGCACCTCCTACACCATCAACCAAGTGCTCGACGAACCAGGCACGAGCATCGGGGCCTCTTCGTACTACCTCATGCCGCAATGGTCGGAAACCCAGCCGGGACGCTGGGCTGTAACCAGCTTCGTCGCACTGGACCAGGACGGAACACTGGATTTCGACAAGGTTGTTCCTGCCGGCGACGTGGACTCCAAAGTCCCCGGGGCATCCCGGGTGGAGCCCATCATGGGGCCCTATTTGAATCCGGCCCATCGCTGCAGTTCAGAACCCTTCTTTGTCGACGGGAACGGCAATGGAGAGCTCGACTGTGATGCCGATGACCTGGCTGCATCCGAAGGTGACGTGACTTTTGATGAGCCTTGGAAGTTCGAGCAGCAACACTCCGGCGAGCTCGAGTCCATGGAGGGCCACGCGGAACTCTTGATGAACCGCAATGGCTATCTGTTCAAGGATGGCGGTTCCACGAAGGCATGGCTGACCACGGCGTTTGGAGGCTGGTTTGACGGCGAGCACGCCCTCACCGGCTCAAGCGAGCTGGACGCACTCCAAGCCTTCACTCTCATGATGTTCTTCTTCGAAGGGCAGCAGGATGGCGGCAAGATGCGGATCGGCGGACTCGGTGAGCATGACCTCTACAAGGTCGAAAGCCCGATGTTCTACCAGCAGGATGACGATTCGGTCCTGATGCTCAATCGGCAGCTGGCTGGCGGATTCAATCTGTTCCGCAAGGGCCTCGAGGAGCCCGCCTCCACGCCGACGCTGGGAAGCGGATTCTCGCCGGATTCGAGCTTTGGATCCTCGGGTCGTCGTATCGTGGGCGGCTCGGGCGGAAGTGCAGCCCGCTTCGGCGATCCCGTCTGGGTCGAGCCCACCGCCAACGGCGGACTCAGGATGGTGGTCAGCTATGAGCAACTCCCAAGCTCAGGCCCTAGCCCTGCCCCCACTCCGACAGCACCCCCCGCGCAGCCGGATTGGGGCTCGGCCACCCAGGCCCAGATGGAATCTTATTATGCCGCCTACGCGGCATGGGAGAGCCAATGGGAGCGAGGACATGCGCTCCTCACCCTTGATTCAAGTGGTGCAGTGCTCTCGAGAACCAACCTCGCCGGCGCCCCCCAGTGGATCGGAAAGGGCTCGTTTGTGAGGGACTCCTCGGGAAGCCTGTGGATGGCAGGGACGACGGACGGCGTGAGTGGGCCCGCCGAGTTCTCGATTCGTAAACTGACGTCAACCGGACAGCCTTCTGCAGGCTTCGGTGCGGCCGGAAAGCTGGTGCCCTCTTTCAGTAACTCCTCGATGGCATCCAATGCGAGGATTGCCGCTTACGAAGGGGGTATCGTGGTAGCAAGCTCCGGAATGCAGGCACTGGAGCTCCACCGTTACGACGCCCAAGGCCAACTGGTCTCGGCCTTCGGGGACGGCGGAAAGAAAGTCCACCCAGTCCCGGCACCAGAGGTGCCGGAAGGTCTGGAGGCTCGTTCGCCGTCCGTATATCTCGACTCGATCGTGGCTGGCGGCTCGGGTGAACTCCTGTTGCTGGGCTCGCGCAGCTGGATGCTCTGCCCGCCTGAGGTTGCATCGGGGAACGAATGGAGCGGCGGATGCGACTTCCGGCAGTATCCCTTCCAAGCAAGAGTGGACGGTGAGTCAGGTAGCCTCACGCCCCTGCCTATTCTGGGACTGGAAGAGGTCAACGCATTGGAGCTGCTCCCGACCGGAAAATACCTGGTTGGCGGCAAATCGTCGGGATCCGGGGAGCAACTGGACCAGGCAGCGGTCTGCAGGTTCAACCCGGACGGCACTCGGGACCTGAGCTTCGGAATCGGGGGCTGCTTCAAGCACGTGCCGAACGGAGCTACGGATGGGGTTCGAGTCAACGCCATGAAGCTCCTGCCCAACGGCAGGATCGCCGTCACGGGCGAGTTTGAGCAGGGTGAAAACGAGGATGGCGACATCGAAAAGGTGGTTCTCTGGATGCTTCACCCGGACGGCAGGCCCGATCTTTCTTACAATGCCTCAGTTACACCGGGCTACTCAGTCCACCACAACGCAGCCGGTGGAAACGGTGAGGATGAGGCGGACTTTGTCCTGCTCGACTCAGAAGGCCGACTCGTGCTGGTGGGGGAAAGTGAGGCCCCCGAGTCCAGTAGCTATTCGAGCGAGGAAAGACTCGCTGTTTGGAGGTTTGCCCGGCCGTGACGATCCCTGGGGAGGGTAGTACCCCACAAGCCACGGTTGTGGTAAGCCCCCTCCCATGGCCGATCTCCAGACCGAAGTCGCGCGCCGCCGCACGTTTGCGATCATCTCGCACCCGGACGCTGGTAAGACGACCCTCACCGAAAAGCTGCTCCTTTACGGAGGCGCGATCCACCTGGCCGGTGCGGTCAAAGCCAAGGCCAACCAGCGAAACACCACTTCGGACTGGATGGAAATCGAGCGCCAGCGCGGCATCTCGATCAGCTCCTCGGTCCTTCAGTTTGAGTACAAGGGCCACCAAGTCAACCTGCTCGATACGCCCGGCCACAAGGACTTCAGTGAGGACACCTATCGCACGCTGACGGCTGCCGATGCTGCCGTCATGCTGATTGACGCCGCCAAGGGTGTCGAGCCGCAGACCCGCAAACTTTTCGAAGTCTGCCGCATGCGCGGGATACCCATTTTTACGTTCATCAACAAGATGGACCGTCCGTCACGCGATCCGCTGGATTTGCTCGACGAGCTCGAGAAAGTGCTCGGCATCCGCTCCTGCCCCATGGTGTGGCCGATTGGATCGGGTGACCGCTTCAGGGGCGTGTACGATCGCTCCAGCGGTGAGCTCCTGGCCTACCAGACCGAAGGCGAAGCCAACGTCAAAGGCAGGCTTGCTCCCAAGAAGATTGCAGGACTCGAAGACCCGCAGCTCCTTGAGATGATCTCGGGCCCGCGCCATGACCTCGAGGAAGCAGCTTACCTTCGCGATACGCTGCAGGCCGAACTTGAGCTCGTCGAGGTCGCCGGCGATGCCTTTGACCTGGAACGCGTCCTCAAGGGCCAGCTTTCGCCCGTGTTCTTTGGATCGGCGATGAACAACTTTGGAGTCGAGCGCTTCCTGGAGCGTTTTCTGGAACTCGCCCCTCCCCCGGCTGCACGCAAGGCGGGAGAAGAAATCATAGATCCGGTCACACGCGGATTCTCGGGCTTCATCTTCAAGATCCAGGCAAACATGGACCCGCAGCACCGCGACCGCGTTGCCTTCATGCGCATTTGCTCGGGACGTTTTGAGCGTGGAATGGACGTCAAGCACGCAAGGCTCGGAAAGCCCGTGCGGCTCTCAAAGCCCCTCAACTTCTTTGGTCAGGAGCGCGTGATCGTCGACGAAGCCTGGCCGGGCGACATCGTGGGACTGCTCGACACGACGGGCGATCTCCGCATCGGCGATACCCTCTGCGAAAAGGGCGGGTTTCAATTTGACGGGATCCCCCGCTTCAGCCCCGAACACTTTGCCGGTGTGCTGATCTTGGATCCAATGAAGCGCAAGCAGCTCAAGAAGGGCTTGGAGCAGCTGGCCGAAGAAGGCGTCGTGCAGATTTACCGCCAACGCGGGATGCTCGACAAGGACCCGATCCTCGGAGCTGTCGGCGCTCTCCAGTTCGAAGTCCTGCAAGCCAGGCTCAAGGCCGAGTACGGCGTCGATGTGAAGATCGAAAAGCTGCCCTACATCCACGCACGCTGGGTGACGGGACCGAACCTCGATCCGGATTACTTTGAACGGCGCGAGGACTCACGCTGCCTCGAGGACCGTGATGGATTCCCCGTACTGCTCTTCAAGAGCGACTGGGGCCTTCGTTACGCCGAAGAGAACAACAAGCAGCTCTCATTCCTCAAGCACGCTCCTATTTGAGCGCTCCTCGAACCAGCTTGGCGATGACGGATGCCGAGAGATCCGTATTGAGATCAGGCTGCTCGCACCGGTGATTGGGCACGTGGACGAAGGTGTAGAGGGCCTCCACCTCGGGATTCGAAAAATACCGAGCCATCCGATAAGCCGTATTGTTGCAGACAAAAGCCCCGGGATCGTCCGACAGGCGCGTCAGCAGGGCCTCCTGATCGCTCAGTTCAAGTGAAGCCAGGGTGTCTTTGACCGGGAAAGGCATCGCGACCTGCGCAGGTCCATCGCCCTCGATCTTGCGGCGATCGCGGATGGTACCCCCATTGTCGGCAAGACCGGGGGTGGAATCCCGATTGTGGGCCTGCGTCTCGAGCCTCAGGTCACAGCCCCCCTCCCCCACCGAGAGCACGGCGGCAGTCGCGCGCCCGGCCTCCTTTTCGATTCGACCCACTGCCTCGAGAGCCTTCTCGGTGGCCACATCGTAGATCGTAGGAAGCTCCAGGACACGGACTTCAAACTCTGACTTGAGCAGGCCTGCAGCGGCATGGGCGGCGGCCTTGGAGGCGTTGGCCGATGCTCCACCAAAGGGATCAAAGTGCGTCAGAATGACGAGCTTTCTTGGCTCGGCGCCTCCAGCCGGGGCGCGCAATCCCAGGGTACGCCGGAGATATCCGCCAGCACCCAGCACCAGAGCCATGATCAGGAGTCCAAGGAGCATTTTATTCGACCACATCCCGGTCCAGCATGCCCCTGCGAGGGGGCAACTTCAAGGCTCTGGACAGGGCGCCAACCCGGCGGGTTATGATCAGGATCACGATGCAGCGCCGCCCAATTTTCAAATCCGCACTCTCCCTCCTCTTGCTCGCCACGAGCGCAAGAGCAGAGGGGCTTTGCCAGCTTCCGGAGTTGGGGCAACTCCTGGTGTCGGTGACTCCTGCCTGGAGCGCCAACCAGGGCGTTCTCCTTCGATTTGAACGGGATTCAGGATCCAACTGGCGGCAAGTGGGCTCCTCTCACGGAGTTGCAATCGGTATCGGCAGCTCGGGCATGGCATGGACTTTTGGAAGCGGGCATCTTCCCGCTCCCAAGCGCGAAGGAGATCTGAAGTCCCCGGCAGGAATTTTCCAGCTCGGAGATGCATTCGGAAAGGCAGCGGATCCGATCCGTGAGGCGGTTCCCGGCGAGGACCGTATCGCCTACCATGTATCCAACCCCCAGAGCATCTGCGTGGATGCGCCGTCGCACCCGCGCTACAACACCATCCTTTGGGATGGCTGGGTGCCAGGCGACTCGCCTGCCTCGCACGAAAAAATGCTCAGGGACGACACCCTCTATGATCTGGGCATCGAGATCCGCCACAACCAGGATCCGGTGCGCCCGGGCATGGGCTCCTGCATCTTCATGCACCTCCGCGAAAAATCGACCGGCACCACGGCAGGATGTACGGCCATGGATTCCGCCTCGCTCCACGAAGTCGTTCGCTGGATCCGGCCTTCGCGGGGAGTCCGCTTCGTCCAGCTCCCGCTGGCGGTTTACCAATCGCGCAGGAAAAAGTGGTGCCTGCCCGCCATCACGCCGCGGTTCAACTGAGCCGCGAAGAGGCCACCTTGCCTTCTTCGTATCGAAGAGTGCCCATGACGGGCTCTCCGGCAAGGACCCGAGGCAGGAATATCCTGTCTCCTTCCCAGAGATTCAGCTTCAAGATCTCCTGTTCGGAAACCCAGTGCAGCGTGCCTTCATCCGAGACTCGCACACCGTCCGCGATGCTCCGCCCCTGTTCGGCCGTGAGCTCACCGGTCATCACGGCGCACCACCAGTCTTCGGCCTTTTGCGGCTTGAAGTTCGGGAAATGAAGCATGCCCGCCCAGGTGAGACATGAGGCATCCACCTTGATCCCGGATTCCTCCAGCACTTCGCGCGCCGCTCCCTCCCAGGGGGACTCCAAGCCCTCAAGCTTGCCGCCGAGCCCATTCCACTTGCCTGAGTGAAAATCATCCGCCCGACCGCCCCGATGGATCATCAGGAACTCCCGGCCACCCTCTCCGGATCGCCTCCAGAGGTAGACCAGGGTTGCCATCACGGTCTTCTGGACCACGGATCAGTACATCCCGTCGATGAGGTCCTTGTAGCGCGACTCGATCACGTTGCGCTTCATCTTGAGCGTCGGTGTCATTTCGCCGGACTCAATCGAAAACTCCTGTGCAAGCACGGTGACCTGCTTGATCTGCTCGTAGTTGGCGAGCTCCTTGTTCACGAGATCCACCTGTCCCCTGACGGTCTTGACGATCGACTCGTCGGTGACGACCTTGCCATTGACACCCGAAGGCTTGCCCTTGAGCTCGGCATAGGTGGCTTCCGCAAGCGTCACAAGCGCGGAGATGTACTTGCGATTGTCCCCCACGAGACAGACCTGGCTCACCATCGGATGGACCTTGATCTTCTCCTCGATCGGGACCGGGGCGATCATCTTTCCACCCGAAGTCTTCATGATCTCCTTCTTGCGGCCGCGGATCCGCACCAATCCACGAGGCGTGATCTCGGCCAGATCTCCGGTATGGAGCCAGCCATCGGGCTCGACCGTGGCACGGGTCGAAGCCTCATCCTTGTAATAGCCGATGAAGACATGCCGACCGCGGGTCATCACCTCGCCATCATCCAGGAGCTTGAACTCCATCCCCGGCACGGGCTTTCCGACGGTGCCCGCGCTCTCAACACCAGGCTCCGTCATGCAGATGATCCCGGAGGTCTCCGTCTGCCCAAAGGCCTCGAGGATCTCGAGGCCGATCGAGCGGAACCACCTCGACACATGCGCCGGCAGTGCGGCAGCACCCGATGCCAGTGTCAGGGCCTTCCCGAGACCCAGCGCCTTGCGAACCTTGGCCAGCACGAGCTTGTCGGCCAGCTTGAGCTGCACGAGATCGGCGATGGGAAGCGGCTTGCCGGAGAGCTGGATCTCCGCACAGCGCGCACCCGTTGCGAGCGCCCACTCGGCGAGCTTGCGGCGGGGCGGAGGAGCCTTGCCGAGCTTGTCCATCACGCCTTCGACCATCTTTTCCCAGAGACGCGGCACTGAGAGAAGCAACGTCGGCTCCACTTCACCGATCTCGGACGAAACCTTCTCGAACTTCGTCGCAAAGCTCACCTGGTAGTTCATCGTGATCCCGGCACCGATGTTTTGGAGCTTTTCTGCGATGTGGCAGAGCGGGAGGAACGAAAAGAGCCTGCCACCCGGCGGAAGTCCCCACGCATCACGCACGCGATCGGCCGTGTAGGCCAGGTTGTCGTGCGAAAGCAGCGCACCCTTCGGGTTTCCGGTCGTGCCGGAGGTGTAGATCATGAAGGCGGCTGCCTTGGGATCAATCCTTGAGAGCAGGTCCGAGAGGCTCGGACCCGTGCCGCTCTCGGCGATCTTGCGTCCTTCCGCGATCGCCGTCTCATAGGCCACGGCCTTGGGCGAGATCGAGCAGTCGCCGTCGAATACGAGGATCATCCTTACCCGCTCGGGCACGGAGATCTCGCCCTTGGCGACCATCTTTTCAAAGTACTCGCGGTTCTGGATCGAGAGGAGCGTCGCTTCGGTGTGATCCAGGATATAGAGGATGTCCTTGGGAGTGCTGTTGGGATACAGGCCCGCAGAGCGGCCGCCCATGAGCATCATCGCGAGATCCGCGTGGACCCACTCGGGAGAGTTGTAGGCAAAGATCGCTCCCACATCCTGCGAAGTGAATCCCTTGGAGAGCAGGAAAAGTGCGAGGTGGTAGACGCGGTCACAATACTCACGCGCCGTCAGTACGCGCCAGTGATCGCCCACCTTGTAGCCCTGCGCCGGGGAGGTCGGCTTGCTGTCAGCCCACTCCTTGAGGCGGTGAAGGACGGTTGGACCCGGGCGAACGTCGGAACGCGAAGCGGAAGCACTCATCGGAAGGCAATCTCCTTTAAACCTTTGGTTTTAGGAGATTAGTGTGAGTGAAACAGCGAAAATTCCAATGGGATTTTGTTTCCGGTGCGAACCGGTTGGGAATCCACGGAGGCAAGCCTGCGGGCTGCCCCGGTCCCCACGGCCACCCGTGAAGTGGCCGAGTCCACGCGCTCGTCAAAAAGGTGGCGAGCGTAGATCTGGAGGTACCAGTAGTAATTGCGGCTGATGAGCGACACGTACTCACGGGTTTCCTTGAAGGGAATCAGGTCCACGAACAGCACCGGATCAGTGACGGGATAACGCCGCTGCCACTCATCCACGCGAAGCGGCCCCGCGTTGTAGGCCGCAAGTGCATGGTCCACCTTGCCGTCAAAACGATCCAGGAGGCGGCGGAAGAACTTCACGCCCAGGCGCACATTGGTCTTCCCATCGAGGAGTTCCCGCTTGCTCACGGGTTCCATCGCACGGGCAGTGGCGGGCATGAGCTGCATGAGCCCGAGCGCGCCCGCCGGGGAACGGGCATGGGTCACGAAACCGCTTTCCTGCCGGATGAGCGCCGCGATCAGGTAAGGATCGAGCCCTCCTCCATGCGCGACCGAAAGTGACTGCTGGAGCGGTTTGGAGAGCGGAAAGAACAAGGCCAGCGTCTGGCGGGAGAGCATCGAAGGATGCTCACGGAAGAGCGAACTCAGCACTCGGAATGTGCCGATCGAATTCATGTTCCGGTGCATGAGGACGCCCAGGTACAGGCGCGACTCGGCCTCGACACCTTCCATCATGTCTTCAAGTTCGACGAAGAAGTCCCGCGTGACGTCGGTTGCACCCAGTTCCTGCAGGACCTCGATCGCACGGATGCGGTCGTTCCACGATGCACCCAGCTTGAGGCTCCCCAGCGCAAGGGTCGGCTCCGGAAGGTGCAGGTTCTGCGCAGCATTGAAAAGCACCCGAGGAGCCAGCAAAAGCGAATGGTAGTGGATCGGAAATTCCTTGGTGAGGCGTGCTGCCAGCTGCTTGAACGAAAGCTGGTTGCCTCGCGACTTCTCGGCACGCGCTTTCCAGTAGATCGCCCGCGAGTAGTAATCCGACTTGCGGGCCTGTGCCTGGGTCAGGGGCTCAAGGAGGCGGATGGCCCGGTTCCAGTCCTCCTTCATGATCGAGAGGAGCGCTCCGCGGTAGCGGGACTTTTCGCTCCAGTCGCTGCCGTCGCCGCAGGCTGCAGCCTTCTCATAGAGCTTGACCGTGGACTCGAGCGCCACGGAATCAGGCAGGTATTCCTCGCTCTTCTGAGCCATCAGCGCGGCCACGCGTTCCGCCTTGCAGGCATCCGCGTCGAGCACTGCCTTTTCGAGCGCCATGAACTCGGCACGCTTGGAGACCCGATTGAATACTCGGGAGACTGCGGGATCCGACAACTCCTCAAAGCCCGAAAGATCACCCTGAAGCAGGGCATTCTGGGCCTGTCGGTATTCTTCCTGAGGCGTACGGTTGCGACCCCGCTTGAGACCGAAAGCTCCCTGCTCCGAGGGGTCCCAATCCTTTTTCCGGCAAAAGATGCTGCCCGTGCCGTTGATGCAGCGATTCATCCAGGCGAGTCGTTCGGACTCGCTCTTTCGATTTCGACGAAATCGGATGTAGGCCCTGGCCTCGGAGTGGAGGCGACTCCTCTCCGCGAGGTCCAGGCTCGAGAGCCCGCTCAGGCGGGAATTCATCACTGCCCCGACCCCGAGAGCCTGCTCGTTTTCGGGCTCCGGAAGATTGGGTGCGGCAAAAGCGCTCGATGCCGCAGCCGAGGCGGCAAACAGAACCAGGGCAGTGGCCACTGCGACGCGGTTGATCACGCGCGCCCGGGCCTGCTTGGCGATGGCTGGAGTCGGTCCATTCTCCCAAGGATAACCAAAGCTTGTCCGGCCCACAACGAGGCGCGACATTACTTTAAAATCAGACGGAAGTTGCGCCAATTTCTTGGCGGCGGGTACAGCAAAACCAGCCATGGCAATGAACCTCACTGCCCTACTTGTCGGCACCGTCGGCAACGAACCTCACTCCAAAATCAGCGGTTTTTAAGGTTTTTCTGCGTCATTTTGAAGCGCCGCCAAACTCCCCTTGGCAAGCCTTCAACCCGGTGTTAACCCAACAGCTCGAATTTTTTAGAGAAAGGACCCAAGACCATGGCCAAGAGACTCCGTGCCAAGCACCAGAAGCGCCGCCGCGATCAGGCTACCGCCTACGCAAAGGGACTTGTTCCCTCGGACCACGCCGACCACAAGGTTGGCCTTGCCCGCAGCAAGCGTGCACTCAAGAAAAAAGCCTACCGCATGGCCTAAGCCTGCGGCTCAGGTGGTTTTTTTGTTCTTCCCCTGAAGATTCGGCTGAATTTTTAGAGAAGACCAATCACTCGGAGAAGGGGTGGGACTCGCGTCCTGCCCCTTTTCTTTTTCGCCATCCACTTTGCCCGTACTCAGCTCCACTTGCTGGTCGAGCTCCTTTCGGTCTTCGGCAGAGACTTTACCGAACCGAAGCTCGCGATCCAGGTCGGCAGGACGAGTGGCCGAGGCGCGCGCCGTCTCGAGCGTGATCTGCCCTGAAAGATAGAGCTCCACCAAGTGCCGGTCAAAGCTCTGCCCGTCCCCGCTTGTCTGGACATGCTCGAGGATCTCATCCGAACGCTCGGGCTTTTCGATGCAGTCCCTCACGGTCTGGGTGACCATCACGATCTCCATGGCGGCGATCCTACCGCCTCCCTTTTTGGTCACCAGTCGCTGGCTCACGATGCCCGCCAGGTTGTCGGCAAGCCTGAGTCGCACGAGACGCTGCTCCTCGGGCGGGAAGATCGCAATCAGCCTCGCCAGGGTCCTCACCGCATCCTGCGTGTGCACGGTCGAGAGGACCAGGTGCCCGGTCTCGGCCGCCTTGAGCGCCACCGAGACCGTCTCGGGATCCCGCATCTCCCCCACAAGGATCACATCCGGATCCTCACGAAGCGCCGATCGAAGAGCATCGGCAAATCCGGGAGTATCACTTCCCACTTCACGCTGGCTCACACGGCTCTGGGCGGACGAGTGGACGAACTCGATGGGGTCCTCGATGGTCACGATGTGGCTCGTGCGCGTGCGGTTGATCTCGTGGATCAGCGCAGCAAGAGTGGAGCTCTTCCCCGAGCCGGTCGCACCGGTGACCAGCACCAGTCCGCGCGAAAGCCTGGGGATCCTTGAAAGAATGGGTGGAAGCGACAGGTCTTCAAGGGTGGGCGGACGCTCGGAGATCACTCGGAGCACGGCCCCCCATTTGCGCGCCATTCGGTAGAGGTGCACGCGGAAGCGCGAACAGCCCTCGATCGAAAACGAAAAATCGAGATCCCCGGAAGCTGAATCGAGGTTGGGACGAATCCACTCGTCGAGCAGGCGCGTGGCCGTCTTGTCAGGGCAGGGAACCAGCTCACCGTGGATACGGGTCCACAATCCACCCAGCTCATCGGCATGCAGGTCGCTGGCCTTGCGTGCAACGACGCCGCGAAGGAACTCAAGGAGACGGGGATCAGCAGGAAGCTTGGGCGACATGTCCCAAGCCTGAGGCTTTGGCCTCAGTTTTTCAAGGCGCCAGCCACCAGGGGCTGGAGCTCGCCGCGCTCGTGCATTTCGGTCACGATATCGCAGCCTCCCACGAACTTGCCGCCAATGAAGATCTGCGGAACGGTCGGCCACTGGGAGTAGTCTTCGAGTGCGTCCCACATCGGGTCATCGGAGAGGACGTCAAAACCCTGGACCTTTGCGGCGCCTGCAGCCTTGAGGACCTGGACGGCGCGGGCCGAAAATCCGCACATCGGAAAATCCGGCGTGCCCTTCATGAAAATGAACACGGGGTTCGACTGGACGAGCTTTTCGATTTCAGGACGAAGTGGGTGCGACATGGTGGATCTCCTCTTATTTTCGAACTTGGGATGGAGCGAAGGTCTTGATCGTCAGCGCGTGGACCACGCCCGAGTCAATCTCCGCCTGCATGAGCTTCATGACCAGCCGGTGCTGTTCGATCATCATCTTTCCTTCGAACACAGGCGAGACAATGGTTGCCTGCCAGTGATCCTGGGTCCCGGTGAGGTCAGTGACCTCGGCCTGGGTTCCCGGGGCAAGCGCTTCGAGACGGGCCTTGAGCTGGTCTGCGGTGAGTAGCATATGGAAGCGGTCTAGCACGGCTTGAAGCCGGGCGCCACGGCCCGGCTCGGGGCTTGCTCCTTGCCGGAGGATGATCCCCCCCAGCCCGCAGTCCCCCTTTCCATCCCCTTTTCCTTCGGAAGTCCCGGTCCTACCCATACGGAACACGGTGCTTTTTCCGGGGATTTCGATGCCGCTCGTCGTGGGACGCCCCAGGAGCCTGCTGGCACTCGATGCCGCTGCCAGGGCCAGCGACGCCCTGATCCTGATTGTTTCGCAAAAAACCGTCACACCGGGCGACCCGGAGCCGGGCGACCTCTACCTGATGGGAACGCTCTGCAAGATCGACAGCTCGAGCCTGAGCGAAGCGGGTGGTCGGCAAGTGGTCGTGACGGGCGTGGCCCGCTACCGGGTGCTCGATTACCGACTCGAAGAAGGCAAACCCCTGATCGCACGCGGGGAGCCCGCCTCGGACCAGGAAACCGATCCGCGCCAAAGCATCACGGAGCGGTTCGAGACGCTGCGCGAGCTGGCCCACGAGATGGTCGAGCTCCTGCCGGGAACGACGCAGGCCCTGCTCCAGCTGATCGAAAAAATGGACGACCCGGCCTACCTGACCCACGTGGTGTCGGCCTACCTGGGACTTGGGCTTGAGGAAAAACAGGCCCTGCTGGAAATGGTCAATCTCGGGGCACGGATCAACCGCCTCATCGAGCACCTCGCACGCGAACGCGACACTCTCCAGGTCCAAAAGGAGATCCGCGAAAAAATGAGCGAGCGACTGGGCAAGGCCCAGCGCGAAGCCCTGCTCCGCGAGCAGCTGCGCACGATCCGAAGCGAGCTTGGCGAGGACGGAAGCGAGGAGGTCTCCGACGACATGGAGGAAAAGATCCGCCGCGCAGGACTGCCCGAAGACGCAGCCAGGCAGGCCGAGGAGGAGCTCAGGCGCCTCCGGCAGCTCCCCTCGGCGTCGGCCGAGTACCACGTGGTTCGAAGCTACCTCGAATGGCTCGCATCCCTTCCCTGGAAAATCTCCACTCCCGATCGACTGGATCTCGCCGCAGCACGGAAGATCCTGGATGAGGACCATTCAGGACTGCAGGCCGTCAAAAGGCGCATCCTCCAGTTCCTGGCCGTCGCCAAACTCAAAAACGACCTCTCCGGTCCCATCCTCTGCCTCGTGGGCCCCCCGGGCGTGGGCAAAACCTCGCTTGGCCAGTCAATCGCGCGCACGCTGGGACGCAAGTTCATCCGCACGTCGCTTGGCGGAGTGCGCGACGAAGCCGAGATCCGGGGCCACAGGCGCACTTACGTCGGAGCAATGCCCGGACGGATCATCCAGAGCCTCAAACGCGCCGGATCACGCAACCCGGTGATGATGCTCGATGAGATCGACAAGATGCGGGCCGATTTCCAGGGAGACCCCGCCTCCGCGATGCTCGAAGTGCTCGACCCCGAGCAAAACCGCACTTTCGTCGATCATTACCTCGATGTCCCCTTTGACCTTTCGCAGGTCTTTTTCATCGCCACGGCAAACGTCCTCGACACGATTCCACCCCCCTTGCGCGACCGCATGGAAGTGATCGAAGTGAGCAGCTACACCAACGAAGAAAAACTCATGATCGCGCGGGACCACCTCTTCCCCAAGCAGCTGGGCGAAAACGGAATCCTCCCCTCCCAGGTCGCCATCGAACCTGAAGCCTGGAGCACGCTCATCAGCCACTACACGCGCGAAGCCGGAGTGCGCGAGCTCCAGCGCAAGATCGCAGCGCTCCTGCGAAGCTCGGCCGAGCGGCTGGCGACAGGAGTACCGCCCGAAGAACTGCCGATCCGGGTCACTTCCGAGAACCTCAAGTCCTTCATCGGCCCCCGCAAGTACGAGCCCGAGCTCGCGATGCGGGCCCGAAACCCGGGCGTCGTCACCGGACTTGCGTGGACACCGCATGGCGGAGACATCCTGTTCATCGAAGCCACCCGGATGCCCGGCAAGGGACAGCTCACGCTCACCGGGCAGCTGGGCGACATCATGAAGGAGTCCGCACAGATCGCGCTTTCACTGGCGCGCTCACACACGGGGCTTGAGCCCTTTGACTTTGGGCAGACCGACCTGCACATCCATGTGCCAGCCGGCGGCATACCCAAGGACGGTCCCTCGGCCGGGGTGACGCTCGTCACCGCACTCACTTCACTCATCAAAAATGAGGGAGTGGATCCAAGGCTTGCCATGACGGGCGAGATCACCCTCAGGGGCGCAGTGCTTCCCGTGGGAGGCATCAAGGAAAAGGTCATTGCGGCACACCGGGCAGGAATCCGCACGATCCTCCTCCCCACGCGCAACGCAGCCGACCTCGAGGAGGTCCCGTCTGAAATCCTGGGCGCACTCCACATTGAGTACATCGATACGCTCGAGGACCTGCTTGCCGCAGCCTTCCCCAAATCGAGGGCTGCATGAACTGGCTCCAGACCACGCAAGAGCATCTCGCCGCCGCAACACTCAGCTGCCCGGGCTGCTCGCGCGCCCTGGCCCTGAGGCTTTCGCACCTGCTCTTCCAGCGCCTGGGGAACCCCCTGGCCTCGACCCTCTCAGGCCTCCTCCCACAAGGAGAGCAGTCACTCTTTGCAGGGATGCTCCTCGAACTGGGGCCTGGCGACCCGTCGATCGGCTACCCCCAGTTCCTTGAACATGCAGCATCGCTGTTTCCGGATGCGGGCACGCCCGAAGTGGTCGACTCCTTCCTGCAGGGGGTCCACGCAGGACTGCCTGACTCCTTCTCATCAGTGATCTCGGCTGCGCTGCCGCTCGAACTCAGGCAGCCCTTCAACCAGGTTCCCACGCATCTCCTGCGTGCAGCCTGAGGGCCGGCTAACGCCTGGGCACTCCGACTTTGGGGCAGAGCCTGGAGAGAGGGCAATCTTCGCACAGGGGCTTTCGAGCCGAACAGATCGCACGCCCATGGTCGATCAAAAGATGGTTGGACAGGGTCCAGTCCTCACGCTCGACGATGTCCATCATCGCGTGCTCCACCTTCACTGGGTCCGTCTCGCGCGTGAACCCCATCCGGCGACACAGCCTTCCGACATGCGTGTCGACCACGATGCCGGGGATTCCAAAGCAATTACCCAGCACCACGTTGGCCGTCTTGCGTCCCACGCCCCGCAACGAAACCAGCGCTTCCTGGTCGGCGGGAACCTCTCCACCGTGCCGTTCAACCAGGAGTTCCGAAGTGGTCTTGAGCGCCAGCGCCTTGTTCTTGTAAAAGCCCGTGGATTTGACGAGCGTCTCGAGCTCCGCCAAAGGTGCACGCGCCATCGAGCGGGCGTCGGGATACTTCGCAAACAATGGCGGCGTGACGAGATTGACCCGCTCATCCGTGCACTGGGCCGAAAGCATGGTGGCAATGAGGAGCTCAAACGGGTTGCGATGGACGAGAGCGCAGTGCGCCTCAGGATACTCGCGCTTGAGGATCTTGACGATCTCCCTCATGCGGCGCTGCTTTTCAATGAGACCTGCGCTTACTTTCTTGCCAGCCACTTTTGAACCTGCTCGGCGCCGCGCGTATTGAGGACCAGTGAGTCGGGCATGAGGGCCTTTTGCGCCATCCAAACCCCGTAGCGGGTGTCATCGAGCCCCGCGATTTCGTGCGCATCGGGATTGATCGAAATCATCGTGCCACGTTTGCGAAGCTCCGGGCCCCAGCGCCAGTCGATATCGAGCCGCTGCGGATGCGCATTGAGCTCGATGGCCACGTCGTGGGCGGCCGCTTCGCGGATGATTTTTTCGATATCGATCTCATAGGCCTTTCGACCGAGGAGGAGTCGGCCCGTCAGGTGCCCCACAAATCGGGTGTAAGGGTTGCGAATCGCACTCAAGATCCGTTCGGTCATGATCTCCTTGTCGGCCTTGAAGCGCTGGTGGATCGAAGCGATCACGAAGTCAAAGCGCTTGAGCACCGAGTCCGGATAATCAAGCGAACCATCCTGCAGGATGTCGCTCTCGATTCCCCAAAAAATCCTGAATGACGGATGCTTCTTGGAAATCTTTTCCTGGAGAGTGCGGATCTCCTTTTCCTGCTCCTTGAGGGCATCGGCCTTGAGTCCCTGGGCATAAAACGCCGTCTGGCTGTGATCCGAAATCCCGAGATACTGGTAGCCGCGCCCGATCGCCGCCTCGACCATTTCCTCAAGAGTGGCCGCGCCATCCGATCGAGTCGTGTGGCAGTGGAATACGCCCCGAATTTTTTGCTGCGTGACCACATCGCCGAGGGACTTGAGCTTGAGCTCCTCTCCCGTCTCGCGCATGACGGGCTCAATCAGAGGCATCTTGCAGCTTTCGTAAAAGGAATCCTCGGTCAGTGCCGATTTACCGGACGGTGCCTGGGGTGAGCCAAGCGCTTTCCAGTGCCCCTCGCCCGCCGTGGTCCTGGCCCACTGGTAGCCCCACTGCTTTGGATCTGCGAAGCTTTTAGTCACCTTCACTGGAAGCGGGTGCTTGGCCAGGACCGCTTCAACTTTTTTGGCCTCTGCCCCCGCCTCGATCAGGAGCTCCACGGCATCCACCACCTCGCAGCGCCGCCGCAGGGCGCCAGTGAGCTCCACGCGCAAGCCCGTGGCCTTGGCCAATTCACGGGCGAGCTTCTCTGCCGGCTCGAGCAGCTGGTCGAGCCTCGCCTGACCTTCGGTGGAATGGAGGAACGCAATCGAATCGAGGATCTTCTGCTGGAGCTTCACTCCAAAACCCTTGAGCTTGAGCAGGCGGTTTTCCTTGCACGCATACTCGAGTTCCCGGACGGATTCGATCCCCAGCTCCTCGATGAGTTGGAGCGCCTTCTTGGGTCCGAGGCCCGGGATCGTCGTCAGCTCCAGGAGCCCCGCGGGAAGTCCCGCCTTGAGCTCATCGCGAGCGGTCGAGCGGCCGTGCACCAAAAACTCTGTCAGGACCTCCGAGATCCCCTTGCCGATCCCCGACAGCTCGGTCAGCGTCCCGGCACGGGCCCGAGCCCTGAGGTCTGCCTCGTCATGGCTCGACAAAAGTTCAGCTGCCTTCTCAAAGGCGCGCGTCTTGAACGGGTTCTCGCCGGCAAGCTGCATGAGGTGGGCGATCTCTTCGAGGATCTGGACGGCACTCTGCGGTGAGGACATGTCCAATTCCATAACACGATCCCTCGGGCCCCGAATTCCCATTTGTCAGGGCACCCGCTCCGGATTAGGCTCTCTCCCATGAAAAACATCATCTCCCTCCTGTCCCTCGTCGCATTCTTCAATCTCGGCGTCGCATTGGCCTGCGGCGGCAAGGGCTGCGAGGAGTGCGAAGGCAAGTCCAAGAAGACGACCCATACTTCCAAGTCCGGCCGCAAGATGAAGTGCACCAAGTGCGCGGACCACGAAGAGGAAAAGACTGAGCAGAAGGCCGACGCCAAGCCTGCCGAGACGACCGCGACCCCTCCCGCAAAGTCCTAAGACGCGGGTTCGGGTAGCTCGTGGCTTCCGAATTTTTTAAAAGGCTCCTGTCGACTCCCACGGCACCCTACCGTGAGGCGCAAGTGCGATCGCTTCTTGAAAGCGAGCTCAAACGCCTCAAGATTCCGCATTTCAGGGACCCACATGGCAACCTGATCGCAGGCGCCAAGAATAGGGCCGACTATCGAAAACTCGTCCTCAAGAAATCGAAGGAGCCGGTGCGCTTTTTCATCGCGCACATGGATCATCCGGGCTTTCACGGAGTGAGGTGGCACTCCCCCACCGAACTCGAAGTGCAGTGGCATGGCGGCTCCCCCGTCCAGCACTGCGAGGGCGCCAAGGTCTGGATCGATACCGAGGAGGCGCTCAGGCACGAGGATGGGTCCTGGTTCTACGGCACTCTCAAGGACGTCAAAATCGCAGACCACGGGCGTGCGATTGGAACCGCAGTGGTCGAGCTCTCGGATCCTGTATTGCACCACCGCTACTCTAAAACACCCGCCCAGCTCTTTGGTGGGTTTGGATTCAGGGCCCCCCTCTGGAACGAGAACGGCTGTTTTTACACCAAGGCCGCCGACGACCTTGTGGGCTGCTACGCCATGCTCAGGGCAGCAGAACGGATTTTTAAAAAACGCGGCCAGGCCTCCAAAACCCCGATGCTGGCCCTTTTTTCGCGAGCCGAAGAAGTGGGTTTTGTTGGCGCCATCGCCCACCTGGAGCTGGGCTGGCTCAAGGGGGCCAAGCGCCCGATCATTGCAGTCAGTCTCGAGACTTCGCGCACGCTTCCCGGAGCCGAGATCGGCAAGGGCCCGGTCGTGAGACTCGGCGACAGAAACGGGGTTTTTGACCCGACCGGCCTCAAGGTGCTCGCCGACCTTGCCGCAAAGCATCTTCCGAACTCGCCTGAAACGTCGCGCCATCAGCGCCGCATCATGGACGCAGGCTCCTGCGAGGCCACGGCAGCCACGGCCTACGGCCTCAGGGCCATTGGGATATCGGTGCCGCTGGGCAACTACCACAACCAGGGATTCCAAGAGGGCCCGGATTGCCGGGGCCCGGAGGGTCCTGCGCCCGAGTTTGTGCACGAAAACGACGTCGAAGGCCTCCTCACGCTCGTGCACGCCCTCATGACGCCGGGCCTCCCGTGGTCGGACCCTTGGACGGAGCTTCGTGCCCGATTCAAAAAGTCGGTAATTGGCCTCAAAAAGCACGCTTCCAAATAGCGCCCTTGGCCGTTCCGCGGTACAACCGCGGCCATGTCAAAAATCATCAAGATCGGTATCAACGGCTTTGGACGCATTGGCCGCAAGGTGGCTCGCCTTGCCCTCCACCACGACAACATCCAGATCGTCGGCATCAACGACCTGACCTCGCCGGAGCAGATCGCGCATCTCTTCAAGTATGACTCGGTCCACGGCCGGGTGAACGAAGACGTGAAGGTCGAAAACGGCCACCTCGTCGTCGGAAAGCACAAGATCCGCCTCACGGCTGAAAAGAACCCCGAGAACCTCAACTGGGGCGCGATCGGCGCAGAACTCGTCCATGAGTGCACGGGTATCTTCACGGACCGCGAAAAGGCCGCGCTCCACCTCAAGGCTGGCGCCAAGCGTGTGATCATTTCGGCACCCTCCAAGGACGCCGACGCAACGCTCTGCATGGGCGTGAACGAAAACACCTACGACCCCTCCAAGCACGTGATCGTGAGCAACGCCTCCTGCACGACCAACTGCCTGGCTCCGATGGTCAAGGTCATCGACGAAGCCTTCGGACTTGTCCGCGGAACGATGCTGACCGTGCACAGCTACACCAACGACCAGCAGCTGCTCGACCTCCCCCACAAGGATCCGCGTCGCGCCCGCGCAGCTGCGCTCTCCATGATCCCGACCACCACGGGCGCTGCCAAGGCCGTGGGCCTTGTGCTCCCGCACCTCAAGGGCAAGCTTGACGGACTTGCCGTCCGCGTGCCGACCCCGAACGTCTCGATGGTCGACCTCACGGCTGAGCTCCGCACCAAGACATCCAAGGAAGAACTCAATGCCAAGCTCAAGGCCGCATCCGAAGGCCCGATGAAGGGCATCCTGGGATTCGAGACCGCCCCGCTCGTTTCGATCGACTACAACGGCTGCCTCAACAGCTCGACGATCGATGCGGATTCGACTGCGGTGCTCGACGGCAATTTCGTCAAGGTCATCAGCTGGTACGACAACGAAAGCGGTTTCTCCCAGCGCATGCTCGACCTGTCGGCCCACATGGCTGCAAAAGGAATCTAAATGAGCTCGCTCAACCCAACGATCATCCAGAGCATCCGCGACATCGACCTTGTCGGAAAAACCGTCTTCATGCGCCTTGACCTCAACGTCCCGCTCACGGAGCCGGATGCCCAGGGCCATCGCACGGTGGCGGACGACAATCGCATCCGCGAGGCGCTCCCGACGATCAAGCTTGCACAGGAAAAAGGCGCCAAGATCATCATCGCCTCGCACCTGGGTCGTCCAGACGGCAAAGTGAAGCGCGAATTCTCGCTTGAGCCCGTGGCAGCGCACCTTGCGCAGTTGCTCGGCGAAGACGTGACGCTTGCCGATGACTGCATCGGCGAAGGCATCGAACTCATGGCCGCAAGCCTCAAGGGCGGACAGGTCATGATGCTCGAAAACCTGCGCTTCCACGCAGGCGAGGAAGCCAATGACCCTCAGTTTGCGCAGTCGCTGGCCAAGCTCGCACAGGTCTACATCACCGATGCGTTCGGCACCGCCCACCGCAAGCACGCTTCGACCTACGGCATTCCTTCGATTGCCATGGTCAAGGGCATGGGCCTTCTGATCGAAAAAGAACTCAAGTACCTCGACCCTCTCCTCTCGCAGCCCAAGCGCCCCTTCTACGCGATCCTCGGCGGCTCCAAGGTCACCGACAAGATCGCCACCATCGAGTCGCTCCTCAAGAGCGTCGACGGGCTCATGATCGGTGGCGCCATGGCGCACGCCTTCTGGGCGGCACAGGGCGACACGGTTCCGGCGCAGGCCAAGCAGCCCAAGCCCGAGGACATCGAAGCGGCCCGTGGCATCATGCGCGAGTGCAAGCGTCGCAACATTCCCTGCATCGTTCCGGCGGATACCAACCAGGGCTTTGATATCGGACCCAAGACCGTTGCGCGCTTTGGTGAGTCCATCTCCCAGGCCCAGACGATCTTCTGGAACGGTCCGCTCGGCTGGTTCGAAAAGCCCGAGTACGCCACCGGCACGTTTGAAGTCGCCAAGCTCATCGCTGCTACTTCGGCCCTCAAGGTCGTGGGCGGCGGAGACACGGTTTCTGCCATCCAGGCCTCGGGTGTGGCCGAAAAGTTCGACCACCTGAGCACGGGTGGCGGTGCGGTGCTCGAGTACCTCGAGGGCAAGGGGCTTCCCGGCATCGAGATCCTCAAGATCTCGCAGCGCCAAAAGCAGCTCCTCAACCAGGCCCTCTAAAATGTCCAAACCCAGGGGCGTTTACATCGCAGGCAATTGGAAGATGAACCACGGGCCTGCGGCCGCGCGCGCGTTCATTTCCGAAGTGGCCGGGATCCCCAAGAAGCCCGGTCTTAAGGCAGCAGTGCTGACGCCTTCAGTGAGTCTGGAGCCAGTCCTCAGTGCCGTGGCCTCAAGCCCCGCACTCAAAGGCTGGCTGGGAGTCGGCGCCCAGAACGCCCATCATGAGCTTTCGGGTGCCTACACTGGAGAACTCTCCGCCCCGCTCCTCAAGGAGATTGGGGTCGGTCTCACGCTTGTGGGCCACTCGGAGCGCCGGCAGCACTTTGGGGAGACCGACGAGAGCGCAGGCAACCGCGTGGCCTCGCTTCTCACCCAGGGCATGGAAGTCATCTTTTGCATCGGCGAGACGCTCTCCGAGCGCAGGGCCGGCAAGACCGAAGCCACGGTCCTGCACCAGCTCAACTGGGCCCACAAAGTGGCCGAAGCCCGCAAGCAGCCCTGGGATTGGTCCCGGCTTACGATCGCCTATGAGCCCGTCTGGGCCATCGGGACCGGGGTCACGGCCACCCCCGAGCAGGCCCAGGAAGTCCATGCCCTGATCCGTCAGTGGCTGGGATCCAAAGGGCAGCCTAAAACCCCTGTTTTGTACGGGGGAAGCGTCACGCCCGAGAACATCTCAGGCCTGCTGGCCTGCCCCGATGTCGACGGAGGCCTGGTGGGTGGGGCGAGCCTTAAGTCCGCGAGTTTTTTAAAGTTGATCGAAGCAGGCGCCCAAGCTATCTAGCTCAAACCTATGCAGACTCTGGTCACCGCCATCCACGTCATCACTTGCGTCCTCATCATCCTCGTTGTCCTGATCCAGTCCGGAAAGGGTGCCGAGATCAGCGCAAGCTTTGGCGGATCGAGCCAGACCGTGTTCGGAAGCTCGGGCGGGGCCAACTTCTTCACCCGCCTGACCACCACGCTTGCCGGCATCTTCATGATCACCTCGGTCACCCTGACCATGGTCTCCAACAAGGGCAAGAAGAGCGTGTTCGAAGGCCAGGCCACGGCAGCCACTCCAGCTGCTTCGCCGGTTCCAAGCGGCGTGCCCTCGGCAGCGCCGAGCACTGCGCCGTCCGCAGCGCCCTCTGCCGCCCCGTCTGCGCAGCCCGCAAAGTAATTCTTATTTACGTCCGTCGATCACTTGGATGCCCAGCGCCTCGAAGCGCTTGAGCTCGTCCGCCGTGGGCGGGTTCGACCTAAAGATCAGGGCCTTCACGTTGCCCTGGGCCTTCATTTCACCGAAGTAAACGCCTTCGACATAGTTGCCGTAGGGCCTGAGCAAAAAGTCCTCCTCAAAAGGCTTGAGCTCGGGGAACTTCTTGAAAAACACCGTCCCAAAGTTGGGCCTTGAGGTGTCTTCGAGCACCGACTGCCAGGTCGGGATCACTTCGCCGCGCGCAATGCGCTTTTCGTACTGGAGCTTGAAGGCGTCCGGATCAACAAAGCGCAGGGCACGGTCCTTCTTGAACTGGTCGTAAAAAAACGGGATCGCCGAGTCGAGCCACTCTGGCGGAAGCAGGTGGCTCGTGAGCTTTTCGGGCGCGAGGTGCCGACCGGGCGTGATCTCAAAGCTCTTGATGTCGTCCATCAAGTCACCTTCGATGAGCGCACGGTTGTACGTATCACCCACGACAAAAAGCGTGTTGTCCTCGATCCTGGCGCGCTCAAAAACCCACGTGTCGCCAAAGTACTCGCCCGAGAGCGGATCCCTTGCATAGAGCGTGGGCTTGATCTCCACTCCCGATCCGATATCCGGGGCAAGGTACATCGACTTGGGCTTGAGCGAGGCGGGAAGCTTTTCGTACTGTTTTTGCGTCATGCCGAGGTACTCGGCCTCAACGATGGAGCGCTGTCCCGGGTCGTAGACACCGGCCGAGGTTCCGGCTTCGTGGATATTTTTAAAGCCGCCTTCGAGGATCTGCATCCGCGACTCAGGCGCACGGTCCATGGCAAAAGTGACCTGCTTTTTTTCGAACATGTCGACCAGCTTCTTAAAAACGGGATCGCGATCAGCGATCTTGCGGATCGCCGAGACAAACTGCTCACGGCGGATCTCATGCTGCCTGAATGCGACTTCAGCCCTGGCACCTGTCCGCGCGGCGATCCGCTCTCCGGGTGAAAGAGTTTCTTCAAAGAGCCGTGAGCACGGAGCCGCCCGCGCCGTCAGGGACGGCAGGATCAAAAGCAGGCTGGCAAGCAAGGGACGGATCAAGACCATTCCCCTGCCTTTTCGGCCAGTTGGAGGCTAAAATTTACCTGAAGCTCCAGCCGATCCCAAAAACGGCGTTGGCCGTACGACGCGAAGTCAAAAGCCCCGTGCCGATCACATCGGCCGAGAAGCGCAGGCGATCCGCCTGGTAACTCAGGCCTGCCTGGAGGGTCAGCATCCTCACGATGACATTGCGGTCCGGAAGCGCGTAGGTGGAAGTCGAAGATCCGTTTTGCTGGACCGACTCCCCTCCCGAACCATGGATCCACTGAAGGAGCCAGCCGCCACCGGCCCTGAACTCAGCTGCTTTTTGCTGCTTCGCCAAAAGGAGCGAGGCAGAGAGCCAGCGGGAGGTGCCCGCTTCATCTTTCAATGCGTTCCCCAGCGGAGTGATCCAGACCTGGGGAAGCAGGGCAAACCCCGGAAAGCGATCCCAGCGTTGCCTGAATTCGACCCCGAAAATGGGAAGGATCTGGTCGGCAAAGGTCACGTCTCCCGACTCAAAGCGCGTCACCTTGCCGCTATAAGGGATGAACACGCCCGCTCCGAGGGTCAGCCGGTCAGGCTCAGGCAGCTCAGCCTCGATGCTTCCAAAAGCGTCCCGCAGGCCTTCGGGGTCTGCCGCAAGCGCGTGCGCCAGCGGAAGGCAGGCCAGAAGCAGCAGGGTGGGCAGGATTCGGAGTCGCACCCCAAAAGCCTAACAGAACCACCGCTTGACGCACCGCTTAAGATCCATGCGTTAAATCGCCAAAAAAGCAACGGAAGACCAACTTTTTGACTCAGGTTTTTTTGAGCCGTCACCGATCTGACGGGTGAGGCGCCGGGTACAGCAACGAAGGCGCCAGAGGAGAGGGAAAGTGGGTCTTCGGATCACCACCAACGTCACGTCGTTGGGGGTAGCCAGAAATTTGCGCCAGACGGGCGAGGCGCAGGATGGGACGAGCGCAAAGCTCGCCTCCGGCCAGCGCGTCAACAAGGCTGCCGACGACGCAGCCACGCTGGCCATTTCTGAGAAGGCTCGCGCCGACATCCGCTCCATCCGCCAGGGCGGCCGCAACGCCAATGACGGAATCGGCGTCGTGCAAACCGCCGAGTCGGCACTCAACGAAGTTTCGAGCAACTTGATCCGCATCCGCGAACTTTCGATCCAGGCTGCCTCGGGCACCTACAGTGACAACGAACGATCCTACGTCCAGGCCGAAGCCAGCCAACTTGTGCACAACATCCGCTCCATCATCGCCGGGACCGAGTACAACGGAATGGGAGTGTTCAAACCGGGCTCCCCTCTTGCCGATATCCAGGTCGGGATCCACAACGACCCTGGCGCGGACCGGATCGGCTACCAGCTCAATTGGGCAGGTGAGCATCTGGCCAGCCTCAAGCTCGAAGGCATCGACATGCGCACCCAAGGTGCGGCACAGCACAACCTCGACTTCATCGACCAGAGCCTCTACTCGGTACAGGAAGTCCGCTCCGTCCTCGGTGCCTCGCAAAATCGACTCGCCGTAGCTTATGACGGCTCCCAAATCGCCGCGCAAAACATGTCAGCAGGCCTGAGCCAGATGCGCGACGCCGACATGGCGCACGAACACTCGGAGTTTGTCCGAGGCCAGATCCAGCAGCAGATGGGAACATCCATGCTGGCCCAGGCAAACAACCTGGGTGCAGGGGCGCTCAAGCTGTTACAGATGTAGTCCACCTCGCGGACATGGCTTACATGGCACTTCAGGGAAAATGAAAAGCCTATCCCTGGCCGTCGCGCTACTTAAGAATCCCCGCTTCTCCTAGGTGTGTACTTCCAAGCAGCGAGGAAGCCTAAATTTCTAGCCTTCCGGAATAGACAGGACAGTGCAAACCTCTGAGCGTCACGACCCCGAGGACAGCTGAGTTCTGTCTGGCTTGCCTACAGGCAGGCAAGCGAGCGAACACTTCATTTCGGTGTTGTACAGAAATTCCCGCGCAGAACTCCACCGGCACTAGAGCATGCCGTGCCGAAGTCAAGGCAGCTTCCTGAGCCGTCCCACACGCCTCCCGAAGTCCTGCAACCGTACTCGACTTGTGAGACACACTCTCCATCCAGCATTGAGTTTCCTTGCAGAGCGCACCAGTACGAGAAGTTTGCCTGCCTGAGGCCTGATCCGTCGTTGGTGCAATTACTGCCGTCCCAATATCCCCCGTCCCGCTCGCAATAACCTTGGTCGTCGGAATTCCCACACCAGCCCATACCGTTACCCATTGGATATCCCCACCAACGCTGGCAGACATCGTCCCAGGCGGCTGCGAGTTCCCGATCATTTCCGAAACAGCCGCGCCTCCAGCTCTGTTCCGCCTCACTCCAGTATTCGCCATAGACCCCGCCACCTTCCCGGCATTGCAACTCTTCCAGCGGGTAGCACTTTCCGTCACTACCCGGGGCAAGTCCGAACGCCGCACACTTGGCCTCTAGGCTTGATACCCACACGCCCGGACCGGTTCCAGAGGTATAGACCCCCCGGTCAGCGAAAGGATAGAAAGGAAAGGGTATCGCGCAATTCTGGCCGAAAGAAACACCATCATTTCCGGCGCAAAGCTGGCTTGGCACGCCACCCGAGCCGATGCCAGACATGTACGTGCAGGCAGTGTTCTCCAACCCACTCCCTTGGATTGTGGCTGTGGCAGTTCGACCCGTAATATTATCGTACACGGAAACAGTCACAGAGCCTGACGCAGTACCACAGTCCAGAATTAGGGCACTGCCCTGAAGGAGTGAAGCTGAGCCACTAATAAACGAAAAAGTGTAGTCTCCGCTTCCGTTTTGCGCGTCGAGGTAAATGGGATCCAGTGATCCGTAGGTATTTGAAGAGTGAACCAGCGTAAAATAGTAGCAGCTACCATCATCCGAGTTTGCAGATGAGTTGAAATTGACTGCCGAGGTATCAGTACATCCATAAACTGTACCTCCCGATGGGTACTGACAACTTGAGCCATCCCACCAGCCTGCGCCGCAATACTGGCAGGAGCCATCGCTCATGTTTGCCGACGGATTGTAGTTTGAGGCACCCGAATCCGTACAGCCGTATACGTCAGTTGAAGAACCCGAGCAGGAGGAGCTGTCCCCGTTCAAATAATAGTAAAGGTCTACTGAAGAACCGATATCGTCAGTGACCTGGATGCGGTTCCAATTCCAGCTGCTCGAGCCGCAAGGAATCGTGAAGGTCGAGCCAACTCCGTCACCCGAAAACGAACCCAGACCGCTCGTGTCTTGGTAATGATGGACACCAACACCACCGCCTCCTCCGGTGTAGTAAGTTTCGCCTGCATAGAGGTATACCCAGTTGCCGTAGGAGATGCTTGGAGACAGGGGCTCGTAAATATTCAGCGTGACGGTCCCGGCATTGGACACGGCACCTCCGGAATCGTAGGCCGTGAAAGTGAAGCTATCCTGCGTGGCCCACCATGGAGCCTGATAGTCAAAGGTACCATCGCCCCACATGTACGAAAGCGATCCGTATGAGGGAGAGCCGGAGACCTGGAAGTTGGAGATGGAATCGCCCTCAATATCCGTCACAACTGAGGCGAGGCTGCGCTGGCCGAGCGATCCGCTCACAGGCACGTTGAATACGATATTGGAGGCGGTCGGAGCGTCGTTCACTCCATTCACATAAACTGCAACCACGATAGGATCCGAGCTCAGGCCATCCGCGTCTGTCAGTGTAACCTGGAACGTATCTTCACCCGACCAGTTTGAAGCCGGATAGTAACTGAAACCACCCGAAGCAGCATCCAAACTCAATCCTGCGCCGGAGCTCGGCCACGCGGCTATTGAGTAGGTTACTCCCATACCTTCAGGGTCAATTCCGGTGATCGTATCTGAAAAGCTGGTGTCCTCATCGGTATAAAATGATCCCGATGCGAGATAAGGGGCTGAGTTGACTACCGCGAGAGTGACCAACGCATTGGCAGATGAGCCGACCGCGCTCGAAGCCACGATCGTATAGGTCGTGCCAGACACCGCAACAGCGGGCACACCGGAAATCACGCAGCTGGTCGGATTGACCGAAAGCCCTGTCGGGAGGGCCGTGGTGCCCGATTTGATTGCACAACCCGTGATGGAAGCCCCGTTTCCACTCAGGGCCGTCGGCGACACGCTCATGCCCATGTGGATGGAACCCGTCGTGCCGCCGGCCCCATTGTAACTCAGCGTGGGCACCGTAGCATTGACCACCAGGCTCACCACACCGTCCCCGGTGCCTCCGGAGTTCGTAGCCGTGATCGTATAGGTGCCAGAGCCTGCAGCTGAAGGCGTACCGCTGATCACGCAGGTGCTCGAGTTGACACTAAGTCCCGAAGGCAGAGCCGTGGTTCCGGACTTGACCGCGCAGGCCGTGATCGCGCCACCGTTGATCGTGAGAGTCGTCGGACTCACAGACATGGCCACGCCATAAGTTCCGGTAGTGCCTGTCGCACCGCTGTAGCTGAGGATCGGAGCTCCAGCCCCGACCGTCAGGTTGACCACTGCATTGGCCGAGGCGC
>CAZDSX010000023.1:0-5692 GCA_964508305.1 uncultured Bacteriovorax sp.
AGCGATGACCTTGTCGCCATGCTGGGTGCAGGCTGCCGTTGAAATACCCCACTGGTTGTTGGTCACGATCATGAACATCGGGAGCTCGCGCTCCGGACGGCTGGACCACACGAGTGCCGAGGCGAAATCGCCTTCTGCCGTACCGGCGTCGCCGCCGGTCACCACGGTGATCGAATCCCTGGACTCACGCTTCTGGGCGATCGCCGAGCCGATTGCAGTGAGGTACTGCGTTTCAATCGTCGATGTGATCGGCACCACGTTCCACTGCTTGGCAGCGAGGTGGTTGCAGAAGTTGCGGCCGCCCGAGAATGGATCGGTTGCCGTGTTCTTCATCTGGCGGATCGCATCCATGGGATTGAGGCCCATGGGCATGAGGATGCCGCTCGAGCGGTAGTGCAGGTGCCAGAAGTCGTAGTCGATGCCTTCACCGACCTTGCCATTCATGCCGAGCGGAATGGCGAAGGACTCCTCGCCCGGTCCGCCGAGCCAGAAGTAACCGTCGGACTGCTTGTACATCTTGATCAGGCGCTCTTCGAGGCAGCGGGTCTTGATCATCGTGTCGTGGATCTGGACCAGCTTCTCGGCCGAAAGCCTGAAGTTCTTTTTCTTTGTAGCCGCAATGGCGGTTGCGGATCCGGCCTGCACAACTGGGGCCTTGGGGGATGCCGCCTTGACGTTCATCGATGAAGCCAGGGCGCCATTCTTCGAGGTTCCAATTGCAAAGGGCGGAAGCTTTCCGTTCTTTGCCCCGGACTGTTGTCCGTTCTTGGCGTGATGTCTCTTCACTACTTCGTTCCTCCTGTTAAGGGTGGACAGCCGGCGCAAGCTAACCGAAGCACCGTGTTAGTTCAAGGTATCCAAAAGTTTGCGTTCCCATTCCTGACGAAGCTGCTTGCCGATTTCACCGAAGATCGCCTCCGACCACTCAGGCTTGGCCTGGTCCCAGAGCAGCAAAAAGTGCCACATCGCCACGCGGGTCTCGGAGCGCAGTTGCTGGACCACTCCCGGTGCAGGCAGGTTGGCCTTGAGGAACCGCATGCCTGCCTTGAGGTTGAGGGTCAGGACCTTCATTCCACTCAAAAGGTGCGCGGTCTGGATTGCACGGAGCGCCAGCGTGGTCGACTCGAGATCGGCCACCTGCTCGGAAGCATTGAGGACGGCGCGGAAGCTTCCGTCCGGGTTCTGCGCCTGCGCGCCCAGCGTGAGTGCGCCGATCGGGATCAGCGTATCGATCAGATCCAGCATCTCCTTGCGGTTTGCGCCGGGAAACTGGGGGTCATTTGCGATACGGCTGCGGAACTTTGCGGCAACCAGGATCAGCCTCGAAAGCGAAGTGGTCTTGGCGAACGGCCGATCCTTGTTCTCAAGCGAGGCACTTTCGAAGAACTTCACGCCCAGACCCTGGCCGGGCTCGATCGTGCCCTGCTTTTCCACCAACGCGTAATCCGGATGGGTCAGGTTGCGGGCAATTCCCGCCACGATGGCGTAGCCCAGGAGCCTTGCCTGAGATGGAAGAAGGATCGGCTTGCTTCCATCCATCAGATCAATGAGCGCCTCCTCGGGGCCGAGCTGAGCTGCAAACGCACCGCCCTGCTCGGTCAACTCAAGGAACTCACTCACTGCATCGGCAAGCGCAACCTGGTCATCGAGAGTGTGCATCGAGCTCTCGGGACCGACTGCGATCGGACGACCGGCCGAGTCCAGCTTGAATGCATGCGGAAGCAGGCTGATGGGCGAGCCGGAATCGGAAGGGAGATTGATGTAGTTTTCCCAGTCCCAGGGAGCAAAGCGCAGGGTCGCGTCCTCCTTGGAGGCTCGCGAGACGCTCCATCCACCGAAAAGCTCGCCCTTGAGGTACGGACTCTCCTTCGAAAACCGCGGAGGCAGATTCTTGATATCGCCCTCGATCAGCGAAAATCCGCTTTCATTGGAGCCGAAAACCGCCCGGGTCCCGCCCGTCAGCACGAGGAGCTGTTGCACCGCCGACCAGAGGGCCGCGCCCGTCTCGCTCGCAATGGAGGACTTGGGGATGCTCGTCCTGCCGGAAAGCAACTCGGACCCCATCCTTGCGATGGCCAGGTCCGCCCGAAGTCCGAAGGCCATGCCATCGAGCCTCTGCACGGGGCCGACACCCACGAGGTGGTCATCGGCAATGAACATCGGCTCGATGCCGCTTGCCACGAGGCTGGGCTTGGGCTCCTCGGCAAACAGCTTGAAAGGGGCTGCGGGCAGGAATTTCTCGGCCACCCAGCCCGTGTAGGTTCCGCGGACCTGCGAAAGCTGCTGGAGGACTCCCTGGCGGAAGCGCTCCGGGAAAACCTTTTCAAAAGTTTCGCGGATCTGCTTCTGGACTGCCGGGTCCTTTCGCGCTTCCTCGAGCGTGGGCTTTGCGGCGGCAAAGAAGGCGCGCCGGACCTTGCAGTCCGAAACCAGTGCGCCGCAGGTGGCCCGCAACCAGGCGAGCTTCACGGTCGAGGGACTGTCCTTGGTGTCGTCCTTGAGCTCACAGGAGGACCGCACGGCGATCATCTTCCTGGCCAGGCACTTACCGACCTGATTTGCGGCCGACTTCATCGAGTCCGAGACATCCCCGGATTCGACCATTTCCAGGAACCCGTCGAACAGGGTCGATAGCTTGATGCCGACGACTTCGCTTTCAAATGCCTTCTTCTTTTCTACATCGTAAAGAAGGTCGTAGATCGAGCTGAACTTGGCCAGCATCAGGGCATCGAGGTAATGCGCCTCATGTCGACGCGGGCCCTGGTCGTTGGCATCCGACTGCTGGCGGGCGACTCGGAGCGCGAGCGCGCTCCTCTGCATGAGTGAACCGCGCGGCTTGCCGGTGGCGCGGCTGAGCTCCTCTGCCAACATGACCTCCTGCTTGAGCCCCATTGTCGATAAGGCGGCCTGCGCCGATACGGGCGCAGCCACAAACAGGCAGGCAACCAGACGGGTCATGATCACAGCTGAAGAGCCGAGGCGGAGCATTTTCACGGCAGGGGGTATATCACGGGAACGATTGATAGCGGAGCATTTTTGTCGGGAATTATGAGCCCTTTTTAGACTAGAGAAATCAGGTATTTAGAAAAGCCCAATAATTCCCTTGAAACTTGCCGGACACCCCGGCTTCTGATAGGTCCGGTCAAGCTTTGAAGATTTTCCACTGTTTTTCCGCAGCTTTAATCCTTCTCTGGGCAGTGCTCCCGACCCATCCCACGTGGGCCGCCGACACACAGACGCTTCCCAAGGGCCGCCACAAACTCGGCATCATGTTCGCCCAGACGGGCGAGATCCGCGACACCTATGATGCCGACGGAAACTCCGTTTCGCTGGTGGCGCCCTACCAGCTCGAGCTTTCTTCGCGAAACTTCAGGCGCGCAGACCCGCGAGTGAGCGAGCTGGTGAACTGGCTCAACAGCAATACAGGCTACAGGTACGACGCCAGCAGACGCAACGATCCGTCCACCGTAAGCGGAATTGTGCAGAGCTCAGACCCTGGTTTTGCAAACGCATCCTCACTTGGAGACGCCCTCTCGCGAGGCTCATTGGGACTCGACGCCTTCGCCCAGCGGCAGCAATGGGTCTTCAAGCTTCAGCGCGGACTGACTGAGAACTGGAGCTTGGGCGGTGCGCTTCAAATCATCAAGCAGTCCATCCGCTTCAATTACAATATTGGCGGCGTAAACACTGCCAAGGACATTTACGACGGATTCGGAGTCACCCAGACCGGCGGACCATACGGCACCCTGGCCTCAGGCCTGCAGCTCCTTGCCAAACTGGGTGAACCTGAATTCCAGGATATCCTCGCCGCAAAGAACTACGACCGCTTCGAAGAGAGCGACAAAACCGGCATCGGCGACTTCATCATCGGTTCCCGCTACAAGTGGAAGGACCAGGATGTCGCTCCGGGCAAGTGGATGGCGGCTTTCGAAGGACGTTTCACACTCCCGACCGGATCCCTCTCAAGCCCCTCGGAACTGGTGGGGACCGACTTCGGCGCGGGCGCCTACAGCATCATGGTGGGCCACAACACTTCCCTTCGACTGAATGGGCGCTGGGAAGACAAGGCGACGCGCTGGGTCCCCCTGGTGGGCAATCCCCTGGATCGGCTGCTGGAGCGCATCGAAATCTACCACAACATCGCCTACACCCAGAACTTCCCCTACCAGCGAATCCGCCGGATTCGGACCAATCCAGGGGACTTCCTGCCGGATGCGAGCACGGAAGAGCCTGTGACCATTGCGCTTGGGAACAGCTGGATGCAGAGCTTTGGCGCATCCTACTCAATCAACCCAACCCTGACCTTCACTGCCCAGCTCGACTGGATGTTCAAGAACAAGGACCAGGTGCTGACTGCAGCCCCGGACACCACGCGGGCGAACTACCTGGCGGAAGGGACCGACGGGCAACTCAAGACGCTGCAGCTGCAGGTCAATGCATCCAGCATCGGTTCGTTCCTCCGCGGAGGCTCACCGATCCCGGGCGACCTCTCCTTCACGCTCAGTCGACCACTGGCCGGAAAAAACCAGCTCCTCACCCCCTATGGCCTGCTGGAACTTGCGCTCTACTTTTGAGAACGGTAAGCCCATAGGCACATGAACTCGTCCGCGCAAAAGCACCCCAATAGCCACCTCATCGGACGCCTCCTGCTCGGCAGGACGCGCATCATCGCAGCCTGGATCTTCGGCGCGATCCTCGTGTTCACGGCACGCGAGTACCCGAGCTGGCCCGGCATCGTGCTCTGCTTCCTGGGAGCGTCGCTCCGGTACTGGGCAAGCGGCTTCCTCCGCAAGGATTCCCGCCCCGCCGTGGGCGGGCCCTATGCATGGGTCCGAAATCCACTTTATCTCGGGACCTACCTCATGGCCGTCGGCGCCACGCTCTCGATCGAAAACTGGTACCTGCTCTCGGCGGTCACCGTGATCTTCGCGGTGACCTACCACTTCGTGATCCTCGACGAGGAGATCAAGCTTCGCGACATCTTCGGACAGCCCTACCTCGCCTACTGCCAGGAAGTTCCGCGCTTCTTTCCCCGCCCCTGGCCTGCGACCCACGAGGCACTGGTCAAGGTCAACCCCGAGTCCTCACATCACGAGTTTTCGAGCGAGCTTGCCGCCAGGAACAAGGCGTTCGAAGCCTATGCCACCTTTGCCGTGATCATCGCGGGGATTGCAGGCATCGCCTTCGCATGGAAGACATGGCTGGGCTGAGTCCACGCGGGAACCTTCGACCGGTTGTCGCCGCCCTCATCTCATTCTTCGTCGCATGTGCTGCCTGCTCCAGGAGCGGACCCGCGCCCGAGCGCTTCCAAAAAGGCAAACCCGTCCTGAGCTTCAAGTACAACGAGGCCACCGAACTCAGCATCTCCAAGGACGACCCGGCGACCGGCGATCGCTGGAGCGCGCAGTTCAGGAGAACGGGGACACTGGGACCCCAGCAATCCACTCCACGCTGGGAGATCACCCAGGCACCCGAGGGAATGGCGCCCTCCGACCGGCTGGCCAATGGCGGCTTTATCGGACACCTCCTCGATACCCTGGCCAACCTCAGACTCGAAGCCGAAGCCCCGCATTCCGGCTCGAACCCGGACGCCACACTGGGACTCAAGCCCGCGCGCTACTGGCTGCGCTGGAAGGCCGGCCCTCCCGGACAGGAAAAGACCCACGAGATCCGGATCGGGGCCATGGCCAAT
>CAZDSX010000023.1:5706-24218 GCA_964508305.1 uncultured Bacteriovorax sp.
CGTTTGCCGCCGTCGAAGGAAGCTACCTCCAGGTCGAAGGCGCGGCCCTCAAGATGCTCGACTATCTCTCGGGGTTCAAGAAACTCAGGCATACCAAGCTCAGCACCTGGACCGTGGATGACGCCGACCGAATTGAAGTGGGCTCTCCCGGCAAAACCACACTGCGAGCCGAGCGCAACTCAGGCGAGTGGACCCTTCCGGAAGGAAAGAAATTTTCCAAGCCGGTGGATTCCTACGTGGAAGCCATCTTCCAACTCGAGATCCAGGATTTTGAAGCGGATCGATTCGGCGCTCCCCGATACCGCATCCACGCGCGGAGCCGCTCTGGAGACAGCCTGCTCATTGAAGTGGATGACCAGCTCAACGCGCGCACATCAGATCGGCCGGGGGCGTTTTTCAAACTTCACCCGGGAGCAGAGAGGATCCTCAGCTCAGGCTTCGGATCCAATCGACGCTGACACCTGACCAATCCACGACACTTGCATGTACCCGTGAACGCCATGGGCTATTCTGCGGAAGCGAACCACAATGGGTCACCGATACCACGCGCGCGCCAACGGCGAGCCCCGATGCAATGCCCGCCTCGGAGTCCTCAAAAACGACTGCGGATGAGGCATCCATGCCGAGAATGCCGAGCGCCTTGGCGTAGCCGTCCGGAGCAGGCTTGCTGTTGGGGTAGTCTTCGGCCCCCAGGATGAACTGGATCTCGCTGCGAATCCCGAGCTTAGAGAGCGCACTCTCGATCTCATCACGAAAAGACCCCGAAACAACGGCGAGCTTGAATTCCGGCGCGAGCCTCCGAATGGCAGCCACGGCACCAGGAACTTCACCCACCTCTTGCCGGAGTCGAACCCGATAATCCGCCAGCACCTGCTCCAAGATCTGCTCAGGAGGAGCCGGAAAGCGGACGTGGCCGGACAGGATCTCAAACGCTGCCTTCCAGGTCCTGCCGATGACCGCATCGGCCAGCGATGGATCGATGCTGCAGCCATGCGAACCCAGGACCGAAAGGAGCGAGCGGGCGGCAACCGGCTCGGAATGGATGAGTGTCCCGTCCAAGTCGAGCAACAGGGCCCGGGCGGACGAATTGCGAGTGGATGCTGGAACCATGGATCACACGGTAGCGGTGCGGCGATTGCAGAGCAAAGCAATTTACAAGGAGAGATCATGCTAAAAGACCTGTTCAGCCCCCAGCTCACCAACCATCCCTGCTGCGTGCCCCAGGACGCCAGCGTCCGCGAAGTGGCCCAGCTCATGAAGAAGGAGGACGTCGGCTGCGTGCTTGTCACCCGAGGCAGCACGCGAATCCCAATCGGAATCATCACCGACCGGGATCTGGCGACCCGCTGCCTGGCGGATTCGCTGTCACCGGACCAGGCAACGGCCCGGGAAATCATGACACCCAATGTTCGGACGGTTCGCGAAGACGCGGGCCTTTACGAGTGCATCAGGACCATGAACGAGGCCGGAATACGAAGAGTTCCGGTGGTCGACGCCTCCGGAAACGCCATTGGAGTCCTCTCATTCGGTGACATTCTTCGGCTCCTGAGCGGCGAACTGGGCGCACTCGTTGAGAATTGCACGACATCGAGCACCGACACCAAACCTCAAAAAATCAGCCAAAACATGCCAAAAAGCGCCTAATTTTAGAAAATGGCATTTTTGACCATCAGGATTCAAAAAAGGTCCACTCGAAAAAAAAGCCATTTTTTTGAGATTTTTTGTTGCGGCGGCAAAAAATCGCTTCTAAGAATTTTGGTCAGGAGACCAAAACATGGCTAAGAAAAAGACGAAGTACTCGTTCATCAACGACTTCCACGCTCACGTGCTCAAGACCGCGACCGTCACCCGCAAGGGCGAAATTCGCATCAAGCGCACTGATCTCAAGAACGCTCTTGAGACCTGCCTCACCAACGGCGCCAAGGCAGCCGCTGGCGGCGAGCGCGTCCGTTTCCCCGTGATCGGCACGCTGATCCGCAAGGAAGTCAAGGCTCGCAAGGCTGGCAAGGGCGTCAACCCCTTCACCGGCGAACCGATGGAAATCAAGGCCCGCCCGGCTACCAAGAAGCCCCGCTGGTCCTTCCCCCGCTCCCTCAAGGAAACCTTCGCCAACAAGAAGTTCTGGTAAGGTTAGGGGCGGTTTCTAGCCGCTGATTTACGAAAACGGCGTCTCCCACACGGGAGGCGCCGTTTTTGTTTTTCCGCCTCCACTTAAGTTTCGGCCGCACCCTGCCGAAAAGAAGAGGTGAATCTCCGTCCGATCCTTTGCCTCTTCGTCGCGCTCACCCTTGCACCGGCGCTCCCCGCCGTCCCTTGCGCCTTATCCCATGCCAGTGCGCAACCCTCCGCACAGTCCGCCTCGGCAGATGAAGGCCGGATCCTCAGGTCCTTTGTCCATGACCTCGTTGCCGCCTCATCGCTTGGAGATGCGCCGAGCCCTGAGCGCCTGCGTGAGGCCGTGGCCGGAAATCCGGAAGTCTTGAAGTGGATGGTCGAAGGCAGGGATTTCGAGCCACTTCTCGAGGCAGCCGACCTCAAGGGTGCGCTGGGCGGACGCCTCCAGCTTCCCAAGGAGCTGATTCCCGCCGACATGGCCCCGCTCGTCACCCAAAAGCTCTCACAATCCACTCGCGAAAGCCGTCTCCGCGCCCTTCAGCAGATTCCGGATCACCACTTCATCCAATATGGCCAAAAAATCCGCTCGCAAGTAGACCAGCTGGACCTCGGCAAGACGGGCGCCGTGCGAATGCTCGCCAATCCAAGGACCGAACTGGGAATCACCGATCTGACACTGGCGGGCCTGATGGAGAAGGTCATCCCGCGCTACTACTCAACCATCCACAGGGTCGACAAGACGGCCATTGTCCTTGCCCAGCTCAAGCTCAAACCGAACGCGCAGGTACCCGAACAGCTGGGCGCGCTGCTCATGGACTCCGGGCCCTGCATGCAGAAGCTCTTCCAGCTCGTCGGAAAGGACGTCAAACGTCCCGAATTTGCCGCGACGATGTCCGCGCTCCAAAATGAGATCAAGCCCTTCAGTTTTGATGAGTTCAGGAGCTCCATCGAAGGCCGCACCGGGCGCAAGCTCGAAGAGCTCTTCAAGTCCATCGACCCCAAACCCCTGGCGGCAGCCTCCGTGGGACAGGTCCACCGGGCCGAGCTGCAGGACGGGACCGTGGTCGCAGTCAAGGTCAGACGGCCGGGCCTTGAGGCCAAGGCCGAACGCGAGATTGCAGGACTCCTCCAGGCAGCAAGCCAGGATCCCATGGCACTTGAGCTCCTGACGCGGGTCAGCCGCACGGTGACCGAGGAGATGGACTTTCGAAATGAGGCCAGGAATATCGAGCTCGGTCTCCGGTACGTCCGTCCGGAACGTGGCATCTCGATCGCCCAGCGGATCGATGCTTTCACTCCAGCCGAGGACATGCTCGTGAGCAGGCTTGCCCCCGGAGCCAAGATCTCCAAGTTCGATCCAAGCGACCTGAACCAGCTCCGGCTCCGCACCCAGGCCCTCGAAGCACTGCTCGAGACCTGGTTTGACGAAGTGATCTTCGGAGACGGCTTCTTCCACGGCGATCTCCATCCCGGGAATGTGTTTTTCAAGGAAGCGCCCGGCACCCGCCTGGGCTACGAACTCACGGTGATCGACTTTGGAAACGCAGGAAGCCTCTCGGTCGAGGAGCGCAAGGCCTTCGTTGAGCTTGTGTTGGCAGCCCAGGCTCCGAACCCCGAGAAAATGCTCGAGACCCTGGGCCGCATCGGAAAGATCCCGGATTCCCGCCAGCCCAAGATCCTTGCTGAATTCAGGAAAATCGCCTCCAGCGACCTCGCAGCCGATCGGCGCCTGGACCGGGCGCTGGTCGTCGCGCTCGAAAATGGGCTGGAGATCCCCGGAAGCTTCATTGCCTTCAATCGCGGACGGGCATTCCTCGAAAAGGAACTCCAGAGACTCTCCTCCGAGCTCATCAAGATTGATCCGGGGAGTAAGTACGCCGCGCCCTCGGTTCAGCGGATCTACCGCAACCTCGCCCTCAAGCGCGTCACCCGCTCCATCCTCGATACGCTTAGCCTGGGTGGTCTGTTTTCGGCCGAGGCCAGGGCGGCACAGGTCGTCACCCCGGGCATGCTCCTGGGCGCCCTGGGCGACAAGCTCAAGGTCTCGGCCGGACGCGCAGGGAGCGCCTGCATGGACAGCTTCAGGAGCCTCTTCGTGGATCTGGTCTTCTAATTTCAGCGCGTTTTAGGCTTCAAAACCCGGCCGGGCCGGAGTACTTTTTGGGCCATGAAATGGGTCACCTTCGTTGCTCCCGGTTCTTCCAAACCCCAAATCGGCTGGCTTCTTCCCCAGGGTTCGCACCAGCAGCCTGACACGGTAGCCTGTCACCCCGGGCTCCCGCGCACGATGCTCGAGCTCATCGAGGATGGCCTCGACAAGGCCCGCGAGCACGCCTCAAGGCCCCCCGAAAAAACCTTCAAGCTTTCCGAAGTGAAGCTCCTTGCCCCCATTCCGCGTCCGACCTCGATGCGCGATGGATACGCTTTTCGCCAGCATGTCGAAGCTGCAAGGCGCAATCGCGGCGTGCCGATGATCGAGGAGTTCGATCACTTCCCGGTTTTCTATTTCACCAACCACCTCGCCGTCACCGGCCCCGGTGAGCTCAAGGTCCAAAAGCTCGCCCAGGACAAGCTCGACTTTGAACTTGAGGCGGCCATCGTCATCGGCAAAAAGGGCCGCAACATTCCGGCCGCCAAGGCCGACGAACATGTCTTCGGTTACATGATCATGAACGACTGGTCCGCGCGCACGCTCCAGATGGAAGAGATGAAGCTCTCCCTCGGACCAGCCAAGGGCAAGGATTTCGCCACTTCCCTCGGACCCTGGATCGTGACCCGCGATGAGCTCGCGCCATTTGCGCAGACTGCCCCGACGGGCGAGCGCCACAACCTCAAGATGCGCTGCTTTGTGAATGGCAAGCAGGTGTCGTTTGGAAACCTTCGCGACATGACCTGGACCTTTGCGCAGATCATCGAGCGCGCAAGCTATGGAGTGGAGCTCCAGCCCGGTGAGGTGATCGGTTCAGGAACTGTTGGAACCGGATGCTTCCTCGAGCTCAACGGCTCCAAGATCACCGACAACCAGTGGCTCAGGCCCGGTGACAAGGTCGTGCTGGAGATTGATGGCATGGGTTCCCTGGAGAACACGATCGTCGATGCGGGCGAAACCTACCAAGCCTAGAGGTTTGGACTAAAAATGACCGGACTCAGGCTTTACCACTACTGGCGTTCCTCGAGCTCCTGGCGCGTTCGTTGGGCACTGGACCTCAAGCAGATCCCCTACGAGCTGATGGCCGTGAGCCTGATCGACGGTGAGTCCGAGAGTCCCGCGCACCTGGCCCGGCATCCCATGGGCTATGTTCCGGTGCTTGAGACCCCGGATGGCTTCCTCGGCCAGAGTGCCGCCATCATCCACTGGATCGAGGAGACTTTTCCAGGTTCGCCGTCCATTCTTCCTGAGGACGCCTGGAGCCGTGCGCGAGTGATCCAGCTCGCCGACATGATCTCGGCTGACACCCAGCCGATCCAGAACATCCCCGTTCTCCAGATGCACTCACATGATCCTGCCGAGCAGAAGCGCTGGGCCCAGCACTTCATTCGGGCCGGCCTGGCGGCCTACGAAAAGATCGCGACCGCCACTGCAGGACGCTACTCCGTGGGCGATGAGCTCACTTATGCGGACCTCTGCCTGATGCCGCAGCTCTATAACGCCCAACGCTACGAGATCCCGCTCAGTGACTTTCCGCTCCTGCAAAAGATTGCGGCCGAGTGCGAGAAGCTTCCCTCCTACCAGTCTTCGCATCCCAGCCGGCATGAGCCGCCCAAATGACCGAACTCAAGGTCCGGATCGGAGGCATGCACTGTGCCTCCTGCGTTTCCAAGGTCGAGGCTTCCCTTAAATCAGTTCGAGGCGTGCAGGATGTCCAAATCCAACTCTTGAATGGCACCGGTGCACTGAGCCTCGAAGGCCAGCCGGACTGGAATGAACTTTCAAGCTCCCTCCATTCGGCCGGCTACTCGATCGAACCTCTGCGCTCGCAGCAGGATGGACTTGCGGGCCCTGCCGAGCCGCGGACCGACTGGGAGTCGAGCTTTTACCCTGCAGGACTGAGCCTCGCACTGGGAGGCCTGCTGATGGGGATCATGCACACGATCTCCCACGAGGCCTTCTACTGGCTGGGAGCTTCGGTGGCGATCTTTGTGCAGGCGCTTTGGGGCCGACCCTTTGTCGCCGGAGTCTTGCGCTGGGTGCGCGGCAACGGCGCATCGATGGAAACACTCGTAGGAATCGGAACGCTGGCCGCACTCGGGCTTTCGATCGCCTCACCGCACCATCCCTATTTTGAGGTAGGAGTTTTCCTGATTGGTTTTGTGAGGCTCGGCAAATGGCTCGAGACGCGCGCCAAGACCAGGACTGGCGCAGCCGTGCGCAGGCTGTTGTCTCTTTCGCCTCCCACCGCGCTTCGCCTGCTGGATTCGGGAGCTACCGAGGAAGTTCAAGCCGCAGCGCTGCAGACCGGAGACCGTGTTCGGATCCTTGCCGGTGCGCGGATCCCCGCCGATGGCGAGGTCGTCGCTGGTCATTCGTCAGTGGATGAATCCTGGCTGACTGGCGAAAGCATCCCCTCCGAGAAATCAGTGGGATCGAAGTTGCTGGCCGGAAGCCAGAACGGACTTGGGATGCTCGAGCTGCGGGTCGTGGCAGCGGGTGGAAACAGCCTGCTGGCCCAAGTCATCGACCGCGTCGAGCGAGCCCAGATGAGTCGCGCCCCCATCCAGCGCATCGCAGACCATGTGGCAGGGATTTTTGTTCCTTCTGTACTAGGCCTATCAGCGCTCACCCTTCTGGGTTGGCTCGTGGCTGGAGGCACCTCTGCTGAGGCGCTGCTTCACGCCGTATCCGTACTGGTGATCGCCTGTCCGTGCGCCCTTGGGCTTGCCACGCCTGCAGCGTTGGTCGTTGGGCTCGGACGAGCTTCCGAAGCAGGAATTTTATTTAAAAGTGGCGCAGCGCTCGAGACTCTTGCGCGAGCCAGGACGTTTGTCTTCGACAAGACCGGTACCCTGACCGTGGGCCATCCCGTGCTCGCGGGCCTCCTTGTCCTCAACACAGCTCGCAGCGAGGCACAGTGGCTCGAACTGGCCGCCTCTGCCGAACTGGGATCCGAGCACCCGCTGGCTCGGGCCATGCTTGAGGCTGCTCGGCAACGGAACCTGCAACCCCGCGCACCCGGGCGATTTGAGTCCCTGCCAGGCCAGGGCCTTCGAGCATCGATCGATGGGGAGTTCGTCCTGATCGGAACGGCGCGCTTTTTAGCCGAGCAAGGCGTTGCGCTACCGGCCGCCTCCATCACCTGGATGAACGAGCAGGCCGCACTCGGTGGAACCTCTGTCGCACTTGCGCATGACTTCGCGCCTGCCGCAGTCTTTGCCTTCCGTGATCCGCCTCGCACGGACTCGGCCGAACTCATCGGCTGGCTCCAAGCCGAAGATCTTGAGCCCAGGCTCCTTTCAGGGGACCGTGTGGCGACGGCGCAGGCGGTGGGCAGCGAGCTGGGTTTCAAGACCTCACACATTGACGCCGAGATCCTTCCGCACCAAAAAGAGGCCCGGATTGCGATCCTCTCGGAGTCCTCAGGCCCCGTCGTCATGGCGGGCGACGGAATCAACGATGCGCCTGCACTTGCGCGCGCCAGTGTTTCAGTGAGCCTCCTTGGAGCCTCTGAGACGGCACTCGATTCGGCACAGATCATCCTCATGTCCGGACGAATCTCCGACCTCAAGAAGGCCGTCATCCTCTCGCGAGCCACCCTCCGAGCGATCCGGCAAAACCTCGCTGCATCGGCAGTCTACAATGTAGTCGGAATCCCTCTTGCCGCAGGAATTCTGGAACCCTGGGGCATCTCCATGACCCCGACATGGGCGGGTGCAGCCATGGCACTGAGCAGTGTCAGTGTGGTCGCAAACAGCCTGAGGCTCAGGCGCGCATGAAGCCTCACCCAGCGTTTGAGCTCGTTCCCTGCGCCGAAGGCACGACTCTCAAGGACCCGATCACGGGCCAGCCCATGCACTCGGCCATCGGGCCGCTTGAGGAGGCTCGGCAGATTTACCTGGGTCCCTCGCGCCTCCAGGAACGTCTCAGCCAGGCCGGGACCCCGCTCGTGCTGTGGGACGTGGGCATGGGCATTGCGGGGAATGCCGCGGCAGCACTTTCTCTGCAGGGATCCAGGCCTCTTGAGATCCACAGCTTCGAAAATGACCTTGGCGGGATCCGCACTGCGCTTGATGCGCTCTCCACTTTTAGCCATCTCCGGGACCTCGAACCAGCGATCCGGCAGCTCCTCCACACGGGACGAGCAGAGGTCGGAGACCACCGCTGGCACCTCCACGCTGGAGAGTTCTGCGAGGTCCTGACGGAGGCACCGCCCGCCGAAATCATCTTTTTTGACTTCTACTCGCCACGTGTGTGCGGCGAGCTTTGGAGTGTTCCAGTGATGCAGTCGCTTCGAGAGCATTCACCCCTGGCCACGCTCGTCACCTACAGCGCCGCCACTCCCGTCAGGCTTGCCCTCTGGCTTGCAGGCTGGTGGGTAGGACGGCCAGGAGGCGGCTCACCCGTCACCGCGATGAAGAACGAATCCACGGTGGCAGTCACCGATCCTCGCCTCCTCAATTGGATCGGAAGTCCGTTTGGACGCGAGTGGCTCGAGAAGTTCCGCTCCTCCACCCAGGCAAGGCCGTACCCAGCCCGTCCGGTGGATCCGTGGTCTCAGGCGACCTTCGAGGACCTCGAAGCCGAGCTCCTGAGGCACCCTCAATTCCGGGATTAGAGGTTCGTGGCAGTCTCGAGACGAGCAATCCTGTCCTCAAGTGACGGATGCGTCGAGAACAGCTGCAGGAAGCCTCCCCTGCGGCTTGAGATCTTCATCGACTGGACGGCAGGCTGTGCCTCGGTATCCACGGTCTCAAAAGTCCTCTGAAGGCCCTGGAGGGCTGCAATCATCTTGTCGCGCCCGGCAAGCCTTGCACCGCCTGCGTCTGCACGAAACTCACGATAGCGAGAGAAGGCGGCGACCAGCATCGATCCCAGGATCATGAAGACGATCTCAAGCGCAAACTGGGTCAGGTGGTAGACCATCGGGGACATGCTCGAGCCTTCACGGTCGTCGTCCCGACGTGAAGAGACGGCCTGTGCAATGGCGAAAGCCACGACCCGGGCAAGGAACATCACAAAAGCGTTCACCACCCCCTGGACGAGCGTCATGGTCACCATGTCGCCATTGGCCACGTGGGCGACTTCGTGCCCGAGGACACCCTCGATCTGGGAGCGATTCATGCGAGTGAGCAGTCCACGGGACACGGCAACAAGGGCACGATTCTTGGTCGGACCCGTCGCGAAGGCATTCACCTCGCCGCTCTCGTAAATTCCCACTTCGGGCATCGTCGAGATGCCTGCCGAGCGGGCCAGTGCGTGCACGGTCTCGAGCAGCCACTGGGCCTCGCCGCCATGGACCTGCGATGGGTCGATCACCTTCACGCCCATCATCATCTTGGCCATGATGCGCGAAAGCGCGAGGCTGATGAACGCGCCGCCCATGCCCCAGACCAGGCAAAACGCCATCAGCATCTCGTAATCGATGCCGTAGGCTGTCATGTAGGGGCGGATCCCCAGCACGCTCGTCAGGACCGAGAGCGTGATCATGATCAGTGCGTTCAGAGCGATGAAGAGAAAAATGCGCTTACCCATTGAGAACATGGCAGTTCATTGCCTCCGTATTAGGCTCTAAGATGGGGACTCCCCACCCCTTCGTCAAGTCCCGGCCGGTTTTACGCTGGAAATCACGCGGTTAAGCGGCTTTGAGAAAGCCCACATCGCAATCCCCGTGGCCACGCCGAGCGCCGTCAAGAACCAGAAAAACTGGCTCGCCGTCAGGATCTTTTGCTCAAACAATACTCCGACGTAGCCCGAAAGAGTGTTGCCGAGGAAGCTCGAAAGGAACCACATCCCCATCATCATTGAGACGATGCGGGCGGGCGAAACCTTGGTGACGAGCGACAGACCGATCGGCGAAAGGTAAAGCTCCCCAATCGTGAGAAGGAGCGTGCAGAACACCGGCCAGAACCAGCTTCCCTTGCCGTCTCCCACTGCGCCTGCACCGATCACCATGACGATGAACGAGAGACCGAGGATCACGGAGCCAATGGCCATCTTGCCCACGCTCGTGGGTTCGGTTCCCTTCTTGGCCTGCCTCATCCAAAACATGTCGAGCACTGGAGCAAGCAGGAAGATGAAAAGCGGATTGAAGCTCTGGAACCAGGTGGCGGGCATCTGCCAGCCAAAGAGCACCGGCCATGCCGTACGCTCGTCAGCCCAGGTCTGCATGGTATTGCCCTGCTGTTCGTAGACGGCCCAGAACACGACATTGAGCAGGCAGAGCGCCACGAGGGCCCAGACCCGCTTCCACTCGTCCCCACTCAGCGGCTCGGACTTTGCCGCGCTGCCCGCTCCGCCAGCCGCCTTGGCCACCGTGAGGGTGTCTGGAGCCAGGTGCTTTTGCCCCAGGGCATAAACCACGAGGCCGATCACCATGCCGATTCCCGCCGCACCAAAGCCGTAATGCCAGCCGAGGGTTGCAGCCAGCGTCCCGCACACGAGGTTGCAGATGAACGCACCGAGATTGATGCCCATGTAAAAGATCGTGAATGCGCCGTCACGACGAGGATCCCCTTCGGGATAAAGGGCACCCACCTGCGTGGAGATGTTGGGCTTGAAGGCGCCACAGCCTGCGATCAGGAACGCCAGCGCGATGAAGAACCAGTTCTCGAACGCCATGACGAAGTGGCCGATGGCCATCAGGATCCCACCGATGAATACTGTCCTGCGCTGTCCGAGGTACTTGTCGGCAAGCCAGCCGCCCACGACCGGTGTGAGGTAGACAAGACCCGTATACCAGCCATAGATCACCGATGCATAAGAGCCGGCTGGCGTAGCCGGGTCCGAGTTGATGAGCCCGCGCACGGTCTCCCACCCGATGACCGCCATGGGATCGCCGTCCACCCGGCCCTCGCCTCCCTGGATCACCTGTCGCGACGCCACAAACAGGTAGTTCACCATGTAAAGCTTCAGGAGCCCACGCATCCCGTAATAAGAGAAGCGCTCCCACATCTCGGTGAAGAACAGGACGAAGAGTCCCTTGGGATGGCCGAACCAGGTGTTTTCTTTGCTCAGGGTGGCTTGCGTCATAGTGCCCGGAAGCTACCGCGATACGCGGCCTCAGGCAACGGAGAGACCGGAACTAAAAGGTAAAAACGCCTTCCCAGCCGTAGTGGTCGGAGAAAACCTCTCCATCACGATCCATGGCCAGCCCGGCGGACACCGCCCGAACCCCGGGTCCGGCCCAGAGGTGATCGAGCTTTCCGTGCGTCTCGCCGGCATAGGAGTTGGACTCACAATAAGTGCAGGTTCCAGACGGATAAGCAGCCGCACTGAATCCCGGGAAGTACCTGGGAAGCTCATCCCAGATGGGGTCGTAGTTGCGGAACTGCGGGGAGATATTGAGGTCCCCTCCCAGGATGATCGGCTCGGCTCGAACCAGAGAGCCCACCCAGCGGGAGAGCTCTTCGACCTGCCGCCTGCGCTCATCGGAGAAAGTACGCGAAGGCCCGTAGTTGGCAGCCAGATGGGTATTCACCACTCGCACGCGTTGACCATCCGGGAGCTGGATGACGGCGGACAATGCGCCCTTGCGGGAAAGCCACTCGCCCGTGAACAGGCTCGCCCAGCTCAAGGACTGGAGGGGATACTCGATTGCGCGCTGGTCCACGATCGGATGTGCACTCAGGATCAGGAGACCGGTTTGAAAATATCCCGCATCCGAACGTGCGGAATGGGAGAAACCGCACTTGGACAGGATTGACGCCACACGCGGGGTCCAGACCTCCTGCAGCAAGACCAGATCCCAACGCCCGCCGGATGCCTCCGTCTTGAGATGCTCGCAAAGGCCGAGAACGCGCGTCTTGCGGTCCTTGGAAAGCCCCAGGGGCAGATCCCAGGCGTTGTAGCTTAGGACACGAAGCTCCGCCGCGCCGGCCCCTCCGGCTGCAAGCAGTGCGAATAGCAGGATGAAGGCCTTCATGGATGCGATCACTGCCTCAGGCGATCCCGGGTGCGGCAAAGCTCAATTGCGTCGCCCTCGGAGAGCCGGGTGTTGCTCCTTGCAGAGGCAAAGCAAGCAAACGGAGAAACATCCGATGCACCCGAGCAGAGCAGGAGAGACTGGTAACGCCCCAGCCTCGCCACCTGCGTGGCAGCACTCAAGCACCCGGCCACTCCGCCGCCGGCCTGGGCTCCTGCGCAGGCCGAAAGGGCTTCACTTCTGCCCAATCGCGCGTCGCGGACGGCCTGCGAAAAACAATCCACCGGTGATGAGTCGGCTGCACCGACGCAAAGGGAGCGAGCCTCCGTCACGGAAAGCGTATGTGTCTGGATGGCTCGGAAATAACACTCGGCCGGTCCGGCCGACTCCGCTGAGGAGCAAAGCTGGAGGAGCTGCGCACGACCCAATCCCGGGAGGCCCTCGGCCCGAAGGAAGCAGGCAACCGGTGCATCCCCACGTCCGGACGACGCCTGGGCAGAAGCGGCAAGCAATACCAGAGCAACGGAGGTCAGAATTCGGTTCATACCCAACCCCTACAACGGTCGGCCCGATTTAGGGAGTCGGGAATTGAAAAAAAAGGCGCGCCCTGCAACCGCAGGGCGCGCCCATTTTTTATCGGATCACGAGGACTTAGGCGTGGCTGCCGGCAGCCTTGGCTGCGGCGTGCGACTCCTTGACCGTCATGGTGCTGATGCGCATGCCGTAGAAAGAACGGTACACGAAATACAGACCCACGACGAAGGCCACGATGCCGAAGTACTGCGCGGTCTGGCCGGCAGCAACGGCGAGCTCGACGGCAAGCAAGCCGAAGAGCGTCGTGAACTTGATGATCGGATTGAGCGCAACGGAGCTGGTGTCCTTGAAGGGATCGCCAACCGTGTCGCCCACGACAGTGGCAGCGTGCAGAGCCGAGCCCTTGTCCTTGAGGTCCACTTCGACCACCTTCTTGGCATTGTCCCATGCACCACCGGCGTTGGCCATGAACATGGCCTGGAACAGGCCGAAGGCTGCGATCGAGATCAGGTAGCTTGCGAAGAACGTCGCATCAAAGCAGGCAAATGCCAGCGTGAATGCGAAGATCACTCCGAAGATGTTGACCATCCCCTTTTGCGCGTACTGCGTGCAGATCTGGACGACCTTCTTGGAGTCTTCAACCGAGGCCTTCTCGCTGCCACCGAGCTTGATGTTGGCCTTGATGAACTCAACGGCGCGGTAGGCACCGGTGGTCACGGCCTGCATCGAAGCACCCGAGAACCAGAAGATCACTGCGCCACCCGTGATCAGTCCGAGGAGGACCTTGGGGTCGAGCAGGTCGAGCTTGAGGTTCAGGAGCAGGATGATCGAGAAGATCATCGTCGTGGCGCCGATCACGGCGGTACCGATCAGGACGGGCTTTGCAGTCGCCTTGAAGGTGTTACCTGCCGAGTCGTTTTCTTCGAGGTAGAGCTTGCCCTGCTCGAAGTCCGGCGTGAAGCCGAAGTCCTTCTTCACTTCTTCGGAAATGCCCTTGATGCCTTCGATCTGCGAGAGCTCGAACACGGACTGAGCGTTGTCAGTCACGGGGCCGTAGCTGTCGACAGCGATGGTCACAGGTCCCATCCCGAGCATGCCGAAGGCCACGAGGCCGAAGGCGAACACGGCAGGGTAACCCATGAAGTCAGAGAGGCCGGTGCTTGCTGCGATATACGCAACGAACATCAGGCCGACCATGACCATGCCCTTCCAGAAGGCGGAGAAATTGCCGGCCACGAGTCCGGAGAGGACTGCGAGCGAGGCGCCACCTTCGCGGGACGCGGACACCACTTCGGCCACGTGCTTGGACTTGGCCGAGGTGAAGACCTTGGTGAACTCCGGGATGATCGCTGCTGCGAGTGTTCCGCAGCTGATGATGACCGAGAGCTTCCACCACATGTCGCCCATGTCGGCAATCATTGCGTAGCTGATGGCGAAGGTCACGCCGATCGAAACGATCGAGGTCACCCACACCAGAACGGTGAGCGGAATTTCGAAGTCAAAGTGCTTGAGGCCCGAGAACTTCGCCTTCGCCCAGGCTCCCGTGAGCCAGTACGAAAGGATCGAAGTGACGATCATCAGGACGCGCATGACGAAGATCCAGAGGATGAGCTTGGCCTGGATCTCGGCACCGTTTGCCATCATGGCAAGCTTGCCGTCAGCGCCCATCTGCATGCCGGCGGCAAGCGAGATGAAGCTGATCAGGGCCACGCCCGTCACGCCGTAGGTTTCGAAGCCGTCGGCCGTCGGGCCGACGGAGTCGCCGGCATTGTCACCCACGCAGTCAGCAATGACCCCGGGGTTGCGGGCGTCGTCTTCCTTGATCTTGAAGACGATCTTCATGAGGTCCGATCCGATGTCGGCGATCTTGGTGAAGATGCCGCCGCAGATGCGGAGAGCGGACGCTCCAAGCGACTCACCGATTGCAAAACCGATGAAGCATGCGCCGGCCTGTTCCTTCGGGATGAAGAGCAGGATGAACATCATCATCAGCAGCTCGACGCAGATCAGCAGCACGCCGATCGACATCCCGGCGCGAAGCGGGATGTCCATGACCGGATAGGGCTTGGCTGCGAGCGAGGCAAACGCCGTACGGGAGTTTGCATAGGTGTTGATGCGGATGCCGAACCAGGCAACTCCAAAGGACCCGAGGATCCCGAGCACCGACCACAGGAGGATCAGGGCGACGGTTCCTGCATCCTTGTGCTCGAGGACGCCGAAGTAATAAACAATGCAGGCACCGATGAAGAGCTCGAGGACGAGCAGGAGCTTGCCCTGCTGCATGAGGTAGGTCTTGCAGGTCTCATAAATGAGGTGCGAGATGTCGAGCATCGACTTGTGGGCCTTGAGGTTCTTGATCTTGTTGAACTCGATCAGGCCAAAGACCATGCCGAGGACCGACACCACCATGCCCCAGCCGAGCAGGGAGTGGCCGGAGATTTCGGTGCCGAACATGTTGTAAACGGTATTGAGTTCCGGGAGATGCAGGTCGGCTTCGCTGGCGCGGGCCACTGACGTGAATGCCAGTCCCATCACCACGGCCGCTGCATTGCGGATAAAAGAAGAGAACTTTGCGTTTCGCATGCGTTTTCCTTTTTGCTGAGGTTTGTCGAGGTCTTAATGGAGCGATGCAATAGAGTAAAGCAGTAAAGCTGACTGCCCTGAGGATTTGCGAACAGGATTTCCGAAGGAAGTTAATGACTTGCGCGATGCGTCAAGTGCTCCCCGAAGCGCTTCATCACCCACTCATGAAGCGGAGCCTGCGTGAGCAGATAGATCGGCCACGGCAAACTGGGCACGAATTCGTGGATAGCAGCCAGAGTATAACGCCGATTTTCGACCTGCCGAAACTCCAGCCACCCCGTATCCCGGGTCTTGCTCAGGAGACCCCCGACGATGTGGAACTTCTTGCGGTCCTCGTCGAACTCCCCTTGGACATATTGGAGCACGAGCAGGGCCCAGGGCACCCCCCTCAAACGAAACTCGACCCTCCCCGTCCGGGCGTCCGAGTCCACCCTCACCAATGAAGCAAGCCCCACGGGAAGCCAGTTCATGTACTCGGTGGAGATCCAGTGGCAGTCATGATTCGGTACCGAAGGCAGGCGCTGGATCGAACGCACGGTGCGCAGGTTTCTTTTCTTGCGCGGACGCACAGAAACCGAACCCGTTGGCATGCCAGAAGCCGGCGCCCCCCGGCGGAGCGTTTCCTCGGTCATTATTTTAAAAGTCGTGAATCGGATCCGAGAACCGACAGCTGCCACAGGCTTTGATGCCGGCAGATCGCAAAGCAAGCTGTCGATCAGGGGTGAAACCAGGGAGTAGCTCGTCCTGCCAAAAAGGCTCACCCAGAGCTTTGAAAAGCCCGTCGAGTTGATCGGCACTGGAAGCATCAGCCGCCTCAGGCCCAGGACCTCAGCCATCTGCCGGAGGAGTTGCTCGTAGCGCAGGGACTCACCATTCACGAGATCCAGGGTCTGGCCTTCGAACTCAGGGGCATGGACTGCGGCGGAAAGAACTTCCACCACGTCATCGATAAAGATCGCCTGCGAGCGACGCGCGGTCCAGGCGGGAAGCACCATCAGCGGAAGCCTCCGGACCAGCCCCCGGAGGATCTCGAATGAAGAGCCCCCCGGTCCAACGATCATTCCGGCCCGCAGGACAGTGACGGGGATCCCGGTGGCACGAAGCACGTCCTCGACTTCGCGGCGACTGTCGAGGTGGCGGCTGATGTGCCCTTCCGGGACAAGCCCGCCCAGATAGATGATGCGCCGGACACCGCTGGCGCGGCAGGCCCGCGCAAAATTATCGGCAAGGAGCAGATCCGTATCATGGAAGTCACCCTGGAACAGGGTGGTCGAGGGCAACATCGAGTGCACGAGGTAGATGGCCACGTCGGCCCCCCCGAGTGCGGCAATCGTGCTGTGGGCCGAGAAGAGATCGGTCTCGCGCCAGGTTGCCCCATCTGGAAGCGTCGCGGGCCTGGAGCGCGAGAGCGCGAACACCGAGTGGCCTGCCGCCACGAGCTTTGCAACGAGGGAACTCCCTACGAAGCCGCTCGCACCTGCCACTGCAACCCTGTTCCGATCTCCCATGGAGCCACGCTAGCACGAAAAAAGGCCCGGACACCCACCTCGAACTGCGAAGATGGGTACCGGGCCTGTCTCCCACCATGTGGGATCACTGTCCTTACGAAGCCTTCTGTACAGGACCGCCCCACCACCACTGCTTGGCCCACGTGGTTTCCGTGCGCTCAACCCACTGATTGGTGCGGACTTCCTTCCAGACAAACTTTTCGAGATCGTCCCAGGTCTTGGCATCGACCCAGACCATGGCGTCCCAGCTGCCGGTCGTGGACCACACGCCCTTGACCCAGCCATTCTTGGACCAGTTTTCCCAGGCGCTCTCGGGCGAGCCGGGCTTCCACTTCACATGGACCCACGCCTGCCACTGACCATTTCCCGGATTGGGTGAACTCTGCATCTTGAAATCCTCCTTGAAGGAGAACCAGTGTAGGACTGACGGCCCGAGTCGTGCGACTGAAAACCTCGAAATCCTTCAGCCGAATCGATGCTGCAAGTAGGCATTGATGTCCGAGGACTCATACAGCCACCGAACCCCGTTCGGGAGCGATGGATCGTCAATCTTCAGACAGGGCACCTGGATCTCGCCACCCCCGACCCGAAGCTCCTCCCGGCGCACGGGATCCTTCTGCGCATCCCGAAGCTCGATCTTGAGACCGAGGCGGCGGATCTGGCGGCGCACTTTCACGCAAAACGGACAACCCACGAACTGATAAAGCGAGAGGCTGGCACACTCGGCATCGACGCGCGCCTGTTTCTCGGCATCGCGCACCATCGGGGTGGGCCGGGTGAGACGATCGACCAGGAGAACCACCCGTGAGAGCGTTCCCCGAACTATTTTAAGGAGCATTTCAAGCAGCATGGGTTTTCCTTTGCGCCTTCTCTTGCCACAACTGGAAGGCGGCGATCACAAAAAAAGCGGCGCCACATCCCAGCAGGAAGACCTCCGTCCGACCCGCCTGCACGAAAGGCCCGAGAGCCCATGCCACGACCGAGCACACCGCCCGGTCCAGGAGTGATTCGAGCGAGAGCAGGGTTGCGCGAAGCCTGCGACCCTCCGTAGAAGCCGAAATCCCGGCATTGATGACCTGCCGCTGGATGGGACCTGCAAAGCCGATGGCGGCCGAAAAAAGCCCCAGTGCAACGAGCGTCGCCGCGTGCGGGAGGAAGGCAAGCGCCGCCACAGTGACCGCAACCCCTGCCGACAAAACGCTCACCGACTTTTCGGGAGCAAACCGCTTGAGCACGGGAGCGAGACGAAGCGAGGCCAGGGCCTCGAGTGCGGTCATGAGCGCCATCACCCAGCCGAGGCTCGCAAGCGTAAAGCCACGCGAAAGCAGCAACGGCTGGAAGAGATTGACCTGGACGACGCGAGCCAGGACAAAAACCCCCATCCCCTGGACCATCAGCGCGAGGAGCCTTGGCTGTGAGAGCACGGCAGTGACCGCGTGACCCACATGCGGAGTGCTTGCGACCTCCTCCCTGGGTGGAGACGTTCGCTCCCTGAGCAGGAAGCCATAAGCCATTGCGACGATCGCAGAACCGAGGCTCAGCCAATAGCTGGCCAGCAGGCTCGACTCGGTCACGAAACCCACCACCGCCCAGCAGCCGATCTTGGCAAAAAGCCCATAGGCCCTGGCCCTGCCCTCCACATGAACATACTCAGCACCCCTGCCGGCCATGGCGGTGGCTGCTTTTTCCCGCTTGC
>CAZDSX010000023.1:24228-32038 GCA_964508305.1 uncultured Bacteriovorax sp.
GTGCTACCCGTACCGCTGACAATCTCCGTCATCAGATAGGCATTTGATGCCCCGGAGACGAGCGATCTTGCGAGTGCGATCAGCGCAAAGTGCGCCAGAAATGCGCTGTAGGACGAATACATGCCCCCATGCAGGACCACCACGAGATGGGCCGCGACCAGGACACCGGCACCAGCCCTCAGGCTTCGGATCGATCCAAACCGGTCGGCAAGCCAGCCGGTGGGCAGCTCGAGCAGGCAGAACAGCAGGTAGTAAAGGCTCTGGATCCCGAAGATTTCCGAATCCGAGAGCCCGAGCCTGCGCTGCACTTCGTAAAAAACGGGAAGCCAAAACAGCAGCGCAAATGAAACCTGGAAGCCCAGGTAGTGGCGTGTGAGTCTAGCGAGATCCGGTTGCATAGGGCCTGAGCTGGAGCAGGTAGATCTGCGAGGCATCCATCGCCCACTCCATGTCCACCGGCGCACTGAAGGTATAGTCGGGTGAAAAATGCGCCTGAAGCAGCCGTCCTGCGAGCGCGATCTTCTGGAGCCTCTCCTTCTGGTCAGCCGGCAGGTCCGTTGCTGCAGACCCGATCGAAAGAGTGCGGCCTCCGCCTTCGACCGTATTGAAAAGGTACTGGAAGGGCTGCCCCGAGCCATCCACGACCGCGTTCACCGACTCGCTCGATGCATTGACGTAGACGTTACGGAAGTCGCCGGCTCGGTTCATCGGATTGGTCGTGACGAGCACGCCGCCCATGCGGCTCTTGACCTCCTCCTGCACGATCACACCCATGTAGCAGTCATCGAGCGAAATCCCGACGTCACTCCTGAGCCTGACGCTTCGAGGAGAGAGCATGGAGGCCCAAACCTGCTTGATGCTTTCGAAGATATTTTCGGCGGAGGTCAGGTGGTTGATCGAACTATAAATACCGGCTGCCGAGAATCCCTGGAGATCCTCGGCATTGGAGGACGACCGAACGACGAAAGTCGATACGCCAGCCAGGTGGGCTGCGATCTGGGAGTCGATGTAGCCTCGCACTTTCTCTGGCATGCGCGTCCGCATGATCAGCTGCTGGATGCTCAGGCAAAGCGAGTCGATTTCGCGCGCGTTGAGCTCGATGGCCATCTTGAGCTTGCCGATCCCCTGTTGGATCCTGGGAGAACTCTCCAGGAACTCCTGCTGGATCGAAAACGGGATGGCAATCCCTCGCGGGACGACGAGGGTTCGCTTGAGGAAGCTTGAGGCCTCCTGCGCAAGGTCGGCCTTTTCGGGCGCACCCAGCATTCGTGCAAGGTACGGAAGCAGGTTTTCGCGCGGGGGCCTTCGGATACGATAAAAGCCCAGCAGACGCTCGCTGCCTTCCTCGATCACATGCTTGAGCTCGCCCAGGTTCGCCGCCTTGGTTCCGTACCGATAGCGATCGCTCATCCGGAGCTCGGAGAGCTCCTTGATCTTGGTGTTGACCGCCTCGGGCTCCTCGAGCTTGATGCGTTGGATGCTCCAGGCGGGGCGCGAGATTTCGGCGGGTTTCTCGATCCTCTTGAGCACGACTTCGCTTGCCGCAGCCTCCACGGAGTACTCGACCCACTGGTTGTCGAGTCCTTCCTTGGCGATCTTCGCAAAGATGCCGAGCTGGATGGAGTTGGGGATGCCCCAGCCCGACGCCAGCACGTTGGTGTGCGAGAGTGGCGTGGTGTGATGGGCATTGATGATCCCGCTCACGCGCGGGATATCGTCAGGCACCTTGTGCATGACCACGATGTCGTACCAGTCGAGGGTCGAAGCTGCGGCCCGGTAGTCCTCCTCGCGCTGGAACGCTCGAAGCCTTCCACGGGCGACACCCGGATTGAGCGACACGAAGCTCGCCGTCGCAAAGAGCTCGTGCTGGAGGATGCGCGGCAGCTCGCGCGGCTCGATCTCGGCAACGAGCTTTTCCTGCAGGTGGTTTGCGGGCTTGAACAAAAGCGGCACGGCGGGTTCGACCTGGCTGTTCAGGAAACCAAAAAACTCCCGAACCATCGCACCATCCATCGTGTCGACTTCGACGGTCTCAAGGACAAAGAACCGCTTGTCGGCGCGCCGATGCAATGAAACGACGCCAAGGAAGTACTTGCGGGATGGATCATTATAAACACTCGCATTGAAGGCATCGATGTTGCGCTCGACTTCCGAGGCGGGAACCTTCAGGAGCTTCTCTGCGATGTAGTGAGCGTGAAAGGGATAGACCGCATGGTTGAGCACATGCAGAAGCGGTTTTCCCAAAGGGCCATTGCGCTCGACGACGACTTTGACGAACGGATAGCCCGCAAGATTTCCGGATAGCCCCCCAAAGGCAGCAAGCCCCAGCCGCTCCCCCACGAGCGCATCCGACACGAGCGGGTGCTCACCCAGTGGCTCACTGCTCAAGTCGTTTAAGTGGTTTAAATCTGGGGCGTTTTTCATACCTGACGGTTTTTATCAGGTTTTATGCAGGCCAGCCACTTTTTCGTGCGACAACACAAAAGCCGTGCTAACCCCTCAATACCAATGGATTTTTCTAGAGGAATCACTCCCGAAATCCTCCTCGAGCACGTGCGAAACACGGTGCCCTATCTGATGTCGCCCGAAGCCACCCCGGCTCAGGCTCCCTACCTGAGGACGATCCAGCTCGCTCGCGGTGACACGCCACTCTCGCATGTCGAATATTTCCGCCTCTGTGTTTCGGCCCACTTCAGCACGGTGAGCAGCTTCGTCCCCACGGACGTCGACAACCAGATCCGCTTCAAGCTCTGGCACCCAGGCCTCCCGCAAGAAGAGCTGATTGCCATGGCGGCCATCGTTCGCGAGGCCATTGACTGGGACATGACCGAGCTTTCGCGGCGCCATGTGCGAGGACCTTCAAGTGGCAAAGTCCTATCAGGCATGCATGGTGAGTGGTTCAGCATCGCAGCAGGCGCCTACTGCGCGCTCCGAAAAAAAATCCCCAGCGAGGCATCCCGGATCCAGGAGCTGATCATTGGAGAGCTCGACCGCGAGGCGTCGATCCTTTCCGAATTCGTCCGCGCCAAGGATGGAATCGGGCTCCTGGCCGCCGCGACCACCATCGCACACAACCTCGGTGACCTCGACCGGGTCATGGACCAATGGAATCTCCCCGCGGAAGATTCCCTGAGGCCTGTAGCCTACAAGGCGGGGCACGACGACCCCTCACGTTTTGGTGGAATGCTCGTGCTGGCAGGAGAACTCAACAAGGCCACGATCGCGCCCACCTCCATGGCCGACGAAAATCACCGCCATTTTGCGCTGAGACAGGCCAAGTGCCTTCGCAGATCACCCGACCTGCTCCTTCCGATATCCCCGTTCTTTGACGACTGGGGAGCCATCGTGGGCCGGCATCCCGGACTCACTCCCGAGGAGATCGCCGAGATCACCCAGTGCCTCATGGAGGGCTGGGAAAAACTCAAGCCCGCACAAAAAACCCAGGCCTATCCGCGGGCACTGGCCGGGATCGAATCCAGCTTCAACGGTGGGCTTTCGAGGCTCTGCAACTACCTCCCTTCCAAGGTCGCAAAAAACCTGAGGTCCGGGCCGCTTCGAACTGCCTGCAGCGTCTCCAAGGACCGCTTTCACGATCAGTGGGGCCAGCACGCCCTGCGCATCGCTGCAAATCTCACGAGGAAACGCGCATGAACAAGGCCGAGCTGATCGCTAAAATCGAAGAAGAGCTCAGGCGCGAGCTCGCCACGCTGCTCACTGCCGCAAAAGCTGCGCACGAGGCCGCCACCCACGAGGAAAGCCGTGCCGAGGACCAGCACGACACGCGCGGGCTTGAGGCCTCGTACCTCGCGGGAGCGCAGGCGGCTCGCGCGGCCGAGATCGAGCGCCAGCTCCAGATCTTCCAGGCGATTCCCCGCACCCCTCTCCCAGCCGGCTCCAGGATCTCGGCAGGTGCGCTGGTTGAGCTGCTGAGCGAGGGGCGAAAATCCTACTGCCTGCTCTCCCCCAGCGCGGGAGGACTGACCCTGAATGCCAGCGGTGATGCCGGCGGGGTCCGCATCCAGGTCATCACTCCGCAATCTCCTCTCGGGGAAGCGCTCCTCGGAAGCCGATCCGGCGAGGAAGTGGAGATCGAAACCAGCTCGCCCTCAGGCGCCACTCGAGTCTTCAAGATTTTGACGGTCAGCTGAGCCGCATCGCTTCAATTCAAGCTCCAGCAGCAGGTCGCCGACAGGTCCGTAGATGGAGCTACGTGCCCTGAAAGGCGCAGTTGTCGGAACCCTGCTCTGCGCACTCTCGGCGCAGGCGGAGGATGCCGTACTCACGGTGCCTACCCCCCACGACTCCGCCACGGTCCCGGCCCAGGCAGCTCCGCCGCCCACGCTCCCGACCGAACCGAAGCCCACGAGCGCTCCCACCGAACCAGCTTTCGCTTCAAACTTTCCCAAGAGCGGGCTCTCGATCGGCGCATTCTATCTCTCGGGCGAACCCAACAAGCTCCTGGCAGGCAAGGGCCAGGGCGCAGGCGCATCGGTCGAGGCCATGGCCCGCCGGGGCGGAAACACTTTTCAATACTTAGGACGCGTCCGCTTTGGGTACGCGAGAGGCATCTCCACATTCACGGTCGATGGCGCCGACACCGGGCTCAACTACCAGCTCGCCACCGGCGAGGCCCTCGTTGGAGTCCGCATCAACCTCATGCCGCAGGAAGACACAGTCCTTCAGCCGTACTTCGAGGTGGCCGGCAAGTACGGGCTCACCTGCCTGCTGCTTCCCACCCTGGAAGGAAGCTCCACGCAGGTCTCCAAGGTCAATGTCGGCAAGACCATGGGACTCGACTGGATCGCAGGCATCGAGTTCAACCGCCGGGCCTTCGTCGAGTTCCAAGTCCGTGGCGGCGCGGGCACCATCGGTGCCGCACCTGAGTTCCAAGTGAGTGCCGCGGCACTGGCCTTCGGCCTGCTCTGGTAAAACCTGCAATCGAGCAAATCAGTCGAGTTTTGTAGGCTTGGGCCTGCCGTGCGTCGTGATGTACGATTCGGTCACATCTATGAGCACGAACACCAACAGTTTCCAGACCGAATCCACGCTCGCCGTCAACGGCAAGAGCTACACCTTCCACTCCCTCCCCAAGCTCCAAAAGGCTCTGGGCGAAAAGCAGAATCTCGCGCGCCTGCCCTTCTCGCTCAAGATCCTGCTCGAGAACCTGCTGCGCCAGGAAGACGGCGTGATCGTTAAAAAAGACACGATCGAAAACCTGATCAAGTGGAACTCCAAGGTCGAGCCGGAGGACGAAATCCAGTTCATGCCCGCACGCGTGCTCCTTCAGGACTTCACGGGCGTGCCCTGTGTTGCCGACCTTGCAGCCATGCGCGGAGCCATCGTCAAGCTCGGAGGAAACCCCGACAAGATCAACGCGCTCCAGCCTGCCGATCTCGTGATCGACCACTCGGTCCAGGTCGACGTGTACGGAAAAGCTTCTGCAGCCGACGATAACGCAGCGATTGAATTTTCACGCAACAACGAACGCTACGAGTTCCTGCGCTGGGGCCAGAACGCCTTCCGCAACTTCCGCGTCGTGCCACCCGACACCGGCATCGTCCACCAGGTCAATCTTGAGTACCTCGCCCACGTGGCGATGGTTGGAGAAAAGAACGGAAAGAGCTGGGTCTACCCCGATACGCTCGTGGGCACGGACTCCCACACCACGATGATCAACGGCCTGGGGTGCCTGGGCTGGGGCGTGGGCGGGATCGAGGCCGAAGCCGCAATGCTCGGCCAGCCCTGCACCATGCTCATCCCGCAAGTCGTGGGCTTCAAGCTCCGCGGAAAGCTTTCCGCCGGCATGACGGCAACCGACCTCGTGCTCACGGTCACTCAGATGCTCCGCAAGAAGGGTGTGGTCGGAAAGTTCGTCGAGTTCTACGGCCCGGGGCTTGCGAGCCTCACGCTCGCAGATCGCGCCACGATCGCCAACATGGCTCCCGAGTACGGCGCCACTGCCGGGCTCTTCCCGGTCGATGCACAGACCACCGAATACCTCAGGCTCACCAACCGCGAAGACCAGGCACGCCTGGTCGAAGCCTATTACAAGGAACAGGGCCTCTGGTTTGAAGCCGGCAAGACGCCTGAGCCCGAGTACTCCGATACGCTCGAACTCGATCTCGCAACGGTCGAGCCGTCGCTTGCAGGGCCCGCACGCCCCCAGGACCGCGTTGCGCTCTCCAAGGTCAAGGACTCTTTCAACACGGCTCTCAACGAGTTCACCAAGGCGGATGCAGCCAAGAACGCAGCCACGGTCGCCGTCTCTGAGCCCTCCGGCGCCAAGTACGACCTCGGTCACGGCGCTGTGGTGATCGCAGCGATCACGAGCTGCACCAACACCTCCAACCCCGGCGTGCTGATCGCAGCAGGCTTGCTTGCAAAGAACGCCGTGGCCAAGGGCCTCTCCGTAAAGCCCTGGGTCAAGACTTCGCTTGCGCCCGGCTCCCAGGTCGTCACCGACTACCTCAAGGAAGCAGGGCTTCTTTCGCACCTTGAGGCGCTCAAGTTCCATGTCGTGGGTTATGGCTGCACGACCTGCATCGGAAACAGCGGTCCTCTTCCGGACCACATCGGCAAGGCCATCACCGATGGCAACCTCTCGGTGGCATCCGTGCTTTCGGGCAACCGCAACTTCGAAGGACGCGTCCACGCCCAGGTCCGAGCCAACTACCTGGCAAGTCCCCCGCTCGTCGTCGCGTATGCGATTGCAGGTAGCGCCAGCATCAACCTCACGACCGACCCGATCGGAACCGGCAAGGACGGAAAGCCCGTCTTCCTCAAGGATATCTGGCCTTCTGATGACGAGATCCACGCCACTGCCAATCGCGTGGTCACCTCGGCGCAGTTTAAAAAGAGCTACTCCGATGTCTTCAAGGGGCCCAAGCCCTGGCAGGCAATCCAGGTCCCCGAGGGCAAACTTTATAAGTGGGATGCAAAGTCGACCTACATCAAGGAGCCGCCTTTCTTTGATGGCATCACTGCCAAGCCCGCTCCCGTCACCGACATCAAGAAGGCCAGGGTGCTCGCACTCCTCGGAGACTCGATCACGACCGACCACATCTCTCCTGCCGGTTCCTTCAGCTCCAAGTCCCCTGCAGGCCAGTATCTGATGTCACTTGGCGTGAAGCCCGAGGACTTCAACTCCTACGGCGCCCGCCGCGGAAACCACGAAGTCATGGCCCGCGGGACATTCGCCAACGTCCGACTCAAGAACCAGCTTGTTCCAGGAGTGGAAGGCGGAGTCACGATCCACCATCCCACGGGCAAGCAGATGTCGATCTACGATGCGGCCATGCAGTACATCAGTGATGGTACGCCTTCGATCGTCATTGCAGGCAAGGAGTACGGCACCGGCAGCTCGCGTGACTGGGCAGCCAAGGGTCCCAAGCTCCAGGGCGTGCGTGCCGTCATTGCCGAGAGCTTCGAGCGCATCCATCGCTCCAACCTCGTGGGCATGGGCGTGCTTCCGCTCCAGTTCATCAACGGTGAGAACGCCAAGTCACTCGGGCTGACCGGCACCGAGACTTTCGACATCGAAGGCCTGGGCTCGCTCCAGCCCGGCATGAAGATCACCGTCAAGGCCACCGACAAGGACGGCAAATCCAAGTCGTTCACGGCACTCTCGCGTGCCGACACCCCGAACGAAGTTGAATACTTCAAGCATGGCGGCATCCTGCCTTACGTGCTCAGGCAGCTGATTTAAGGAGGAATCCAGAATGAACAAGGCTCTCCAAGGAATTCTCACCCTCGGACTTTCTCTGGTCGTTGCCTCCTGCGGGAAGGGAACCGGTTCACTGACGTTTGTGGC
>CAZDSX010000023.1:32138-41353 GCA_964508305.1 uncultured Bacteriovorax sp.
ATCCCCAATGCCGAAGGCACGGCAAGAATCAAGAATCGATAACTCACCCCCCATCCAAAGGAAAAGGAGTCCCCATGGCAAAGAACAAGTCTTCGAATGCATCCAAGGAAGTGATGGAGTGCCTGCATGAGATCTTCCAGGCCGAGATGTCAGGCATCATCCGCTACCTGCACTATTCGTTCGTGATCATGGGCCACAACCGCATCCCGATCCAGAAGTGGCTGCGCGACCAGGCCAATGAGAGCATGGCCCATGCAGTGACACTCGGAGAGAAGATCACTTCGCTGGGTGGACACCCCCCGATGGTTTCGGCCACCGTCAAGGAGACCCACAAGCACTCCATCGACCAGCTCCTCGAGGAAAGCCTCGAGCATGAGCAGGCCGGCCTTGCGGGCTACAAGAAGCTCGTGACCCTTGCCGGGGATGACATCGCACTCGAAGAGTTCGCACGCGAAATGGTCCGCACCGAGGTCGAACACATCGACGAAGTGAAGAAGATGCTTCGCAAGAAGTGACTCGTGCTAAGCTCGATCCCATGACCAAGGAAACCAAACGCGAACTCCTGCTCCGACAGCTGGGCCTCAAGCACAAACTCAAGGTCCACGACAGCGTCAAGCAGCCCGAGACCCATGAAGAAATGGCCGCAAACTGGCTTGCACGCTGGGAGCTCGAGGATGAGATTGCGGCGATCGATGCGATCCTCGCCGATGCCAGGAGGATCGCCACGACCGAAAAGCGCACCCAGATCGAAAAGGAACTGGGAACGGGCAAGGCCCTGAACAAGAAAAAGAAGTGATCCGTCCTTCTCCCGTCTTGAGCGTCCTGTCCCACACTCCCATCGCCGAGTGCGTGCGGCTCATGCGCGATCGAGGGGTGGGTTCACTATTGGTCATGTCACAGGCCAGGCCGGACACGCTTGCGGGAATATTCACCGAGCGTGATCTCCTGAAATGGATCGACGAGATCCAGCACGGCGGACATTGGGAAAAGCCCGTGGCCCATGTCATGAGCAAGCCGGTCAAGACCCTGCCCATGGGCCGCTTTGATGAGGCTGCGGAGCTCATGCTGTCCGAAAGCTTCAGGCATCTTCCGCTGACCCATCCGGATGGCCACGGCGGCAGCCGGCTGATCGGCATCGTATCGATCCGGGACCTGCTCGCAATGGAGTTGGCTGGAAAAAAGGGGCGAACCAAGGGCAGGATTCCTGCACAAAAGAGAAGGAGGAAGAGGCTCGTATACTTCCTCTGCGGGGATTCATCCCTGGGAAGGCTCGAATCCAAGGGACTTCAAGCACTGGCAGAACGCCCGGGTACCGAGGGCAAGGCCCGCTGGCAGCTCGAACGACTCCCGGCCGACACCCATGCCCTGAGCCCCCTTGCGGACGAGCTTTCCAGCGGGGATCTCGCCATCCTGGATGTGGATGGGATTCCAGCCTCGATCTGGGCTCCCTTCCTGCGCGAGGTGAACGCCCGGGAGGATTCGCCACCCCTCCTCGTCCTTCTTTCGGAGGGACTACATGGCCCCAAGGAGGTCGCGACGCTCCAGTCCCTGTCCAAGGCCGGCAAGTGGCCTGCCTTCCTCAAGCCGGTGCAGGTCTCCGAGTTTATCGCCGCCTTTGAGAAGGCCCTGGGCTAGCGCCCGGTCGGCATCGACAGCAACCCCCGCGCACGCCGGCGAAGGGCCGACACGCCGATCCTCACGACGACGGACGCAGCGAGCAGGACAATGCAAAAAATCGGCATTCCCCAGTCAGCGGGAACCACGGCAATGAGCCCCGCCACGAGGAGCCAAAATGAGAGCTTCTCACCCCGTTCGGCGATCTCCGCGTGAAATGGGAACAACATCATCGCCGTCTCCCGGAGGCTCGACCACCCTCCCATCCGGGATTTTCCCGAGATGCGAGGCCTGCGGACTGCACGGACCTCCACGACTCGCGGGGTGGCCTTGAGCAGGGCTGACGCATAGGAGGCACCAAAGTAGGCATGCCAACCCCAGCTCCGGAGGCCTTCAAAGGTAAATGCGGCAAAATGCCGATTCCGAGGAACGGAGCCCGTAAGGAGCCTGAAAATTCCGTCATACACCAGGCTTCGAGGGATATTCCGCCCGACAACGACTCCGCGTCTTCCCAGCTCCGTGGACTCACTTTCGAGCAGGATCCCGAGCAGATGAGGAAAATCCTCGGGCGCATCCTGTCCATCGGCATCCACCGTGATGATCCAGTCCCGATCCCCACCAGCTGGAGCGATCTCCCGGAGCCCGTACACCAGCGCAGCTCCCGGACCATTCCTCCACTCCTCGCTCGGAATCTCGATCACGCCGCAATCCTGCTGGAGTGCAAAGACCCTGACGGCGGGATCAGGGTTATCCGGATCGACGGCATCCAAAAGGACGAAGCGAAGACCAAGCCCGCGAGTCGGGACAAATGCATCGAGCGCAGCCCGAACTTCGTGCCTAAAGAGAAGGAATGAATCTGCATCCCCCCGGCTTGGAGCAACGACCCAGAGATTTCGTGACAGCGCCGGATCCACAGAAGTCATTGGAAAAGACAAATCACGAGATGGATGGACCATGCAACGGTCCTGACCCAGTTCGTTTGAACCAGCCGCAGGTGGGCGTCACCCAAAAATCCCGACGAGAGCCTCGAGTGCTCGGGAACCGACAGGAGCGCCGTCGAGGCAAAGACCAATCCAGTCAGTGCAAGGCAGATCCAAGCGACTTGTACCTCTGCAGCCCCCAGCAGCGGCAGGAGAACAGCGGTGACGAGTTCAAGCCCCATGATGGGCGCCACGATCCAGGTGATCCGGAAGGAATGTGCGGAATGGAACTCCGCAAATCTTCCGCGATCAACGAGGGACATGAGCGGATAATGGACCAGCTGCACGAGCCAGATCAGGCCGGTCATGAAAGCCACGGATGCAAAATGAAGCTTCCAGGTGAGGGCCGGGATCATGCGCCGGTCACCCTTGAGGGCGCCGGATGATCAGCGGCGGAGCGCCGCTTGGCGAGTCCGGGGGAAGCCCTGCTTCGGAGTGCTCGAGCCACGAGATCAGGAGACACTTCGGGGCGCCTGAGCTTCGCGCCCTTGCGCGGGGCAAACCAGCCGCGCACATCCTGCTCAAGCCCCATCCCGTGCATGAAGTTATAAAGGGCCCGACGAAGCCCATCCCCCAGCCACTCATGATCCGCCGGAGTCGGATCCGAAAATGGCAGGTCGTTGCGCGCAAAGCGGCGAGCGCCCCTTGCAAGCGGCTCTTCGAGCACCCTCACCCCAAACCGCGCAGGGTCCTTGCCTACGGGGCTGTGGATCGTGGTCGAGAATCGATGCCAGTAGGCGGATTGGATGCAACCTGCTTCAAAAAGCTGCCTCACTCGTTCCAGTGCCTCGATTGTTTCGGCCTCGGTCTGCGTGGCAAACCCATACATGAGATAGGCATGGACGAGGATTCCCGCTTCGGTAAATCCGTGGGTGACCCTGGCCACCTGCTCGACGCTCACGCCCTTGTTCATGAGCTTGAGCAGCCGATCGGAGGCAGCCTCAAGCCCCCCGCTCACGGCCACGCAGCCGGCGCGGGCCATGAGTCCTGCGAGCTCAGGCGTAAAGGCCTCATCAAAACGGACATTACCCCACCAGCTAAAGCTCTCCCCCCGCTCGATGAGCCTGAGTGAGAGGTTCTTCAAAATGGCGGGAGGTGCTGCTTCATCCACAAAGTGGAAGCCCGTCTGCCCCGTCTGGCGCGAGACCTCCACCATGCGATCAATGATGAGATCCGCCGATGCCGGATCATAACGACCGATATAATCGAGCGAGACGTCACAGAAGCTGCACTTCTTCCAATAGCAGCCATGGGCAAGCGTGAGCTTGTTCCAGCGTCCGTCGCTCCAGATCCGGTGCATGGGATTGAGCATCTCGACGATGGACAGATAGCGATCCAGGGGGAGCCCCTCGTAATCGGGAGTGCCGACTTCTTTTTGGGGGATATCGTGCAGACCCGGGTCATTCGAAAACACCACGCGGGCCGAGTCTGCTGGGCCATCGCGGACGAACGTCCTGCAAAGTGACCGGATCTCACGCTTGCCCTCGAGGTGCTCGAGCAGCGCTAGCAGCGGACGCTCACCGTCATCGAGCGTGATGAAATCAAAATAGTCAAAGACACGGGGCTCAGCGAGTTCACGCAGCTCCGTGTTGCAATAACCCCCACCCAGCATGAGACGCGTCCCGGGTGCGATGGCCCTGATCTTTTTCGCCATCCGGAATGCCCCATAGACATTTCCCGGAAATGGCGCCGTCATGCCGACGACGTCTGGCTGATGGCGAGCGATCAGTTCCGAGGTGATCTCTTCGAGGATTTCATCGACCAATGTCGGCTGGTCGGAATTGAGTGCCGCCATGAGCGGATCAAAAACAGGCTGGCTTGCAGCGAGCTTTTCTCCGTAGCGAGTGAAAGCAAAGCGCGCATCGATCCCCTCACGCACGACGATCGCAAGATCATCCAAATACAACGACGCGAGGTACTTGGCCCTGTCCTGCACGCCCAGCGCTCCAAACGCCCAGCCCAGCGGATCTTCTCCGGGGCCTGCCATGGCAGCGTACTGGCCAATGGCTTCAAACGACGGCCCCTCGGGCAAAAACTCCCGGCTGGCGATCCGCATCGCAGCCGATGGATCCCGGCCCTGGAGGAAGCGAACCGCCGTGTCGACGCTGCGCTCGTAGGATTCAAAATGCTTTTCAAAAAAAGGCGCACTCCCCGGAGCAAGCCTCGAGCGAACGCGCCGGAGCCCCTCGCGACTGAAGAGCCTGAGCACGAGCTCGAGCGCCGGATCCGCCTGCACGACCTCGAGGTCGGGCCGGTGGCGACGCAAAAAACCCTTCAAATACGCCGTGGCTGGGTACGGCGTATTCAGCTGGGTCATCGGGGGTGTGACAAACAGCAGGCGCATGGGAGCGCGAACCGTATAATAATTGACTTTTTAAATCAACCTTCAAAAACGAGCCTTTTTGCTGCAAATCCGATAACTTAGGGTCATGCGACTCTGGCCCTTCAATCGTGTCCCCAAGGAGCCCAAAACCCGCAGGCTTTCGGACCTGAACGTCCAGTTCAAGAGCGAGAGGACCGAAGAAGCGCGCTTCCTGGCCGGACGCCACTCGCGGCTCTATGAGGCCCTTCGCGTGATCAAGATCATGCGTGAGTTCATCCGGGGATTCCGAGCACTCCACTTCATCGGCCCCACGGTGACCGTCTTTGGGTCCGCGCGTTTTGCCGAGGATCACCCCTACTGCCAGCTCGCACGAAGCACCGGGGCAGGACTTGCGCGCGCCGGCTTTGCCGTCATGACCGGAGGCGGCCCGGGGATCATGATCGCCGCCAACCGCGGATGCAAGGAGGCGGGAGGTTACTCGGTGGGCTGCAACATCATCCTGCCCCACGAACAGCGGGCCAACCCGTACCTCGACCGTGTCGTGCAGTTTTACTACTTCTTTGTCCGCAAAGTGATGCTCGTGAAGTACTCCTATGCATTCGTGTTCTTTCCGGGGGGATTTGGAACGCTTGACGAAATGATGGAGGCCCTCACGCTCATCCAGACCGGCAAGCTCTATGACTTCCCGGTGATCCTGATGGGAAGCGACTACTGGACCTCGTACATCGACTTTTTACGCGAATCGGCGCGCAAGTACGGAACCATGGCGTCTGAAGACCTTGAACGCATCACGATCACCGACTCCCCCGAGGAGGCCGTGAGGATCATCTCCGAAACGGCGGAGTCGATCGGAGTGAAGCTCAAAAAGTTGCGAGCGTGAGGAGCGCGATCCCCACTCCGATGCGGTAGACCGAAAACCACCCGAGCGGAATCCGGCTCACAAAACGGATCAGCACGTCGATGGCAAGCCAGCCAAAGACAAAGGCAGACGCCGCACCCACACCCAGATGGAGCACCCCGCCTTCTCCAATTCCGGAGACGATCTCGCCAAAGTGCCTGAGCTCAAAAACGAGCGCGGCGCCGGTCACCGGGGCGGACACCAGGAACGAAAAACGAGCCGCTGCTTCACGCGACAGTCCCAGAAATCGCCCGCCCAGGATCGTTGAACCCGAACGCGACATCCCCGGCCAAAGCGCCAGGCACTGGAAGATCCCCACTCCGAGCGCATCCGAACGGACGATCTGTCCGGCACTCCTCGAACCCTTGGCCAGCCGATCAGCCAGCCACAGAAGCAGCCCCCCTGCGATCATTCCCCAGGCCACCGTCGAGGTGCCCCGAAGATTCTCGCCAATCCAGTGACGCCCGAGTGCGCCAACTGCGAGCACCGGAAAGCAGGCAAGCGCCATTTCCATCCAGCCCACGGGACCCTTGCCGGTCAGGATCCCCAGCCATTCTTTACGGAAGTAAATCAGCGTGGCGGCCAAAGTTCCGGCGTGAAGAAACACATCGAAAGAAAGCCCCGGTTCCGAGATTCCAAGCACTCGGGGAAGCAAAATCAGATGGGCGGATGAGCTGACGGGAAGGTATTCCGTGAGCCCCTGCACTGCGCCATAGATCACGGCAATTCCCAGGGTCAGGTCGTTTTGCATGCCGATAGTTTAGTAACACGGTCAGCCAACGACAACCCCCTAACCCTAAACCGCTTTTTTTCTCGCGGCCACGGCCCCTCCGTGCCACCCTCAGTTTAAATCCAGCTAAGGAGAGCTATATGAAGAAGACCCTCACCCTGGGTGCTGCGATCGCTGCGGCTATTGCCCTTTCGATCGGCGCCTGCACCAAGAAGTCCGAAACCACCACCTCGACCGACGCTGCAGCCACTGCTGCATCCGGCCAGCAGGCTGCCACCGAGTCCGTGAAGTCCGAAGACCTCAAGACCGGAAACGGCGCCGAAGCCACCAACGGCAAGACGGTCTCCGTCCACTACACCGGCACTCTTGCCTCGGACGGCAAGAAGTTCGACTCGTCGCTCGATCGCGGCCAGCCGTTCAAGTTCGTCCTCGGTGCAGGCCAGGTCATCAAGGGCTGGGACCTCGGCGTCCTCGGCATGAAGGTCGGCGGCAAGCGCAAGCTCACGATCCCCGCAAGCCTCGCCTACGGTGAGCGCGGCGCCGGCAACGTGATCCCCCCGAACGCGGCCCTCGTGTTCGAAGTTGAACTTCTCGAAGTCAAGTAAGGAGAAAACCAATGACTGACGCAACCAACGAAAACAAAGGCGAAGTGCTCGTCGTGGCATCCAAGACCAAGGACTACATCCGCTCGGCCTCCGGCGGCATGAACACCTCGGCAGCCGTCATGAACGTGCTCTCCGACAAGGTCCGCGAACTCTGCAACCAGGCCATCCAGCGCGCCAAGGACGACAAGCGCAAGACGGTCATGGAAAAGGACTTCGTCTAAGCTTCGGACTGAAATGATCCAGGCAAAGGCCGGGACCGTCTTGAACGGCCCGGCCTTTTTTTTGGAACCCCACGAATGAAAGACGCACTCGCCGCCCTCCACCAGCATCTGGGAAGTGATGCCGAAGTCATCCGCATCATGCGGGCCTTCTATCGCCGCATGGAGACTGATGCGATGCTGGGCTTCTTTTTTTCAGGGCGCGATGTCGACCAGGTTGCCGATCGGCAGGCTGAGTTCCTGCTCAGGGCCATGGGCGCTCGCAGCTCTTATAGCGGACGCTCGCCTGCCGACGCACACCAGGCGCTTCCACCGATCCTGCCCGGTCATTTTGACCGGCGAGCCGTCATCCTGAGGCAGACGCTTGAGCATGAGCAGCTGCCACAAGCCCACATCGAAGCCTGGCTGGCCTTCGAGGCCGCGTTCCGGGATGCCGTCGTCCGCCAGGCGACTTAAAAGTCAGTCGTCAGGAAGTTCTGGCGCCAAATCTGGCTGATCTCGGACTGCTCAAAAACCCGCGACTGAAGGATACGGGTCACTGCGCCGCGCGTGTCACGGACTTTGGAACCTTCCATCGCCTTCCAGAGCGCGCCAAACGGCGCTTCGGCCTGCTCCGAGTCTCGGTGCAGGTCGACGAGATCCCAAAAGAACCCGGTCACGCGCCATTCATTGTCCTGGCCAGCGCACACATCTGCAGGGATCGTCTCAAAACGAAGCGGTGCGCGCCTGGGCACCATGTACTCGAACTTGGCGTCCGCATCATCCAGATCCACGCTCACCCAGGCCGAAAAGAACGATGCCCAGCCCTCCGAGAGAGCAAGCGTGGAGCTGTAGCACTCGTCAATTTTGTGCTGCCCACCGCCCATGCCTCCCAGGCCGGCGAGATCATAGATCGCATGCCCCATCTCGTGACCGACTACATCCCAGTGATCCCCACGGGTCAGGTGGACGGTTCCCCAGCTGTAGTAGTCTCCGTCACCCGGAAAGGAGAACCGAATGGGCTTGGTCCAAAACCCAAGACCCACTTCGGATCGAAGCTTTTCGCGCGCCCGGTAAGCCACCTGCCAGATTCCCAGTGCCTGCCCGGCGTCCGAATCCGACTTGAAGACGAGTCGCGTGCGACCCTCGCAGGATAGCTCGGCTCCCAAGCGGAACGGTCCGCTTCCGGACTCGTTCTCGACACTGAATTGGAGATTTCGAAGGAGCGAGAGAACGGAGAACTTGGCGCTTGTACCGCAGCTTGCAGGCAGCGACACGACGCCAGCGGAATCCGTCACACGCAGACCCGAAGGAGTCGTGAACTCGAGGCCCACCACCGGGGTCAGGGCACCATGATCTTCGCGCAAAACCACAAGCTGGCTTGAGCCAGAAAGGGGCTCATTCTCGATCCGGTCAGCCTTGAGGTCGCTCGATACCGAAAGCATCCGGATCGGGCGTGGCCCTGCGATTTCCTCTTCATGAAGGGCGGGGTTCGCAAAGGCGGAAACGGACGCAAGCAATAGACCCAGGCTTCCAATGCGGATCATACGTAATTTCCCCTCTTGATCTTATCGACGATGATTTTTTCCGGCATGGTCGGATCGCGCGGATCCACCGTGAAGTAGGCCTGCTGCTCGCAACGACGCTTGTGCTCCATGAGCCACTTGAGGATCTGCGCCACGCCCTTGTTTCGCTTGTCCTGGAAGAATGGATCGTTCTTGAGGGCGTCAGCCGCCTTCTTGAGCGCACGCACTTCCTGGGCATCGTTTTCTTTGACCGGATAGTCGTTCAGGTCATATTTCTTGATGTCCTCAGGCAGAACGCCGAGGAACCGCACCTCGGGCGCCGAGTAGTCGGAGTTGCGGATC
>CAZDSX010000024.1:0-38916 GCA_964508305.1 uncultured Bacteriovorax sp.
GCTGCCACCTCCTAGTTCCGGGGGCAACTATCGGGAGCGCCAATCTTAGCGGAGCCGATCTTACCGGAGCCGATCTTAGCGGAGCCAATCTTAGCGGAGCCAATCTTAGCGGCGCCAATCTTGGCGAAGCCAATCTTGACGGCGCCGGACTTTACGGCGCCAGTCTTATCGGCGCCAATCTTAACGGCGCCAATCTCGCCGGGGCCAACCTTTCACAGGCAAATTTTTCGGGAGCCACCGCCGGTTGGGCGAGCTTCGTCAGTGCAAACCTGGACCATGCCCAGTTCTCTAGCTCCAACCTCGCTAGGACAGATCTTTCAAATGCAATCATGACCAACGCGAACTTCCAGAACGCGAATCTTTTTGGGTCGAGGCTGACTGGAGCAACCTTGGATGGAGCTAACCTGTCTTCGTCCAACCTATATGGATCTGATTTCACGGGAGCATCCGTTCAGGGCGCAGTCTGGGATGGGGCGAGTTACTGCGCAACCCAGATGCCGGGAGGCTGGACCAATCAGGCCAACTGTGGCGGGATCAGTTTTCCGGGGGATCTTTCGGCTTGGAACTTTGACGGTGCCGATTTGCGGGGCGCCTACTTCCACGGAGCGCTGATGGACGTGAGTTTGAGGGGGGCAAACCTCGTCGGTGCCAGCTTTGGTAATGCTTATTTCGTCCGCGTCGACCTCACTGGGGCCCTCTTTTGCGGTACCCGCATGCCCGGTGGTGAGACCAATAATGCGGATTGCGCGGGTGCAAATCTCGGCATTCAGCCAGACGGCGGGGGCGGATATTTTGGGAACCTGGATTTTTCTGGAGCGAACTTCACCGGATCCAGCCTGAGAGGGAGCCGTTTCGACAATTCAGACCTGTCTGGAGCAAACCTTTCGGGTGCTGACCTCACGGGCGCCGACTTTGGAGACGCCAATCTCGCGGGAGCGAATTTGATAGATTCGACCCGTTGTGCCACTCGAATGCCTGGTGAATTGATCGACAATACCCATTGCAACGGCGCTAACTTGAGGGGCCTGGACTTGAGCATGAGGGACCTTGGTGGGGCCGATCTGAGCGGGGCAAATTTGATAGGTGCGACCCTCGGGGGTGCGATCCTCGATGGATCAAACCTCACAGGTGCCCAGTTCTGCTGGACTGTTATGCCTGATGGGACAGTGAATAATCAGAATTGCACTGGAGCCGATCTATCGGGGCTCAATATGAGTGCCAGAAGCTTTGGCGGCGTGGACCTTGGAGGAGCGAATCTTGTCGGGACGAATTTTTACGCTTCTGATTTCACTGGAGCCAATCTCGCAGGCGCCCAGTTTTGCCGGACTCGAATGCCAGATGGTTCGGTGAATAATTCGAACTGTCCGGCTCCCCCCGCAAATTGGGCGATGAGTTTGGTGCCGCGGCTCAGGCCAGGGAGCTTCATTGCCGGGGGTGTGATTTACCTCAATGCCAACAATAGTACCGATGATCTCTTTAGATTCGACATGATGTCTGCAGACGGCTTCGGGATGGGCATGAACGGGCAGGAGAGTGCCTGGGATAACGGGTCGATAGCGGGAGTCTCATTGAGTCTGATCCCAAGTGAGTCGAGTGCACTGAATAACTCGGAGTACTTTGGAGGGGGCTCAGGCGAAGGATCCGGTCCCACGCAAGCGCACGGTTCTTTTGCAGTTTTTGGCTCAAGCGCCTCGGATCCAAGCGGCGGATGGCACATCCGGGGGGACTCGAGGCTTCGAGTGGTTTGGTGTGATCAGGTCGATACAAATTACCTGGTCAACGGCCAAGGTGTCTGCCGGGCTAACGAATAAGCTCCAGAAGCCCCGCCTCATCGAGCACCGTGACCCCAAGCTCCCGGGCCTTGTCGAGCTTGCTCCCGGCCTCTTCTCCTGCAACCACGTAATCCGTCTTTTTTGAAACGCTCCCCGAGACCTTGCCTCCAGCGGCTTCGATCAGCGCAGTCGCCTCGGAGCGTGAAAGGGTGGGAAGAGTGCCCGTGAGCACGAGTGTCTTGCCAGTGAGCTTGCCGCCAGCGGAGGCCTTGGGGGGCGCCTTGGGCTCAACGCATTTGAGGAGATCTTTGACCTCGGCGCGGATCTCGGGGTGCGAAAAATGCTCGATGATCGATCGGGCGACCTCTGGTCCGATGTCTTCGACTGAAGTCAGCGATGCCTCGTCGGCTTCCATCAGGGCTTGGACGGATCCAAACTGGCGCGCAAGCGCCTTGGAGGTCGCTTCACCCACGTGCCGGATTCCGAGACCAAAAATCAGGCGATAAAGCTCAGGCTTGCGGGCGCCTGCGATCGAGTCGATGAGGTTTTGGGAGGATTTTTCGGCAAATCCCTCAAGCCCAAGCACTTGATCAAAGGTGAGCTTGAAAACATCCGAGAGGTGCTTGACCAAGCCCTCATCCACGCACTGCTCGACGATCTTTTCGCCCATGCCCTCGACGTTGAGGGCGTCCTTCATGACGAGATGCCGGATGCGCTCCTTGAGCTGGGCAATGCAGTTTCGCGACACGCAGCGAGTGACCGCTTCGCCCTCCTTGCGAGTCACGGCTGAACCACAGACCGGGCAGTGGGTGGGGAGCTTGAACTTTTTTTCTTTGCCTGTGCGGACCTCTGTCACGACCTGGACGACTTCGGGGATGACGTCACCTGCGCGCTGGATCAGCACGCGGTCGCCAATGCGGATGTCCTTACGATCAATCTCGTCTTGATTGTGGAGGGTCGCGCGCCTCACGGTTGCGCCACCGAGCCTCACCGGGGCAACGATGGCCACCGGAGTGAGGGCTCCCGTGCGCCCGACTTGGACAATGATGTCCTCGATGGTGGTGGTCTCCTGGCGTGGAGGGTACTTGAATGCCACCATCCCTCGAGGCGAGCGCGAAACGCTGCCGGCACGGTCCAGGTGATCGAGCCGGTTGAGCTTGACAACGATCCCGTCGATTTCAAACGGGAGCGAGTCGCGCTTGGCTTCGATCTCACGGTAAAACTTGAGGACGGCCTTGGCGCCCTTGCACACGCGTCGGTGTTCGCCGACTTTAAACCCCCACGCTTCAAGCAGGTCCTCGTACTCGGCCATGGTCTTGGTGAGCGCGCCCCCGTTTTCGAGTGCACCCATCCCATAAAAAAATCCAGTGAGCGGGCGAGACTCGGCGACTTTAGGATCGAGCTGCCGCACGCTCCCGGCGGCTGCATTGCGGGGGTTGGCAAAGAGCTTCTGGCTCTTCTTGGCTTGATCAGCGTTGAGCTTTTCGAAGTCGGCAATGGGAAGCAGGATTTCGCCGCGGATCTCGACGAGTTTTGGTGGCTTTTCGGCCTGAAGTCTAAGCGGGATCGATTTGATCGTACGGATGTTCTGGGTGACTTCTTCGCCCACTTCGCCGTCGCCACGCGTGGCGGCGGAGACGAGCACGCCGTCTCGGTAGGTGAGGTTCATCGAAAGACCATCGAACTTGAGCTCGGCAAAGTACTCGAGCTCCTCTGATGCGGGCACGTCCAGGAACTTGTGCACGCGCTCGTCAAAAGCGAGGAACTCTTCTTCGGTGAGTGCATTGGCAAGCGAGAGCATGGGCACGCCGTGCCGGAGCTTTGAGAACTCATCGAGCGCCTTGCCTCCCACCCTCAGCGTGGGGGAGTCCGCGCGCTTGAGCTTGGGGTTTTCTTCCTCTAACTTTTGAAGCTCCCTAAAAAGCCTGTCGTACTCGGCATCCGAGATTTCGGGGCGATCGAGAACGTAATAGCAGTGGTCGTGATGCTGGATGAGCCGGGTCAGCTCGGCGATTCTGGCTTCGGTGGATTTGGACACGCAAAAAACTCCGTGGCTAGAAGAGCATCACCCAGGAAGGCATGACGGTGATCGTGCGGTGGGAGAGGGTTGCGCCACCGGGGTATTCGGCGCCATGGGCGACAAAGTTGAACCCCATCCTGAAAAGCAGCCTGGGCTTGAGGTACTTGAAAGTGCCTGCGTAAAAGTCGACGACCGTGGCGCTCGTGGCCTTGCCAAGGAGTCCGCTCGATTCGGTCACCGTCTTGGTCAGGCCAAAGTCGAGGTTCATCTGCGCGCCCCAGCCTTCACGGAGCGGAAGGTCTCCACCCAGGCCAAGGTAAAGCCCGCTGAACTTGACGGGGTTGGTCTGCTCGGTGGCGTCCTTGGGTAGGGTGAAGCTGTAGGTCTGTGTGCCGAGCTTGACCCAGCTCTTAGCTCCGAAAAAGTCGGCCCCCGGAAGGTAGCTGTAACCCACGCCGAGCTTTTGCTCGTAGAACATGATGCTGGAGGAAGCCGAGGTCTCGGTGCCGGTCGTGAGATCGGTCTGGGAGTAGGGGTAGTAGCTGAAGCCCAGGCGACCTTCGGCAAACCACTGCCGATCGAGCCAGATCTGGGCTTCCGCACGAGCACCGCCGCCGTAGCCGCCGCCGTCCTTCCCGGTCGTGCCGGTGGAGTTTGAAATCTGGCGCGAAGCGTTTCCGAGCAGCATTCCAGCCGAGATCCATCCGTACTTGGCGGGAGCGGTGCGCTCGGGAAGCGGGGCTTCGGGCTCGTCCATGGGTTGGGACTTGGCTGTCTCGATGGGATCGGGCCTGGGGATCACGGCGAGCAGCTTGTTGAGGCGGGCAATGGGCCTTGCTGCGTCTTCTTCGAGGACCTTGGCAAAAGTGATCCCGCGGTCGACCTGGTCGACTTCGAGCTTGCCCGTCTGGAGCGTGCGCCACTCGACAATGCTCTTGAGGAGCGGGTGGCGCTTCACTTCTTCGAGGGTTCCTACGACCAGCGTGTCGCCTTTGCGGAGTCCGAGCGTGTCGCCCACATTGAGGGTGACGGTCGCCTGGTCGCGGCCCGTGATGTGGCCCGAAAACGGGATCTTTTTGATGAGGCGATCGAGCGCGGCCTGGACCTGCGACTTGATTTCCTCGGCTCCGAGCGCCTGGCCACGCGCAGGCTCGTCGATGAAGAACACCTCGCTCGAGATCGCTTCCATCTTGGGGGCATGCAGCCAATCGATCGTGAAGCGGTAGCGGGCGCCTTCCTTGAAGATCTTGGTCCGAAGCAGCGTCGAGCTCCGGGTGGTGCGAGCGACCTTGGCCAGCACCTGGTCGTCGTCGATCAGTTTGGCGTAGGGGAGTTTGGAGCTTGTGAGAACTGCGTCGGAGCGCGAAAGGTCCTGGAGCAAGAACCGGGGCTGGCCCGCGAAGTAATCGCGGATGGATTGTGCAATGTAATCGGTGAAAAGCCCGTCGACATTGTCGAGGCTCTTGAGCGAGCCCACGGTGTCGAGACTGTAACGGCGATCCATTTCGCTTGAGGCAAGCGAAGCAGTGGCAGACATCGCCGCCAGCGCGAAGCCAGCAGCCAGTGCAGTGAGCGGCTTAGACCGAATAACCGGAACCCGGGGGCTGTTCTTCATAAAAGGCGAGCAGGGTCTTGAGTTCAGCAATTTCTTCCCGAGCTTTCTTGAGCTGGCTTTGGAGTTCAGCGATCTGGCCCAAGTCGGCGGATTGGCCCAGCCCAGACTGGCCTAGCCCAGACTGGCTCAACGAAGATGCCGACACGGCCGGAGGATTCGTGTTCCAGAGCAGGTACTTGCCCCCTTCGGAGCGGTACTCGATCTTGCCGGACTTGATCTGGCGCCGCAGCGTCGAAAGACTGACGCTGTTGCGCGTTGCGAATTCCATCAAAGGCAGCCACTCACCCATAGTGGCCCCTAGTGTATTTCCACGGGGCTAGGATTCAAGTAATCTTAATGGGATGGAAACGCGCCGCCCCGGGTCAACCGGACGCCTCAAACACCAGATCGGGCCCAAGAAGAAGATCGCCTTTGTCTGCAGTGGCGGGGCAACCAAGGCGGGCGCCTTCCACCTGGGCGTAGCCCTGGCCCTGCAAGAGCAGGGATTCCAGTTCGTGGGCGGTCTTCAGACCCGGGATGGGGCCGCCCCACGGACCCCCAAGCCCATGGAAATCTCGACCTATGTGGGTTCGAGCGCGGGGGCCATCATCTCGAGCTACCTCGCTTCGGGCTATTCGCTCGATAACATCTTCAATTCGTTCACCGGCCGGGAGCCCATCGATCCCACCGATATCTATCCCAAGGTGCTGCCCCGGCTCACCTATCCCACGATGTTCAAGCTGCGCCCGGGCATGGCGAGGGAGCAGTTTTCGCAGCTCATGCAGGTGGGAAGGCTCCTCAACCACCTGGTGCAGGGCAATTGGGAGTCGATCCTCCAGAGCGGGCTCCTCAAGATGCAGGGGCTTTTTTCGACCACGGGGATCGAGGAATTCCTGCGCAGTGAGGTGCTTCCGAGCAATCGCTTCCATGATTACATTGCCGACCTGTTTGTCGTCGCCACCCAGCTCAACCACTCGCGGAAGGTCGTCTTTGGAAAGTACCGCTACCAGCCCCCGCCCCATGACCTGACCTGCCAGTATGACAATGACGTGCTCGTCTCGCAGGCCTGTGCAGCAAGCACGGCGCTCCCGTTTGTGTATGCGCCCTACGCGATCCCCAATGCCGAGGGGACGCCCATTCACTATATTGATGGCGAGCTTAGGGACACCCTTTCGACCCACGTAGCCATCGACAACGGGGCCGATCTCGTGATCGCAAGCCACACCCACCAGCCCTATCATTATAAGAAGGAAATCGGCTCGCTCACCGAGTACGGACTGCCGGCGATCCTCGTGCAGTCGGCCTACCTCGTGATCGAGCAGAAGGTGAACAACTTCATCCACAACAAGCAGACCCAGCGCCAGGCCATTGTGTCGGTGGAGCGCTACTGCCGCGAGCAGGGGATCGAAAAGGAGCACGCCCGAAGGATCCTCGAGATCCTCGAGACCGAGCTCCATCATCGGCGCGACGTGGATACGATCTACATCCATCCCAGTCCCCAGGACGCCGCCATGTTTTTTGGAAGCCATTTCAGCCTGTCACCGCGCCAGCTCTCGGATCTGGTCAAGAGCGGGTTCAAGGCGACGATCGAGAAGCTCCGCAACTACGAGTTTGCCGATCGTCCCAAGACCACGCAGCGGCCCAAGGCTGTTGAAATCGCCTAGGAGTTTTTCGTCCATGAAAAGCCTGTTTCTCGTCGTTGTGGTTAGTCTTCTTGCAGCCCCTTTTGCCCAGGCGATCGACATCATCAAGGATTCGGGCGACTTCATTGGAAGGGCCTATGAGCTCGGCTCCTCGCGCCAGAAGCTCCTCTTCACGGTGGAGCGAAAGTTCTCCCCCGATGGTCGCAGTGCAAACGCGGTATTCAAGGATCTCACCGGCAAGGTGATTGTCATCGAGCAGATGCTGTATGACGCAAACGGCGGCCTCTATTTTTATGAGGTCGAGCATCGCCAGACGGGGATCACTGGAAAAGTTGAGGTATTGGACGGCAAGCTCGTCTTCACCCGCCGCAAGCTCTCCGAGCCTGCATCGGCGTCCTCGGTCAGGAAGGAGGACCTGGTCTCCAACTGGGCCGTCGGGGCGAGCCTGATCCCGATGCTCGCGCGCAACTGGGATGGCGTCATGAGGGGGGAAAAGTTCCAGGTCCGTCTTGGACTCTGGGACCGGCAGGAGACCATTGGTTTCGACCTGTTCAAGGAACGCATGGAGATGGGGCCGGATGGAAAAGAGCGGGTCGTGATCAAGATGAAGCCTTCGAGCTTTTTGATCTCCGCGCTGGTCAATCCGCTGTACTTTTTCATGGGCAAGGACGGGCGGTCCCTGGATTCCATGACCGGAAGGGTCCTTCCCAAGCTCGAGGTCGGGGGCAAGCTCCAGGACCTCGATGCCGAGATCGTTTACACGGCTCGCTGAGGGATCCGTTCCCTTTTGGTTTAGCGGCGCGTCATCGCGCCCTGGCGTGGGAGGCTGCTGGACTTTTTCGGGGGCCCGGTTTAATCCCTACTCACAATTCAAAGGCATGGAGAGGTGGGAGAGTGGTTGAATCCGCACGCCTCGAAAGCGTGTTTGCCCGAAAGGGTAACGAGGGTTCGAATCCCTCCCTCTCCGCCACTTTTCTCTAGTCTCCTTCACTCTTCCCGAACTCGACCCCGCAGTCCCTTCTTTTGGCCATGGATCCTCTTGGATCCCTCCCGCTTGCGCTGGCTGGAGCGGGTGGGGCGCGTCGCCTTTCGGCGCTTGGGGACCGTCACTGCGGCAATGAGGATCTCGGAAAGCTTGGCCAGGCATTCGTCGCGATTGCGGGCCTGGTCTCTATAAACATCGCTCGAGATCAGCAGATCTCCCTCTCCCGTGAGCCGCTGGGCAAGCTTCGCAAGCACGCGCTCGCGCAGGTGGGCGGGGATGCAGGCGCTGTCGAGTGCGTTCCAGCGAAGCTGGCACTTGCTGCTGACCTTGTTGACGTTCTGTCCGCCGGGCCCCGAGCTTCGGACATAACGCAGCTCAAGCTCGTTATCGGTGATGAGGAAGGGTTTGAAGATCACTTTTTGGGGTAGTCCTCATCTCTAGGATATCGGTCATCCGAGATCCAAGCTGAAGCACTGCCGGATTTTGGCTGTGTCCGCGCGGACCTGCGGGCTCAATCGCGTGTGGAATCACTAACATTTTGAGAAACTGTTGGATGGAGGTTTTGCGAAGTAATGGCATTGGGGACTCGAGCACTCTCCATGGGTTTCGTCCTCGCGCTGCTTGCATCCGCGTGCAAGATCCAGCCTGGTCCAGACTCGGGCGCCGATCGGCCCCTTGCCGAGTGGCCCAGTGCCTGTGCTTCACAGCCAGAGCCAAGGTGCTTTTCGGGCGAGGCCTGCGACAAGGGTGGCGCCGAGGGCTCGGAGTCGCGCTGGGCGAAGGCGGCATTCAATAGCCTGGGTCGAGAGCGTTCGGGGGCTTCGCTTGCCCCGCTCCCGGGTCCCGACGGCAAGCTGCGAATCCACGCAATTCCCCGCTCCACGGACCCCGCCAGGAACATCGAGGTCAGGAGCTTCAAGGTTGCTCCAGGCCTCACGCCTTCAGCCAAGGAGATCGTTTCCGCCCAGCTTGAGCACACGACAGCGGTGCCCGGGCACCTGGGGGCTTCGGCCGTCTCCACCCAGGGTGTGATCTCCGGGGTCGGATATGTCTGGGTGCTTTCGCACCAGCTTGCGCAGAGTACGCTGCAGGTCCTAGTGCAGGATCCCACAGGAGGGCTGTCGCCATCACGGACGCGAAGCTTCTGGCCGCGCCTCGATGAGCAGAGCAGTATCGCACTGCTATCCTCTGACCAGGGACCGATCCTGGTTCTTTCCACGCGCGAGCCGGGAGGCGCGCCCCAGCTCCTGGCTCTTGACCCGCTGCTGCTCACTTCCAACACCAGCTATGGCGCTTTACTTGCCGGACACACGCAGGCGAATGCGCCGGTGCGGGTTTCCACGGGGGACTGGGATGGTGACGGCCGTGAGGAACTCCTGCTGTGCTCGGGTGCGGGCGTGGGCAGCCTTGCCGTACTGACCCCGTGGAACAAGCGCCTCGTCTTGAGGAAAAATTACACGAACCTCACATCAGCCAATGGCTGCATCGCGCGGGTGGGTAACCTTCTTGCGGAACGAAGTGGAGCCCCAAGGAAACTCGAGCTTGCCGTCGCTCCAGGACCGTCTCCCGCAGGTGCACCAGCAATCGAGAACAAGATCCGTATCCTTGATATTTGTGGAATCGAGCATCACCAGATCTGGGCTGACTATCGCCACGAGCAATTCGTCTTTTCATTCAATGACAGCTGGCCCTGGGATCGACTTCCCGGAGACTTGATGGGGCCGGATCGAAAGCAGGCTTTTCTTGGCTCCTCGACCCGCAATCGAGGAATCGAAATGATCGGCTCGCTGGGCGGGCATTATTTCAGGGATGCCGCCGTGAAGATCTCCGGAGGACAGGCGATCCTCCAGTATACCAGCGAGCAGCTCACGGATGCGGGGCTGGACCAGAGGATGAGCCAATCCGTGGCGCCGACCGCGACGGAAGGGACGAATGCGAATTTCGATTTCTATTTTGCGACTTTTTTCAATCAGTGGAGCCTTCCCGGCAATGCACCCTGGAGTGCTCCGCCAGCGGGCACGGCTGATCCCGAATTGGTCTCCATCAGTCGCTTCCTGTCGCTGGAGGAGGACTCCTTCGTGCGGCTCAATGATGGTCGGAGTTGGCGCGCGGTGATGTATCCTGGTTTTGATCCCGCAAACCCCAGCAGCCCCGCATCCGAAAGCGGAGGGCTTTTTTACTGGAACCTATCCGGCATCGAACAGGTGGGTGTGAAAACCAACTGGGTCGCCAAGCTCCGGCGGCAGATGCATCGCGATCGGATGGCCAAGGTCGCAGCCCTCTACCGCAGGTGGCCCCATAAGTTCCGCTATTTTACGATAGGTGGTGAGACTGAGATGCCTTGGTACTCCCCGGCCGGGTCGACGGCGCTCCAAGGGAACATCATGGCGGACTATGGGGTATTCACACTGGAGGAGTTCAGGAACTGGCAGATCGAAAAGCGTGGATCCGGGGCCGCAGGGCTCGCGGCACTCAATGCCGCCCACGGCACCAACTTTGGCAGCTGGGCGGATGTGAGTCCGCCCTGGGGAACTGGCAATGGGCCTTCGCCCGGGGCTGCATGGAACTGCATCAAGGGCTTGGATGCAGGCTGCAGTGTCAATACGTGGTCCGATGAGTGGCTTGAATTCAGGCGGATTCAGCTAGCCCGCCTGATCCAAGAGATGATCGACATCGCAGTGGCCGAGGGAATTCCGCCCCATCTCATCATCACGCACCAGATCCCAACCGAGAATTTTACCGCAGCTCAACTGATCAAGTCGGCAATGAGCCGTGACTCCTACAGCCAGCCCGTGGGACGGAACGGAAACACCTGCTACGGGGCCTTGTGCACGAACACTTCCTTCCTTGGGCATGCGCGCGAGTCGACGGTTTATTGGGGGCTCGGTGAGTTCAACCCTTGGTTCAATCCGGTTCCCTCGCCGACACAGGTTTCAGTCATGCAGCTCCTGTCCACGATCTGGGAGTCGAATCCGAGGTCCTGGGCCTTCCATACGTTCAATCGGGAGTACGGGATCTTTGACGAGGGCCAATGCGCGTCCAACCTGAGTTGCTCATGGACGGCTCCCGTGGGAAGCGGGGCGATCCGCAACCCGTTGGATCCCCGGAATCCTTCGGCCGGTGTCGTGGCAGGACTGCAGGCCTTCCTTTCTTCCAGGCGGGATTCACCCAGGATCGCAGCAGGACAAGGGGTGCACTTTGTGCTTGCCGACACCAACGGTGACGGTCTGGATGAGGTGCTGACCCAGCTGGGAGAGCGTGCTGATGCACGCAACGAGTCGGTGGTGGAGATCTGGTACTGAAGGCACGAGCTTCGATGGCATTGCTGTGTTTTGTGTTCTGTGCGGCACGGGCCCCATCCGCTGCAGCTGCACTTGAGTGCGCCCACCGCCTGGAGTCAGGTGTTGGACTCGTCCCGGGGTGGGTCACGGGGCTCGGGCAGTGTTCGAGCCGGAACCTCGAGGCCTACCGGCCTGCGAGCACCCACTTTCGTTCCGCGAGGCTCTCCACGCGATGTGCCGATCATTGGGAGGTCCGGGGTACAGATGGGACGCGCGAGAAGCTCCCATCCGGAACGCGAGTCATCCGTCTGGAAGGAAACCGCGTCCTCTACACTGCCGCAGGACCTTCAGGGAGTCTCTTGAGGGAAGGCGTGCTGCCCGAGGAAGCATTCACGGGGCGTGCGGGCTGCACGCAACGCGCCGACATTCCATCGAAAGATTCCTTTGTCGCGGAGGCACGACTTTCAATTGAACTGGTTCGCAGCCTGTACCCGAACTCCAATCCTCAGTTCATGGGGCTTTTGCCTCAACTGGAGCGGCGGCTCGAAAAAATCCAAAAGATGTCCAAGGTCGATTTTGAAAAATTTGCGGCCGACTGGCAGAAATCGATTTCGGCAGGAAACGATTCGCGAGTCATCCGAATCGAAAGACTGCAGTCGATGCTCTCCTCGAGCTACAATCCAACCGAGACGAGCGGAAAGAGGCTCTTTGACGAGACCCTCATCGTCCCAATTTCTAGGGAGTGGTTCGAGTCGATCCCGGAGCTCAGGAGTTTTTACCAGACGCAGTGGCTGGGGTCCGGTTACGACATCCGCATCGCAAATGGGGCTTCCGGCGAAGGCGTGGTGGGGGGCGATGGCTATTTGCAGATGCGTGAGCTCTTGGAAAAGACGCGACAGTTTGTGAGCCAGAGCGCTGATCCGCGGATCCGTGATTCGGCCGAGGCCAGCTGGCTTCGCCAAAAGCTTCCTTCCAGCCAGGATGCCGGCAATAAATCCGGCCCAAAGAGGCTCATTTTTTTCAGTCCGCCCACTTGGACGGCGGATTCTGTGAGTGAACCGTGGGCTGAGTACATCCCGGTGGATCAGTCGATGGGGGGCCTTGGATCGGATTACCTGCTCAGCGTCCTGATCCATGAACTCAACGTGAACAGCGCGAACTACCTGTCCAACGATACGCACTCGGATCCGGAGAGTACGGATCTCCTGCTGAGCTGCATTGCTGCCCACGGAGTAGGCGCCCTCCGGCAGGATGCAGAGTCCATCCGGCTTGCCCTGGGACTCAACCCCCAGATCTCGGTGATCTACCTTCAGGCGATGCTTTCGAATGTCGAGTGAGCTGAAGTGGGTGATGGAGAGCCCGGCGCTACTCTCCCGTGAAGTGGCTGACCTCGTAACGGATGAGGAGTGTTCAGCCGCTCTCTCGCGTTTTGAACCCATTGCGGTCCCACCCAAGCCCCGGCTGGGGGATTACTTTGAATCCCTCGTGGTGCATTGGCACCGGAGGCTCCTTGGCCATGAGAGCTGCGTGCAGGGAGTGCCGATCCGCCAAGGACAATCCCGCACGATCGGAGAGCTGGACCTGGTGTTTGAATCCTCACCCGGAGAGCTTGAGCACTGGGAAGTGGCGGTCAAATTTTACATGTGCATTGCACCCGATCCCGGGCGTGGGCTCAGGCTTTCGGATTACGTCGGGCAGGCGCTCCGGGACCGGCTCGATCTCAAGCTGGCTCACCTCCTCGATCACCAGCTCCCTCTGGCTCGGCATCCACTGGTGGAATCGGCACTCGCGGCGCGGGGGTTGCGGGGCAGGATCCGCTCCCGGCTCTTCATGAAAGGCCGTCTTTTTTACCCGGTTGCATGGGACTGGCGGGGAGTGAAGGCTCCCGCCGAAATCTCGAAAGACCACCTGCGCGGCTGGTGGATGCCCTGGAGCGCGGAGCTTTCTCGAAAACACCTCCAGCTCGCGCCCGATGGGGAAAAGTGGGCCATCCTTGAAAAGCCCCACTGGCTGGGCGGTTGGCGCCCGGGGGTGGATCTCTTGGACCAAAGGGAACTCGAGGATCGGCTCGGTGACCATTTTTCGGTGTCATCAAATGCCGTGCAGCTTGCGAGGATCAAGGCGGGTGTCGAGATCCCCGGGCGCGGGATGATCCTCATGCCAGGCTGGCCGGATTCGGTCAGCCTTTCGAACGAATCCCCGACTTAGCCAGGAGAGCGCGGACCTGGTCGCGCTTCTCTCCCTGGATTTCGATCACTCCGTCGCGACCGTCCATGAGGTAGGTTCCACCACTGCCGCACTGCTTTTTGAGGCGCGTGGTCAGGTCCTTTAAAAAGATCTCATTCTTGGGAAGGCCGTCGATCACGGTGACGGTCTTTCCACTGCGGCCCTGTTTTTCGATCCTGAGTACCGCCACGAATTTGTAGCCCTTCTCGCCTGCCACAGGGGCTGCAACCTCGGGCTCACAGCTGCACGAGGCACTGAGCTTGGAGCAGCGCGGGCACTGGTCCTGGTCGGCGGGGTTGGTCGTGTAGACGAGCTCGGATTTTCCGGACTTGAGGCTCGATCCCATGCCTTGCTGTTTGAGCTTTTCGAGTGCGGCTTTAAGTGGGTCGGTCACAGCGTTACTTCCTTTTTGGACTTAAAGCACGCTCCCACGGCCAAAGTCACGAGCGTTCCTGCCGTGATCCGCCAGGGAAAAGCGAGCGTGAATCCCGATAGGGTACCCGAGCTCAGCATAAAGACCGAGACCATGCCCGCTCCCATCGCAATGGCGTTTCCAAGATCGCTTCCTCGGCCTCGCGTGAAGATTGCGAGCAAAAACACACCCAGGAGCGAGCCGTAGGTGTAACCCAGGATCCCGATCACCACGGGAAGGATCTCCAGCTTCGGGTCATGGACCATCACCCAGGCAGTGGCGATACCGACTCCAATGACGAGCACTGAAAAAAACACGGTCGCGCGCCGAAGCGTCCCCACCTTGGCGGCCTCGGGTGCGTCCTTGGGAAGGCGCGGGATCAGGAAGTCCACCGAGAGGGAGGTTGCCAGGGCGTTGAGCGCCGTGCTGAGTGATCCCATGGCGGTGGCAAGGATGCCCGCGATCAGGAGCCCGCGAAGCCCCTGGGGCATTTCGGTCATGATGAAATAGGGGAATACTTCGCGACTTTCGACTGGAAGACTGGCCACCGGATGGGCGGTGTAATGGGCGCGAAGCAGTACCCCGATCAGGATGAAGGCTGACATGATCGGGAGCTCAAGAAATCCCGATGAGATCGTGGCGCGGGCACTCTGTGAGGTGTCTCGAGCCGTCAGCATCCTCTGGACGGTGTCCTGGTCGATGCCATGGGTGCTCAGGGTGACAAACATGCTGCCTACGATTGCGGCCCAAAGGGTGTACTCGCTGCTGAGCAGATTTTGGATCCAGGCAATCGCTCCGGCTTCCGTGGCATGAGAAAAATTGAAGAACACGGGCTCACTCACCGCAGCCCGCACTGAGGTCCAGCCCTCGGGTAGGCCATGGAGGATAAACGGGATGGTGAAGGCAATGGCAGTGAACATCACGCCCACCTGCACGACATCGGTCCAAATCACGGCCTTGATTCCTCCGAGCGTCGTATAGACGGTCGTGAGGAGTGTGACGATGACGACGGCTCCGGCGTAGAGCAGGAACTTGGATCCGGGCGAAGGGCTCGTGCCGGTGGAGAGTGAATACGCCATCACCAAAATGATGGCTGAGACATAGAGGCGGGTTCCGATCGCCAGCACGCGGGTGACCATGAAAGTGATCGAAGCCAGGTGGCGAGTGAGGGGGCCGAAGCGTTCTTCCAAAAGCTCATAAAGCGAGATGACGCCGTGGCGATAAAAGACCGGAACAAAGATGCGGCTCACCATGAAGCGCGCGAGGATCGTCCCGATGGCAAACTGCGCATAGCTCCAGTTGCCGCGCGAAAATCCCGATTCCGGGGCCCCTAGGAAGGTTGCGGCACTGATCTCTGCGGCCAGGATCGAGGCCATGACCGCCCACCAGGAGATCGTGCGGTTGCCGAGTGCGTAACCCTCGACACTTTCTCGTTCCCCTTCGTGCGGTCGCGAGGACAGGCCGATCGTGATGATCACGGCGAAGTAGGTGATGACAACGAGCAGGTCGATCATGATGGGGGCTAGGGCGCCGGTACCAGCCGCGGACCCACGATCGATTTCCAGATCGTGTATCCCTTGGCGTTCATGTGCAGGCGATCCTCCCGGTAGATATCGGGAAGGGGCATCCCATCCGGGCCGAGCATCGCATCAAAGACATTGATCACATCCAGGTAGGGACGGGAGGACTTCCAGGTCCCGACCGTGGAGTTGACCTTCTTGAACTGATCCACGATGGACCAGCGCGCCGGATTGGGCGCAAGCGTGATGAATGAGATCCGCGCCTTGGGGAAATCCGCATGGATCCGGTCAAAGAGGGTCGAGAGGTCATTGACGACCCGCTCAACCGTCCTTCCAGAGGCGAGGTCGTTTGTGCCCGAATAAAAGACAACCTGCCTCGGATGATATGGCTTGATCAGGCGGTCATAGAGCTCGATCACATCAGAAACGGTTGATCCGCCAATCCCGCGATTGAGGGTTCCCATCATTGGAAAGTCCGTTTGCAGCGAACTCCAGATGTGGATGCTGGAGCTTCCGGCGAAAACGATTCCACCCGGAGCAACGGGATGGGCAGCCTCCTGGCTGGCAAACTCGGCCAGGCGCTTGGCGTAGCGCTCGGCTGCGCCGGTGGAGGCAGCGGCTGGATTCCTGAGCTCGCCCCGGTCCTTGAGGATGAGGCTCTTGTCCTTGGCCTCGATCTGTCGGGGAAGGCGGGAGTGATCCACTTCCTGGGTGAAGTCGGGACCCTCGAGTGCGGAGATCTCAAAGTGGTCATCAAAGACCTTGAGGATCGTGATCGAGCGCGGGGAAGGGCGGTCACTCCCGTTGAGCGGGCGGGCACCCGCCCCCAGGCAGGACTGCGATACGAAGTGCGTCCTTCCGGAGAATCCCGGATAGTAGGCGTGGTGGTGGCCGCTGAAAAAAAGATTCACGCCGTGGCGATCCACGAGCTCCATGAGCTTCGAATCAAAGTAGGATTCCGTCTCGGGCACCTGCGAAAAATGGAACTGTGGAACGTGCGTGAAGATCGCCTTGATCTTCTTGCCTGCATGCCGAACGAGTTCGGCCTCGACGAACTGGAGCTGTTCGGTCGGTAGTGGGCCGACCTGGGTGGAGTCGATGGAGATGAAGAGGGAGTCGCCCAGCTCAAACGAGTAGTAGGCGGGGTAGTGCGAGCCGTCCGAAAATTTCACTCCCGGCGTGTGACTCTTCCACTCGTCGATGAAGATCTCGCGCTCGGCGGCGTAGCGGGGATAGGCCGACCCATCGTGGTTGCCCACGGTGACGGCCAGCGGAATTCCTGCAGCCTCCAGGGGGAGCGTGACGTGACCATGGAACGCCCTCCACATGGCGCGGTAGTCGAGCCCTGCCTTCTGACCTGCCACCATGTCGCCGGTGCTCAGCACGAGATCGGGCTTGAGTGCCTGGATGCGGGCCACCGCCCGGTCGATCTCGGTCCCATATTGGGTGGAGCCGTACGAGCCATTGAGGTCCGAGATGACCGCGATGGTTTGGATCGGGGCCGCGTGTGAGAGTGCGCCAACCGCTTGAATTTTAAGCGCAATCAAAACCCATAGAAGGCGGCGAGGGAGGTTCATGAGGAGGACCTCTTACCCCAGAGGGAAGGGGGTGGGCAACGCACCGCGTCTTTATTGGGTTTTTTTGAGTCATTTCGGGTGCCTGCCGAAATGTATGGAGTGAAGAAGCTTGCGCTGCTCCCTCTTCTTTCTGGCCTCCTCCTGCCCCTCTCGGTCTCGGCCTTGGAGCGTGAGATCAGCGTGAACCTCATGGAGGCCTGTTCGGAGGATCTGGCAGCTACACCCGGGCCTTTCCCGTGTGCTTCGCCCTCGCCCGGGGCTTCCGGCGTGCAGAACCTCCTGGGATTTGGCCTGCGGGCAGGATTTGCCTCGGACCCGGTGGATGACAAGCGGCGCAGCTGTGCGATGATCCGCGAGCTCGCGGCCGCAGGCACCCCTCCTCTCGAGATCCGGCAAAAAGACCAGGACGGCAATGAGTGGAAGATCCGCTTCAACTTTGGATTCGCACGCCACACTTATCTTCCGACCGACATGAAGCTAGAAAGCTCAAGGCTCAACGTCGTGATCAAGGACTTTGAGTTCCAGGAGAGAACTTCGGCCGAGTATTACGATCCCAGGAACTGGAAGCAGTTCCAGGACGCCTTCAGGTGGATCGATGAGCCGACCAACACGTGGGCGTTTTCGGCCGAGAAAAAGAACAATGTCCTCTATCTCAATGTCTCGCACCCCAAGTTCCTCAAGGTGGGGCTTCAAGACAAGCATGTGACCGGAACGGTCGACGGAGTCGCCGTCAACCAGGTCATGCCGATCAATGAGCCGTTCGATGGTTACAACAACCAGCCCGGGCAGATGCACCTGACCCGTTTTGAAAACACCCATAAGCAGATGGACTGGCAGATTGGATATGGCCGAAAGTTCGTCGTCTTTGATGGAAAGAAGGCGGGCCAGCTTTCCTACACGCCACAGGTCTTTGCAGGCGTGACTTCGGGTGCGCCGGTTTCGATCTACCAGAAGGAAGGCCAGTACTGGGACTATGACGAGCACGTAGATGACATGCATATCCTGGGCGCCAATGCCTCAGTGGGCCAGATGCTTGAGTACAAGCGCGGCCACGTCGGAATCTATGCCGCGCAAAAATTCACTGTATCCCACTACAAGCAGGGCTTCATGGACGGCAAGGCGGAGTTCGACATGAAGTACGCGAGCCCGATCACCTTTGGCGTGACCTTCGACCTGGCGACCGTGCGTGCCAAAGGACGCTAGGGCGTGCGCGACCTGCCGAAGTAGCGCACGTAATCCACCTCGAAATTAGTCGGAACAAAGTCCGGACGTTGCAGTCCGGCTGCCCCACCGTAGGCGCGGTACCACGCGGGCAGGAAGCTTGCTGCTGAAGCCGGACTGCCGATGATGATGTGGTAGAACTTGTTGCCCGGAAGCTTGAACGGTCGGTAGGTCGGAGCGTTGGGCACATCCTGCGGCCGGTCCCACGGCTTGATGAACACCGGGTCGCCCTCGCGCAGGCGGTTCCTCAGGCACCCATCAATGTACATTCGTATCTCGGTCGAGTCGTATTCCACGGCATAGGTGTGCCACTCGCCGACGCCGATGGGGATTCCCACGCCATCCGAAGTGTGTGGATAGCCCTGGCTGTCCACTCCCCAGTTGTGGGTCGTTTGCATGGCGATCCCGTAGGTGGCCGAACCGCTCACGATCTGGTCGGAACGCACCGGGGACTTTCCCGAGATGTCGGCCAGGTACTCGAGGGCGTCGAGCTCGCCGATCCCGCCCGGTGAGGGATTGTCATCGCCCCACAGCCAGAGCGCCGGCCAGGCGCCATGTCCGATGGAATTGATGCGGGCCCGGAATTCAACTCGCCCGTAGCCTGCGACCAGTCCCGTGTAGCGGTAGTCAGGATCTGCGTGATTGGGGTTGTTGCCCGCAGTCCAGGGCAGGTTGGTCTGGCTGGAGATGTTCGCTCCTGAGTGCGGGCACTTCTTGGTCTTGAGGTGTCCGTTTGCAGAAGGGTTGGGTTCAATGTCCCGGCCGCAATCCCAGTTTTCGTTGGCGGCCTTGGACTCCTTGGTCGTGCGCATCTTGAGGGTGCCGCCGCTGATGTCGATGTTTCCGGGCGTGAAGGAGTTGGTGCGCTCGCTTGCCGGTAGGCTCCTGTCCCACTGGTTGAACTGGTCGTGGACCACCCAGCGGCATTTATTGAGGCTTGCAATCCCCGCATACTTGGCCCGCGCCGCGGGACTCCAGAGTCGCCGTCCGGCGGAGGTCCAGTTGGAAGGAGCATCCGAGCAGCGACTGAATCCCCACCATTCCCTGTACACGCATCTCGGGGCCTCATTGGAGCTTGTGTAGCAGGTGGTACCGCTTGCGATGTCGTTGAACTCATCGCTCCAGACGAGCTGCCATTGTCGCGATGTAGTATCGGTCCTGCAGAGTGGGCGGAGCTCCTCATCGGAGTCATCGAGCGAAGTCCGCACCCACCATTCTCCCGCACCGCCCGGAGTGGGTTTGACGTACCAGTTGTTCGAGTGGACGAAGGCCTCGTGTCCCGAGGGAACCTCATGCACCTTGCAGAACCAGGGGTCGAGCGATCCGTCGGCACCGCTCAGGATGTTGGAGCAGTTTTCGTAGAAGCTGCGCTTGAACCCAAACTTTCGGTAACGGATCTCGGCCACGCGTCCCACGGGAGGAGCGCCTTTGTGGCAATTGTGACCGTCGTAAGTGAAGCCTGCGGGGCAAGTCGTCGAGTGCTCCACGTAATGCGGGCTGCGCTCGGTGTACCAGTAGTTGTTGTGCAGGAACGGGGCGTATCCCGAGGGGACCTTGCGGAGGAAGCAGTTTGCGCTGTCAAAAGTCTGGGGAGCGGAACAGAAATTTCCCGGGCCTGCCTTGCTGTAAAATCCGTTGTTCCAGATGAACGATTGTCCGTTTGTCGGCCTTCCGAACTGGCAGTTGGCGCCATCGTACCAGGAGCCTGTCGTGCAGAACGCGCCGATCGATGCAGCGGGATATCCCGCCTGTGCAGCCATTGGCCATAGGCCGAGAAGGAAGATCATTTTTCCAGCGAAAGAACGGAGATTCCCCATGACTGGATTATTGCACCAGGTGATGAGTTCTGAAATGTGTCGCGACTGACACTCGGTCTGTTAAACTGGGCGAGTCATGACCGGTTCCCCGATTCTCTACGAGGACGACCAGCTCCTGCTTGTTGCCAAGCCATCCGGGGCCTTGTCCCATCCCAATCCTTCCGGCACCGGACAGGGGGCCGTGGCATTTGAGGGGCGCTACGACTTCGAAGAAAAGACCTTTTCGAACGAGGGGCGCAAACTCTGGCTCCTTCATCGATTGGATCAGGATACTTCCGGGGTGCTGCTTGCCGCCAAGGACGAAAAATCAGCACGCATCCTGCGCCACTCCTTTGAACACAACGGCGTGAAGAAGACCTACCTCGCTGTTGTTCGCGGCAACCCGGGCGGGAATAGCTGGCAAAAATGGCAGGACCACCTCGAGACCAGCCGCCAGGGGAATCGCGTGAGGGTGCGCGCCGTTCGCGGCAAGCCCGTGAACGCCGAGCTCAAGTTCAAGAACTTGGGATTCAATGAGATCCAGCGGGTATCGTTGCTGGAGATCGAGCTCATCACGGGCAGGACACACCAGATCCGCGTCCAGGCTGCATCACGCCAGTATCCGCTTGCAGGCGATGACATCTACGGGGACTTTGCCTGGAATAAAAAACTAGCGCGCGAAAAGCAGGCCGAGCGGCTCCAGCTCCATGCCTGGAAGCTGGTTTTTCGTCATCCCAACGGCCGCAAGGACCTGACTATCGAGGCCAAGCCGCCTGAAGACTTCTGGATTCCGGTTCAGTCCTGAATGCCGCACGAGACGGTCTGCGAGACCATCATCGGACGATTGGGCTCAAGCAGAGTCGTCATTCGGGTAATGGTGCGCGACTTGCGCATGTCGGTGACGACGACCTTCATCTTGCGGGTCTTGTGGCTGTAGGAGACGTCATAGGAAAGGTGGGCTTCGGTCTTTCCCTGGAAGCGAACATCGAGCTCCGCCTCTTCCATGTCCAGTGAAGCGTTGGCCAGGAACTGCTCCTCGGCATCCGCCCCGCGACCCTGGTCCGCGCAGATGAAGTAGAGATCGCCTGCAAGGGCCGGGAGGCTCGAGGTCAGGCCGATGGTGGCAATCAGGGAAGCAGACAGTGCGCGAAGGGTGTGTTTCATGACGCGGCGTTCTATGTTTTTTGACTGCCCGCGTCAAGCGCTGACATAAATGACTGAAACTTGACGGTTTTTTTGGACGCCCCAAGCTGGCCAGAGAGGCGGGTAATCGTCATAATCGGACAAAACCGAAACAAAACGACCCTAGTCACACGGAGGTTTCATTCATGAAGTTTTTTGCACTCGCACTGGGTCTCTTGATCAGTGCCCAGTCCATGGCCGCGGCGACGATCTCTACTTCGCCCGTTGGCGGAGGCAAGCGCTGCTGCGACAAGCAGGGCAATATCGTCAGCATCACCAACGAAAAGCAATGCAAGGGATCGCCCGGTCACTACTGGCTGCCCGCGACCGTCAATCCCCCGATCTGCTTCAAGCAATCGGAGTGCTGCCAGGCCAACATGCCGCTTGCGGGCTTCGTGGACTGCACGGTCGGCATCGACGCCAAAAAGTGCAAGAGCACCGCTGGCTGCCACTGGAATCCCAAGTGCACCGGTGGTTCAGGCGGCGGCTCTGATACGGGTGGCGGTACGGGTACGGGTACGGGTACGGGTACGGGTACGGGCCAGAGCGAGCCCAACGCCAACCCGGTGATCGACTGTTCGGTCCCGCTCCTGAACTACCAGCCCACGATCCCCAATGCCTACCAGCGCTGCGTGCAGGCCAATGGCGGAAACTCCTGCCAGTGGGACATCAACAACAAGGAATGCTGCCCCGCTGGGGTGCCCTGCGGTGGACCGAGCCCGAGCCCGACTCCGTCGTGCCTGCCTCCGAACACCTGGGTGAGCTATCCCTTCCAGTCGCTGGCCCAGAGCAATCCGACTGAGTACGCCCGCTGCAAGCAGGAGGCTGGAAGCAATACGCAGTACCGCTGCTGCGCACGTCCCGGTACTGGCGGCGGCTCGGACACGAACAACTGTGCTCCTCCGTCGATCCTGGTCTCCTTCCCCTTCCAGGCCTTGGCCACCAACCCGGCTCTCGCATCGGAATACAACCGCTGCAAGACCGAGTCGGCCGGGAATCCGGCCTACCGCTGCTGCGTGAACCCGGTTTCGACCTGCACCCAGCAGGGCGGAACCATGGTCAACGGCGGCCAGTGCCCCGGTGGAACTCAAGCGATCTTTGGGCCATTCAATGGCACCAATGGTCAGCAGATTTGCTGCAAGCCGCAGCCTTGATCTGACTCAGTCGATGAATTGAGGGAGACGCCGGGGGGCCTGAAGTCCTCCGGCGTTTTCTTTTGCAGCCGGGATCTAGGGATAGAACTCGTTGTGCATCTGCTGCAGGAAAAGGTCCTTGGTCTTTTGGTGGTAGCCGATTCCGCCGTGCGCCGGGATTACTCCCGACCCATCCTTTTGGAAGTCATTGATGTAAAGGTTGTAATCGGCTCCCTTGATCACTGAGCCACAGATTCCCTGCGGGATCGGGCCAAACCCAAGGCCCTTGGTGTCCATGTTCTGGTGGACGCTGTACCACTTGTCGGCGTTGGTGGGCTTGTAGAGCTTGGCGCCGTGGTCCCTGGGGTAGACGGTCGGGATGTGCGGCTCTTCTTTTTTGAAGGGGTTGGCCTTTGCAGCCAAATAGCCGGGGATCTGTTCGGCAAGCTCACCAATGGCGTGATGCGCTTCGATCACCGGATCGATCGAAAAGACGAGATCGGTCTTGTGGCCCGAGTTCTTGACGAGCTCATGGAACTTCACGGCCGAGCGGCCACCGCTGCTATGCGAGAGAACCACGACCTTGGGTTTGATCCCGAGCTCCTTGGCCTTCTTCATGTATTTGTCGAGGCACGCCTTGGCATTCGAGATTCCGCGAGGGGTCCCATTCACGGATCGGGAGACCTCGTCCTTGATGGAGAGGACCTTGTCGACGCTCCAGTTCGTGCCGGGCTCGGCGATCACTTCGGACTCTTCAGAGGGAAAAGAAGCGAAATCGAATTTGTCGGCATCCTTCGAGAGTTTTGGGTCATCCAGGAATCTCGGAATGATGCCCGTCAGGATTGCCGACCACTGGTCGACATGCTTTCCCTTGTCGTGCAGGGCGTTCTTGACCTCGGAGTAGTAATTGTCCACCAGCGAGGAGTTGAGCTTTTTGCCGTTACCCAGACAGCCGAGCGCAAACGTGGAAAGGTGCTCGGCGCGGGGGTTGTAGGCGCCTGTCCCTGCAAATGAGATCACCAGGGACTTCGAGTCCTTTTCGGGCGAACAGTCGTTGAGGCGCGTGCCCACCTCGTGGCGGTTGGCAGGCTTCGGATCCTTGAGGAGCAGGTCGTTTTGTTTCATCGACAGAAGATAGAGCGCCTGCTTGAGGTCCTTGGGCGTCTTGGCGTCCACCAGTGCCTTGCAGGCAGCTTCGCGATCAAACGCGGCTGCTCCGGCCGCGTTGGAAATGGACTCCACCCCGGAGCGAACTGCCTTGGTGATGGGATCGTGGTCGGGGGACTCGCACTCAAGGCCTAAAGCAGTCGCGGGTGCAGCTGTCAGGAGAGCAAGCAATAAGAAGGTAGAAGGACGATTCACGCAGAAATACCCCACCCCATAGCTTAGGTCGGACGCCCGACCGCTGTCCAACCCGAGTCGATTGGTGTCAGTGTCGACACAGGCTCTGACATGGTAGGGTTGCTTGGCGATGGCCGAAACCGCTCTCCTGTCCTATCTCAGCAGCCTTCAAAAAAGCCTTCTTCCAGGTGTGGCTGCCCGTGGACTCGCCCTCGCGCGGGGCGGAGCCGTCGCGCTCGAGCGCGAGGCTCCTGATGAACTCCGGCTTCGCGTGAAGGCGCAGCCTGGCAGTTCGACGGCCTGGGTGGTGACCCTATGGCCGGGCGATGAAGACCAGCACTGCGAATGTGAGGAGCAGGCTGATCCCTGTACCCATATCGCAGCCGCCTGCTCCGCACTGAGGCTTGGACTTGTACAGTCGGGCGGCCCCGAGCTCAGGTACGTGCTCGAACTGCTTGGCAATGAACTCAAGCTCATTCGGTATGTCGGAAGCGAGCCGGTCACGGGACTGCGTTCGGCCCAGGTTGCTCCGAGCGAGCTCGACCTCAAGATCGAACGGGCGATCGAGGCTGGCGCGGGACTCCTTGCACTGCTGCCACTCCTCAAGGAGCTTCCGGGATTGGAGTACGAGGGCCGAAGCCTTTCGGTCGGTCCTCCGATCCAGGGTCTTTCGGTCGAAGTGGTGGATGAAAGTGGAGGGTATCGGATCCGGGCCATCCAAGATCCATGGATCCTCTCGGTCCACCCGCCGGGCCTTGCGCTCTGTGCTTCGCAGATTCGACCGGTCGTGGATCCGGGACTGGATCGCCGAGAGCAGGAGATGCTGCAGGGAGCGGGAAGGTACTTCTCCGCTTCCGAGGGCGCATCCCTGGTCAAGGAAGTCTTGCCATCCCTTGAAGCGAAGCTTGAAGTGACCATCAAAAGCGCCAGACTGCCCGTCGCGAGGCGAGAGAAGCCTTACATCCAGATTCGGCTCGACGAGGAGGGCGAGGGGCGCCTCTCCGTCGTCGCACAGATCAGTTATTCGAGCGAGCTTGCGATTCCCGATCCGGAAGCCGAGGCCGAGCTCAAGCGTTGGCTCCAGATGGAACTCCAGCTTGCGCCTGCAAACCGGATTTTTGTGGAGGGATTGAGAGCAGTCGATTTCACGTCCAAGCTCCAAGCGTTTGCGGGAGACCCCTCGGGTCGCCTCAAGCTCCTCGGCAAGGGGAGTGAGGCCTTCAGGCTTGAGTCCGCGCTCACTCCTGATTTGGATTTCGGGATCGATACAAGCGATCAGGGTCCGTCGGTGGGCCTCTCATTCAAGACTCCCAGCGGAGAAAGACTCCCGGGCTCGAGCGTCCTTTTGGCTTTTGAGCAGGGCTCAACTCATGTGCGGCTCCTGGGCGGAGGGTTTGCACCCCTGCCTCTGGACTGGCTTCGCCGCTTCGCAGGCCCTCTCTCGCGCCTGCTGGCCATGCAGCAGGCCGGAGGGGGAAGGCTGCCTCGGTATTTTTCCAGCGAGCTTGCCATCATCGGTGAAGAGCTGGGAGTCGAGGTGCCGGACCCGCTGCGCAGGATTCGTGAGATGGCTTGTGGCTTCGAGGGGATCCGTCCCGCGAAGCTTCCTCGGGATCTCACTGCCAACCTCAGGGGCTACCAAAGACAGGGAGTGGACTGGCTCTGTTTTGTCCGGGACGCCGGCATGGGCGCCATGCTGGCCGATGACATGGGACTGGGGAAGACCCTCCAGGCACTGTGCGCGATCCGGGGAAGGACGCTTGTCGTCGCGCCGACAAGCGTGCTCGAGGCCTGGCAGCAGCAGGTGGCTCGTTTCCGTCCATCGCTCCGTGTCTGCGTTTACTACGGTCCCATGCGCCGGATGGATGAAAGTGCGGATCTCACCCTAACTTCCTATGGAGTGCTCAGGCAGGAGGTCGAGCTCCTGGCCTCGATGGCTTGGGAGACTGTCGTCCTCGATGAGGCCCAGGTGATCAAAAATCCGGACTCCCAGACCGCGCGGGCCGCCCACAGGCTTCGTGCCGGGTTCCGGATCGCACTCAGCGGCACTCCCGTTGAAAATCGAATCGAAGATCTCTGGAGCCAGTTTGAATTCTTGAATCCCGGGCTGCTTGGCTCGCGCGAGGAGTTTCGGTCAATGGGAGTGGGGGATCGACTCAGGAGTCGAGTTCGGCCCTTTATCCTGCGGCGAATGAAGCGGGACGTGGCATCTGAGCTTCCGCCCAAGACCGAGATGGTCCTCCACAGCGAGCTCTCGCAAGGGGAGCGTGACCTGTACTCCTCCCTCCTGGCATCCAGCCGCAGGGAAGTCCTCGAGGCACTTGAGCAGGGCGGATCGCTGATGGGCGCCCTGGAACTCCTCCTGCGCCTGCGGCAGGCCGCCTGCCACCCGGCGCTCGTCCCGGGGCAGATGGCAGGGAGTTCCAGCAAGTTGGATCTCCTTGCGGAGAGCCTCGAGTCGTCGCTGGCATTGGGACATCGGGCCCTGGTCTTTTCACAGTGGACGAGTTTCCTGGATCTGATCGCCAAAAGACTTGGGGAGCTCGGCATCGCCTACCTGCGGATCGACGGGAGCACGGAGGATCGCGGTGCGCTCGTGGATGCCTTTCAGTCCGAAGACGGACCGCCAGTCATGCTCCTTTCCCTCAAGGCCGGTGGGGTCGGCATCACGCTGACCCGCGCCGACCAGGTCTACCTCATGGACAGTTGGTGGAATCCGGCGGTCGAAGAGCAGGCTGCGGACCGAGCCTACCGAATCGGGCAAAAAAACCCGGTTACCGTCTATCGCCTGATCTCGCGCGGGACCGTCGAAGAAAAAATTCTTGAGCTACAAAAGTCCAAGCTCCTGCTCTCGCAAGAAGTGATGGGTTCCGGTGGCGGCGACGCAGGCACAGGACTCTCCCGCGATGACCTTGTCGCCCTGCTTGAATATTGAGCTCAGCGCGTCTGCGTCGGGCTCGCAGTCGGCGAAGATCCCGGGGTAGGACTGGAGACGGGATCCGCCACGCAGTTCGGGTAGGCCGAAGCCACGCAGTGCTGGCCTGCCTTGCAGCATCGAATATTTTCGACAGGCGGGTTCCCCACGGGTGCGGTCCCCTTGCAGGCGGTCTCGCCCTTTGAACTGTCACATGCGTCCGGCTTCTTGCTGCAGAAATCCACGAAGGCATCCACGCACACTTCGGTCGAGGAGTTGCAGCAGGCATCGCTTCCGCATTCAAAGAACTGCGGGCCCTTGCTCCGGCAGGACTTGTTGGAAGTCTTGCAATAGGCGTGGGCTCCGATGCTGGTCGTCGCGCACTCGGCATCCGCCGGACAGCAGCTGTGGTCGCCGTCGGCACCGCTGCAGAACTTGGGGTATTCCCCGCCGCAGCTCTCCGTGCCCTTGGGGGAGCACCAAGGACCCTTGGCCTTGGTGACATCCTTGATGCAGTTTTGGTCCTCGCGGCAGGAGGTGCAGCGATTTTCGCTGTCGCAGCAGTTGGGCTCGCCACCCAGTTCCTCTGCCGTCGGGCGCGGCGAACGGGTGGCCTTGCCCTGGGGGAATGCCTTGCGTTTGGTCTCGGTTCCGAACCCGAGCCCGGCGCACTCGGGGGCGGATGCATCCACCTCGCACAAGAAGGTATAATCGACTTCCTTTGGCGTGAATCGGCTCGGAGCAGCGGTCACTCCCGGAGAGGGACTTGCCGCCACCTGGGCCTGTTCCTGGCGTGGCGGGCTTTGGGGGGGCACGCTGCCTCCGCCGGTCAGGCGGCACGAGGATGTGATTGCAAGGGTTCCGGCCAGGATGAGCGTGATCACGGGATTCATGGTCGAATTTTGTTTCACTCCGAGTCCAAGTGCAAACGGGAAAGTTCAAGGTATGATGGAGGCCTTGTGTCGAATCGGAATTGGATCAGCCTGGTCTGGGTCATGCCGATGTTGCTGCCGGCGATGTTGCTGTTGCCTTCGGTGGCAACGGCCGCGCCCGCTCCTCCGCAGTTCTTGGAGGAGTCCGTGCGTGAGAATCCAGGCGCACGCTACCGAATCCGCTCCCTCCCCACGGGAGTTGACCGCGTCGAGGTGTTTGCCGATCCATCCTGCAGCGTGATGCTCGGATCGTTCCCTGTCGAAAAACTCAGGTCACAAGGGTGGCAGCTTCCCATCGAGCGAGTCGGAGCTTGGCGCATGCGCGTGCATTGGCGCGCGGTTTCGACCACGGACCAGCACTCTGCCTGTGCCGAGAGCGGGCTTGTCTTGGATGGGCCGGAGGGTGTTTCGCTCTCACTTCTGTTCAAGGGGCGAGAGGCGGGGGGCGGTCTTTTTGAAGTGGTCCGCCAGGAGCAGCTCCCCGTGCGCATCTACCGTCGCCTGATGGGAAAACCCCAGGACAAGGAGTGGGGGCGCCCGATCCAGCTGATCGGGATCAAGGATCCGGACCGGTTCGTGGATCCGGGTCTGCGTGATGGCGTGGCCTATGAATACAAGGTGGAGCAGGAGATCCAGGGCGTGGTGCAATCCAAGGTCCTGGCGCTCGGATCCGTTCTCCCAGCCGTCGAGTCACGCGGAGGTGTCCTGCTCGTCGTTGAATCGGAGATCTTCAAGGAGATCCAGGGAGAACTCACGCAGTTCAAGGCGGACCTGAAAGACGAGGGCTGGAATCCGGAAGTGATCCAGGTCTCCGGGCAGGATCGCTCGGATCGTGCTGCAGCCGGGCTCAAGGCAAGGATCAAGGTTGCCTATGAAGAGTCCAACCGCAAGATCCAGGCACTGGTACTGGTGGGAGGGGTTCCCTCCCACGGGCAGGGGGATCTTTGGTACGGGCTCATGCGAAAGAGGGGAGAATCGCTGGATCTTGCGGTGGGTAGGCTTGATCCCGGTGGAATCGAAAATATCCGAGCCTACTTCAGGCTGAATCATGCCTATCGGAGTGGAAAGTCCCCAGCGGGCCCGGCTGATGTCCCGAGCGAGCTACGAGCCCGGCGCAGCTGGAGGATGGACCCCATGGATCTGGGTTCCACCCTGGGTTACGTGCAGCGGCTTTCGGCATTACCTTCGCGGCCGGAAGACCTGGTCATGGGTGATCCCACGCTCAGGCTCAGACCGATTGCAAGACCCACGGAAGGGAGCTGGTCTGTCGCGCTTGGACCTTCGGCATTCTTAAAGTGGAAGGCAAGTCCCAGTGCGGGCGTGGGAAGCTACTGGATCTACCACTCGCATCTCAGGGACTCAGGGATGAAAAAAGTCGGCCAAACCCAGGGGGACCAGCATTGGTACCAGCATGTCCAGGGCTTTGATCCGGCCAGGCCGCACTATTATTGGATCCGCGCCGTTCGCCTCGAGAAGACGCCGTCAGGGACCTACATCAACACGAGCCCGTTCGAAAAAGTGGAGTCCAAATGAAAGTTCGCCCACTGGATGCCTCCAGCCTTCGCTTCCTGAGGGGGCTCAAGCGCAATAATACCCGCGAATGGTTTGATGCCCATCGTTCAGAGTATGAGGCAGCGATCAAGTTGCCGGTCCGTCATCTCGTTTCAGAGCTGCGCCCGCTCCTCATCCCAAGGTTGCCCCATCTGGAAATCTCCCCGCGCTCGGTTTACCGGATCAATCGGGACACCCGTTTCTCGGATGACAAGACACCTTACAAGACCTGGGTTGGCTGCCTGTTCTGGGATCGGCGCTTCAAGCGCAATGAAGGACCTGCACTCTACCTTGGCCTCGACCCGACTGGGATCGCCATTGGAGGTGGTATCTGGCGTTTTGAGCCCCTGCAAAGAGCGGTCTTTAGGGAGCGGGTGACCACGCGGCCCTCTGAGGTCTCCTTTCGTGAGGCCGTCACCCGGGCCAGGCGGAACGGCTATGAGGTGCTTGGAAAAGAACTCAAAAAAGTTCCTGTCGGATTCGATCCCGATCACCCGAACGTGGAGTTCCTTCTCCACAACGGACTCTTCGCCTCACGCGAGCTCGACATGCCTTCGGGTTTCGGCACTCCTCGATTGGCCGGCCAGATTGCGAGGCTTTATGAACCTTGCGTGCCGATCATGAATTGGCTGGCTTCGGAGCTTCGGATCCAATCCGGATAGGGCTGCAGTACTCCGGCCAGACCAGCTCATGTCGAGGAGCCAGCTGCTCGAAGCGGGCCTTGAACTCATCCAGCTTTTGGAACCAGAGCCTCGTGGGGGGACCGCTCCGCCTCATCGGGAGGAAGAAATTGTCCCAATGCAGGGCGATGATCTGTCGAGCGCCCGAGGGGAGTACTCGGTTCACGATCAGATCATCGAGGTTGGCTCGATTGACGATGGTCATGAGGATGGTGTCGGGGCGGTAGTCCTTGAGTACGTCAGTGGAAAGGACGCGACCCAGCGAGTGAACGAGGATCTTGCCTTCCGGATGCTCGATCCAGAAACTAAAAGTATCTCCCACCCGGTAATCCCACGGTGGAGCGGGCTGGACCAGCGGGGAGGTGATGTGTCCGTCGGCAATGAGGAGCCCACCGATGTGGGGTGCGTGCGGAGTGATCCGCGCCGTGATCTTGAAGGCGCCGATCCGGATCACCTCGCCGTCCTTGAGCGGATGGACCTGGCCCTGAGGAATGCCCGCACCCAGGGCCACGTTTGCAGCTGAGGCGGACCCATAAAGAGTCGCGCCCAGCCTGCGAAGCACATGGGGAGCATCGATGACATGGTCGGTGTGGGCGTGGTTGACCAGGACTGCATCCGCACGAGTGACTCCGCAGCGATCCATCCAATAGTCGACTTCTGCAGGATCGCTTTTGACCTTCTGGAATGGAAGGAACTGCCAGAGCGGCGTCGCGGTCATTGCAGGGTCGAGCACGAGGGTATTGGTCCCGTCACTGATGGTACCTCCCGTCACGCCCATCCACTTGAAGGTGAGTGCCGCTTGTGCGGGGAGGGAAAGCAAAAAGAGCGCGGCTGCTGCAGCCTGGGCGGGGAGCTTCATTTGAGGATTCCAGTCCTTGTGAGTTGTGAAAACCAGCGTCCGCTCGGGCGGATTCGCCGGACCTGCTCGCCGGTCTCGTTCCCGTAGAGGCCGAACCTCGGGGCGAATCCCTCGGCCCACTCGTAGTTGTCCATCAGGGTCCAGTGGCAGTAGCCCTCGACGGGTGCGCCCTGCCTGATGGCCAGGAGCAGCTGCTCCAAGTGTGAGCGCATGAAGGCTTCCCGCCTCGAATCGGCCTGGTCTGCAATTCCATTTTCGGTGACGTGGATGGATAGCCCCGGGTATCGACGATGAAGCTCCATGGCCAGCCGGTAGATTCCCTCCGGAAAAATTTCCCAGGAGAGGTCCGAAATGGGAGCGCCCTTCTTGAGTCTTCGATCCACCATTCCCGGTTTGAAGGGATTGAACGAAACAAAGTCGCGGGAATAGTAGTTCAATCCGATGAAATCCTGGGTGCCCGCCGCCTCCGGGATGCTTTCGTTGATTTCGAGCGTGAGGGGAATCCTGATCTTGAGGTGCCCGTCACGGAGCGCATCGAGCAGGGCCCAATTCGCAAGATGATCCACGATTCCTGTCAGCCAGCGATCCACCGGATTCCAGCCCATCGCGGGCTCGAAGACCCGCAGATGGTGCGCGATTCCCACGCGAATCGGCCGACCCTTGGCGGCTGCCATCTCGTGGAGGGCATGGTAGGCGCGTGCGTGCGAGCGGACCATTCCAAGCAGCGGGGCCCGGATGCCCTTGATGTCCTTTTTGCGTGGTGGAAATACACCTTCGATATAACCGGCGGCGAGCAGGGTCTGGGGCTCGTTCAGGGTGGTCCAATCCCTGACCTCCGCTCCGAGTTCCGAATAGATCCGTCGTGCATAGCGTTCAAACGCCGGAGCGATCCCCTCCCACTCAAATCCCCCACGGTCCGCCACCCACTTGGGGAGGACGAAGTGGTGCAGGGTCACGAAGGGCTGTATTCCGCGCGCCTTGAGCAGCGCTACTTCCTTGCGGTAGTGCTCAATGGCCCCAGGATCAAAGGTGCCCTCCGTGGGCTCGATGCGCGCCCATTCCACCGAGAAACGATACTGGGTGACTCCGAGTTCCGATAGCAGTGCCGTGTCCTGCTCCAGGCGGTTCCAGTGGTCACAGGCTTCGCCCGAGGGTTTTCCGTCGCGGATCGCTCCGGGGAGCCTCTCGAAGTCCCACCAGTCACTCCGGAGGTTGCCGCCTTCGATCTGGTGGCCGGCAGTGGCCACGCACCAGCGGAAGTCGGCTGGAAAGCTCCTCGATGCTGCGCTTGAGGGGAGTGCGAGCCCGGCAATGAAGAGCAGGAAGAGCGCCCTCATGCCTTGAGGTACCTCAGGAACTCACGGACCACCGGAGAGGGGATGCGATGGTCGGGAAACACGGCCGAGAAGCGGCTTGGAGTTGAAGCCCACTCGGGAAGGATCCGCTGCAGGCGTCCCGCAGCCTCGTCCTCTTGTGCAAGGAACTCGGGAAGGAAGGCCACACCTGCCGAAGCAAGGCAGAGGCGCCTCACGAGCGCGAGGGACTCGGCAAAGATCGGGCGCCTGAGTTCCACCTTGCGTGATTTGGCCGGACCGTGGAGGTGCCACTCAAAGTTCTCGCCGCCTGCGACAAACTGGATCGTGGGGATACCCTCGAGCAGGGTCCGAGGATCGCTCGAGGACTTTTGCCTGAGCCGTGGATGGCGCGCCGTGAAGGCGGGCGTGGCGTAGAGGCCGAAGCGATTTTCGCCCAGGCGGAGGGCACGAAGGGAGTTTCCCTCGATGGGGCCCGCTCGGACTGCAAGGTCATATCCCTGCTCGACGAGGTCGAGCACTTCGTCGGTGGTGTTGATGTGGATCTCGACTTCGGGATGCGCGAGCTTGAACCGGGCAATCGGCTCGGCGAGCAGGATCTCACCCAGTGAGACGGGTGCCGTGATCCTCAGTCGCCCGCGAAGCGCCCCGCTCGGACCCGCCTGCTGCGAGAGCTCCGCCTTTTGGAGCTCGGCCACGGGGACCCGGATCTGTGCAAACAGGGTGCGACCTTCGGGGGTCAGTGCAACCTTCCGCGTGGTTCGCTGCAAAAGGGCAACTCCAAAGTGCTCCTCAAGCTGTGAGAGCTGCCGGCTCACGGTGGATTTTTGGATCTTGAGGATGCGCGCGGCCGCACTAAAGCTTCCCTGCTCGGCAAGGATGCTGAAAGTCTCAAGCAATGAGAGGACGGACATTCCGGTGCCTCAGACCTTGAGGGTCGACAGGTCGATCACGAAGCGGTACTTGACCTGCCCCTTGATCGTCCGCTCATAGGCTGCATCGACCTGATCCACGGGGATGACTTCGACATCCGAGAGGACTTTGTTTTTGGCGCAGAAATCCAGCATCTCCTGCGTCTCCTTGATCCCTCCGATGAGCGATCCGGCAAGCCTGCGCCTGCCGCCGATCAGCGAAAAGGCATGGACTTGTGCAGGCTGCGGGGGAACTCCCACGACGACCATCGTTCCGCCGACCTTGAGCAGGCCGAGGTAGGCGTTGAGGTCATGGTTCGCTGAGACGGTATCGAGGATCAGGTCAAACTTGCCTTCGAGTTTTTCTGCAAAGGAAGGGTCCTGGGTGACGACAAAGCTGTTGGCTCCGAGCCGCTTGGCGTCGGCAGCCTTGTGGGCCGAGGTGCTGAAGACCGTGACCTTGGCACCCATGGCACGCGCCAGTTTCACGCCCATGTGGCCAAGGCCGCCGAGCCCGACCACGCCGACGTTCTGGCCTTTCCCCACCTTGAAACGCTTGAGAGGGGAGTAGGTCGTGATCCCTGCACAGAGGAGCGGTGCCACGCGTTCAAGCGGGAGCTTTTTGGAGATCTTGAGCGCGAACTTCTCATCGACGACGATCTGCGAGGCGTAACCTCCGTAGGTGGGGGTCTTTCGGTCCATGAGGGTGCTGTTGTAAGTGAAAGCCGGACCCTTCTCGCAGAACTGCTCCTCGTTGGACCTGCAGTTCACGCACTTGCGGCAGGAGTCGACAAGGCAACCGACTCCGGCGTGGTCGCCCACCTTGAAACGGCGAACCTTCTTTCCAACGTGCGTGATTCTTCCAACGACTTCATGTCCGGGTACCATTGGAAAGGCTGCTCCTCCCCATTCATCGCGCACCTGGTGGATGTCGGAGTGGCAGATTCCACAATGCGTGATCTCGATCACGATGTCGGATGCGCCGGGCTTTCGGGATTCAAACTGGAAGGGCTGGAGCGAGGCTCCTGCCGACAGGGCTGCGTAGGCGTAGGTGCGATTGGACATGCCCGGGATTCTACCGGGACTCCCCCAAAATGGAAGCTGCGAGGCGCTCTCCGGAGAGCCAAGCTCCTTCGACGCGCCCGCCCTCGCACCAGTCTCCGCAAATCCCCAGGCGTCGATTCATTGACCAGAGCAGGCCCGTGGGTTCGCCCTTGGGGACTGAATACCTCCACCGGTGGGCTTGGGGGGCCTCGTCGAAGTGCACTCCGAGGGTTTGCTCGAGGGCGTCGGCAACTTCGCGGGCGATGTCCTCGGGTGCGGACTCGATGTGTGCCCGAGCAAAAGACTCCGTCGTATGGGCGACCAACACGGGAGGTTGCGTGCGGCCCCTTCGGGTGTGGTCACGCGCCACCCATTGCAGAACCGGATGGTGATTCCATTCCAAGCCGTTCCAATCAGTGATGCTCGCTGGAAAATCCGCGGACAAGCGACCATAGACGGCCCAGCACGGAGCCATCTCGACCCGGGAGATCGGCAAGGACCAGGATGGTTCAAGCAGGGGCGCGGCAATTGAAAGGAGCTGGGCCGGGGGCAAGTTGAGTAAGAGGGTGTCTGCTTCGAGTGAGGATCCATCGGCGAGTCCAAGGTGATATCCAGGACTCGCTTGCTGGATCCGGGTCACGGCCTGTCCGAGCCTTAGGGTGAGCCCTTCGGAGAGTTCCTTGGCCAGGGCCGTCATCCCCTCCGGGCAGGCATAGCGCGGGTGGCCCGACGCGCGCGGGGTGATCGCTCCCGCATCCCAGAGCGGAAAGCTCCGGCTCCATTCCCGTGCCACGCCCTTTTTGAGCAGGGGTTCGACCCACGCCGCAAATGCAGGATCCTTGACGGTGAAGAACTGGGCCCCGATGTCGACGCGAAGCTCCCCGTGCCTGCGGGTCGAGAGTCTGCCTCCCACGCCGCGAGCCTTGTCGATGACCGTGACGGCTTCATGTCCGGCATCTCGGAGCACGCGCGCTGCACGAAGTCCTGCCAGGCCGGCCCCCACCACCACGATGCGACCTAAATTGAGCATGGGCCGCACTATACTCGGAGAACGCTTCGGGCGATAGTGGAGCCATGATCCCGAGCTACCGCAGGCTTTTCTGCAACCGTACCCTCAATCTGCGCTCCATCCAGGCCATCGGCTACGACATGGACTACACGCTGATCCACTACGACTCGATCCGTTGGGAGGAAACGGCTTACCGCTCGATCCGTGATCGCTTCATGGCCGACGGCTGGCCGATCCGTCATTTGGAATTCGACCCCAAGCTCGTGTGCCGGGGGCTCGTGATCGACACCGAGCGCGGAAACCTCGTCAAGGCCAACCGCTTTGGATTCATCAAGAAGGCGCTCCATGGGACACGCACGCTCGATTTTGAGCAGCTGCGAACCGAATACTCCCGGACCATCATCGACCTCAATGAGCGACGCTGGCTGTTCTTGAACACGCTCTTCTCGCTCTCCGAAGGCTGCATGTATGCCCAGCTGGTCGATGTCATGGACTCGGGCAAGGCGCCCGAGCGCATGTCCTACTCGGAGCTGTACAAAAAAGTCCGCAAAACGCTGGATGAGGCGCATGCCGTGGGCACGCTCAAATCGCAGATCCTCGGAGACCCAGAAAAGTTCGTCGAGCTTGATCCCGAAGTCCCGCTTGCGCTCCTCGACCAGAAGGCTGCCGGAAAAAAGCTCCTCCTCATCACCAATTCGGAATGGTCCTATACCCAGCCGATCATGAAGTTCGCCTTCGATCGTTTCCTGCCTTCCGGCATGGGCTGGCGCGACCTGTTTGATTACGTGATTGTCAGCGCGCGGAAGCCTGATTTCTTCACCCATGAAACCTCGTTCTTTGAAGTCGTCAACGACCAGGGGCACCTCAATCCGGAAGTACGCGAGCTCAAGCAGGGCGGGGTTTATTTTGGCGGCAGCGCCAAGGCCCTCGAACGAAGGATCGGGATCTCAGGCGACCAGATCCTCTACGTGGGCGACCATATGTTTGGTGATGTCAAGGTGACCAAGAGCGTCCTGCGCTGGAGGACGGCACTCGTGCTTCGGGAGCTCGAGGAGGAGATTGCCGCGCAAGCTGGATTTACCGAACACGAGGGGAGGCTCTCGGCACTCATGCAGGAAAAAGAGGACTGCGAAGCCGAGCTTTGCACCGTGAGGCTCAAGCTCCAGCGCTTCGTCAAAGGTTACGGACCACAGCCATCCGAGACTCTCGAGGAGCTCGAAGCCCAGTCCCAGGGACTCCGGCAGCACATCGAGGAGCTCGATGAAAGAATCGCTCCCATCGCCCAGAGTGCCACGGCACTCAGCCATCCGACCTGGGGTCCGCTCATGCGGACGGGCAGCGACAAGAGCCACCTGGCATTCCAGGTCGAGCGCTATGCGGACGTCTACACTTCGAAGGTTTCCAACTTCCTGGCAGCGACGCCCTATGTCTACCTGAGGTCGGCGCGAGGGAGCCTGCCGCACGATTAGCGGCACGTGTCTCCCCGGACACCACGCTTGGCCCCTCATTTGGCAGTCCCGGGAGGGCGGGCTAAAATCTAGGGATGCTTTCCAGGCTCCTCGGTTTGGTTACCCTGGCAGCGATCAGTATGGCGGCGCGGGATCCTGCGCCGGGCCTCGGGGGCCGCACCCTCCAGGAGCTCTCCGAAAAAGGCATCCGGTTTTACGCCGAGTTCACCCAGGTCGACGATCGTCCGCTGAAGGTGCTCGTCCGGAGCGACGGGGGCGAGGACCGGCTCTATGTCTTTGACTCGGCCCGGGGGATCCAGCTCATCGAGGACTCCGGCCAGACGGATCGCTTCGTGGATGCCCAGGTTTTCCAGTCGGATCGAAAATCCTCTCCCGTGATCGTGACCCGCTGGAGCAAGGGAGCCCACGGGCAACAGGTCAGGATTTATGATGGCTCGACGATGGTATTCCAGAAGGCCTCTGCATGGCCGATGGAAATCGAAGAGCAAAAAGGCCGCCTCAGGATTCGAGGTGGATCGGAGCTGGAGAAGGACGGGCAGAAGCCCAAACCCTTTGAAGTCCGGTGGCCGCGCTAAAGCGTCTTTCCAAGGCACTCCTTTGTTCGGGGCTCCTCGCCTCCTCGGCGCTTGCCGAAGATGGCCTGATGGATCTGGCGCTCGATCGACTGCAGGGTGTTAATTCGGGTGAAATCGATCGGAAGCTCGAGGGCGGACGGGATCGCGATTGTCCGGAGCGACGCAAGGAGCCCGCTCGCACGGTGGGTCGCAGTCTTGCCTCGGACCGAATGCCGGATCGGGGTTCGTACCAGAGGCAGCGTGAGATTGCGGAGTCAAGTTCGGGGCAGGAGTGCGTGCTCCAGCGCAAGGCCTACCAGCAGCAGGATGACAGCCTTTGGGCTGAACTGGGGCCCGAGGCGCGCGCGGACCGGATCTACAAGCACGCCCGTCGCACCTTTTCGAGACTCAAGGCCATCAAGGGCTGGAATGTCTCGAGCGGGAGTCCCTTCAGGGATACGCACAATCCGGATTTTCTGGATCCACTGCTGGGTCCCGAGCTCGTGGCCTGCGTGATGTACCAGGAGAGCAAGGGACCTGCCGAGCACTCGCCGCACGCAGTGAATTACACGTTTTGCTCGGCGAACGGCGAAGGGAAGTTTCGGTCCAGTGCACATGGGCTGGGCCAGGTGACTTTCACGACTTTTGCGCGGCTTTCGAGCCTCCAGGTCAAGCCCGGCGACGCGCCTGAAAACTTGCTCCCCATCAAGACGGTCAAGGGCTACGACGACGAGGACATTGATCGGATCTTCCAAGCCATGAACGACGACGTCCCCCTCCAGATGGAAGTCGTCTTCCGGATCCTCAACTACAAGATCAAGTTTGCGCGCGCGCACAACGAGGATCCCCTGCTGCGTGCAGCCATCATCAGCTATGACCAGGAGGATCGGAGCGAATACGTGCGCAACGTCGAGGAGCGCTGCATGCCCTGCATGAAGAGCCTCGGGCGCAAGAAGCGGCCTTACTCCTGCGTCCTCAAGATGGACGCCGAGTAGTTCCGATCAAAGCAGCTTTTCGATTTCCTTCTCGAGCGCAGCCGGAGTGGTCTGGGGCGCGAAGCGTCCGAGTACGGTTCCGTCTTTTCCAATGAGGAACTTGGTGAAGTTCCACTTGATCGCCTCGGTCCCGAGGATGCCTTTTTCCTCCTTCTTGAGGAAGGCGTAGAGCGGGTGGGTGTTGTCCCCGTTGACATCGATCTTGGCGTACATCGGGAAGCTCACCTGGTAGTTGAGCGAGCAGAAGTTCTTGATCTCGTTTTCGTTCCCGGGCTCCTGCGCGCCGAACTGGTTGCAGGGGAAGCCCAGCACCACGACGCCACGGTCCTTGAGTTTTTTGTAGAGCGACTCGAGGCCCGTGTACTGCGGGGTGAATCCGCACTTGCTCGCAACATTCACGATGAGCATGACTTTGCCCTGGTGCTCGGCAAGGGTGGTCGTGTTGCCGTCGATGGTCTTGACTTCGAAATCATAGATCTTCATTGGGTGCTCCTTTACATGTTGCGGCGGTACTGGCCGCCCACTTCAAAAAGTGCCTGCGTGATCTGACCGAGCGAGCAGGTCTTGGTTGTCTCCATGAGCTCCGCAAAAAGGTTGCCATTGCGCGTGGCCACCTGCTGGAGGCGCAGGAGGGTCGCAGGCGCACTCCCCGCATGGGAGCGATGGAGATCAGCCAGCATTTGGATCTGGAACTCCTTTTCGTTCTCCGTCGCCCGGATCACTTCGCGGGGCACCACCGTCGGGGAGCCCTCGGAGGAGAGGAAAGTGTTCACCCCAATGATCGGGTATTCGCCCGTGTGCTTGAGGGTCTCGTAGTGCAGCGACTCTTCCTGGATCTTGCCGCGCTGGTACATCGTCTCCATCGCACCCAGCACGCCGCCGCGCTCGGCGATCCGGTCAAACTCGGCCATGACGGCTTCTTCGACGAGATCGGTGAGTTCCTCGATGATGAACGAGCCCTGCAGGGGGTTCTGGTTCTTTG
>CAZDSX010000025.1:0-13652 GCA_964508305.1 uncultured Bacteriovorax sp.
GCTCGGTCACTCCGGCTCTCCAATCCGGAATGGCCCTGAGCTCCACGAGCTGCGCCCTCTCGGGCACGCCGTCCAGCGTCCAGGCCGCAACAGTCTACACGATCACGGGCAGCAACAGCGGTGGCTCGAGCTCGGCAAGCTTCACCCTCACTGTGAATGACGCCTCGCCGGCGATTGCCTACAGCCCGGCAAGCCTCACCGCCACCAAGAACACCGCCATCGCCGCCCAGACCCCGAGCTCCACCGGTGGCTCCATCGTCGGATGCTCAATCTCGCCAAGCCTGCCTGCAGGCCTGAGCCTAAGCTCATCGACATGCGCGATCTCGGGCACTCCGACGGCCCTCCAAGCTCAGACCGTCCACACGATCTCGGCAACCAATACGGGTGGCAGCACGACTGCTAACCTCACCCTGACCGTCAACGACCAGGCCCCGATCATTGCGTATAGCCCAGCATCGGTGGTCGGAACCAAGAACTCCGCCATCGCAACCCAGACCCCAAGCTCCACCGGAGGCGCAATCACCGGTTGCTCGGTGACCCCGGCACTTCCTTCGGGACTCAGCCTCAGCACTTCGACCTGCGCCGTGTCTGGGACGGCAACGGTTGTAGCTGCACAAACCACGCACACCATCACGGCATCCAACACGGGTGGCACGTCCGCTTCGACTATCGATATCGCTGTCAATGATGTCACTCCGACGATCAGCTTCAGCCCTGCCGCACTGGTCGCTACCCAGAATTCCGCGATCTCGGCTCAAACCCCGACCCTCAGTGGCGGGACGGTGACGGCCTGCGCAGCGAACCCGGCTCTCCCGGCAGGTCTCTCCCTCAATGCGACGACCTGCGAGATCACCGGTACTCCGAGCGCCCTCAGCGCCGCTTCGATCTTTACGATCACCGCTAGCAACACCGGCGGGGCTGCTTCGGCCTCCTTCACAATCACCGTCAATGCAGTTGCTCCGAGCCTGGCCTTCGCGACCTCTAGCCTGACTGCCACCAAAGACGTCGCCATCTCGGCCCAGACCCCGACCAACTCGGGCGGCGCGATCACCGGATGTTCTGTAACTCCGGCCCTTCAGGCCGGAATGCTCCTCAGCACGACGACCTGCTCGCTCTCCGGAACGCCCTCCAGCATCCAGGCTGCTACTGTCTACACGATCACTGGAACGAATACCGGTGGCTCGAGCTCAGCTAACCTCACCCTCACCGTGAATGACGGCGCTCCCTCTCTTGCCTTCAGCCCGGATTCGCTCACTGCCACCAAGAATGTCGCGATCTCAAACCGCAGCCCGGCATCCACCGGCGGCTCGATTGTGAGCTGCTCCGTTAGCCCCGCCCTCCCGGCAGGGCTCAGCCTCTCAAGCAGCAACTGCTCGATCACGGGCACTCCGACCGCACTCCAAGCTCAGACCGTCCACACGATCACTGCAACCAATACGGGTGGCTCTGCTTCGGCCAACTTCACCCTGACCGTCAACGATCAGGCCCCAAACATTGCGTTCAGCCCCGCATCGGTGGTGGGCACCAGGAACTCTGCCATTGCCACCCAGACCCCAAGCTCCACGGCGGGCGCGATCACCGGCTGCACCATAAGCCCGGCACTGCCCACGGGCTTGAGCCTCAATACTTCAACCTGCGCTGTGTCTGGGACGGCTACGGTTGTAGCCGCACAGACCACGCACACCATTACTGCATCCAGCACGGGTGGCACGGCAATCTCGACTCTCGATATCACGATCAATGATGTCGCTCCGACGATCAGCTTCAGCCCTGCCGCACTGGTCGCTACCCAGAACTCGGCGATCTCCGCTCAGACACCGACTCTGGGTGGTGGCACGGTGACCGGCTGCACAGCTAACCCCACCCTTCCGGCAGGACTCTCCCTCAACGCGACGACCTGCGAGATCACCGGCAACCCGACTGCCCTGAGCTCGGCCTCGGTCTACACGGTGACGGCTTCGAACACGGGCGGCTCGGCTTCGACTAACTTCACGATCACCGTGAACGCGGTTGCACCGAGCCTTGCGTTTGCGACGGCAAGCCTGACTGCTACGAAGGACGCTGCGATTTCGGCTCAGACCCCAACCAACTCGGGTGGCTCGATCAAGGCTTGCTCCGTCACTCCGGCTCTTCAGGCTGGAATGGCCCTCAGCTCCACGACCTGCGCACTCTCAGGTACTCCCTCAAGCATCCAAGGCGCCACGGTCTACACCATCACCGGAACCAATTCGGGTGGCACAAGCTCGGCCAACTTCACCCTCACCGTCAATGATGGCTCGCCTGCAATCGCCTACAGCCCGGCATCTCTCACTGCGACCAAGGACACAGCAATCGCCGCACAGACTGTGACCTCAACTGGCGGCGCCATCGCCAGCTGCTCTGTGAGCCCGGCCCTCCCAGCAGGGCTCAGCCTGACTTCCAGCACCTGCGCGATCTCCGGCACTCCGACCGCTCTCCAGGCCCAGACCGTCCACACGATCACGGCAACCAACACGGGCGGAAGCGCCACCGCGAACTTCACCCTGACTGTTAATGATGTCGCCCCGAGCCTGAGCTACTCGCCCAATAGCTTTACCCTGACCAAGGGTACTGCAATGGCAAGCCTCCTGCCTGCCAACACCGGTGGAGCAGCAGTGAGCTGCGTCCTCACCGGCACTCTCCCTGCTGGCCTCAACTTTGACGCGAGCTTCTGTACGATCTCGGGAACGCCGAGTGCGGTCCTGCCCGCAACCGTTTACACGGTCACTGCCACCAACACTGGAGGTTCTGATAGCGCCCTCATCAGCCTCACGGTCCTGGATACTGCTCCGACGATCAGCTTCAGCCCCACGACCCTCGTGGCCACCCAGGGTACCGCGATCGCCACCCAAAGCCCGACCCTGGGCGGCGGGGCAGTAACGGGATGCTCAGTGAGCCCCAACCTCCCCAGTGGCCTGAGCCTGAACACCACCACTTGCGCGATCTCTGGAACCCCGACTTCCATCAGCGCGACGACCATCCACACGATCACTGCCTCGAATACAGGCGGTAACGCTGCAAGCACCTTCACACTCACCGTGAATGACGTGATCCCGGCGATCAGCTACTCGAGCGCACCGTTCTCACTCAAGAAAGGGATCAGCACCCTCTCTTCCAGCGCCTCAAATACAGGGGGTGCGATCACGAGCTGCGGCATCCAGCCCAGCCTGCCCGCCGGACTCAGCCTGAATGCCTCCAATTGCGCCCTATCGGGAGTCCCGACAGCCACCGCATCCACCGCAACCTATACAGTATCGGCCACCAACACTGGCGGTACGGCAACCACTACTTTCAACCTGACGGTCACTGAGCCGCTCCCGATCCTGAGCTACGCGGCAGCCTCGAGTTCCCTGACCAAGGACGCAGCGATGTCTGCCATCTCCGCGACCAACACGGGCGCGGCGACGACAAGCTGTTCCTCCTCGCCCAGCCTGCCAGCAGGACTGAGTCTCTCGAGTGCCTGCCAGATCACGGGCACTCCCACGACGCTCACCGCATCTGCCGTCTATACGATTACGGGAAGCAACGCCGACGGAAGCGGATCGGCGACCCTGTCGATTGCCATCGTCGATTCGCTCCCGAACATCGCCTATAACGGTGCTCCATTCAGCTTCACGCTCGACCAGGCCATCAGCACCCAGACGCCGGTCAACACCGGTGGCACGATCACGAGCTGCAGCGCCTCACCTACGCTGCCGAGTGGTCTCAGTCTGTCCAGCACCTGTGCACTGAGCGGTACTCCCACCGTGGTCCAGACAGCGGCAACTTACACCGTGTCGGCGACCAACTCGGGTGGAACCTTCCAGCGCATTCTCAGCATCGAGATTGTCTCTTCCGTCCCGAATATTCCCAACTACTTCGTGAGCTGGATCTCCTGGTCGGATACCACGGGCGTATTCAACGGAACCGCCAACTCCGAAGCCCGCATCTGGAAGGCCAAAGTGGACGGCAGCTCCCGCACGCTCCACAATACGCTCACCCTGGGCTGGATCTCCAAGGACCTCGTGCAGCCCCCGCGACTCTCTCCGGATGGCACCTTCTGGATCGCAGTGTCGAATCGTAATCTCAACGGCGACCCTACGGCAGCCAACAACAGCTGCGCCAACCTCTGGAAAGTCAGCGCTGATGGAAGCTCCTGGACTGCGCTCACGACCTACAATACCTCGGGTGAAGATGCGCTGGATCCGGCCATTTCGCCTGACTCAAGCACGGTCGCATTCAGCCGCAAGACCGTCTCGCCCGCTCGTCCCTACAACATCTACAAGGTCGTGATTTCCACCGGAACGATCACCCAGCTCACCACCGATACGACCAGCACGATCCACAATATTGAACCCGCCTGGAACCCCGGAGGCACCAAGATCGTCTTCGCGTCGCTCAAGAAAATCGGTGGCGGTGGCGGATCCAACAACAGCTACAATCTATGGACCTATACGCTTTCGGGGGGCGCCCTCGCCAACATCACTTCCGAAACGGCCTCCGGACAGGATCACCGCCAGCCTGCCTACAACAGCGATGGCACCCTCATCGCCCACATCTCCAACCAGCCGGTCAACGGGACCACCAGCTCTTCGTATAATATCTGGACCATTTATTCGGACGGCACCAACGAGGTGGCGATCACGACCAATACCGCCTCAGGGCGTGACAGCTACTATCCTGAGTTCTCGATGGAAGATCGCTTCGTCTCCTTCTCGTCCTCACAGCCCATCAATGGAACTGCTCCAGCCTCGACCAACTTCTGGGTCCATGATCGCAACACCGGGTCCGCAATCGCCATCACCCGAAACACCAACTCTAGCCTCAATAGCTCCGCAATGCCGTTCTCAGCCTGGTAAGGGATCCCCACAACGGGAATAAACGTTGCTTGGCAGCCCGGCATGCTTCGCTGCTCGACCTGTGCCCAACCCCTCACTCCTCCGTTTTTCTCGCCCTGCACTTCGTGTTTGGAGGCGATCCGCGCCAGTCCGCCTTTCGAAAGGAGCACAGATCCCTCCCTGCGATTGAGATCAGGCGCACTTCTGACAGGACGGAGCTACCGCGTATTCAGGGACTGGAAAAAGCGACCCAGCTGGCGGACCGACTCGGTGATCCGAGGCCTCTGCCAATCCGATGAAACCACCCAGTGGCTGCGCGCCTACGGCGATCTCCTGGTCCCCATGCCCCAACTGGCGCGCAGAAGAAGAGAGCTGGGACACTGGCCCGCGGGCTCCCTGGCGCGATGGCTCGGCGATGCCTCCGGGCTTCGTGTGGAGCAGCTCCTCAAGCCTCATCAGGCCGGAAGCCAGGCCAGGCGCTCGAGCAGCGAACGACGCCAAACTCAGATCGAATTCGAACCGACCCCACGAGCCATGGACTTGGCGTGGCATAGACCCACGAGCCGACTGATCCTCGTGGATGATCTCTCCACCACAGGAGTGACACTGGAGGCAGCCGCCCGAAGCCTGGCGCGGTTGGGATTTAAGGCGCCCTACGCCTGGACGCTGGGCTTCAGGCCCGAGCTCTGGAGCACTTGCACGAGCGCGGGACCGACGCCGTATCCATCGGTGACGAACTCCATCCCACGGATGGCCTGTGCACCCTTCTCATTGCGAAGCGGGGCATCTGGCGCAGTGCCCGACGAGAGAACGAATCCCTCTTCGTAACGAACCTGCTCATTCTTGATCGTCCGTCCGAATTCACCGCCGAATCCCTCAGGCACCCACTCGGTTTGGCCGAACATCTTTTCGAGCGCCTGCTTCATCCGGCGCAGGCGCTTGGCGATCAGGTGGTTGTCCTCGCCCTCTTCCGGGGCGATGGCCGTGGTCCAGACGCTCTCCAGTCCGCCCTTGTAGAAGTGCCCAAAAACCTGCTTGTCCTGCGAGTCGCCGGACTCGCGATTCAGGACTGCAAAGAATCCCTCGGTGATCTGCGGAAGCATGGGAACAGAATGCGTGAAAACGGCCTGCAGGACCCCCATCGGCTCCCTTCCCTTGAGGAAGGGCATCCCCTTGGGAAGCCCCGAGAGGCGGCCCAGGCCCGACCAGCGATCCGCGTAGATGACCTTGGCGGCTTCAACGTCTTCTCCTGAGCTCAGGAGGACGGCGCGGACTTCTCCGCCTTCAAACCTGAACCCTTCAACCGGAATCCCAGCCCGGCGCTGGATCGCCGGATGCTGCATGAGGCGCGTGCGAACCAGCTCCTCGATCTCGACGAGCGAGAGTTCCCAGCGAACTTCGTCCACCGGCACGAGGGCACACTCGGGCGCCCAAAGCTCGACACCACGGATTTCACGCTTTTCGGCAAGCTCGGAGCCTTTTTGCCAGGCAGGCTCACGGAAGCTCTTGTTCCTGAATTCCCGGACAAAGCTCACTCCGGCGACGCGGGGCCCGACGGGGAGGTCCAAAAACTCCATCATGCCCTCGAGGAGTTCCGCGGCCTGATGGCCTTCGATGGCAGGAAGCGCGGGGATCACCCTGCCGCCCGAACCCGACAGCCAGAGCACCGGAGCCGACTCCGTTGCCGTCCCATCCTTGAGGCACGAAACCAGGGCCGCCAGCGCAGCCCATCCTTCACCGACGATGACCGTTTGCTTGGACATGGACGATTCCCTCAGGCGTTGGCTGATTCGACGAATTTTTTATGGAGGGCACGAACTGCATCCTCGGCCTTGGAGGCGGGCACGGCCAATGTGATCGCAAGCGATGAAGCGTTGCCACAGGTGGCATCGATCCCTGCCGAAGCCAGCGTCTCGAGGACGCCAAGCAGTGCTGAACCGTCCTGAGAAAATCGATCGCCGACGACCGAAACCGGAATCCAGTCCGACTTGAGGTTGAAGCTTTCGATGAAGCCATCCGAGACGAGGCGCTGCAGGAGCGATCGCCACTCGCCCACGGTCTCCTGCTCGACAAAGAGCGAGACCCTGCCGTCACTGAACTGCGGAGCGACGACCGAGAGCTGCTGCCGGGCAGCCGCGTCCCAGAGGGCCGAAACCACTGTCGGGCGGGAGAGCCCGACGGTGAGCCAGGCCTTGCCTGAATCCGAAGTCACTCCCACGACGCCAAACTCTTCCATTCCACGATTCACGATCTGCGTTCCTTTCGCCTCAATGCCATCCTTGAGGCTGTTGATCACCCAGAGGGGGACCGAAAACTGCTTGGCAAGCTCCACGCTCCTTGGATGCAGGACTCCTGCGCCGCGAGTGGCGAGCTCCACCATGAGGTCATGCGGGAGACGGTCCCTGAAACGGGCCCCCGTGACCTTGCGTGGATCCGCACTAAAGACCCCATCCACATCCGTATAAATCTCGCAGGCCTGGGCACCCAGCGCAGCCGCCAGCGCGACGGCAGTGGTGTCCGAGCCCCCCCGCCCCAAAGTCGTGATTTCTCGCGTCTCGCTCACACCCTGGAAGCCAGCAATGATCGTGACCTGATCCCGTGCGAGCGATTCACGCACGCGGTCTCCGAGGATCTTCTTGATGCGGGCCCGACGGTGGGTGCCATCCGTGATGATGCCGCTTTGGGATCCTGTGAACGAAACGGCCGGCACCCCTCGGTCAGCCAGCGCCATCGAAAGCAGTGCCATCGAGATGCGCTCGCCAGCGGTCAGGAGCATGTCCATCTCGCGGCGCGGAGGTTCCTTGGAAACCTTCTGGGCGAGGTCGATCAACTCGTCGGTCGTGTGGCCCATGGCCGAGACCACCACGGCCAGGCGGTTGCCCTTGCGGTGGCGATCAGCGATGCGATCCGCAACCCTGCAGATGCGCTCAGGATTGGCGACGGAAGTGCCGCCAAATTTTTGCACGATGAGACCGGCCATTTAGCCAAAAGTTATAGTTTGGCAGGCCAAAAACGGCAATTACTGGATGGAGCGGGAGCCCTTCTTGCTGCTTGAACGGGCTGCCGCACGCTTCTGGAGGGAAACCCGGTAGTACTTGCTCCCCGCCTTGCGATAACGCCGGTACTTCTTGCGCTCGGGCGCGTCCTTGACCTCCAGGGAGGCCAGGCTGCGGGAGCGGTCATCCGGCATGGGAAGAAGGACCCGGGCACCCTCACGGAGGGCTGCCTTGGCTGAGATCCGATTGAGATCGGTCATGGGGTCAGCCTTGATGCCAAAGCGACGAGCCACGTGGCTGAGAGTCTCTCCCCTGCGCACGCGGTAGGCCAGGAATTGGACCCGGCGCGGGAAGGCAGGATGGTTGTAAGTCGTGAGGAAGCGCTCCTTGGCCGAAACCGGCAGCTTGATCCGGTAGGAGTGGACTGCCGGAGGCGTGCACCACCGGAGGATCTCGGGGTTCAGCGCCTTGACCGTCTGGTAGGAAAGACCAGCAGCCCGGGCAACCTTGAGGAGGTCGGCCGGACTCTGAAGTTCGAACTCGGCCAGCTCTTCCCCGCGGACTTCGCCGTTCTTGCTCACATGAGGGGTGGGCACGGGACGAGCCGATTCAGGGGGCGCATCGCCAGGCGCATTGGATGCCTGCACAACGGGAGCCTGGGATTCAGCTCCCGCCAGTTCTGCGTCCTCCCAAGAGTCCTCAGCGAGGATCTTATTGAGGCTTTCACGGGCGGATTTCTCTGCCCCGGCTCCGGAGGCCGACTCGCCCTCGGTCTTGGCGGTCATCTTGACGAGCTCACCCTCGGCGGAGGCCTGCTCCTCGTCGATACCGGGCTGCGTGGGCTCGAGCTTCACCCATTCCCCGTCGCTCGAAAGGGCCTCGCCCTCGTGACGGTCACTCTTCGCGGCCGCAAAACCGAACTGCGTGCGGTTCTTGGAGACGATCGCGGCAGCGATGATCTTGGGAACATAGTCACGCGTTTCCTGCCTGAGAAAACGATGGCGGGTCAGCGACCAGAAGTCGCGAGTTCCGTAGCGGCGAATGCCGCGTGCAATCTTGGACTCCCCGGCGTTGTAGGCGGCGGCAGCCAGCTCCCAGCTGTTGAACATCTGGTTGAGCTCGCGCAGGTATTCCACTGCAGCCAGGGTCGACTTGCGCGTGTCCCGACGCTCATCCACCCACCAGTTGACCATCAGGCCGTAGCGCTTGCCGGTGGCGGAGATGAACTGCCAGGGACCCACGGCCTTGGCAGTCGACTTTGCGTGGTTGTTGAATCCACTTTCGATCATGGCGAGGTAAACGAGATCCTCGGGCAGTCCGTTTTGCTTGAGGATGGGACGGATGAAAGGAATGAAGAACTCGGAGCGCTCCAGATACTTGGTAAAGTGCGGACGACCGCGACCCGTGAAGTAATTCACCCAGAACTCGACGCGGGAGTTGAGGGTCACGGGGAAATCAAACTGGGTGTTTTCGAGCTTCACGCCAAGGACGGTCATCTCGCCGTTGTCACCGACGCTCGACTTGCCCGAAAGACCTGCGCGATTGGACTCGTCTTCCTCTTCACCGAGGACGGCCGAAAGCTCCTTGGATGCCTGGCGCTCTTCCTGGAGTGAAGACCAATCCGGCTCCAGCGTGCGGCCCCGCACTCCGGAGCAACCGGAAGCAAGAGTCATGAGGCTCAGAAGACTCCCGAAGGAAGCCCAACACTTTAGATTGAAAGGAGAAACGATCATCCTGATCCTCTTGGCGTTCACGTTGCCGCTCACACCCGATTGAACTGCGTCCATGCAGGCCAAATGCGCCCATCAACAGTGTCGAGGACCGGTCAGGTAATGTCAATCTGCCAGCGTTTCATTCGACGAGGCGGTTGAACTGACCGGCTCTACTTCGAGCTCCGGAAGCGTCGAGTCAGCCCCCCAGTCCGACGCAGTGCCTGCCGTCGTGCGGGCGGCATTCAGCACGACCCAGCGAAGGCCATTCATCGGAAAATTCGCCTGCACCCTGAACTGCTCGTCCATCCAGATGCGGTCCGTCATTCCATCTGCTTCGCGAAACGCTTCGACCATCACGTGCTCCCGGTCCGCGGCGGTCACCCGCACCTCGACCTGACCACGGATCGATCCAGGCACGTCAAACTCAAGCTTACCGAGGACTGCCGTAAAACTCCCTGCACGGCGGCGATAAAAGCGTTCCCTTTGGATCAGGTCTTCCAGCGTCTGAAGCATCTGGTTGCGGATCGCCTGATGCTGGGCGGAGGCCACCAGGGAACTCTGCCCCAAGGCCGTCTGCTGGGATCGACCCTCCGAAAACTGGCTCAAAGCGAGAACCAGTCCGCCACCGAGGATCCAAATTGAAGCCCAAAGAGACCGCATTGAAGCCACTCCGCTGCAAGTCCCTGACGCCAATTGTTAACCTTGTTAACAAAAAAATAACTTCATAAAAATCAGACACTTATAGTTAGCCCCGGAGCTGAACAGAGCCTTCTTGGCTCTCCAAGTCTGCCGAACTTTTAGACACCGACCAATCCTTGGTCAGCACCCGGGCCTCCGGACCCTGAAATTTTTACTCACCGAGCCAGAATCCTTGAAAATACAAGTCGGCTAACCCCCTGAAATGACGCAGTGTTTCTTTTGGTCCACCCCTTGCTTCAAGCAGCCCGAATTCAAAGGGGAACCCCACGTTCCAGAAAGCGAGCCTCGCGTGAGCCTCACCTCAAAACTTGCCGCCCTCCTCTCGATGGCACCCCTGACTGCAGCCGCAAGTCTCGCCACCCCTCCTCCTATTGGATTCAGCGGATTCACTCTTCCCAGCCTCAAAACCCTCCAACTCCAGCATCAGGCCGTGGGCCAGCTCATGAACCAGCTCCAGCGCGAGGGTCGAGAAGCGCGCATCACGCAGGCTTCTCGCTCCCACGGCGTCGAGACCCATCGCTTCCAGATTTTCCAGGACGGCATTGAAGTGATCGGCGGCAATGCGTTCACCCACCGGACCTGGGTTGACGCGACTGCAGACTCGATCGAACACTCTGCCTCGCTCCCACGCTTCGAGATCGCAACCCGGGCGTCGATCTCCAGCCTGACGGCTGCACAACTGGTGCAGAGCCAGCTTGGCCTGCAGGCAGGTCGCACCCTGGAGCTCGCTCCGCAGCTCAAGATCCTTCCAGATGCAGACGAACAGGGCGCGCGGCTGGTTTACTGGGTTTCGGTCTCCCCGCAGGACCAGGAGGCCGGGCGGGACCTGGTTCTCGATGCCCACAACGGACGCCTGATCGGTGACATCAGCCGACACATCGAGATCGAGCCGGTGATGACTCCCCCGGCGGAACAACCCAATGTCGTGCGCAAGGCCACCTCTGCCTGCCAGACCCTCAACGAAGACACCGGGTCCCCAACCGATCTGCAGATCGAAAACTGTCCGATCGCGATCCGCGCGGGCAAGAGCCAGCCCGGAGCCGACCGCTCCTCTTACCGCGCGTACCTCAATGCCAATGACGTGCTCCGCTACTACGAAGGAACCCACGGCCGCAGGAGCTACGACGGAAAAGGCACCGAGCTCGTCAGCCTGGTCCATGTCGGAAAGAACTTTGCCAACGCATTCTGGAGCTCGGATGGCGGCTTCATGGCCTATGGCGACGGGGACGGCGTGGTCATGACCGACCTGACCCGTTCACTGGATGTGGCAGGCCATGAAATGACCCATGGAGTGACCTCGCAGACGGCACGCCTCATTTACATGGATGAGTCCGGCGCCCTGAACGAAGCTTTTTCTGATTTCTTCGGTGTCGTGATCGCTGCCCGCGCACGCAAGAAAGAACCCGACTGGGCCATCGGCAAGACCATCTTCAAGAACGAACGTCGCCTCGTGGGCCTTCGCAATCTCAAGGACCCGGGCTCACTCCAGGCCCGCTTCCTGACGGCCGATGGCGCTTTTGAGATGAGGCCCTACCCCTCCAAGGTCAGCCAGAAGTTCCAGTCCTTCGATGCCTGCAGCCAGCGCAATGACCGCTGTTACGTGCACATCAACTCAATGATCCCGGGCCATGCCATGCAGCAGATGACCGAGCGCCTGGGTCTCGAAAAGACCGAGAAACTCCTCTACCTCACCCTGACCCAGTATCTGACCGCCTCTTCGGGCTTCAAGGCGTTCAAGCGTGAGACCATGCGTGCCTGCGCACAGACGCTCTCCAAGGCGGACTGCGCCGAAGTGGTCATCGCGATGAGAAGCGCTGAGCTTTAGTGGACGTCGGCAGGGTTGAAACCCTGAACCGTTTCGACGATCTGCTTTTCGAGATCCTCGTCGCTCTCGTAGACATCGTCGATGTGCGACGAGCGCATGAGGTAGGATGCAATTGATGCGGCCACGGTCTTGAGTGGCTTCTGGAAGTAAAATCCGTTGAGCTCGTCATCTCCGAGCGACGACTTCACCAGGGCCTTCGCAGTACGGTACTGCTCGGATTCGGTGAACTGGCTGTCCTGGAGCAGTTCAGCCCGGGCACCGACCTTGGCCAGGGCCCTTTCGCGGATATCCTGCTCGGACACGATGTAGGGTCCGACCAGATCGAACACTTCATCTGCCACGATCTGTCGAAGTCGCGGAGGGAATGAAATCGCCTTCCGATTTTCCAAACGGGTGACAATGCTCTTGCACAAAAGCCTGACCGATTCACGAGTCGTGGTCATTCCGTTGCCCTCATGGGACAACTCTAGCCCACAGTGTCGAACCGCTCACACTGTTTTTTTGGAGAATTTCCTTTTCAGGCGCGCCAGCACCTTGCCGGAGAGGGCGGCGAAAACCTCGCGGGATTCGTCGAGCCCAAGAATCAGGCTCCCGGCGAACACCAGGACCGCACCTTCGGCCACGTAAGCTCCGAGCGCCAGGCCCCGGAAACCAACGGACTCACCCAGGAACCACCCAAAGGCAGACCAGCTCCACCAGCACGAGGCGCCCATCGCGGAGGCCAGGAGCGCATGCAGGCAAAATCGCCTAAAGAGCCAAAAAAGGCTGAATTCTGCATTCTTTTGGCCGACGATCGAACGCACGCTCGAGAGCAGGTATCCGAGGTTGACGAAGGCCGAGACCGAAGTCCCCAGAGCCAATCCCCAAAATCCCAGGAGCCTGACGGTCATCAGATTCAGCAGCACGGTGATCCCGACCGAAAGGAGGCTCGAAATGACCGGGATACGGGTGGTGCCAAAGGCGTAAAACACAGGCACCAGAACTTTGACGCCCGAATAGGCGGCCAGGCCCAGCGAATAGGCAGCCAGCGCCAGAGCGGTCTGAGAAGTATCGGTCACCCCAAATTGGCCATGTTCAAACAGCAGGGAGACCAGTGGCACCGAGAGCGCGGCCAATCCGGCTGCGGCCGGAAGATTGATGGCAAACACCTGGACCAGGCTCCTCCGGATGGTCTCTGCAGCCTGATCGTACTCCTGCCGAGCCCAATGGGTCGACACTCGGGGAAGCGTGGCCTGCGCAAGAGAGACCCCAAAAACCCCGATCGGAAACTGCATCAGCCTGAAGGCGTAGTTGAGCCATGAAACGGCACCCGGCCCGGCTGAAGTCGCCAGCATGCTGTTGACCAGGATGCTCACCTGGGTGGCGGCCAGACCCATGGTCCCGGGAGCCATCAAAAACAGCATCGAGCGGAGATCGGGATCACGGTGCCATGGTCCGCCGGACACTGGGCCCGACGGCAGGGGATCCGCACGGCGCAATCGCGAAATCTCGGGCCACTGGCAGAACGCCTGCACTCCCCCGCCGATGACCACTCCGACGGCCATTCCATAGATCGGCTCCATGCCGATGCTCCCGAACCACCATG
>CAZDSX010000025.1:13662-37950 GCA_964508305.1 uncultured Bacteriovorax sp.
TGCCCCTGCCACACCGGTGCCTACGGATGCGAGGTTGAAAAGCGCGCTCGCAAAGGCCGGCATGAAGAACACGCCGCTCGCATTGAGCACGGCCATGAAGGCCGCAGCCAGCGCCACGAGCGGAAAAAACGGGAAAAGCACGCGAGTCAGCGAAACAGCGAGTTCAAACTTGCCGGGAACCTCCCGGAAGGCAGCTGCATAAAGCCCCACGAGCTGCTCGGAAAAGAACATCCCGATCGCCGAAAGGACGGCCACCGTACCAAAGAGCACCCGAAAAACGCGGAATGCGAGCAACCAGGCGCGAGCCGGTCCCTGCCGCTCGCGTACGCGAGTAAAGGTGGGAACCAGAGCCGCGCTCATGGCACCTTCGGCAAACAGGTCTCTCAGGAGATTCGGGATCCGAAAGGCGATGTTGAAGGCATCGACTGCATTTCCGGCGCCGAACATGTGGGCAAAGACCTGCTCCCTCAGCAGGCCCATGATGCGGCTGATGAAGGTCGCCACCCCCATCACCGCTGCAGAGCGAAGGACGCTCATGCGGGGAACGTGCGGTTCACCCACTTGTCGACCTGCTCGTCGATCTTGGAGCGAAAAGGCATGGCCAAAAGCCCAAGCTGGGCATCCAGTCGGATTTCGCCGTCCACGCAGCTGAGGGTGGCGTCCACCATCGGCGCCTTGAGCAGGACCTGCTTCTTGGCATCATCACGGCTCAGCTTGGCATTGGGGAGACCCCACTTGGCGACCATGTGTTCGATGTCCTTGGAAATCTTTTCGTAGAGTTCGTTGGCCGACTTCCCGGGGACGCGGACCTTCTTGTTGTAAGCGGGCATGCCACAAGAGTAACCGCTGGCAGGGTCTGGCGGAAGATCCGTTTTTTCGGTTTTTCGACCGCAAGCCGTGTAAAACCAGATGCATGAAGGTTCCTGTCGGCCTTTCAAACGGTTTTGGTGCCGATTTCGAGGCTCTGCTGGCGCAGGTCTGCGTCGACGAAAAGCTCATGGAGTCGGCCGCAGACCTCAAGAATCGCCGCTTCCTCACGCGCTCGGTCGTCCCGCATGTCGAGCGGTTCACGGAACTCTTCAATCGCCTTGGCTCCGACGACGCATCCGAGGGCCTGGATCGCTATTGGAAGAAAGGCAGCAATCCGGAGAATCTCCGCCTTGCCTACTTTCTTTCATTCATGCCCGGGAATCTCTACCGCATGGCTTCGGTCTGGGCGGAACTCTCGCGATTGGGATTCAAGTGGCCATCACATCAAACATCGCTCCGAGCGGTCGAATTCGGTGCCGGCCCGGCAACGGCATCAGCCGGGATCCTCGCCGGTGAGAAGCACGCACCGATTGGCCTGCCCCCGCAGGGAAACTTTGCACTCATCGAGCAGGATCGGGCGACCCTTCAGCTCGGGGAAAAGTGGCTGGCCTCGCTCAATCGCTGGCTCGAACTCCCGCAATACGATGCTCGGCCGTTCCACCGGAAGCTCGAGATCTCCAAGGGCTGGCTTCCCCGCCAGGCCCCCCGCTTCAACCTCTGGCTCATGAGCTTTGTTCTCAATGAGTTTGATGAAAAGCCCGGGGAGATTGCCTCCAGCCTCATCGAGGCCTGGGATCGTCATCTGGAGGAAGACGGCATCGTGATCCTGGTGGAGCCCGCCCTCAGGCTCCAGTCGCGCAGGCTGCTGGAGCTCCGCAAGGAACTCATCGCCCAGCTGTCCTCGCGCGCCGAAAATCCGATGCAGCTCTTGCTTCCCTGCCTGGGCCACCAGGCCTGCGGCGCGCTTGCAGACGCGGAGGACTGGTGCCACGAGGAGGTTTCCTGGTGGAGGCCGCCCTACCTCAGGACCCTCGATGAACTCACGGGACTGGATCGCAAGTCGCTGCCGTTCAGCTACCAGGTCTGGATCAAGAGCTCCAAGCCAAGGGCTCAGTTGCTGCCCGAACTGCACGCGCGTCGTTCCCTGCATCGACTGGTCAGCCCGGCCTACCGGGTCGGCCCGGACTGGGAGTTTTACTGGTGCGGACAAGAGGGCAAGCGCCGCCTTCGCCTCCGGGCCGAAGACCGCGAGCTCGAACGCGGCAGCATCCTCGTGGATGCGCGCTTTCGCGGCGATGAGAACGCGTCTCGAATCGACGAACTGGACCGGATCCTTTGAGGCCTTGAGGGTGCTTAGCCCCGCTCCTTGAGGAGCTTTTCGATTTCGTCCTGATCAAAGGTCGGACGAGCTCCACCGAAGGCGTTGAGTGTGTACTCGAGCCGGTTGACGAGGATCTTTTGCTCCTCCCCGGTCTCTTCGTTGTGATGGACGATCAAATGTTTCACAGTGGTGAGCACATCCCACAGACTCCCCACGCACTTGCGGATCTGGGGACGAGTCTCGGCTGTGGTCCCTTTGACGGCGATCTCCTCACCCAGCCGGGCTATTTCCACGACATGGTTGAAGCCCAGCTGCTGCGAGGTACCGCGGATCGTGAGCATCATTCGGGCAAAAACCTCGAACTTGCCCTTGTTGGCTTCCATGTCCTGCTCGATCACCCCGAGCACCCTCTCTGCAGACTGGGCAAATCCCGAGAGCTCGTCCACAAAACTCTGGATCTGGGCATTCCTGGGATCGTGTGCGGCACTCATCCAATCACCTTCCTTTTGGTCAGGGCGGACATCACCTTGCCCTGGAGCTGGGCTGCGGTGACAGGCTTGACCAGGTAATCATCGACTCCCGCCTTGAGGGCCTCGATGACCTTTTCGCGGGTGTTTTCTGCCGTGACCATGAGGAACACGCAGTTCTGGAACTTGGGGGTCGAACGGACGAGCTTGAGCAGGTCAATCCCGCTCAGGGGTTCGGTGTACCAGTCCACGAGCAGGAGGTGGATGTCCTCGATGGCCATGACGACCTTGGCTTCATCTCCATTGGAGGCCATGGTGACTTGCTTGAACCCGATCTCACGGCAAAGGTCCTTGAGACGCGTGCGCATGGCCAGCACGTCTTCAACCACCAGGATGGAGAGATCCTCAATCTTCATTGCATCAAAATTGTACCGGCCCGGCCGGGGGATGACAATGACCGCGATTTCTGCCAAAAATGCGGCATGACACCCTATTGGCTGGTCACGGGAGCGGCAGGATTCATCGGAGCCCGCATGGTGGAGCGCTGCAACCAGCGCGGCATCCCGGTCATATCGGTGGACGACCTGGGTGCGTTTGACTCCCGCGAGGAGCATCAGGGACTCGACTTCGGGATCCGACTCGGGGTCAAGGACCTCTGGAGCTGGCTCGAAAAGAATCCCTCCACCTCGATCGCCGCAGTCATCCACCTGGGGGCATGTTCATCGACGACCGAACTCAATGTCGAGTTCCTGCGCGAAGTGAATGTCGAGTATTCCCAAAAAATCTGGAACGTTTGCACCTCTCGCCGGATCCCGCTCGCTTATGCCAGCAGCGCGGCCACCTACGGCGAAGGCGAACAGGGGTATGAGGACGACGAGTCCAGGATGGCCTCGCTTCGTCCGCTCAACCCCTACGGCGAGTCCAAGCGCCTCTTTGACCTCTGGGCCACCGACCAGGCGGCCCGAGGAAACCATCCCCCCGCCTGGTCGGGCCATAAGTTCTTCAACGTTTATGGATTTGGCGAGCGCCACAAGGGAGGCCAGGCCAGCGTCGTGCTGCATGCCTATGACCAAATCCTCAAGACGGGAAAAGTAAAACTCTTCAAGAGCCACCGCGAGGGAATTGCCCACGGACACCAGAGTCGCGACTTTGTGTATGTGGGCGATGTGATCGACATCCTCGAGTACTCGGTCGAGAAGCCGATCTCCAATGGCATCTATAACGTGGGAAGCGGCAAGGCCCGGACCTTCCTGGACCTGGTCCGAGCAGTTTTTGCTGCCATGGGACGACCCGAGACGATCGAGTTCATCGATACTCCGATGGCCATCCGCGAACGCTACCAGTACTTCACCGAAGCCACGCTCACCAAACTCCGGGCCGCGGGCTACACCAAGATGGCCACGCCGCTTGAATCAGGTGTGCGGGAGACCGTGGGTCAGCTCGAAGCCTTCTCGCGGCGCTTGAACTGAGCGGCCACCCAGGCCACGAAGACCAGCTGGATCAGGACGGCCGTTCCCACGGCGCCCTGCCCTCCGGCCGAGAACCCGTATGAGTGGAGTCCCACTCCGAGGACGAAGTTCACGCCGTACCAGGCCATGACCACGCTGCTGAAGCAGAGCACCGTCCACGCCGCGAAGCCGAACTGCCCGACCCAACCTGCATATCGGCCATGAAGGACGATGAGATAGGTCAGCAGCGCGATGAGTGCCCAGACTTCCTTGGGGTCCCATCCCCAGAACCTTCCCCATGAATAGTCCGCCCAGACCCCTCCCAGGAGCGTCCCGGCAGCAAGCAGCACCACCCCGAACTGCATCGCGCGGTAAGTGAGCTGGTTGAGGTTCATGACTTCGGGCGCGCGTGCCCCGGCACCACGCAAAAAACGGAACAAGGTCACGTTGCCCAAGCCAAAGCTGAGGGCAAATGCAGCATAGCCCAGCGTGATCGTCAGCACATGCACGGTGAGCCAGTAGTTGCTGCGCAGGACCGGCACGAGCGGATGGAGGCCGGGATCCATCAGCGTGGGTGCTGCATCGGCGGCAAGGAGGCCCAGCATGCCGAGTACGGATCCGACTCCCACGAGGATCCGCTGCTTTTGGAGCAAGTAGATGATGATCGAAAAGACCACCGCTCCAAACGATACCCAGACGATCGACTCATACATGTTGCTCACCGGCGGGCGTCCGGCGACATAGGAGCGCAATGCGAATCCCAGGACATGGAGCCCGAGCGCCAGAGCGAGCAAGATGATGCCACCGCGATGGACCATCGATCGCGGTGAAGCACCGATCCAACCGGCCCATGCAAGTGCAAGGGCTGCGAACAGGTACAGGATCCAGGACCAGTGGAAGGGCCGGATCGATCGATAAGCGTTCTCGGCCTGGAGTCTGGGGAGCACTGCGCCTGCGAATCCGGGCGCCTGCTTTTCGGCCTGGGACTGGATCTCGCTGCGAAGCTGGGCAGCGGCTTCCTTGAAACCCGACTCCTTGCCGGCGAGATACGCTCCCATGAGCTCCACGAATTTTCCTCGCACCCTTCCCTCGTCGGAAGGATCCGCAAGTAGGTCGGAAATGCTCCTCGGCTTGGCGCCTTCGGCGGCGGCAGGATCGGCGATCGACTTCCACGACAGTGCACCCGGCATGGGCACGAGGGTCCATGCATCCCCAGTGACGAGCTGATGGAAGGTGGTGAGACGATCGAGCAGTCGCTTGAGTTCTTCTTCGCGCGGATTGGCCTGCGGGTCCGGAGCCTTGGCGAGCGTGCTCTCCATGCCAGCCCCCATTCGACCGGCGTACTGGAGCAGGGTTGAGTTCGAGAACAACTCCGCGGCCGAAAAGCGCATGCGCTTGACGTCGAGCAGGAGCTGCCGCTTCACATCCTCACGCTCGATCTTGAAGAGCGCCTTCTGGCGCCACTCCGAGGGCTGGGCCACGATTGAAACGAGCATCTCAGAAGGCTTCCAGCCCTCGAACTTCTGGCGACCGGTCAGGTGCAGGACCAGCTCTCCGGCAAATGCCGCCACGGGCTTGACCCGCCCACCCGATTGGATGGGAGTCAGGTCCCAGTCCGACATGGACCAGTCCCGACGGACGGGCTCGGCAGGAATCTCGCCTGCTTGAACAAACGTGCAGAAAAGGACCATGGCCAACAGGATCCGACTGAGGTGCCTCATGCAGCCGCCTTCTTGGGTTGAGTGCGTTTATTCCAGTAGAACCAGATGATTCCGAGGACGAGGACCAGTGAGCCCAGGTATTTGAGGCCGCGGCCCGGATCCTGGTTCACCGAGAAAACGGATACCGTCGGACGCGGCATCGCCTCCTCGTAGCTCGATTGGTACAAGGTGAAACCCCGATGATGGAGCGGCTCGTTCATCGAGATCAGGCGCTGAGGGTCCGTCAGGGTCGAATCCGCGACCGAAACCCGAGATGAAAATGAGGAGGGCTGCGTGCTTCCGGGATAACGATCGAGAATGAATCGTTCGAGCTTGATCCCAAACGGAAGCACCACGCGCCTCGGCATGTATCCCACCGTGATCTTTTCAGATCCCTTCGCACCGTCAAAGTTGGCCCGATCACCAAGCCCCAGCCAGACGAGCTCATCCCCCGATCGGATCTGGATCGCAGAACCGGGAGCCTTGGGCCCATACTGGATCTTCGCCTCGACGTAATCGGTTCGAGGATAAGCGCGTGGAACCAGCTTGAGCACTTCGATGCTGACGGCCTTCCAGCCGGGATCGATCACAGAGCTGACCCTGGACGGATCCACGTCGACAACCCCACGGGTCTTTTCCTGCCGCATCGAAAGCGCTTCAAACTGGATGCGACTGTCCGGCCTGATCTCGAGCCAGATCCAGGGCCCCGGACCATCGGGCATTTTTCCCAAAAAAACGCGGGCGGGTCCGATGGCGCTCATCTGCCAGTCGGGAGATCCGGCCCAAAGCCAGATTTCCTGGGATGCGGCCATGGCAGGCATTCCACCCATGCTGCGCTTGGTGGTGAACTTGAGTTGCACGGCAGCCGCGGCGCCGGGCGCTTCGCTGGGCTCGAATGAAAAAACCGGATCCGCCCTCGACAGGTACTTCTCGACCGACATGCCATTGGAAAGTTCGAAAGGACGAAAAGGCACGCCGGGCGGGGTCCACGGCAGCGGCCTCGAGGTCACTCCCGAGGAGTCCTGGACCACCACCATCGGCTCGTCGATCTCGACCACCGACTGGACCTGGCCTTCCTCGACCCGAAGCATTCCGTCGACCCCCCACCGCTGCGAAATCCACGCCCCCACCAGCAGGAGCAGGATCCCGGCATGGGCGGCAAGGAACGGGGCATGCCTGGTCTTCCAGGGAAGACGACTGAGTGCCACGGCCAGGATGTTCACTCCCAGCAAGAGCAACAGGACATGGAACCACAACGCGCGATAAACGTAGTATTGGCCGGTCGGAGTATCGAACCTGGATTCAAGCACCGTGGCAACGATGAGGGCCAGCGTGAGCGAGATCAGCAGGACGACTGCAAATCGCAGTGAGATGAGGACGCCGTAGAGTCGATTGGACAGGCGGCCCAGCATCGTTGCTCCCGATCAGTGACGGGCCAGGGGCGGAAGGTCGAGCGCGATGCTCTTGCCCCGATCCGGAGCCGACTCGGAGTGGGGTGCGGAAGCCACTCCCGCCAGCGCGAGGACTTCCCTCTGCACGGAGTGCTCGCGGGCGAGCGGACTCTGAGCCGCAAGGCGGGCCTGGTGTTCCGGCGCCTTTTCATCAAAAATCCTGTCGTAAATGCGCTTGCGGAAGAGCCCGGCATTGCGACCGATGGTGAACCGGGCCTTGCTCCTGAGTCCGCGGGCAAAAAAGAGTCCCTGCCTCTGGCGCGGCCCCGTCAGGTCGATCAGGAGATCAACATGCCCCTGGGCCGAAGCTCCGAGAGCCCGCCCTTTGGTCGTCATGAAGAAAACGGCTGCCTCTGGATAGGCCGAGTGGATCCGGCCGCGGAATCCATCCATGTCGTAGGCCATTCCGGAGGCAGAAAGCACGACCAGCACCGTGCGGACTCCTGCAAAACGATTGGCCTTGAGGCGCTCCTGCTCCGCCAGGAGATCGAGGTAATATTGCGAGCTGTCGGAAAGCGAATGGTTCTGCATAAGTGCCTCCCTTTCTACCGAATCGGATCACCGATTGCCAAGCCCCTTTGGGCACGGCCCTTGCTCACGTGCCGACAAACACTTTCCACAAAGGAGCCAAGAACCATGAATACCCCCCTTCGCCTTGCCCTAGTTTTGTCCGGACTGCTCGTCCAGTCCGCCTGCCTGTCCGCCCACGCCCAGAACGTCGTGCCCGCCTCTTTCGAAGGCGTCATCCAGCTCGAAGGTCGCAAGACGGTCGTACCCATGGTGATTTGCGAGGACCTGCCCGGCAAATGCCCCCACCCTGAGCCTTACTGGGTGCTTTCCCTGCTCGACTCGGCGACCCAGGTGGAGTGGTCCGAGCCCATCGCCTTTGGGCAGGACCGGCGACCGGCGCACCTCCAGATCCTCGGAAAGCTTCTCAGGCCGGGCGACCGCGTGCGCCTCCACGGAGAGGGCATCCGCATCTCCCGCGACTTCTTCATTCTGCACGACATCCAGGATCTGGAGGTCCTGCGTTGAATTGGCGCCCCGCATCAGATAGCCTCTAAGGAATGTCCAATTCCGAGAAGAGGATCTTCTTTGCGGCCGTCCCCCTGGGGATGGAAGGCTTGCTCGAAAAGGAGCTGGCCGGTCTCGGAGCATCAAAAATCCGGAGGGAACGGGCGGGTGTGCACTTCGAAGCCACCCTGCCCGTTGCCTACCGCATTTGCCTCTGGTCGAGGCTCGCCAGCCGCATCCTGCTGCCAATCTCCCGGTTCCAGGCGCCTGACGCCAAGAAGCTTTACGCCGGAGTGAAACAGATCCGATGGGCTCAACACCTGCGGCCGGAGGGTACGCTCGCCATCGACGTCACCCAGAGCCAAAACCCGAATACAGAACTGCGCAACACCCACTTCGTCGCGCTCAAGGCCAAGGACGCGATCGTGGACCAGTTCATGAGCACGGCAGGCGTGCGTCCCAATGTCCAGATTGCACAACCCGACGTCCAGGTCCGCATCCACCTCGAAAAAGGCGAAGCTTCAGTGTCGATCGATCTCTCGGGTGACAGCCTCCACCGTCGCGGCTACCGGGCCGACGGAGCTCAAGCCCCACTCAAGGAAAACCTGGCTGCAGCGATCCTGATCCTTGCGGGCTGGCCGGAGATGTCTGCCCCGGGAGTCGGCTTCGTGGACCTCATGTGCGGTTCCGGGACGCTCCCCATCGAAGCCGCGCTGATCTCGACTCGCACGGCACCGGGGTTTTTCAGGGAGTACTACGGCTTCCAGGGCTGGCTGCAGCATGACTCGGATTGCTGGAAATCCCTCAAGAAGGAAGCCATCGAGTCACGCATCACGGACCCGAAACTCCTTCCCCGCTTTTACGCATTTGATCGCGACCTCAGGACTCTTGCCGTTGCCCGGGAGAACGCCGCCGAAGCGATGCTTTCGGAGCTCATCCATTTTGAGCGGCGCGAGCTCAAGGACGCATCCCAGATCTCACCCAACTATGGGAAGACCGGACTGGTCGGAGCCAACCCGCCCTACGGCGAGCGCCTCGACGAAGTGGAGGCGCTCAAGGCGGACTACGCACTCCTCGGAGACACCTTCAAGAAGAAGGCCCCGGGCTGGAATGGATTTGTCTTCACCGGGAGCTCGGAGCTTTCCAAGCTGATCGGACTCAGGCCTTCCGCCCGCCATCCACTCTTCAACGGCTCGATCGAGTGCCGGCTTTTTACCTACGAGATGTACGCGGGATCCCGCGAACCATCCAAGCCTACCGAAAAGACTTGAGCGCTTCGGTGACGGCTTCCACGTGGCCGGTGACCTTCACGGGTTGCCAGACCTTGAGGATCTTTCCATCCGGACCGATCAGGAAAGTACTGCGCTCGATTCCCATGTACTTGCGGCCGTAGAGCGACTTTTCCTTCCAAACGCCGTACTTTTCGCAGAGTTTGCCGTCCACATCCGAAAGGAGTTCGAAGGGCAGCGCATGCTTGTCGCGGAACTTCTGGTGGCTTGCGACCGAGTCCTTGCTGGCCCCAAGGACCACGGCGCCGAGCTTCTTGAGTGCGGAGTGCGACTCACCGAACTCACATGACTCCTGAGTGCACCCCGGAGTCATGTCCTTGGGATAAAAGTAGAGCACCACGTACTTGCCGACGAAGTCCGACAACTTGACGACTTCACTCGAATCCGACGGAAGCGAGAAGGCTGGAGCCTTCTTGCCTTCAAGAGGGTGGGATTCCTGCGCATTTTTGGAGGCCTTCTTTTTGGTAATTTTCTTAGCCATTTTGATCATTCCTTCTGGGTGCCTTCGAAATACGTTCCGTAGGGATCCTTTTCAAGATCCTTGAGTTCGAGCGCAGAACGCTTGGTCGACTTCTTGATCTGCTCGATGATGCGCTTGAGGCCCGGCGAATCGACCGGGGCTTTTTCGACCCTGAGCTCGACGGCTGCAGCATTGAGCGCCTTGGCATCGGCGCCACCGGCAGCAAGCTTTTCGAGCCGCGTCTTTTCTTCCGGCGACTGGGCGTACTGGATCAGGTCCTTCACCGTGGACTCGCGTGCCTGGCTCTCGAGCTTCCGGATCGCCTCGGCCGCCTCACCCGAGGCCTGGGCCAGAGGGGCGGCAGCTGACTTTTCAGTCAGCACGACCACGCGCTTGAGCTCGGCCTGGCTGGTTGCGAATTTTTCCGGCGCCTTGGACTTCTCGGTGAACACGGTTTCGCCTGCGGTGACCGGTTGCGGCTTGGCGGCTGCCCCCTTGGCGTCCACCGGAGCAAGCTCCACCGTCCCGCGGATCAGCGTGAGGGAAGTCCCCTTGCCCGCACCACTGCCACCCTCGACCACAAAGTCCGTGCCCCGGACGCCCATCACCGCAGATGGCGTCCGAACGCGGAAGTTCGTGCGGGGTCCACCCTTGGAGATGATTGCACGCACCATCCCGTAGTCCATCTTGAGGGTATCGGACTTGGCGCCCTTCTCGATCTTGAAGAAGGTTGCAGGTCCCACGTTGAACTGATCGCCATTCGGGTAAACCAGCCGGGCGCGCGCGCCCGGCAGCGTCCGGATGTACGAGTCGTACTCAAGCCCGTCCCCCAGGAGCGCCTTCTTGGCCAGGTAGTACTTTCCCTGGAACTTGGAGCGAGTGTACCCCCCGGGGACATCATCGTGGGCCTGGTCACGGGGAGATGCCAAAATCATGACTTCACCCTGCGCAAGCGTCAGGACGGGCTGATCTCCTGCTCGCGCAATCGTGCAAAGGACAAGGAACGGGACCCAGACTGCCAGACGGATGTTCTTCATTGCTGTGACTCCACTTTCCGCAAGAGTCGTCCGAGGTTAACCTAGAGTCAACGAGGTGAATCCATGCGGACACTGAAAATCATGATTGCCGGTCTTGTTGCGACTTCCGCCGCTCTCGGCGCACCCGCGCAGACGCAGCCAGCCGCCCAGCAAAAAGATTGGGACTATCCCGAGCTCCTCGTGACTCCCAAGGCCAGCGACCGGATCGAACGCGAGGCCAAGCTCGAAAGCCGCGGGCAGTTCCGCTACTACTGGCCGATCCAGGTACCCGCCATGGCCACGCTGGCGGCTTCTGCCCTCATGTTTGGCAGCACGGATGCGCGCAAAGATCCCGACAAGCAGGCAGCCCTCACCGGTATGGGTGTCGGTGGCGGCTGGCTCGTCGCTACCTGGCTCCTTTCGAGCCAGTACAGGCCGTACGCGGGAGGGGTGGAGGAAATCGCGGCCTTGCCCAAGGGCACACCCCGAGAGCAGCTCGCCCGCGAACGCGCAGCCGAAGAAGCCATCGAGGAGGCGGCTCGCCTGGGGACCCGGCTGCGCTGGCTCTCCCTTCTCACCAATCTGGGTGCTTCGGCCTACATGGCGACCAATGCCGAGTCGAAGTCAGCCGCCCAGATCGGCGATGTGGTGTCGATGGCCCTGGCCTTTACTCCGGTAATCTTCACTCCACGCTGGAACAGGATCAGCCGGGAGCAACAGGACTATAAGAAACGCATTTTTTCGCCGCTGGCCTCGACAACACTGATCAGGACTTCGGCTTCTTCAGTATCTCCGGCGCTGGCTCTGACTTGGAGTTTTTGAGCTCTGCGCTCTTGAGCTGGTTCAGGACCAGGTCACGCGCAAAGGCGATCGCCTCCGCCTGGGGTTTGGAGAGACCCTTGCGCGAGATCGCATAACGATACCCTTCGGCAAAGCTGTCACCGGCTTTTTCACCCGACCCGATCATTTCCTGCGCAATTTCCATTGCCTGCCCTGAGGTCATGGCCGGGCCCGCCTTGGAAACGAGGAACTCAAAGAACTGCTTGAAACGTTTGGCAACTCCCGCGGGCTGGTCTTTTGCCGCTGTGAGAAGCTCGGTTGCAAACTTCGCACACCGGGGCTTGGACTGCGCGATTCCCGAAGAGTCGGAGCAGAACTCGATCAACAGCTTGAACTCCTTTTCGAGCGCCGGAAGGGTCCCCCCGTAATCCACCGTGAGTCCCGCAGCAATCTTGTGGGAGGTGGCAATATCAAGATCAAGTTCCGACTCGAGGTAGGACTTCTTGAATAGCGTAACGAACCGATCCGCGCTCTCGTCGTCCTCGGGCGCAAATCGCATTCCGGTAAAAAGCGCATCCTTGGAACCCACTCCTGCTTCAGAGAGCAGCGAAGTCACCCGGATCACACGGGCTGCGGCGCCCGGACAATGCTCGGAGACCTGCTTGGCAATCTCGCGCCTGACCTTCTCAGGCACCTTCCACTCGGCCTTCGATCGCAGATACTCCATGAATGTGATGTACTCGCGCGCAGGCGAGCAGGAGTCAGCCGCCACGGCGGATACCGAAACCAGCACCAGGGTGAGTAGCGTAAAACAGAGCTTCACCTTGGGCTTATCGGAGAGCGGGATCTTGAACTTAATGCGCCCCCGCCCGGGCAAGCCAGGCCTTGAGGTAGCGACCTTCCGGGAACTCGGCAAGGACCGGATGATCCGGCGACTGCCCTCCCCTGAATATCCACTGAACGGGCGAAATCTGGTTTCGGCGCGCGGCCTTGGCAAGGGTCTCCTGGAAAGCCTGCTCTTCAAGCAGGCCCGAACATGAACACGCCACGAGCCAGCCCCCCTTTTTGACCAGGCGGAAAGCCTGGGTGTGGAGCTGCAGGTAGGCATGCGTCCCTGTCGGGATATCCTTGCGGTTTTTGATGAGGGCCGGGGGATCGGAGATCACCAGATCAAACGCATGATCCGGGAGGCCCACGAGATCCTTGAGGACATTGCCCTCGAGGGTTTCAATCCTGGCCTTGGGCGCATTGAGCGCGACGTTGTGCCTGGCCTGCGCAAGGGCGGCAGCCGACGCATCGACGAGCGTCAGTTCGACTTCAATTCCCTGTGCTTCGAGGGCCGAAGCGATCTGACTGCTCCACTGCCCGACATAGCAGCAGAGATCGAGCATGCGGATTTTTTTATGCGAAGCGAGTGCCGCTCCCACGCGTGACCACACGGCCTCCGTGTTGGCCCACTGATCCAAAAAGAATCCCGTCTTTTGACCGTCGATCAAATCCACGACAAAGCGAGTGGGCCGATCAGTACCCGAGCGCGCTGGCCTCACTGCAATTTCAAACTGGCGCAGTTCCTTTTCAGAGAGCCCGAAAAGGATGCGAGCAGGCTCCTCGCCAAGGCCTTCCCATTTGCGGGAGCTTGAGTCGTTCTTGATGATGACGGCATCAAACTGCGGAAAATATTTTGCGTGAAGCTTCCAGGCTTCGAGCACGGCTTCGAACTGGCGCGTCCAGCGATCCGCACCCGCAGTCTGTCCCTGCACGACCAGCACGGACTTGCCCGAAACGGACTTGTAGCGATCGATGATCAGGCCCGGGAGCTGGTCTGCCTCACCAAAGCAGAGCCTGAAGCTGTAGTTCTCAAAGCCCAGATCCCTTCGGAGCGACCACGCACGCTCGAGCCTGCGAGCAACTCCCGAGGGTTCGATCGCGTCCTTTTCGGATTCCTCGCGGCTCACCGTCCTGAAGGCAATGAGCGATGCGGAATTTCCGTAGCCATGGGCAAGAAACGCCCCGCCGGCATCACTCAGGATGACCGGCTCACCTGCCTCAACCCCTTTGGGCGAGCCTTGGAGCTCGTTGGAGTAAACCCACGGATGCCCGGATTTAAACCTTCGATCGAGCTTGGCTTGGAGGCGCCACTGCTTCACGAGCTCGCTCCCGAAACCGCTCCAAAGTCCCGGCGAATGAGCGCCTCAGGATCGGCATCACGACCGCGGAAGCGGCGGTAGAGCTCGGCCGGATGCTCCGAGCCCCCCTTGGAGAGGATCTCGCGGCGGAACTTGGCAGCCACTTCGCGATCAAAAAGCCCGTGTTCCCTGAAGTACTCAAACGCATCGGCATCGAGCACCTCAGCCCACTTGTAGCTGTAGTAGCCTGCCGAATACCCGCCCGAAAAAATGTGCGAGAAGGACGGAGAGATTGCCGTTCCCGGGAGCCTCGGCAGCACGCGGGTGCGGGCGATGGCTTGGTCTTCGAACTTTTCGACATCGCTGATGCCGGCGGGATCGCCCGAGTGCCAGGCCATGTCGAGCTCGGCAAACGCCAGCTGGCGCATGCAGTACCAACCCGACATGAAGCGTGCCGTCTCGCGAAGCTTGCGGGCGAGTTCCGCGGGCATGAGCTCGCCGGTTTCATGGTGCTTGGCAAAAAGATCGAGCGATTCCTTTTGCTCGGTCCAGTTCTCGAGGACCTGCGAAGGAAGTTCCACGAAATCCCAGTACACGTTGGTGCCGGCAACCGAGCGATAGGTGCACTCGCTCAAGAGTCCATGCAGCGCATGCCCGAACTCATGGAAGAGCGTCCTGACTTCGTCATAGGTCAGGAGCGAGGGCTTGCCGCCTGCGGGAGGAGTGAAGTTGCAGACAATTGAAATATGCGGACGGCGAACTTCGCCATCAAAGAGCCCCTGGTCGCGGAACGCCGTCATCCAGGCCCCTCCGCGCTTGGTCTTGCGTGGAAAGAAGTCCGTGTAAAAGAGACCGATCAGGCGCTCATCGCGGGCATCGACCACTTGGTAGACTTTGACATCCGGGTGGTAGACGGCCACATTCGAGAGCGGCTTGAATTCAAGCCCGTAGAGCCTGCGGGCGTGCTCGAACACTCCCTTCATCACGCTCTCGAGCGGGAAGTATGGACGAAGCGCCTCCTCATCGAAGCTGAACTTGGATTCCTTGAGCTTCTCCATGTAGTAAGCGGCGTCCCACGGCTGGAAATCATTGAGTCCGTCCGAATCAGCAGCAAACTTCTTGAGCTCGGCCAGTTCCTTTTCGGCCGCAGGCTTGGCATAAGTCCACAGCTTGTCGAGGAACTGCTTCACGTTGGATGGCTTTTGCGCCATGCGCTCTTCGAGCACGTAATCGGCATGCGTGGCGTATCCGAGGAGCTTGGCGCGGTCGTGCCGGAGCACGGCGATGCGCTTGAGCGTCGCGCGATTATCGAACTCGCCCGTGAGTGCGCGCCCGGCGTAGGCGCGCCAGATCTTTTCGCGAAGGCTGCGGTTCTTGGCGTACGACACCACCGGGATGTAGCTCGGGGCCTGGAGCGTGAAGAGCCAGTCACTCGGGCGCCCCTTTTCGGTCGCTGCGTCCCTGGCTGCTGCGAGAGCAGACTCGGGCAGGCCCTCAAGTTCAGAGGGGCTCGTGACCCAGAATTCCGCTGCGTTGGTCGCCTTGAGGACGTTCTCCGAATACTGCGGAGAGAGCTTGGACATCTCGGCATCGATTTCACGAAGGCGCGACTTCGCCTTTTCGTCGAGGTTGGCACCGTTACGAACAAAACCCTTGTAGGTCTTTTCAAGGAGCTTGGACTGCTCCACCGTGAGGTTCAACGAAGCGCGCTTTTCGTAGACCGCCTTCACGCGAGCAAACACATTGGGATTCAGCATGAGGTCATTGCTGAACGCAGCAGTCAGCGGCGAGATCTCCTTGGCAAGCGCATGCATCGCCTCGTCGGCTTCGGCCTCGACGATATTGAAGAAGATCCCCGCGCAGCGATCCAATGACTCCGAAAGGGTCTCGAGCCTGACGATCGTGTTTTCAAAATCGGGGGTGGCCGACTGGTGCGCGAGTGCATCCAGATGAGACCGCGCCTCGGCCAGTGCTGCTTCGATCGCAGGCTTGTAGTGCTCGGTCTTGATCTGGTCAAAGGGGGCTTCGCCAAAGCGGCCCGTCCAGGGCGCCAAAAGTGGATTGGTATGCATGCCCCTCTTTTAGCAGAGGCGGGAGATTGTAACGACGATCGAGTGTGGAGTAAGTGAACGGCATGGGCTCCTGGTGGTCTTCCTTGAAGCTCACCGTGAACTCGTTCCAATCAAACTCGGGAAAATAGGCATCCCCGTCAAAATCCCGATGGATGATGGTCAGGTAAACCCGCTCGATGAGCGACCAGCAGGACTTCCAGATCTCCCCACCCCCGATCACAAAGGCTTCTTCAAAGCCCTTGCGGCCTTCGACCTCGCGCTGGCGGCACCACTCGAGCGCCGCTTCGACACTCGGAAAAACCAGGAATCCTTCCGGATGGAAATCCGTCCGGCGCGTCACCACCAGGTTGTCCCGGTTGGGAAGCGGCTTTCCACCAAACGACTGGAGGATCGACTCACACGTCTTGCGACCCATGATCACGGGATGGCCTGAAGTCATCTGCTTGAAGCGTTTGAGATCGGCAGGCAAGTTCCACGGAAGGTCGTTCCCCTTGCCGACCACCCGGTTCTGGGCCATGGCCCCGAAGGCCGAATGCGGATCATAGCCTTCGAGCGTGAAGTCCTCGTACTTGAAATCAAAGATCGCAGTCACGGCGGGGTTGATCTTCATCACGGGGAGCTTGCGGGGCTCGCGCTTGAGCTGCTCGAGCGCCTGCTCCATGTGGTTGGAGTAAAGATGGGCATCTCCCAGCGTGTGGACGAAGTCGCCGGGCTTGAGGCCGGTCACCTGGGCGACCATCATCGTGAAAAGGGCGTAGCTCGCGATATTGAAGGGCACGCCGAGAAACAGATCGGCCGAGCGCTGGTAGAGCTGGCAGGAGAGCTTTCCGTCGGCGACGTAGAACTGGAAGAACGCATGGCAGGGTGGAAGCTTCATCTTGGGAATTTCGGCAACGTTCCAGGCGCTCACGATCAGACGGCGCGAATCCGGGTTGATCTTGATGTTTTCGATAAGCTGCGAAATCTGGTCGACAGTCTGGCCGTCGGCCCCCCTCCAGGACCGCCACTGAGATCCGTAGACCGGGCCCAGTTCGCCGTTTTCGTCCGCCCACTCATCCCAGATCGAGACGCCGTTTTCCTTGAGGTAACGGATGTTGGTCTCTCCCTTTATGAACCAGAGCAGCTCGTGGATGATCGACTTGAGGTGGACCTTCTTGGTCGTCACCAGGGGAAATCCCTCGGAAAGGTCGTAGCGCATCTGGTAGCCGAACACGCTTAGTGTCCCGGTACCTGTCCGGTCCGTCTTTTTGGTCCCGTGATCCAGAACGTGCTGCAGGACATCGAGGTAAGTGCGCATGCCCCCAAGTCTAGGCCAAGCCCGGGGGCGGCATCAAGCTTTTGACAGTCCCCGGGGCCCAGCAAAAGTGCAAAAAATGGAACAGCAGGAGTAGACTATTGGGTGCGTCATGAAAGTCGACTTCAAACGAGCCACCCATACATTCAGCGTGAGCGACCTCCACCTCACCGAGGCCGAACCCTTCCATCCGAAGCGGCCGCTTTGGAAGCTCTACAAAACCCGCAAGTTCTTCGTCGACGCCACCTTCAATGCCTTTCTCGCCCACATCGAGGCCCTGGCCGGCTCCGGAGCCTCGATCGAACTCATCCTCAATGGAGACGTCTTCGACTTTGACGCCGTCATGCGGCAGCCTGACGACCCCAAGCAGTTCAAGCTCCACTGGCTCGAAAAGCGCCGCGGCCTCAACGCCGAGGAACCCAAGAGCAAATACAAGATGGAGGTCATCCTCCAGGACCACCAGGGCTGGGTTGCCTCGCTTCGCGAATTCATCCTGAGGGGCCACCGCGTGGTCTTCATCATCGGCAACCACGACATCGAATTGCACTGGCCCGGAGTGCAGCAGGTCATCCGCCAGCACCTGCACCTTCCCGATTCGCACAAGGAACACGTGCGCTTTTGCGAGTGGTTCTATGTGAGCAACGGAGACACGCTCTTCGAGCATGGAAACCAGTACGACTCCTACAGCATCTGCACCAATCCCGTGCATCCGCTGATCAAGAAGGGCCGCCGGGTCGTCGTTCGCATGCCGTTCGGGGACATTGCCAACAAGATGCTGCTCAACGGAATGGGGCTCTTCAATCCGCATGTGACGAGCCAGTTCATCATGCCGTTCAAGGAGTACCTGCGATTCTTCTTTAAATACCTCATCCGTCACGAGCCGCTCATCATCCTGAGCTGGTTCTGGAGCTCGGGAGCGGTGCTCTTTCACTCGCTGATCGAAGGCTTCCTTCCTGCCGTGAAGGACCCACTCACCGTCGAACGACGGATCACTGAAATCGCCCAGAAAGCAAACACCACTCCACGCACCGTGCGTGCACTCAAGGAGATCCACGTCCATCCGGCGATCTTCAACCCGATCAAGATCATGCAGGAACTCTGGCTAGACCGGGCCTTTCTATTCGCCCTCATCCTGCTCGGGAGCTTTTATCTCCTCTCGATGGTCAAGCTCATCTTCAATATCTCGGCGCTCTGGGTCCTGCTCCCCATCCTGGGCACGATGCCTTTCTTCATCATTTATGCCCAAAAGATCAGCAGCAACATGGACGAGGAGATCGTGCAGGCGCCCCAGCGCAGCGTTGCCATCAGCTCCCGCCTGGCCAAGGTCAAGCGCGTCGTGCACGGCCACACCCACTATGAGGCCCATCGCTTCATGGAGGGAGTCGAGCTCCTCAACAGTGGAACATGGTCACCCGCATTCGAAGACTATGAGTGCACCAAGCCCCATGGTCGAAAGCCCTTTGTCTGGATCCGCCCGGCATCATCTACGGAGGCGGCTGAGGGACGCACGGGCCGCGTGGCCGAGCTTCGCGAGTGGAAGGACCCTTCGAGCCTTGTGATCCCCTCCGAAACCGTGGCATCACCTGAGGCGTGAGCCTCCCTTCGACCCGAACTGCTCCAAAGCACCTCCTGATCATCGGAAGCGGCGCCATGGGGCGTGCGCTTGCCGAGCGTGCGCAAGCCGCAGGGGCGCGAGTCACGATCCTGGGAAGGAACTCCTCCGCCACTGAGGCACCTTCGTCGGGTTTCGATGAAGCGTGGATCACCTGCAAGCGCCCGGACCTCGAGGCGACCCTTCGACAATGGGCCCCCCTTCTCGATTCAAATCCAGAGGCCCAGCTGTACTTCCTGCAGAACGGGCTGGGCCTGGCGGCAGATATCGCCACGGTCCTCGGCCCGCGCACCTGGACTCGCGTTGCCTGCTGGTGGGGAAGCCGAAGGGATGGCCAAGCCTTGCACCTGACCCCTCCTCCTCGGCGGATGACCTTTGCAGGCCCACATGACCCCGAGTTTTGGGGCGCTGCCGGTTTCGATGTGGAATCCCTGGCCTCGGAAGCCTCCGCCCGGCTCGAGTGGCGCAAGGCCCTCACCAATCTCACTCTCAACGCCCTGCTTGCCTTTGAACGAGCCCCAAACGGAGTCCTCCTCTCGCGCCCCGACCTCATGGATCGCGCTCGGGCCCTGCACCTCGAGGCGCGCCGGGTGGCGGAGGCTCTTGGAGTCGTCCTGCCTTCCGAGGAGTTGACTTGGGCCGAGGTGCTGGCGACGGCCCGAAACACTCCGAGCAATCGCAACTCTCTCCTCCAAGATCTCGAGGCAGGGCGGCCCTCTGAACTCCCGTGGCTCAACACTTGGCTGCGCACCGAAGCCCATGCTCGAGGGATCCCGGCCCCGGAAAATGACGCGCTGCTAAACCAAAAGGGAACGGATCCCTCCTAGCGTGCCCCCATTTTATCTGGTACCTCGCGTTCATGATCAAAATCGTTCGCTCCGGTAACAGGCACCCCGCTGTTTTCACTCTCGTTTTTGCGATTCTGGCACTCGCTTCCTCAGCGTGCACCAAGCGCGAGCTCAAGGACACGATCTACATGGCCATGGGCGCCGAGCCGCCGGAGCTCAACTCCACCAAGACCACCGACCAGGAAAGCTTCTTTGTCCTGGGCCATGTCATGGAAGGCCTCACGCGCGTGGACCGCGAAGGCAAGCAGGTGCCCGGTGTAGCCGAGAAGTGGGAAATCAATGACACGGGCGCAACTTTTACTCTCCGTAAGGACGCCAAGTGGAGCGACGGCAAGCCCGTCACGGCGCATGACTTTGTTTACGGATGGCGCACGGTGGTCGATCCCAAGAACGCTTCCGAATACGCCTTCATCATGTTCCCGCTCAAGAACGCCGAGAACATCGTCAAGGGCAAGGCCAAGGTCGAAGACCTTGGAGTCACCGCAAAGGACGACCACACGCTCACGATCACTTTCGAAAAGCCCTGCGGCTACTTTCTCGCACTGACTTCCTTCGGAACTTACTTCCCGGTCCGCAAGGATTTCCACGAACTCCAGGGCGCCAAGTACGGAGCCGACGCCGACAAGCTCCTCTACAACGGTCCGTTCAAGCTCACCCACTGGGTCCACGGCGCTTCCCTGCGATTCGAGAAGAACGAAAACTATTGGAACCAGGCCAGGATCAAGCTCAAGAAGATCGAGGTCCCCTACATCACCGCCGACGACAGCGCGCGGTTCAACCTTTTCAAGGACAAGAAGATCGACCTGCTCGGACTCACCAAGAGCTCGCTTGAGAACGCCACGCGCGAGGGTTTCCGCCTCAAAAAGTTCACCGACGGCTCCGTGTTCTACCTCGAGTACAACTTCATCGACGGCAAGATCACCAAGAACAAGCACCTCCGCAAGGCGATCCAGCTCGTGTTCGACGCCGACGAGTACGTCAACAAGGTCATCGGCATTCCCGGAACCATTCCGGGCGCCGTCCTGATCCCCGGCTGGCTCAACGGCAAGAAGGAAAACTTCCGCGCCGAATACCCGGTCCAGGCTGTGAAGCCCGACCTCGCCAAGGCCAAGGAGCACATGGCAGCCTTCATGAAGGAAGCCAAGCTCACCACTCCTCCGAGCCTCACCTGGCTCACGGGTGACAGCCCGACCGCTTCCAAGGAAGCCGAGTACTTCCAGAACCTTCTCAAGAGCACGCTCGGAATCGATCTCAAGATCGACAAGCAGATCTTCAAGCAGAGGCTCGCCAAGATGATGGCCGGTGAGTTCGACATCGTATCCGCGGGCTGGGGCCCCGATTACGCGGATCCGATGACCTTTGCCGATCTCTTCGCCTCCTGGAACGAGAACAACCGCGGCAAGTGGAAGAACGACCAGTACGACTCGCTCATCCGAAAGGCACAGGGCACGACCAATCCCGCCATCCGCATGGACTCGATGGCAGCGGCAGAGAAGATCCTCCTCGAAGAGCAGGCGATCCTCCCGCTCTACGAGCGCAGCGTGGTCTACACGCACTCGGACCGAGTGTCCGGGATCGTCCGCCGCTCTGTTGGCGCCGATCCGGACTTCTCCGAAGCCACGGCAACCGAGTAAGCAGGAAGCTCCCCGATGTTCAAATACCTGCTCAAGCAGCTCGCCTCCGGGCTCGTCACGATCTATTTCATCGCGACAGCCACCTTTTTTGCCATGCACGCGGTCCCTGGCGACCCGCTCATGGGTGGAAAGGCCACGACCCCCGAGATCCGGGCAAACCTTGAGCGCAAGTACGGGCTCGATAAGCCCGTGCACGAGCAATATTTCACGTTTCTCAAGAACATGGCGGTGGGTGACTTCGGGATTTCGTTCACCCAGCACAACCGTTCAGTCAATGACATCATCCGTGAACACTTCCCGATCTCGGCAATCCTTGGACTGCTGGCAATCATCGTGGCAGCCACGGGTGGCGTGATGCTCGGATCCATCACGGCAATCTTCCGCAACCGCTACCCCGACAAGATCATCATGGTGCTGGTGATCTTCGGCGTCTCGGTCCCGAGCTTCGTCGTTGCCGCTCTCATGCAGCTCGGAGTGACCGAGCTCAATCGCATCACCGGATTCTCGATCCTGCCGGTGGGCGGCTGGGGAGAGCTTGGCCACATGGTCATGCCTTCGGTCGCACTGGGGCTCAGCACCCTGGCATTCCTCACGCGCCTCATGCGCTCATCGATGCTCGAAGTGACCGGCGCGGACTACATCCGTACGGCCAAGGCCAAGGGCGTTTCGCCGGTGGGGATCTTTTTTGGCCACCAGCTCCGAAACGCAATCCTCCCTGTGATCACGGTCCTTGGACCCGCGATCGCAGCGATCACGACCGGCGGCTTCGTTGTTGAGCAGGTGTTTGCCATCCCGGGCCTCGGCCGCTACTTCGTCCAGGCCGTCAACCAGCTCGACTACACCGTCATCATGGGGCTCACCGTGTTCTATGGTGCCTACCTCGTGTTCATGGTGATCCTCGTCGACCTCATCTACGGATTCATTGATCCCAGGATCAAAGTGGGGGCTTCAAAATGAAGACCGACGCCATTCTCACCGCATCCGACTTCAGCCCGGCCATCCGGAGCGAGGGTGCGCAGCGCCTCTCGCGCCCAAGCCTCAGCTACTGGCAGGATGCTTGGATCCGCCTGAAGAAGAACCGCCAGGCCATCACTTCGCTCTGTATCGTCGCAGCGCTCGCGCTCTTCACGATCGCGGGCCCGTGGATCTGGACCCAGGACCCCTCTGCCCAGATCCTGAGCGAGGCATCCCTCGGCCCCTCGCTGGGTCGCTCCGCGGCAGTGGTGCCCGAGCTCGACGACTGGAAAGAAGTGATCGTTGAGGCTTCGAATGCGCAGTCGGCGCAAGCGGGCCAGGCAGCCGTGGGTGAGCTTCAGAATCTCCGCATCATCGGCGAAGCCACGACCTCCGGAGTCACCCTCCAGTGGGACCCGGTAGCGGGCGCGACGGGCTATGCGATCTACCGCACGGACCGCAAGCCAGAAGGCCTTCGCAACATGGGACTCCCGCTGGCCGAGGTCAAGACTCCCGGCCAGGTGAGTTACCGCGACCGCATGAACATCGAGCCGAGGACGTACACCTACACCGTCCTTCCCGTCATCAAAGGCGAGGAAGGCGACGGCTATGGCCGCCTCGTCACCACTGCCAAGATCGCAATGAAGCTCTCGGATGCCCAAAAGATCGTCCCCTCGGCGCAGGTGGGCCAAGTCGTGGACCTGCCGGCTCATCCCTTTGGCACCGACTATCTCGGACGTGACCTGCTGTCGCGAATCATCTCAGGCGCACGCGTCTCGCTCTCGATCGGATTTTTCACCCCGATCCTCTACATCCTCCTGGGAGTGCTGATCGGAGGATTTGCCGGCTACACGGGTGGGCGGACGGATCTCGTGATCATGCGCTCGATCGACCTCGTGGTGGCGCTCCCTTTCCTGCTCTTCATGATCCTGTTCCGCATTGCCTTTGGAGTTCAGCCGGGCGAAAGCGGGATCCTTCCCCTGCTGGTCGCCCTCGTCTCGCTGTCCTGGCCTTCGTCGGCAAGGCTCGTTCGCGGACAGGTGCTGCAGCTTCGCGAAGCGGAGTACGTACAGGCCGCACGCCTCCTCGGTGCAAAGACGGGCTACCTGCTTATTCGCCACCTGATTCCCAACACCATGGGAGTGATCCTAGTCTACCTGACTTTTGCGATCCCCAGCACGATCTTCACGGAAGCTTTCCTCTCGTTCATCGGGATGGGAGTGGTTCCTCCGATGCCTTCATGGGGAAGCCTTTGCAATGACGGGATCCAGAGCTTCTTGAGCCATCCGCATGAGTTCCTGTTTCCGGCGATCTTCATCAGCATCACGGTGCTCGCCTTCAACCTCCTGGGCGATGGCCTGCGCGATGCGCTTGATCCCAAGCAGCGAGGTGCCTCATGAGTCTGCAAACTGGCACGCAGCCGCTCCTTTCGGTTCGCGACCTCAAGGTCGAGTTCGATACCTATGGTGGCGTCGTCAAGGCCGTGCGCGGCGTGAGCTTTGATGTCCTTCCCGGCAAGACGCTGGCCATCGTGGGCGAATCGGGCTGCGGAAAATCAGTGACCGTGCAGGCGCTGATGGGACTCATCCCCACACCTCCGGGACGCATCACGTCTGGCTCAGCTCTCCTTCGCGGAAAGGAAGTCCTCAATCTTCCGCTGGAGCAGGCCAACCAGATCCGCGGCAAGGAAATCGGGATGATCTTCCAGGACCCGATGACTTCGCTCAACCCCACGATGACCGTGGGCAAGCAGATCGTCGAGACCCTCAGGATCCATGAGGGCTTTTCGGCTGAACGCGCTCGCGAACGCGCCATCGAGCTCCTCGAGATGGTCCAGATCCCGGAAGCAAAGACCCGCGTGGATCTCTACCCCTTCCAGTACTCGGGCGGGATGCGCCAGCGCGCCATGATCGCCATGGCGATTGCCTGCAACCCGGCAGTCCTCATTGCCGACGAACCCACCACTGCACTCGATGTGACGATCCAGGCCCA
>CAZDSX010000026.1:0-4247 GCA_964508305.1 uncultured Bacteriovorax sp.
GCAAGATGATGATCACGCTCGCGGGCGCAATGAGCACGGCCGAGCTGGGACTCTCGCTGGCTGAAATGATCCGCCAGGACAAGGTGCACCTCATCAGCTGCACGGGTGCGAACCTGGAAGAAGACATCTTCAACCTCGTCGCGCATGACCACTATGTCCGTGTGCCCAACTACCGCGAGCTCTCGCCTGCCGATGAGCAGAAGCTGCTGGACAGGCACCTGAACCGCGTGACCGACACCTGCATCCCAGAAGAAGAGGCCATGCGCCGCATCGGGCGAGCGCTACTTCCCGCACGAATTCTTCTACAAGATCATCAAGAGTGGTGCCCTCAAGCAGTACTACCAGATCGACCCCAAGAACTCCTGGATGGTCGCAGCTGCCGAAAAAAATCTCCCGATCATCTGCCCCGGATGGGAAGACGCGACCCTCGGCAACATGTTCGCAGGCGCAGTCCTCCGTGGCGACGTCAAGAACGTGCACACCGTGCGCACCGGAATCGAGTACATGACCTGGCTTGCGAAGTTCTATCAGGACACCACCAAGAACACGTCGCTCGGCATGTTCCAGATCGGCGGCGGCATTGCCGGCGACTTCCCGATCTGCGTGGTGCCGATGCTCCACCAGGACATGGGAATTGAAGCCCGCCTCTGGGGTTACTTCTGCCAGATCTCGGATTCGACCACGAGCTACGGATCGTACTCAGGAGCGGTGCCCAACGAAAAGATCACCTGGGGCAAGCTGGGTGTGGAGACCCCCAAGTTCATCGTCGAAAGCGACGCCACGATCGTGGCTCCGCTGATCTTCTCGTACGTCCTGGGCTGGTAAGCGATGCGAAGCCTCGCGCTCCTCATCCTTTCTTTGGTTTCAGTCACTGCCTCGCATGCCCAGGTCATCCAGACCCGCGTGCGGCTCAAGGGACTGGACCGGGACCTGTATGCGCGTGTGGATGAGCCCGGCCAAGCTGACGTCCTGATCTTGGATGGCAAGCAATTCGACAACGTCAGCACGGACTCCAGTGGCGGCATCAATGCAGATCGCATGATTCCGGGAGGCACCCCTACCCAGATCGAGACGGTGACCATCCTGACCGATTCACTGATCCTGGGAGGGTTCAAAAGCTCCCCCTACTGGTCAGCCATGAGCATGGCTTTTGTGAATGCAAATGAGGTGACCTGCCCACCCAAGTCAGATGCGGTGCTCATGTACCACATGGCCCAGACCCCCAGGCGGACCGTAGGCAACTGCTTTAGGTTCCAAGACGGATATTGAGTCCATGAACCTCAAGAACCGGTGCCCCAAGTGCCAGTCAGCACCGATCTTCAACTTTCTTTCGATGAACCCCAAATGCCCCCACTGCGGGACGGTATTTTACCGCGAGGCGGGCTACTTCCTGGGGGCCATGGTCCTCAGCTACTTTGCGAGCTCCGGGATCGGGATCCTGCTCCTTCTGGTGCTCTTTGCGGGCTTCCATGTCGAGATCATCACGGCAGCCATCAGCTCGGTCTGTGTGGTGCTGACCCTGACCCCCCTGTTTTATCGCTACTCCCGCATCCTCTGGATCCAGCTGGACCACCGTGCAGACCCGGACCGGGCTCAGATAAAGCCTTAGATTTTGCAGCCAACCCACTGAGATCTTGAGCTAAATCAGAACCTCACCCCATAACGCAATGCGGCCACTTGCCAAGGAGGGTCGCCCTTCGGTATGCCGCGTTGGATGCTTCCTCTGGCACGTGAGCTGCTTTTCCATCAGGGACAGATGCGCTCAGACCAATCCACAGCACTCAGCCGTACCCCGAGGACCTTGGGCTGGATCGGTGCGCTTGCCGTCCTCGGACTGGCCGGCACCAGCCTCCTCCAGGAGCACCCCCGAGACCTCAAGGCCTGGGAGTACGGAGCCAGTCCGGCCTCCCTTCCCTCGGTCCGAAGCCTCCATTCGGGCTTTTGGCACCACCCGGAGGAACGGCTCGACCTGAGCTATCCGGAGATCGTCAGCCTGCTCCGGAGGCGCATGCCGCGCCGGACCCGTCAGGAGACCATCCAGGCTCTTGCGGCTCAAACCCTGAGGCTCTGTAGGGAACTGGGATTCCAGCCCTCGTTCGTGCTGGCAGTCATTGAACACGAGAGCGCCTTCAGGCCCCGTGCGCGCTCTGCCAAGGACGCCCAGGGACTCATGCAGCTCCGGCCTTCGACCGCTGCGGATGTCGCTCGCAGCATTGGCTACCGTGGCACCCGCGCGGGGTGGATCGATCTCAGGGATCCGGTCCTCAACGTCACGCTGGGCCTGCACTACCTCGCCCAACTGCGCTCGCGCTTTGGCTCCGAGGAAGGAACCCTCGCTGCCTATAACCTGGGTCCGGCACGGTGGGCCGAACTCCAGGCACGACCCCAGAAGCTCAAGCCCGGGGGCGATACCGCAAAGTACGTGGCACTGATCCAGCGCACGAGCACCCAGCTCAAAATCGAGGGACAATCCGCCTGGAAGCCTCGCCTCGCAGACCGCAGGCGCAAGGGCACGACTGCCTCAGCGCTTCTGTTCTAGCCTTGGGCTAGGACTCCGCAAAACTCACGACCAGCGCGATCCAGAGCCCGTTGGCTACCGCCAAATGAAGGATCTGGAGCGGCAAGGGCGCAGCCAGCAGAACATTGAGCCCCCCGATTGCCAGATTCGCCAAGAGCAGCCCCAGAGCCCAAGAGGCTGCACGGGACTTGACCCTCTGAAGCCACGGGATGGCTCCCATGACCCAAAGCGCAGCCAACACGGGATGCAGGATTCGCAGGCGCTCCAAGAAATGCGCGTCACGCGCCCAATCACGAACCCAGCCTTCTTTGAAGCTCGAAACAGCAAACAGCGTGTCTCCGAGCGCCGTCCAGGCACCGGCTGCAGCGAGCACCACAAAACCCGAGAGAAGCCCCAAGCCCATCCGCCTCTGGAGGCCCGGAGCAGGCCAGGGAATCCGGTCCTCACCGCGGCGAGCCGTCAGTGTGAGCAGGGCCAGAGTGCCCACCAAAAAGCAGGTATTGGCCAGATGCAGGGCAATCGAGATCGCCCGGTCCAGAGACTGGTCGTGCTCGACCAGCCTGAGCAGCACGAGGGCTGCACCGATTGCGGCTTCAATCACGATCCCGATCACGGCAAGGACTGAGAGCCTGCGGATGGCATGGCCCCGGGGCGAAACCCGGAATCCCATCCAAGCCAGCGCAAAGACCATGAGCAGGCTCAAGCCCGAGGTCGCACGGTGGAAAAACTCGATCAGGGTTTTTTGGCGTGCGAGTCCCGGCAGGACCTCTCCATTGCAAAGCGGCCAGTGCTCGCCACAACCCGCTCCAGAACCCGTGGCACGAACGAGCGCGCCCCAGAGGATGACGAGCACGATAAACGCGAGAGTCGCCATCGAAAACCGCACAAACCTTGCCATGCCCCACCTATACGCTATGACTGAGGGGTGAGCCAGAACCTCGGGGACAATCTCGAAGCCAATTTGTTCCCCCTCGAAGGGGTGGTTTTCTTTCCCACTTCGACCCTGCCGCTCAACATCTTTGAGCCCCGCTACCTGCTCATGACCCAGGACTGCCTGGATCACGACCGCCTGCTCGCGATATCGGAGTTCGAAGAAGAAGGCTCGATCGTGGGCGTGGGCCGCGTGAGCATCTTCGAGAAGCGCTCGGACGGAACGATGGTGATCCTCGTCAAGGGGGTCTGCCGCGCAAAGGTGCTTGCGATCTCACAGACCGCACCCTTCATTCGATGCACCCTGGAGAAAATCGACGAGTCCGAGTCCATCCAGGATTCAAACCAGTTTTTCCTGCAGCGCCTCAAAAAGTCCCTCGAGGACTGGGCAGCGCAGACCCTTCCCGATGAAGGCTCGCGCCGCGCGTTCATGGAGGCCATCGAGGAGCCGCACCGGCTCATCGAGACCTTTGCCCATTACAAGATCCCCGATGCCGACAGCCGCCAGCAGATCCTTGAGACGACTGGACTTGACGAGCGGGTCGAACTGCTGAGACGAATGATCTAAACGCACCCATAGCTCAATTGGATAGAGCATCAGACTTCGGATCTGAGGGTTCCCTGTTCGAACCGGGGTGGGTGCGCCATTTTTTACCCAATCACCGGAGCCAGCCATGAAGCCCAAACACGACGCAGTCCTCTGGATCACGGGAGCCTCAAGCGGCATCGGTGAAGCGGTCGCCCGCGAGTGGGTCGCGCAGGGAGGCCGCGTGGCCATGCTTGCTCGCCGCACCGAGCG
>CAZDSX010000026.1:4347-13638 GCA_964508305.1 uncultured Bacteriovorax sp.
GGCCACCTGCTGCTCGAAGGCCCCCCGGGCATCGGCAAGACCACTCTGGCACGGGCCCTTGCCCAATCGGCCTCCTGCCGCTTCAAGCGCATCCAGATGACTCCGGATCTCCTGCCGGGTGAAATCGTCGGCACGCTCCGGCCCCGAGCTGACGGCTCGGGTTACGAGTTCCGTGAGGGACCGGTCTTCACGCAGGTGCTTCTCGCGGATGAGCTCAATCGCACCGGGCCCAAGACCCAGGCCGCACTCCTCGAAGCCATGGCCGAAGGATCGGTGACCGTGGACGGACAAACGCACCCGCTGCCCCATCCTTTCTGGGTGGTTGCCACCCAGAACCCGCTCGAAAACGCCGGCGTTTTCATGCTTCCCGAGAGCCAGCTCGACCGTTTCATGATCTGGGTCGAGATGGGACTTCCGGACGCCGAGCAGGAACGGGAGGTCTACCTCCGGCATATCGGCCGCGCTTCCAGATCGGAAGCCCTCGATCCATCGCCTGGAGAACCGGGCCCGCTTTCCGCCGCGGAACTGGCCCGGATCCGCGATGAGTTTGATGCGATCCACGTGGATCCGTCTCTCGTGGCTTACGCCCAGGAAGTGCTGGCGCAGGTACGAGCGCAGGAGTCCGTGCAATCGGGCGTTTCGGTGCGAGGAGGCCTGGCCTGGCTGCGTGCCGCCCAGGCCATGGGCTGGATCCGCGGCCGTAAGTTCGTCATCCCGCAGGACCTCATCGAGCTGGCACCCCCCGTGCTCGCTCACCGCCTCCGGCTTCAAGCGTCCAAGGCCCCGTACTCAGCGAAGGTGGAGGCGATCCAGCGCGCCGTCTCCGAGGTCCGGATCCCCAAATGAGCCTCAGGCGCTGGATCCAGCGAATCCGACGCCGCCGCACCATCCAGGTGACCACGAGTGGAAAGTGGTTCCTCACGCTCACGATCGTTTTCGGGGTTGCGGCCGTCCTGAGCGGCAACGGTGTCCTCTACCTCCTGGAGAGCCTGCTGCTTGGCTTTTTGATCCTGTCGGGGGTCCTCTCCGATCGCATGCTCTGGGCGCTCGATGCCCGGTGGATCGAATCCCCCGTCCACGCCCGTAGCCCGCTTGCCGACCAGATCCTCCTCACCAATCGAAGCCGCATTCCCGCCCTTGCGATCGAATTTGGAGAGTGGACGGATCGCGGTTTTGAAGTGCGCGGCTATGTACCCTTCCTCAAGGGCAGGTCCTCCACCGCGGTCAGGCTGCTCGAGCGCCCGTATCCCGCGCGAGGGCGCTTCAGCTGGACGGGCCGGGTGATGGCGACTCGATTTCCATTCGGCTTTGCTCGCAAGATCCGCTGGGTCGGAACCGACGGCGAACGCTGGATCAGGCCCGCCTACGATCCCGCGCGTGCGGACGCACGTGACCTGCTCGAAGGGCTGCAGGGAAACATTCAGGGTTCCAACGAAATCCAGGATGGATCCGTCCGGCCTTACCTCACCGGGGATGACCCAAGGGATATCGCATGGATCTACAGCGATCGACTCCTTGGCCCGCACGTCCAGCGCGTGCGCGCACGCCTCCCCGAACCCGTGAGGCTCGAGCTGAAGTGCGACGGACTGGGAGCGGCCGCCCTGGAAGCGCACCTGTCGGAACTGGCCACCGAACTCGTGCGCGCAAGGAACCTCGGCGCACCCATCGAGCTTCACCACACTTCCCGCAGCGATGGATCCAGGCTCTTGATCGACGAAATTGACCCCGCGCTGGATTGGCTCGCCCGGGTCGAGCCTGGGGAGGAGCCGTGAGCTCGTCACCCGGGCGCAAGCCCCTGGCGCTGCTCATCATGATCGCGCGTGCATTGGATGGCATCGCCATCGGCACGCTGGTCTGGACCGGGGAACTCAACCCTCAATGGGGACTCATCCTATCGGCGCTGGCGATCACGGCCTATCTTTTCAGGGACCGGAAATTCCTCTCCCAGCCCTTCCTGATCTTCCTGATGCTCTCGGTGGTCGTGGGATCAGTGGCCATCTGGCCCAAGTTCCGGCTCCATCCCCTGATCGTTGCCTCGCATTCGGCACCTCTCATCCACGCGCTGGTCTGGTTTGGTGGAAGGACCTTCGGACAGTTCGGATCGCGTCTTGCACTCGGATTCCTGGAGATCGCACTTGCCGCGGCGATCTCACCGGAGCTTTTCGTCGCGGCCGGGATCTTCGGCTACTTCATCGGTGCCTCCCTCCTCCTCATCTGCCTGCATCTCTGGAGCGAGCGTCTGGAGTATGCCCCGGACCAGCTCGAGGCTCCGATCCCGCGAAGGGTGATTGGATTCAGCCTCATCGCCTCACTGCTTGTACTGGGCGCGAGCGTGATGATTTTCCCCTTCCTGCCCCGGCTGCAGTCCCCCTGGTCATCGCAGTTCGGAGGAGGAATCGGTACGGGAGGGCGCGAGTCAGAAATCGGCTACAGAGAGCGCGCCACTCTGGATGGAACACTGAGCTGGGCGCGCGACGGCGGGGGCCGGGGACAGGAGCCCGTGCTCAGGATCTTCATCCCCACGCAGGCTGAAAGCCCGAACCTCGTCGACTGGAAAGCCTCGTTTCCGATGGGACTCCTCCGGATGCGCGTCCTCCCGGTCTGGAAGGAGGGACAGTTCGTTGCAGATGGCCGCACCGACACCAGAACCGGGATGCACGCAGGACCCACTGAAGCAGCAGCAGGCCTCATCCGCTACTCGGCCATTCGGGAGCCGCTGGCCACCGAATCGCTCCCCGCCCCTTATGGGACCGCGCGACTCCTCTCACCCGCCACGGTGAGCCCCCAGTCGGAGGGTCTTTATCGGTCCAGGGGGATCGAGAATAGGCGTGTCCAATTCAACTTTGACGTGCCTCCATTGGCGATCCCATTGCTGGGAAGTGGCGCAGCAGAGCCCTCCACCCGGGACACGTTCATACCCCCGACAGGGGTGATCTCGGACCGAGCGCGATGGGAGCAACTTGCGCAAGCCCTCGCCCGCGGGGTCAATGACAACACCCGCAACAGGCTCGCCCGGATCCGGGATTACTTTACGGCCGTGGGCTTCAAGGCAGGGCAAGCGGACGTACAACAGGACTCAAGACCCGTGCTCGAGAGATTCATGTTCGAGATGCGCACCGGGCACTGTGAGTGGTTTGCCATGAGCTCACTCGTGCTGCTGAGGCTCCAGGGAGTGCCCGCCAGGCTGGTCAGCGGATTCAGGATCTCCTCGCCTCCATGGGGGGCCGTGCTCACTGTGAGACAAAAAGACTCGCATCTCTGGCTTGAAGCGTGGGACCAGAAGATCGGCAGGTGGATTCCCTTCGATCCGACTCCGCGAGTCGCAGCCCAACCGGGCATCATCGACTCGCTGCTGGATTCGTTTCGTGACTCACGAAGCTGGGCAAGCTCCGTCTGGTATCGCTGGATCCTGAGCCCCGGAACAGACCCTGAGTCGCTGCTGGAGTCCCGCGGTGGAGCCTCCAGCTTTGCGAGCTTTGGCCGCGCGCTCCGCTGGAAGAACCTCCCCGCAAGCAGTGAGGCATGGCGTCAGGCTGCGCAGCTCTACTCACGGAGGATCCTTGAGTCCATGGGACCCTGGTCCAAGGGAGTGTTCTCACTCGCGCTCCTGCTGGGCCTCGGCAAAGCGCTGGCCGCATGGAGGGCCCTGCATTGGAGCCGCCGGGATCCGGCTGTCTTTCTGGCACGTCTGGCCAACGCACCCGCCCGGATACTGCGAGCCCCCATCCCGCGGCTCGACCGTCAGTGGACCGACACCTTGCTCGAACTGCGGTTTTCGGGGATGGAGGCACACTCCCCCGAACGAAGGCGCGCCCTGGCCTCGCTCTGGCAAGTCGTGCGCGACTACTGGCTCGGATCGGTCTAGACTCTAGGGCCCATGTCCGCCCCTCATCCGATCCTCGAAGCGCGCACGCTCCACCGGCGTTTTGGCAAGGTCCACGCCGTCCGCGGACTGTCCCTCTCGATCCGCGAAGGCACCTGCTTTGGCCTGCTGGGACCCAACGGCGCCGGAAAAACCACCACCATCGAGATGCTGGAAGGAATCGGAAAACCCGATTCGGGCGAGATCCTGTTTCGCGGCCAAGCTCTGGGCAAGCTCTCGCGCGAGCGCTGCGGGATCCAGTTCCAGCACACGGCGCTCCCGGACTACCTGACCGTGCGCGAAGTGCTCACCTTCTTTTCACGACTCTACCAGGAGCCCGCACCGATCGAGGAGCTCATCACCCGCTGCAGGCTCGGAGAGTTCCTGGATCGCGACACCCATGTCCTCTCGGGCGGGCAACGCCAGCGGGTACTCCTCGCCATTGCGCTCATCAATCGCCCGGACCTCGTCTTCCTCGACGAGCCGACCACGGGCCTTGACCCGCAGGCACGACGCAACTTCTGGGAGCTCATCCGCGAGATCAAGGCGAACCGGACCACGGTCCTGCTCACGACCCACTACATGGAGGAAGCCTACGAACTCTGCGACGAGATCGCGATCATGGATCAGGGCGGGATCATCGCCCAGGGAAGCCCGGATGCACTCCTTCGGCAACATTTTGATGCAGTCGCCATCCTGGTCCCGAAGGCCGATCTCGCACGCGCAGAAAATTCCCTTTCCGCCCTGGATGCCGTGGCAATCAGCGATGAGGTGATGGAGATCCAGACTCGTGGCGTGGAAGCCACGATCCAGCAGCTGCTTTCGGCAGGCGTACCCCTCCAGCGTGTGCGGATCCGGGAACAGACGCTCGAGGACCTCTTCCTCGCGCTGACCGGAAAGGACATCCGCACATGAAGGGCATCTTCAAGCGGATCCTGGCTGCATGGGATGCCCGCAACCGTGAGTTCGTACGGGACCGTTCGGCGATGGCCTGGAACTTCCTCTTTCCCATACTCGTGGTGCTGGGCTTTGCCTACGCCTTCAACAACGACTCGCAGCCCCTTTTCAAGGTGGGAGTCCTGCTCCCACCCGGCACGGAGCTTTCGAGCCTTTCCGGCTCCCACGCATTCCTCGGGACTCCCCATGTCCAGTGGGTCCCGATCCTCGAGGCGGAAAGGTCCACTGCCCTCCGCCAGGTCGCGCGCCACGGGTACGACCTGCTCTGGTCCCCTTCCCAGTACTGGAGCAATCCCACCTCTCCCAAGGGACAGGTCCTCGAAAAGCTCGTGGTCGCGGCAGATGCCTCGATCCGCAGGGAGGAAATCCAGGGCGAGCCCATCCGGTATGTCGACTGGCTGATCTCGGGCCTTCTGGCGATGAACATGATGTTCAGCGCACTGTTTGGCGTGGGCTACACGATCGTGCGCTATCGAAAGACCGGCGTGCTCAAGCGCCTGCGGGCCACGCCGCTCTCGGCCACCGAGTTCCTGCTGGCGCAGGTGGGTTCCCGCATGATCCTCATGATGGCCGTCTCGAGCCTGGTCTACGCGGGAACACACGCTCTCGTGCACTTCAGGATGCAGGGCTCCTACCTCGATCTCGCGCTCGTGCTGGCGCTGGGTTCGTTCTGCCTGATCTCGCTGGGACTGCTGGTTGCCGCCCGCATCTCCAGCGAGGAGTTCGCCGGAGGACTCCTCAACCTCGTGAGCTGGCCCATGATCTTCCTGTCGGGAGTCTGGTTCTCCCTCGAAGGCGCGCACCCGATGGTCCGGAAGGTGGCGCAGGTTTTTCCGCTCACCCACGTGATCGATGCCGCGAGGGCCATCATGACCGAAGGCGCGACACTGGTCCAGGTGGGCCCACAGCTCTGGATTCTGGGAGTCCTGAGCATGGTCTTCCTGTGCCTCGGAGCATGGAGCTTTCGCTGGGAATAGGCGGCGCATGAACCGGTTCCTGAACTTCTCCTTTAGCTTGCTTGTCTTGGGGACCAAGGCCCTGGCCGCGGATCCGGCCACGGCCATCAACCTTCCTTATTCCACCCGTACTGATCCTTATTCGGGCTACCAGGCCGGGACTCGCGGCGACATCCGTACCGTGGGCATGGCAGGCGCAACCGTGGGCCTGGGCGACACTTTTGCAGCAGCCGGAGAAAACCCCGCAGGACTTGCCCTGACGATGAATGTCGGCGACACGCACGCCAGCGCCAGCGAGATCTCGGACCGCTCCGTCCAGCGCAGCGATGCGCCCATGATTTCGTCGGGCTTTGGCGCCGCCCTGCAGGCGGGATCCTGGGGATTCAGCCTGGGGTCCGTCACGCCTTGGGAAGAAGGCCAGTACTTCAAGCTCACCGGACAGGTCGACCCCTACCATCTGGATCAGTACATCCGGGAGTACCGCGGTGGGATCGCCCATCGCTGGGAATCCCTCGGCCTCTCGCTGGGTGCACAGCTTCGATGGGCCGTGCTCCATCAATCGCTGGGAAAAAGCACCAGTGAGTTCCAAAATCCGGATGAGCGCACGCACGGCCTCGGCGTCACGCTGGGCGCGCTTTACCGCCTGCCGAGGCACTTCCTGCTGGGAGCAGCCTACTCAAGCTCGATCCAGTTCAATCCGGGATTCGGCGACAACACCTTCAATGTCCTGCCGGGCTACCTCCAGCCTGTACAGTCTCCAACCAAGATCAGCCTGGGACTGGGCTTCATCCCCAACCGGATTTTCAGGGCGGATCTCACCCTTCAATGGGTCGACGAAACTCCGGGCGCCTCGACGCTGGCGGATCAAGGTCTTTTGGCCGGCTCACATGACACGATGGAACCTCGCCTGGGAGCGGCCTACGTCTTTGGTGACTTCAGGGCCATGCGGGCCACCGCCTTCGCAGGAGCCTACCTCGAGCCCAGCCGTGTGCTTGCCGCTCCCACTCGCCTGCATGCGACCGGCGGGATGGAACTCAAATGGTCCTTCATCAACTTTGGCCTGGGGCTGGATGTGGCCAAGGGCTACCAGAACCGGATGGCATCGATCGGCATCGACCCATTCACCGTGATGGAAAAGCTCGGACTGATCCCGAGGCCTCCGGCCCAGCGCCCCCGCGGCCTGTTGAGTTCGTTCCTGTACCAGTCCGACGAAGGCCTTCCGGATGGATTGAGCGACTCCCCCCGCACTGCCTCCAGCGAACCGGGACTTGACCCGATCCAGATCGGCACGGACATTCCGCGCAAGCTCGGCGAGAAAGTCAGAAAGCTTCGACCCGAGAACGTCATCGAGACGATCCGGGGACTCCCTTCCGAAATTGGCGGAGACCTCCAGGAAGTGGGACGCGAGATCCAGCGGTCGTTCAAGGATCGCTAGTCGCGGCGGTGGCAGTCAAAGCAGCGCTCCGACCTGAACCGCTCGGGATGCTCGATCTGGATCGTGGTGTGACCGATCGAGAAGGTCCCTTCCAGGAGCGCGTTGGCCTGCTCAAGCAGGCCGTCCCCTGCTGCTGAAATCAGATGCACGCTCAAGGCGCGACGGCCGCTTCCCACGGACCAGATGTGGAGATCATGGACATCCGCCACTCCGGGGAGCGAAGCCAGCGCCGCACGCACCTGCTCGGAGTCGACTCCCACCGGAGTCCCCTCCATCAACACTGCACCCGCCTCGCGGATCAGCGACCAGGAGCCCGCAAGCATCAGGACGGCAAGGACCAGGGTCATGGCCGGATCCACCCAGAGCCAACCCTTCCAGGCAATCAGCGCCCCCGAAACCAGCGCACCGACGCTGCCTGCCGTGTCCGCAAGCACATGAAGGTACGCCCCCCGCACATTGAGATGATCGTGCGAGTGCCGGTGAAGCACCCTGAGGCTCAGGAGATTGGCCAGGAGGCCCGCGGCCGCTACCCAGATGACCAGGCCACCCCGGACTTCGGCGGGCTCGCCGAACCGCCCGACGGCCTCAAAAACGAGGATGCCGGCCAAGGCCCAGATGGAAAGGCCTGACGCGAGCGCTCCCAGCACCTCGGCCCGGTGATAGCCAAAAGTTAGACGCTCATTGGCAGGGCGCCGAGCCATCCAGCTGGCAAAAAGCGCCAGCAACAGGCCCCCGAGATCGGTCAGCATGTGCCCAGCATCCGAGAGAAGCGCGAGGCTGTTGGCCATCCATCCCCCGACGAACTCGATGAGCAGGAAGGCTCCCGTGATCAGGAGCGCCGTTTTCAGGCTGCCGTGAGAGTGGTCATGATGGTCATGATGGTGGTCATGATCATGATGTTCGTGTGAAAGGCCCATTTTCAGCTATTTTGCGCGATTTCTTGGGATTGCGCCGCTTAATTCTTCGTCAGTGCCTTGGTTCGTTATTACGAACAAATCCTATCTGTCAGAAATGACACAGTTGCCCTGACGCGCCGATATTCCGTAATCTTGATGTGACGATGAAGAACCCGCATCGCAAAAAGCGACTCATGGACGAAGAAAGGACCCGCCAGGCCCAGCTCTGGTGGACTTTCGGTGTCGGCCTGGTGCTCGCTGTGATGGCCCTCTACCAGGCTTCGCCTCCGGTCGAGGCGCGTTCTGAGCGTGGTCCCGCCCAGCTCACGGCCCCCCGCTCCGTACTGCAGCAGCCCGCCCAGCAGGGATTGCCCTCGGGCGTCGGCCGGTTTACACAATGAGCCATGCATTGGCTGCTCAAGTCTGAACCCGAAGTCTACTCCATTGACCAGCTCCAGAAGGACAAGAAGACCAACTGGGACCATATTCGGAATTTCCAGGCGCGCAATTACCTGCGCCAGATGAAGAAGGGCGACCTTGCCCTCATCTACCACTCGGGCGGAGAAAAGCAGGTCGTGGGCATCGCCAAGGTGGTGCGTGAAGCCTATCCGGACGTCGATGCCGAGTACGGCCCCGAAGGCGACTGGTCTCAAGTGGATGTCCAGTTCGTCAAAAAACTTTCAGTCCCGGTGACATTGGCCACGATCAAGGCCACGGCGTCACTCAAGGAGCTTCCGCTCATCAAGCAGTCACGGCTCTCCACCATGCCAATCTCGGAGAAACACTTCGAGCTGCTTTGCCGCATGGGTGATCAGACCCAGAAGGGTACCCAATGAACTGGGCCCCGTTTGCACTCGTACCCGATGGCGCACACGCCGACGCGCCTCGCTCGATCCACACCCGCGATGGAGTGTGCGATCGCCTGAGGGCGGCCGCCTTTGCCGAGATCCAGGCGCGCGAGGCATTTGACTGGGCGGCAACCCACCTCCTCGATGCTTCTCCCGAGCTTCGAGCCGATTGGAGGGCGCTCGCCCGCGAGGAGGACAAGCACCTGGGATGGCTTCTTGCGCGCCTCGAGCAGCTGGGAGGCAAACCCGGCGACCGCAAAGTCTCCAACCAGCTCTGGGTTTCGCTCACGGCCTGCACGAGTTCCGAGCAGTTTGCCCGCTACATGGCCACGGCCGA
>CAZDSX010000026.1:13738-29140 GCA_964508305.1 uncultured Bacteriovorax sp.
TCGCCGCGGTAGCCCGCATCGATGATGCCGCCTGCCGTCTTGAGGCCCTTGGCGGCAAGCGACGAACGGTCAGCGACCATGCCGACAAAACCCACGGCAATTTCCATAGCAATCCCCGTCCTGACGCGAATTCCACCGCCGGCAGGGATCTCCACCGACTCCAAAAGATGAAGGTCCATGCCCGCATCTTCCGGGTGGGCACGCCTGGGCAGCACTGCGCGGGGATCCAGCCGTTTGACCCGGATCGAGCGCATCAGCAGCAGCCCTCCTCGCACTCGCCTTCGGATCCAAAGCACTGCTCGCACAAAAACTGCGGCGCGTCGGCAACCGGAAGCACCTTCTGCTCACCCGTGGCCAGCTCCTTGATCACGACCTCGCCCCTCGCCCATTCTGCCTCACCAAAGAGGACCGCAAACTGCGCCTCATGCTTGGCTGCGATCTTGAGCTGGGGACCGAACCCTTCGATTGAAAGCGGAGTGATCACACGAAGTCCCGCCTCGCGCAGCCCGGCTGCGAGGCGCTCGGCATGGACGCGCATCTCGCGGCTAGGCAAGGCCACGAGCACGTCGACTGCACTTGCCATTTTGGGCATGAGACCATGGGTCTCCAAAAAATTGCGAAGCGTCACATCGCCCATTCCCAGACCAACGCCCGGGAGCTTCTCCTTGCCAAAGAGGCCCACCAGATTGTCGTAGCGACCGCCCCCAAACATGGCGCGGTGGTTCTCGGGCGAGGTATCGTACATCTCAAAGACCGTGCCCGTGTAGTAGTCCAGTCCCCGGAGCACTTGCGGGTCAAAGACCACCTGCTTCTCGGTCACTCCGCTCTCACGCAGAAGATCAAAAAGTGCACGAAGCTCGCGCGTGCCTTCGCAGTCGTACTTCTTTTCGATCTCCGCAAACGAAGCCTTGAAAAAGGACTCCATCTCCGACTTCTGCGCATCGGTCACACCGAGCTCTCCGAGCCAGGTCGCATACTTTTCTTCGCCGATCTTGGCGCGTGCATCGATGGCCTTGGTGACGGCAAGCGCCTTGGAGGCGTCCATCCCCATCTTCCCAAAGAAGTGGTCCATCAGGCGGCGGTTGTTGACCTTGATGGCCACGAGGTCCTCGCCGCCAAAAGCCTTCATGAGGTTGAGCGCCAGGGTGAGGATTTCGGCATCGGCCAGCAGCGGATCGCCGCCCAGCACATCCACATTGAGCTGCCAGTGCTCACGCAGCCTCCCGCGCTGCGGGCGCTCATAGCGCCAGAGATTGGGGATCGCGTACCAGCGCACGGGCTTCGGAAGCTCGTGGATCCTGCCTGCCACCATGCGCGCAAGGGTTGGCGTCATCTCGGGACGCACGGCCATCTTGCGCTCGCCGCGGTCCATCAGCCAGTAGAGCTGCTGGTTGACGAGCTCTTCGCCTGACTTTGCGGCATAAAGTTCAAAAGGCTCGAGCATCGGGCCGTCGTAGGCCTCATAGCCAAACGACTCGACCACCGCGCGCATCTGGTCAAACATCCAGCGCTGGCTGCGCATGTCTTCGGGGTAAAAGTCGCGCGTGCCCTTGTAGGGCTGGGTCGAAAGCTTGGTGTCGCTCATAGTGAGCTCGAAAATGGCACATTCGAGGGTGGACTGTCCACCCGCCCGGCCGTAGAATTCCGCCATGGTTCTGGTCACTTGCTCCGGAAAAGACGCCCCGGGAATCACCGCCTCCCTCACAGGCATCCTGGCCCGCCACGGCCTCAAGATTCTGGACATCGGCCAGGCCGTGCTCCACGGCTGGCTCTCGCTTTCGCTCATGTTCGAGGGCGCCTCCGAAAAGGAAGCCCTCAAGGAGCTCCTCGCCCGCGCCGCGGAACTTGGACTCAAGCTCGACTTCCAGCTCCTCCAAACTCCTGAGCTCGAGGCTGCCAGGCCCCCTGCGGCACCCGCCTACCGCTACGCCCTGACCCTGATCGCCTCCGAAATCACCGCCCCGGCCCTCCACGCCGTGACCGAAGTGCTGGCCCGTTACCGGGTCAACATCGATGTGATCGAGAGGCTCAGCGAGGGCGAGTTTGGCTGCGTGGAGATGCTCATTTCGTCGAGTGCCGAGCTCGACCGCCGGGCACTCAAGCACGAACTGATGACCGTCGCCCGGAGCCAGGGCGTGGATGTGGCACTACAGGCCGAGGGGCTTTATCGCCGCTCCAAGCGCCTCGTGTGCTTCGACATGGATTCGACGCTGATCCAAAGCGAGATCATCGATGAATTCGCCCGCAAGCTCGGAGCCTACGACGAAGTTGCCCGCGTGACCCATGAGGCCATGCAGGGAAAGATTCCCTTCTCCGAGGCCCTCCACCGTCGTGTCCAAAAGCTCCGGGGCCTCACCACTGCGCAAATCGACGAGGTCTTCCTTTCGACCGAACTCACCCCGGGGGCTGAAGAACTCATCCGAGTCCTCAAAAAGCTCGGCTACAAGATCGCGCTCATCAGCGGCGGCTTCAGTTGCATCGCCGACCGGCTCAAGACCAGGCTCGGCATCGACTACGCCTACGCCAACCAGCTCGTCATGAAGGACGGCAAGGCCTCGGGCGAAGTGACACCTCCGGTCATCGATGCCCAGCGCAAGGCAGACCTCCTTGAAGTCATTGCCCAGCAGGAAGGCATCCACCTCGACCAGGTGATTGCCATCGGAGACGGGGCTAACGATTTACTCATGATCGAAAAAGCCGGTCTCGGGATCGCCTTCAACGCCAAGCCCGCAGTCAATGAGCGCGCGGACCTTGCACTCAGCCAGAAGAGCCTGCGATCCATCCTGTATTTGCTCGGAATTTCGGGGCGCGACGTGTCAGAAGTGCTTGCCTAGCCGCCCGCTTCGCCCCAAACTAGGACCACACTTGTCTTAAATTACTCGAAAGGACACCCCCATGTCTGAACTCGCACTTTTCAATACGCAGGGCCTGCTCATGATCCTGCGCTGGATCCACTTCTTCTTCGGGATCATCTGGATCGGCCACCTCTACTACTTCAACTTCACGCAGGGCCCGTTCATGGCCGAGGCCGACGCCGCCACCAAGCCCGGCGTCCTGCAAAAGCTTCTGCCACGCGCCCTTTGGTGGTTCCGCTGGGGAGCGATGTTCACCTTCCTCTCGGGCTGGGTCTACCTGGGCATCCGTGGGCACGAGCTGGGAGGCGCGTTCCTCCAAAGTTCGTACGGGGTCAATATCCTCATCGGAGCCGTGCTTGCTTCGATCATGTGGTTCAATGTCTGGTTCGTCATTTGGCCGAACCAGCAGGTCGTGATCGCCAATGCCGAAGGCGTCGCCAAGGGCCAGCCTGCAAACCCGGCTGCTGCCGGCGCAGGCGCCAAGGCGCTGCTCGCTTCGCGCACAAACGTCCTGTTCTCGATGCCGATGCTGTTCTTCATGGGCGCAGCTTCGCACCTGAACATCCTCGTGAGCGAAACCTCGCAGGTGGGTACCCTGTTTATCGTGCTCGGCCTGCTCACCGCGGCGCTTGAGTTCAATGCCATCAAGGGCAAGCTCGGGCCGCTGACAACCGTCAAGGGCGTCATTCACTGCGGTGCCGCGCTCATCGTCGTGATGTATGCGCTGGTGGAGTTCTTCCTGTAGGAAATACCGCTGTTTTTTGATCAAAACCCCGCCCGGCCGCGCGCCGGGCGGGGTTTTTTGTTACGCTCTCCGCATGCAAGTCCAAGTCTTTTGCGCCATGAGCCTCGACGGATTCATCGCCACGCCCGATCACGGGCTCGAGTGGCTGGATATCGTCAAACCACCCGAAGGCAGCCCCCAGGACTACGGCTATGCGGAGTTCATGAGGGGAATCGATACGGTCATCATCGGCCGAAACACTTATGAAAAAGTGAGCGGATTTCCGGAGTGGCCCTACACCGGCAAGACGACCCGGGTGCTCTCCAACCGGCCGATCCAACCCCAACATGGCGAAAAACGATTCCAGGGATCCCTGGGCGATCTCTTGGATGAGCTCGAGAACTCCGGCTCGCACTCCATCTACCTCGAGGGCGGGCAAGTCGTTCAGCAGGCCCTGGCCTGCGACGCCGTGACCCGGATGACGGTCTCGGTCATCCCGGTGCTGCTGGGCTCAGGAATCCCGCTCTTCGGCAATCTCAACCGACCCCTGCCTTTCCGGCTCGAGGAGGTGCGCAAGTTCGGCACGGGACTCGTGCAGCTGATTTATCGCCCGTGCCTGGCACCCGCACCCTGACCAGGGATTCCCTGGCTCCCCGCTCAGTGGCCCCCTCCGGCACCGGCTCCCGAGAGGTCGATTCCGACCAGCCTCGCCTCAATCTTCCGGGACTGGGCGTCGGCCATGAATCCAGCGAGCGTCTCCTTGATATCCTGGTCGATGTACTCTCCCGTGCCGTCGATCACGAGACGGGCTCCATCGGTCAGTTCATCCAGGATCTGAAGGAGCGCGGGCTTGCTCAAAAACGTGGCATCACGCCTGAACTTGACCGTCACCGTTCCATCCGAGCCCACCGACTTTTGCAGCGCTCCTTCGGCGTTCTGGCGAAGCACGAAAAACACGCCCACCACGATCCCGAGGATCACGCCCTTGAGGAGATCCAATGCCAGGACGGCTGCTATGGTGATGGCAAACGGGAGGAACTGGTTGATGCCGAGCCCCTTCTGGTCGCGGATCATCGATGGCCTGCACAGGTTCAGGCCCACCTGGATCAACACCGCCGCGAGGCAGGCAAGCGGGATGCGATTGAGCAGCGGGGCAAAGAATACCACGGCAAGCAGGAGGAGCACGCCATGCACCATGGCCGAAAGGCGCTCGCGACCGCCCGCTGCCACGTTGGCCCCACTTCGCACGATCACGGAAGTCAGCGGGAGTCCTCCCAGGAGCCCCGAGATCGCATTGGCCGCACCCTGGGCCACAAGCTCACGATCCGGCGGGCTGTGCCGCTTGAGCGGGTCGAGGCGATCGACTGCCTGGAGTGACAAAAGGGTTTCGATGCTCGCAACCACGGCGATGGTCAGGCCGGCGATCCAGACTTCGGTCGATCCCAGGACCGAAGTGTCAGGGCGCGCAAGCGCAGAGGCAAGCCCGTCGATCCCGCCCAGGGGGACTTCCACGAACTGCTGCGGCAGAAGCGCCAGACCCTGGATCGAAGAAAACAGAGCGGCGAGAACCGCGCCCAGTACGACCACCACGAGGGCAGCCGGCAGGAAATGAATTTTTGCCAGCGGAGTCTTCTTCCATCCATACAAGATCACGAGCGAAATGGCGGTGATCAGTGCAGCTCCTGCATGGAACTGCCCCAGGATATCGGAAAGGCCACCCTTGACGCCGACTGCCACCGGAAGCTGCTTGAGCACGATGGTGATTCCGATGGAAGCCAGCATCCCCTTGATCACTGAGGAGGGCACGAGGGCCGAGAACCGACCCGCCCGCACGAGACCGAGAGTGAGCTGCAAAACCCCCGCAATGACCACTGCCGTGAGAAAAGCCCCCATCGACCCAAGCTTGCTGATCTCAGCCAGCACGATGGAAGTCAGGCCTGCGGCGGGCCCCGAGACTGAAAGTGGCGCCCGACTGAGCATGGGCACGACGATCCCGCCCACGGCACCCGCCACCAATCCGGAGAGGGGCGGAACACCACAGGCAATCGCGATACCGAGACACAGAGGAAGGGCGATCAGGAATACAACAACGCCCGCGACAAAATCCTGCCTGGGATACGAAAAGATCGAGGAGTGGTTCATGGCCGGAAGCCTACTCCAACCGGAGCCGACCCCCAACCCTTATTCTAGCGGAAGGCAAAGAGCATCTTGATGTCTTCGTCATCAAACGCGACGCCCGCCCCGACGAACAGTGACGCACTTCCATTCACCTGCCGGACTGACTCCATCCCGCCGGTGACATAGAGCCCGTCAAAGGGGTTGACGATCAGACCCACGCGGGCATCCGCAGTATTGCTGATGGGACGCGAGTAAAAGTTGCTGTAGATCTGGATCCGCTCTTCATGCCCCGCGCGACCCAGATGCAGGGCCGCCGAAACCGTCCCGTCACCATGGATCAGGCCGAGCGAGAGGTCGAGCCTGCGGTAATAGACCTTTCCGAGCAGGGCAGTGAACAGGAGTCCGTTTTCCTGCACGGAAACCGTCCTCACCTGCGTGGTCGCCCCACCAGCCTCGGTCGTCGTCGTGGTGGCCGTGCGGAAGCCGCGAGGATCCACAGTGGCGCCGAGGCGATAATAGCGGTCCGGACGCGGCCAGATCGCAATCTGGATCCAGCCACGAGCCCCCTGGTAGGCCGTCAGCGAGGAGGCACCGGCATCCACCACGAACCTCACCCCACCCACGCGGGTCAGCAGGCGATTGGCATTTTTGAGGAGCTCCTTGAGCTCGTCGGCATAGACGCGGTCATTGAGGATCATTCCCACCGAGCCTTCGCCCCGGTTGATCCGGATGGCGAGGTCGCGCATCTGCTCGATCGAGTCCTCGAGCTTGGCCAGCGTGCGCTGGGCGGTGGTCGTGAGGTTTCCTTCTGGAGAAAGCGTACGCGAGGCATTTTCAAGCGTGCGGTTGAGCTGCTGCATGGTGTTGCGCAGGTCCTGCGGGTTGATCGACTCCTTGAGTCCCTTGGTGAGGTTGGTCATCTCGCTCACCAGGCCGTTGACCTGGTTGACGAGTTCCTGCACGTCCTGCCCGCCCTGACCCACGGGTACCTCCTTGGACTTCTTGGGCTCATCGGCGGCTGCCGCCGAGGGAACGATCAGGTCCCAGAAGCTCACCCGCTTTTCAGGCTCGCCGGACTGGCCGGGCTGCTCGAGCTGAAAGCCGCTCTGCTTCTCGGTCGGGCTGGTTTCGACGCCCGGAGCCTGTTCATCAAGCGCGTCCAGCTTGGGTCCGATGTACTTGAGGGGCTTGAGCTCGACGAACTTGTCACCGAGGAATCCCTCACCACGGATATAGGCGCGCGTGGTCGAGGTCACTTCGACATCGGCAGTGATGCAGATTCCGAGACGGACCTTGTTATCCTTGAGCTGCACCGAACGCAGGTAACCGATCTGCAGTCCCAGCGAACGAACGGGTGACTTGGTCTTGAGGCCGGTGGCGTCCTCTACATTGATGAACACGAGCTGGCAGGGCTTCCACCAGTTGGGACGATCATTCACCAGGACGGTGGCCACGCCAACGAGCAGGAGGGCCAGGATGGAAAAGACTCCAACCTTGAACTGCAGGGAACGGGGTGCTTGCGTTGGATCCATGTGCTTTTGGTCCTCTCGATTCAGATCTTTAGATATGCAAAGCCAAACGGCAGCAAACTGGTCAGGATGTAGTCAAAAAGTAGGATGGTGAGGCAGGTGACGACCACGGTGGACCGGGTTGCCAGTCCCACCGAGCGCGCCCCGCCGTGGGCGTTGAAGCCAAAAAAGCATCCCACCCAGGTGAGCACGAGCCCGAAGGTCGCCCCCTTGGCCAGGCAATGGATCAAGTCGATCGGGTCGACAAACCGGATGTACTGCTCCCAGTAGATGGCCGGATCGAGGCCCATGATCCCGCAGGCCACGCCCGAGGCCGCGAACGATCCGATCACGCCAAAGTACACCGAGAGCAGTGGCATCATGAGCAGTCCGGCAAGGATCCTCGGCATGACAAGGAACTCCAGGGGATCCACCGCCATCACTTCAAGGGCATCGATCTGTTCCGAAACCCTCATCGAAGCCAGTTCGGCGGCCATCGCCGCTCCCGCACGTCCGGTGACCATGATCGCCCCCATCACCGGGGCAAGCTCGCGAAACAGCGAGACCCCGACCGTGCCGCCGAGCAGCGCTTCGGCGTTGAAGAGATGGAAGGAGACATAGAGCTGGTAGCCCAGCACGCCGCCCATGAACATTCCGGCGACCGTGATGATTCCCATCGACGAAACACCGATAAATTCGCATTGCTTGAGAAAAAGCCCCCAGCGTCGCGGAAGGCGCGACACTGCCCGGGCGGTATCCCAAAAAAACAGCGCGAAATCCCCTACTGAAGAGATTCTCGATTGAATCGCCTGAACCATAGTTAAGTCGTTCAATTAGAGGCGACTTTTCCAAAGAAAACAAGCAGTTCGTATTTGAAAAAACCATCCCCCCAAGTTAACCAAATCCAGTGTCCACCCCCCGAACACCGCCCCTCACCCGGAGGCTTTCGAGCTTCCTGACCCGGCTGGCCATCGATCGCGCCAAGACCGTGGCGGTGGCAGGACTCCTTCTCGGCATCGTAGGCGGGCACTTTTCGGTCGAGCTCTATAAAAATCTCCGCACCGACATCGAAGAGCTTCTGCCGACCACGGCTCGAAGCGTCCTTGACCTGGACGAAGTCACCCAGCGTCTGGAGTCCATCGACAACCTTGCAGTGGTCTTCCTGTCCGAGAAACCGGACCAGTCGCGGCGCTTTGTCGATGCCGTGGTGGAGGAACTGGCTCACGCACCGCGGGACAAGATTGCAGGCGTCGAATACAAGATCGACCGCGAACTCAAATTCTTCAACGACCGGCGCCCCCTCTACATGGAGCTGTCCGACCTCCAAAAGGTCCGGGACTACATCCGGGACCGGATCGAGTACGAAAAACAACTCTACAACCCCCTCAACATCTTCAGTGGTCGGGAGCTTCCTGAGCCGCGCCTCGATATCGGATCGCTCGAACGCAAATACACCGGAAAGATCTCCGCCTACTCCCGCTTTCCGAGCGGCTATTATGCCACGCCCGACGGCAAGATCCGGGTCATCCTGGTCAACCTTCCCGGCAAGGTCTCCGGAGTGGACTCGGCTTCCGAGCTCCGTCGCCTCGTAGACGAGGCCATCGCCCGCACGGACCCGGCCAAGTTCGATCCGGCGATGAAAATCCTGTTCTCGGGCGGAGTCCAAAACCTGCTCGAGGAGCATCACGCCCTGATCGAGGACTTGGAGCTGTCGACCGTCGTGGTGATGATCCTCGTGACCGCCGTGCTGCTTCTGTTTTTCCGGACGGTCCGGGTCACCCTCCTCCTGGTGCTCGCGGTCCTGATCGGCACGCTTTGGACCTTCGGGACTTCCTTCTTTGCCGTCGGATATCTCAACGCAAACAGCGCCTTCCTCGGCGCAATCGTCCTGGGCAACGGGATCAACTTCGGGATCATTTTCCTTGCACGCTACCTCGAAGAGCGACGTCGGAGCGCCCGCCACTCCGAATCCCTCCAGGTCGCCATCGAGGGTACCCTCACGGCGACCTGGACCGCCGCACTCGCGGCAGGCCTGGCCTATGGATCACTGATCCTGACGGGGTTCCGCGGTTTCAAGCAGTTCGGCGTGATCGGTTTCATTGGCATGGTGCTTTGCTGGCTTGCCACCTTCACGATCCTCCCGGCGTTCATGACGCTGGCGGACCGGCTCAAGCCGCTTGCCCGACCCGTTCCGGCGGGATCGCGCAAACGCGAGACTTTTGCGGGCTGGCTGGGAATCATGATCTCTCGCCATGCGGGACTGATCTGGTCGATCTCGGTCGGACTGGCCATCCTGTCGCTGGCCATGTTCCTTCGCTATTCGCCTGCCATCCTGGAGACGGACCTCTCCAAGCTTCGGGATCGCCGCAGCCTCGAGTCGGGCTCCGTCTTCAATTCGCGGTACATCGACGAAGTCTTCCAGCGCTACCTTTCGCCGATCGTCATCATGCCCAAGGAACGCGAGGACGCGGTCGAGATCGCCAGTCGCCTCCGGGAGCTGCAAAAAAACGACGGCAAGCAGAGCCTGATTGCCTCAGTCCAGACGATCGACGACTTCCTCCCCAGGGACCAGCGCGAAAAAATCTGGGTGGTTCGTGAGATTGAGAAACTCCTGCCTCCCCGGCTGCTCCGGGAGCTTTCGCCTGCGGATCGCGACAAGGTCCAAACCTTCTTCCGCCCCGAGGCCTTCCGCATCGTCCAGCAGGGGGACCTGCCCAAGCTCGTCCTCGACAAGTTCACGGAGAGGGATGGCTCGGTCGGAAAACTCGTGGTGGTCGAACCGCCCCTCAGCGATGCCACCAAGGAGGGCTCGCAGCTCCTGCGCTTCATTCGACAGCTCCGCGGAGTGGCGGACTCAGTTGCACCCGGTTCACCGGTCGCGGGCTCGCTTCCCGTCACTGCGGACATCCTCGATGCGATCTCCCATGACGGCCCGCGAGCTACTGCCTTTGCCCTGATTGCAGTCGTCCTGCTCGTCATCGCACTGTTCCGCAAGGTCAAGGTCGTAGCCCTGACGCTCTTTTCCCTCTTCCTGGGAGTGGTCTGGATGGGAGGCGCGATCTTCGGCTTCTGGCTCAAGATCAACTTCCTCAACTTCATCGCACTGCCCATCACTTTCGGAATCGGAGTGGACTACGGTGTGAACATCTTCCAGCGCTACCTGCAGGAGGGTGACGCCAATATCGCAGATGTGATCCGCAGCACGGGCGGCGCCGTCATGCTGGCCAGCCTGACGACCATCATCGGCTACGGATCCCTGCTGATTGCCGGCAACCAGGCCTTCGTGAGCTTTGGCACGCTTGCCGTCCTCGGTGAAGTCACCTGCGTGCTGGGTGCCGTGGTGTCCCTTCCCGCCTACCTGGTCTGGAGCAGCGAAAGGAAACGCGGTGGAAGTCGCGCTCCAAGGACCGGCTCATGATCCTCTCAGTCCCTGCACGCCTTCGCCCCCTGCTTGGGATCTGTGGTTACTGGGGAGCACTTCAGCTCGTCGGAGGCCTCAATGGTGACACCCTGGGCATCGGTGCTGCCATCCTGCTGCTTTACTACATCGGCAGCCGCACGCGACGGCTTCTCCACTATGTCTTCCCGATCTTCCTCACCGGAATGATCTACGACAGCATGCGGTACTACGCGGACTACATCCGCTCACCGTACATCCGCGTGCAGGAGCCCTACCGCTTTGACCAGTTCTTTTTCGGGATCCAGACGGCAAGTGGAACCCTCACGCCCAATGAATGGTGGCAGCTCCACACCCACTGGTCTCTGGACCTGGTGACAGGCTTCTTCTACCTGGCGTTCGTTGGAATCTTCATCCTGATCGGGATCTACTACCGCTACTCCGACGCACGCCGGATCGAGAGTGCCCATCGCATGATGTGGGGTTTTTTCTGGGTCAATCTACTCGGGTACTCCACCTACTACTGGTACCCTGCAGCGCCTCCCTGGTACGTCGCACTCAAGGGGCTCGGACCTGCCGATCTGACGGTGGGCGCAAACGCCGCCGGCTGCCTGCGATTTGATGAGCTCCTGGGCACGCACTTTTTCACGGGCATGTATGGACGCTCGGCCGATGTCTTTGGGGCCGTGCCCTCGTTGCACGTGGCCTATCCGCTCCTGGCCGCAATCCACGCTTTTGAGCTCAGGTCGCTTCGGATTTTTGCCACGTTCTTTTACCTGATCATGTGCTTCTCGGCCGTGTACCTCAACCACCACTACATCCTCGATATCCTTTGGGGATCCGCCTATACGGCGATCGTTTACGCAGCGCTTCGCTTACACAAGAATTACAGGGACAAGCAGCCAGTCACGTTATCGTGACGGGATGAAGAAACTTCGCACCTTTTTCCTGGTCGCAGCCGAACTCGTCACCGCCTACCTGGTCACTTCCTGGCTCGTGACCATCGACTTCGGTCCCAACGGGATCTTCGAAAATGCATTTCGCGAACACGGGCTCCCCAAGCTCGCGCTCTACCTGTTCGTGATGACCCATCTGACGATCACCGCCATGAGCCTGTGCTTCCATCGCATGCACACCCACAAGGGCGTGAAGTTCCATCCCGCGATCGACGCGGGCATGCAGCTCTGGCTCTGGGCGACGACCAGCATGTCCAAGCTCGACTGGGTTTCGATCCACGCCTACCACCACGCCTACTCCGACACACCGAACGATCCACACAGCCCCGTCCAGAAGGGCCTCGCGCGCGTGTTCTTCCTCGGCGTAGCCGACTACACCAACGCCAAGGACCATCCGGATGTCCTCAAGATCCGCAAGCGCCTTCCGGCCAACCGGCTGGAGCGGTTCATTGCGAACAACCTCTTCGTGGGTCCGATCCTCCTCGGGGCAACGCTCATGGTCTGCTTCGGTCCGATCTGGGGCCTCGTGCTCATGACGACGACCTTCCTGATCTCGCCCATCTTTGCAGTGGGCGGCGTCAATGCGCTCGCGCATTGGTTCGGCTACCGCAACTACAAGACGACGGACAACTCACGCAATCTCGGCTTCCTGTTCATCCTCAACTGGATGATCTGCGGCGAGCTTGACCACAACAACCATCATGCGCATCCGAGCTCCTGCTCTTTCCGCCACAAGCCCTGGGAATTCGACATCGGGTACGCCTACATCACGCTGCTGAGCTGGGTGGGACTGGCCGAGATCAAGCACCTCCACAAAAAAGCGGCACAGGTCGAAGCAGGACAGCCAGAGCCAGCCACCCTCACTGCCTGATCAGGAAGATCCCTTAGTCGTCGTTGCGGGCCGGATCAGCCCAGGGCTGCAGCGGCGCGTAGCCGGGCTGGGAACAGACTTCCGCTTTTCGTGCGTGGAGCTTTTCGAAGATGGCCCCGCATGAGGGCTTGATCGCATAGCGGTTCAGCGGACCCCAATGGGGGCGATTGAGCCGAATGCCAACCACACTGAAATCCACCGCAAACTGCGGGCAAAATCGGTTCATCGCCCTGAAGCACTTGGCCGGTTCAAAGGCGCTCTCGATGCAAGATCCGCCAACCTTGAATTCATTCAACAGTGTCTCGGCCGGCTGGGATCCGCCCTCTGCTTTCTTGTGCCACTTGAGTCCCGAGATGCGATCCGTGTCGATACCACACTGCGCAGCCAGCGCACCCGAACCTCCAGCCGAAGCCACGCTCCTCAGCGAAGAGACACTCGAGAGCCAGTATTGCCGGAGCCCGTCGAACCGGGGGTCCGATGACATGACATCATACGAAACCTGGAACATCCCCGACTCAATTGCCGAGACCGGCCGACTCCTGCTGGCGCTCATGTCCTCGCCTTCATTCGCAAAGCCATCGGATTCGGCCCTGCCCAGGGAGTAGAGCAGCGAGTAGGAATTGGCCATCGCCGCAGTCTCCGCATCCATGCCCGAAGATCCGGGAAGCGGGAGGCCGGAACCAAAGTGAGAGAGGGCATCCACTTTTGGGCCGCCGCCGGTCTGCCCGGCAGGCAGTCTGAGGATCTCGGAAGAACGAGGCCTCGGAGGCTGGCTGCACATCTGGTGCGCAAAACTTCTGCCGATCAGTCGTCCATACCCCCGCTCCACAACGCTGTGATCCACGAGCCGCCCCCCCCGGTTCACCTCCACGACCTTGCAGCCGTAGTCACGCTGGGCTTCATCGATGATCTGATCCACGACGGAGTCCGCAGTCGGAGCCTGCAGGCCCGAAGACTCCGAACAGGATCCTGCCTTCACCTCCAAGGTCCGCTTGGCCTCCTGTTCGGCCTTTTGAGCGATCTCAATCGCCTCGCGAATGGCAGGCGTGGGCGGCTCGTATCGCGGAAGTCCGGGGTCAACGGCCAGCCCTCGCCACGGCGACTCGTTGATCGGCCTGACCTGGCCGGATCCAAGGCATCCGGATAGCGCGACGGCCAATAGAGCACTGGTCCTTCGAAACCCCATAACCCTCTGATCATCCGTGTAGGACAAGGGTCATGTCGAACTCATTCGCCTGATGTCCTCAGGGACACACTCAAAAGCCGATCAGGCCTGCCAGAACCCTTCTTTTTGGGTGAGCGTGAAGACTTCGTCGAGGATCCGGACCGCCTCGTCAATGGTGCCCGAGTCGATCGTCATCGCGGGCTGGATGCGGAACGATGCCGCATAAGCCATCGTGAGCAAGCCTCGCTTGAGGCACTCGGCAAAGATCCGGTTGGTCGCTGTCTTGGAGAGAGGCTCCTTGGTCTGCTTGTCCTTGACCATCTCGACGGCCAAAAACAGCCCGCGCCCACGCACTTCGCCAATGAACGAGTAGCGGTCCACCATGGGCTCGAGCTTCTTTAAAAAGTACTCACCCATCTTGCGGGAGTTTTCGACGAGTCCCTCCTCGTCGATCACGCGCGTGGCGGCAGCTGAAGCCGCAGCACCGAGCGGATTTCCGCCGTAGCTCGAGGACGATCCTGAGGGATTGGCCCAGGGCTTGGCATTCACGATCTCGTCGCGCGACATGACGGCACTCATCGGGAAGCCCCCGCCAAACTGTTTGCCCAGCGTCACGATGTCGGCTTCGACACCGGAGTGCCATTGGCCCCAGTACTTGCCGGTACGACCAAAGCCCGTGATCATCTCATCGACGATCATCAGGGCGTCCATTTCCTTTGCCACCGACTTAACGGCGGGCAAAAACTCGTCGGGCGGAATCACGTTGCCAGCGGTCCCCTGCATGGGCTCTGCAATGAAAGCTGCCACGCGACCTGCGCACGACATCTTGGCCTGCTTGCGCATGAGCTCTACACACGCCATCCCGCACGAAGGGTACTTGAGCTTCATCGGGCAGCGGTAGCAGTTGGCGTAAGGAACGATGTGCGAGCCCGGGACCATGGGTCCGAGCTTGTCTTTGAAGTCGCTCCCCATGAGCGAAAGCGCGCCTTGCGTCTTGCCGTGGAAGCCTCCCCAGAAGCTTACGAACTCATTCTTGCCCGTGTGGCACTTGGCAAGCCTGAGTGCGGACTCCACCGCCTCGGCACCGCTCGAGTACAGCTGCGTGCGGTGCACGGTGGGAGTAGGCCTGTTCTTGGCCAGACGCTCGAGGAGCTCCACGCGAGCCTCGCTCGTAAAGCTTCCGACCGAAGCTTTTTCGACCTGGTCTTTGATGGCTTTGACGACCACGGGATGGCTGTGGCCCATGCCGTTGACGCCAATCCCGCCGATGATGTCGATCATCGTGTTGCCATCGACATCGGTCACGGCCGAGCCTTCAGCCTTTTCGACCACGATGCCTGCCATCAGGGCAAAGCCCTGAAGGCCCGGAGCCAGGTGCGCGTCTTCGCGGGCGCGGATGGCCTGGGACTTGGGGCCGGGGATCGGGGTGACGAGCTTGGCTTTTTGGTTCTCGGGGTGCGAAGGCTTGCGGGTGGTCATATGGGCCGGTTTATAGCTCAAGGGCCCCCATCGGGCTACCCCCCAAAACTTACATAAAAAGGCCCCATCCCGTCCAAGACCTCGACAGCTGGCACTCCCCATTTCATGGATCAGCCGTGACACAGCTATAAATCACAGCCTAATTTGCGCACTATTCTTGGCTTGACGGATGCACTCATCCCTCCCCGCGGAACGTCGTCGGAAACGTAATCATCCACGGGAGGTTCTAGCCATGAAATCGTCCAAGTGCTTCATCACCCAACTCGCAGCTGGATTCATGATGGTACAAATGGGGGCTCTTGCCACCCAGAGCCTTGCGGCCGAAAACA
>CAZDSX010000026.1:29240-34112 GCA_964508305.1 uncultured Bacteriovorax sp.
TGAATCAGGGAGCCGGCATTCACGTGCCGGCTCCCTTCTTTTTTTGCCGCTACTCCCCAGAGTGACTCCTGTGTAAAACTAAGGACCTATGCTCCCCCAGGCCTTTTTGGCGGCGATCCAAGCCTCGTTTCCCAAGGACTTTCTGACCGAAGACGCATCCGAAAAGGCTGCGTTTGGTCGTGATTGGACCAAGGTCTATGACCCCAACCCCTCGGCCATCGCTTTTCCGCGCTCGACCGATGAAGTCTCGCGCCTCCTCAAGCTTTGTACCGAACATGGCATTGCCGTGGTCCCCTCCGGCGGCCGCACAGGCCTCTCGGGCGGCGCCGTGGCCGCCCGGGGCGAGCTCGTCCTCTCGCTCACGCGCATGAACCGCATGGATGATGTCGACACGCTTTCGCAAACCGTGCGCGTCCAGGCGGGCGCCGTGACGGAGGCCGTGCATCAGCACTGTGCCCCCCATGGGCTGACCTGGCCCGTGGACTTTGCCTCCAAGGGCTCAAGCCACGTGGGCGGAAACATCGCCACCAACGCAGGCGGCGTCAAAGTCATCCATTACGGGATGTCACGTGAGTGGGTGCTGGGACTGCAAGTCGTGCTCATGAGCGGCGAAGTGCTCGAACTCAACGGTGCACTCGAAAAAAACAACACAGGCCTCGATCTCCGGCAGCTCTTCATCGGGAGCGAAGGAACGCTCGGCATCATCACCGAAGCCACTCTCAAGCTCTCGCGAGTTCCGCAAAAGCTCGACGTCTTCTTTTTTGCACTCAAGGACATGTCGGCCGTCTTCAAGCTCTTTGCCGAGGCCCGGCGCGCGCCTTTTGAGCTCATGGCATTCGAGTGCCTCTCCCACCCCTGCCTCGAAGTCGTGACCCGTCACCTCAAGCTCCACTCTCCGTTTACGGGTCAGCACGGAGCCTATGTGCTCCTCGAAGCCCAGACGCCATCCGAGTCCGAGGCCGAAAAGCTCCAGGCCTGGCTTGAGTCTCTTTTTGAAAAGGGGCTCGTGGAAGACGGAACCCAGGCCCAATCCCCACGCGAGGCGCAGGATCTTTGGAAGCTCCGAGAAGGCATCAGCGAGTCGCTGGCTGCGACGGGGCTTCTGCACAAGAACGACATCGCCCTCCCCATTGCAGAGCTCGAGACATTCATTGCAGAAATGACGGAGCTCTTTGCCAAGCGCCACTCGCGTTTTGGTCTCTATGTGTTTGGGCACATCGGGGACGGCAATCTCCATGTCAATACGATGAAGCCCGAGGACACTGAAAAGTCCGCATTTTTGGCTGAATGCAAACAGGCGGATCAGGGACTTTTTGCGCTCGTGCAAAAACACCATGGGAGCATCTCGGCCGAGCATGGGATCGGCCTCCTCAAGAAGGAAGCCCTTAGGTTTTCGAAGTCTTCCGGGGAGCTCGCCATCATGAAGCAGATCAAGCAAGTGCTCGACCCCAAGGGACTGCTCAATCCCGGCAAGATCTTCGATTGACCGGGTAGACCTCAGGCGGCTTTGGATTTTGCCGAAAACTCACGGAGTAAAAATCCTGCTGCGGCATCGGCTACTGACTCAAGAGCGCCCGGTTCCTCGAAGAGGTGCGTTGCTCCGGGGACCACGAGGAGCTCTCCGCGCCTGAGTTCGACAAGCGCCCGCCGATTGAGCCTGAGCACGATGTCATCGCTCCCACCCACGATCAGGAGCACAGGGCAGCCCACTTCACTGAGCCTGGGGCTCGCGAGATCGGGCCTTCCTCCGCGAGAAATCACCGCCGAAATCCGTCGCCTGCGCCCAGCGGCCGCGAGCAGGGCCGCAGCCGCCCCGGTGCTGGCGCCAAAATACGCAATCGGTTCGCCCGCAATGGCGTGCTCACGTTCCAGCCACTCCGTGACGATCAAAAGCCGTGCAGCCAGAAGCGACACATCAAAGACCTGTTCGCGTCCCTGGTCGGGACCGAGTGCCTCCGCCTCGGTGAGCAAATCCACGAGCACGGTGGCAATGCCCACGCGGTTCAGTGCACGAGCGACCCGCTGGTTTCGGGGACTCCGTCGGCTGCTCCCGCTTCCATGAGCAAACACCACCCAGCCCGAACGCTCAGGCGGGACCTCGAGCAGTGCTCGGAGGATGGAGCCCTGAACCGGGATTTGCACTTCAATGCCATAAGCGGAGCGAGACTTGCCCATCCTGCCTTAGCCTGCACTCGCCGTACCTAAAAAATTCAATGATTTCAGTGACATTTGCCATAACGCACCGGGTCTAATATAAAGCCGCGCATCATGCAGAAGCCTTTCTTCCTTCCGGCCGCCCTCCTTCTCGCAAGCCTGCCTCTGACTGCTCTGGCCGGAGGAGGTGCCCAACCCACCCCGGGTCAAGGGACTCCTCTCTACCGAATGGGAGGATGGCCGGTCGTGTACAAGAATGGAGATCTGGGCCGGACTCAGACTGCGCTCGGGCTTCCTACACCCCACGAGGCGGACATCTCCCGCTCTCCTGGAGAGCACGACCCCTCGCCCCAAACTGGGTACCGTCTTGAACTCAAGAGCTTCGTCCACCAGCAGGACCTGGGAGCCCGGACCGGTGTCTTCAAGATGCTGACCTCGCCGTTTCGCATGGTCAAAAAGGCCGTCCAACACCATGCCGCAAGCTATCGAAGCAAAGTAAGACAGAACTCTCCTGACCTTGCCCTGCTGCAGATCCACCGCAGCCGGCACGATTTTGGATCACAGACCATCCACGACAGCCCGACGCTGGTGAATTCGGATTACGAATTCATGGGGATTGCCGACCGGAAGTTTGGATTTTGCTGGGGCTTCACGACGGTGAATCGCTACTTCTCGATCCTCGCCTTCTTTGATCCCTCGGCCCCGGCCCCTCGCTACATCCCCAATGGCCTTGCAGGGAACGAAGAGTGGTTCCGCTTTTACGAAAAGCGCATCGACTCGATCATGAGGGGCCAGGCCACCGTGATTCCGGGCTTCGCCAACCTGCGTGAGTTCACTGCCATTCCAGAAATCGAGATGTACCTCAAACTCCACAGCATGACGGCATGGGCGAACCGTGCCGTCTCGAGCCAGAGCCTCTCGACCTTCTGGTCATCGACCGACGAGATGGACGAGCAGGCCATCACGGCCCTCACCACTGAGCTCCAGGCCCGCATTGGGCGCGGCGAACTTCCCAAGATCCTGTTCACGGCCGCCGTGACGGTGACCTCGTTCCTGGGAGGATCGGCCGACATCCACTCGGCGATGGCCAATGGAGTCGAGCTGAACGAGGACGGCACCGGCCGGATCCTCCTCTGGGATGCAAACTTCTATGCCGAGGACTACGTCTCGACACCCAAGTTCATCGAGATCCGCCGCAAGGCAAACGGTGCCCGCGAGCTTCGATTTGCCCCCTGGAGGGAGACGCTCTCGACTCCTGAGGCAACCGAGAGGAGCGACGTGCTGGGCCTCGTGCGCGTCTCTCCGGAGCTCGACTCCGAAAACAACGTCATGATCGAGAGCCTCAAGGAATTTTGCAGCAAGGCGGACCATGCCTCCAGGTACTGCAAGGGAATGGGAGCCCAGGGTGATCGCTAAAATCCTCGCCCTCTCCATCGCAGCGGCCGCTGTCCTCGTCCCGGCACACTCCCCCGCTTACTCGGATGAGTCGGTCACGGGCATGGTGGTCTATGGAGACGACTCGCGCCGTGACATCCACGAGGTGAAGCGAGCCGACTGGGCAGCTCTTGCGGATTCGACCGTGGCGCTCTTTAGAAGCAAGAACATCCACCGTGGACAGCTCTTGGGTGCGAGCCTCCGCGACGGATTCCCGGAACTTTGTTCAACCGAGCGATTCCTCGACCAGCCGTCCATGGCTTCCTGCTCGGGAGTACTGGTGGCACCCAACCTGGTGCTCACGGCTGCCCATTGCGTGCGCGGGATGGTGGATTGTTTTTTCACCAAGGTGGTCTTCGGTTACCGCTACGAGGGCACGGACTGGGACCCCACCCACAGGCCGCACGAAGACATCTACTCCTGCCGCACCATCGTGGAGCGCCAATTCAGCGAATCAGGGCCCGACTTCACCCTCTTCAAGCTCGATCGACCGGTCCATAACCACGCACCGGTCAGGCTCAATCGCGGCCCCCACGTCCGCAAGGGAGACGAGCTCTTTGTCATCGGCCATCCGCTGGGCCTCCCCGCCAAGCTCGCCGATGGCGCCAAGGTCCGCAGGGTGGTCGAGCAGGCGGGCTTTTTTGTCGCCAACCTCGATACGTTTGGTGGCAACTCAGGAAGCCCGGTCTTCAATGCCAGGACCAACGAGCTTGAGGGCATCATCGTGCGCGGCGAGGACGACTTCGACCGGCACGGTCGCTGCCTCAAGGCGCGCTTCTGCAGGGAGCAGGGCTGCCGAGGCGAAGACGTGATCTTTTCGTCCGTGATCGCGCCTTATATCGGCAAAGCCAGCGCAAGCCACCCTCGGTAGTGAGATCAGTACAAAATCCGCGTCTTGATCGAGCTTTTGAGGCCTTCGATGGCCTGCTTTACTTCGCCTGAGAGCGCCTTGTCGGTATCCAGGAGCAGGTAGCCGATATCACTGTCGGTTGCGAGCCCCTGCGCACCGATGTTCGCTCCAAGATCCGAGACGATGCGGTTGATCTCGCGAAGCACGCCCGGGACGTTCTTGTGGACGTTCAAGATCCGGTGCGCGGTAGGACTGAATGGGAGATCGAGCTCTGGAAAGTTCACCGCCCGAAGCGTGCTCCCCGTCTTGAGGTAGCGAAGGAGCGCCGTGGGAACTTCCTCGCCAATCTGGGCCTGCGCCTCCTCGGTGGCGCCTCCAATGTGCGGGGTCAGGATCACGTTCGAGATCCCGCGAAGCGGAGTCTGGAAGTCATT
>CAZDSX010000026.1:34212-37163 GCA_964508305.1 uncultured Bacteriovorax sp.
TCGGCCATCGTGCTGCAGCCGCGGGCGTTGCCGAGCGGGAGCTTGGAGACGATGTCGTAAAATACGACCCGCATCCCAAGGTTCTCGGCAATGGTCGAGACCTGCGAGCCAATATTGCCATAGCCGATGATCCCCAGGGTCTTGCCGCGGATCTCGTAGCACTCCTTGGAGACCTTGTTCCAGATCCCCTGGTGCATCTCGATGTTGCGCTGGCCAAGCCTGCGCGAAAGCATGATGATCTCGGCAATGGCCATCTCGGCAACACTGCGTGTATTGCCAAACGGAGCGTTGAAAACCGGGATGCCCCGGATTTTTGCCGACTGGAGTTCGATCTGGTTGGTGCCGATGCAAAAGGCGCCCATGGTGATGAGGTTCTTCGCCTCGGCAAAGACAGCCTCGGTGACCTGGGTCTTGCTCCGGATGCCGAGGATGTTCACATCCCGGATCTTGGCAATGAGCTTGTCCTCGGGGAGCGCCTCGGAGAGGGACTCCACTTCGCATCCTTCGGAGGCAAAGATGTCGCGTGCGGTGGCGTGAATGTTCTCGAGAAGCAGGACCTTGAGCTTGGACATGCCCGCTATCTTAGCGTAGCGGCGAGGCCCCCGCCTACTGCGAAGAAGTTGACGAAAAGACAAAACCGCGGTGCAGCGGGTAGTTGAAAAGCCAGCCCACGAGGAGGGCCGAAACCACCTTGGAGGCCTGGTAGGGAGTGCCCAAAGCCTCGGTCAGGGCAAATACGCCTGCCGTGTTGAGGAGAAGGCTTCCACCCGACACGAGCGCGTAACGCAGGGCCTGCCCCTCCCAGCGGGATGAGGTCGCCTCAAAGCTCCAGTAGCGGTTGATCGAAAAGTTGGTCACGGCGCCGGCAGCAGCCCCCAGCGCAGTCGCAGCGACGTACCAAAGGCCGCCCAGCTCCACCAAAAGCACGAGCAGTCCGAAGTCGACGCAGGTCGCGGCGATCGAGGCCAGCTGGGCCTTGGAGAAGGTCTTTAAAAACGGGGCCTGGTTCACGGAAAATCTCAGCGGGTCTTTGAAGAGGCCGAGGCCGGAGCCACGGACTTGGAGATCGTGGCTGCACTCTCCTCTTCCGTTGCCGTGAGTGCCACTGCCTTCTCGCGCTTGCGAATGGCGCGGGCAATCGCCCACATCCGCTCGATGGCCGAGACATTGGCCAGGAGTGCCACCATTCCCACTGCCATCACCATCGGATGACCGATGGCAATGCCGTAGGGGCGGACGGTCTCGAAAACCGGGATCGTGATCGGCGAAAAGAGCGCGCCCAGCGTCAGGTACACGGCACGTTCAGGCCTGCGCATCGAACCCTTGGGGGGCGAAACATTCATCGCCTCGGCCTTGGCCGAGGAATAGCTCACCATGAAGGAACCCATGAGCGCAAAAAGCGTGATCACGAGCAGCGCTGGCACTTCGCGGTAGTAATAGGCAAGTCCGCCGAGGAACAGGAACTCGGCGTAGCGATCGACCGTGGCGTCGAGCACTTCGCCCGCATCCGACGAGACGCCGGTGAGGCGCGCGACCATGCCGTCGAGCGTGTCGAGAAATGCCGAAATGGTCGCGAAAACCGCGCCGAACCCAAAGTGACCGACGGCCAGGCAAAGTCCGGTGGCCACGGCAAACCCAAGCGAGAGCCAGGAAATCTGGTTGGGAGTGATCTTGAGGAAGATCAGCAAGCGGGCCACGGGCTGCAGGCTCCAGTAGGCACCTTCCATCGCACCCTTGCCGAGCAACGCACTGGCTCCCTGCTTGTCGACGCGATCAAACTGCGCCTTGCCGCGAATCAGGACGCGAAGGCCATAGATCAGGGCAATACCCGCCGCAATGGCCAGCAGCGTGAGTGCGTAGATCAAATCGAGCGTCATCTCTGTGAGCATTCCATGTCTCCCCTACCGGGTTGCAAAATTGAAACGAGCCGCCCCGGTAGGCCTGAGCATACCGTAAAGCGGCCCGTTTTACTCGGATAAAAAACCGATTGCTTCGCTTCGTCTTACTTGGCTTCGCTCTCGTCCACGCCGTAGTGGGTCAGGCCGAGGTGATTGATCAGCTCTTCGTTGGTGAAGAAGCGGAGCGTGTTCTCGAGCTTGAGGAGCTGGACGGAGAGGTCATGTTCGACCTTGAGGCCCGGTGCTGCGACCGGAGCCTTGAAGTAGAACGAGAGCCATTCCTGGATGCCACGCATGTTGGCGCGGGCTGCGAGGTCCATGAACAGCGCCAGGTCGAGGACGAGTGGAGCTGCGAGGATGGAGTCGCGGCAGAGGAAGTTGACCTTGATCTGCATCGGATAGCCGAGCCATCCGAAGATATCGATGTTGTCCCAGCCTTCCTTGTTGTCGCCACGGGGCGGGTAATAGTTGATGCGCACCACGTGGTGGATGTCGCTGTAAAGTTCGGGGTACATCTCGGACGAGCAGATGTCGCCGAGCACGCCGGTCTTGGAGACTTCCTTGGACTTGAAGGAGCCCGGATCATCGAGCACTTCGCCGTCGCGGTTGCCGAGGATGTTGGTGCTGTACCAGCCGTTGACGCCGAGCTGGCGGTTGCGGAGGCCCGGAGCGATGACGGTCTTGAGGAGCGTCTGGCCGGTTTTGAAGTCGGAACCGCAGATCGGGGTTCCCATTTCCTTGGAGAGCTCGATCAGGCAGGGCATCTCAACCGAGACGTTGGGCGAGCCGTTTGCGTACGGCACGCGCTCCTTGAGCGCTGCGTAGGTGTAGATCTGCGAAGGAGAGATCGCCGGATCGTTGTTCTTGAGGCCTTCTTCGAAAGCCTTGAGCGACTGATGGACGGCCGAAGGCGGGCAGTACACTTCGGTCGAAGCGCACCAGACCATCACGGCGCGGTCACAGCCGTTGTCCTTGAGGAAGTTGCGGATGTCGGCGCGGAGCTGGTCCGCGAGGTCCATCTTGTTCTTGCCCTTCTTGACGTTCGGGCCGTCG
>CAZDSX010000027.1:0-430 GCA_964508305.1 uncultured Bacteriovorax sp.
GTGGTGAGGGTTACTTCCACGAAAGGAAGTTGTAACCCAGCCCCGCGGTGTTTGCGTACTTGGCGAGATCGCTGCAGGACATGGACTTCTGGCGGCCCCAGGTGTTGAGAATGACCTTGCAGCCCTTTGAGTTGTCGATGATGTCGACCACCGTCACCCAGTGGTAGCCCAGGCCCTTCTCGAGCAGGATGGGGACGGGTCTCATGATGTAGGTTCCGCCGCCGTCAGCGGCACGCCGCTTGCGGTTGATCGTGGGCTTGCTCGTGCTGTAGAGCGTGTTCTTGAGGTTGCGCAGGAAGTCGCTTGGGTACCACCAGTACGAGCCCTCGTTCTTCCAAGACCTGCTCCACTTGTAGTCGGAGCACTGGGGGGACTCATCGAAGATCTGGTTTGCAGCGCTAACCAGGGTGTCGGGCGAGGAGCCGGGGCC
>CAZDSX010000027.1:440-24872 GCA_964508305.1 uncultured Bacteriovorax sp.
TAGTCGGATTCGTATCGATCGACTTTTTTAGGATCGAAGCTGCGGCCGCAGAGCATCGCTGCCACGTTCGTCACCGCTGTTTGCCCGCAGAAGCCCTCATATCCATTCCATCCTTCTGAATCGGGCTGATCAAAGCTGATGGAGCCGTCCGTGCAGACAAAGTAACTTGCTGATCCCCATCCCGGGCTGACGGGATCCTTCTTGGACTGGGTCGTGTTGCAGTTATCTTCGTTGGTGAAGGGGAAGGTCTGGTCGAGCGTTGCGTGAACGGCGTCGGAGTTGAGTGCCTCACCCGCAAGATCCTGCGGCTTGGCGAGGTAATGGCCACCCACCTTGCGCATCTGCATCGCGAGATCCGTGATTTGCTGGAATGCCCCTTGATTCGCTCCCTCACCACAGGTCGATGCCCGGGCGGGGAGGGAGTGCACCAGTGAAGCCATCGCCATCGCAAACATGAGAGTCAGACGCATCATGCCTGCTTATCGGCAGAGGGATCCGTTCCCTTTTGGTTGAGCTTTGCGTCAAATTTTTAGCGCAAGCAGGGTGCCCTGCTCGATGGCGCGCTTGGCGTCGAGTTCGGCCGCCACATCAGCCCCGCCAATGAGGTGCGGAGTGATGCCCTTGGCTTTGAGGCCTGCTTCGAGCTCACGAAGCGGATCTTGCCCGGCGCAGATCACGATGGTGTCCACGGCAAGGGTGAGGTTCTTGCCATCGCGGGTGAGGTGCAGGCCCTGATCATCGACGTGGCGGTAAGTGACTCCGCCCCACATCTCGACCCCCATGTCCTTGAGCGAAGCGCGGTGGATCCAGCCCGTCGTTTTGCCGAGGCCCGCTCCGGGTTTGCCTTCCTTGCGCTGCAGGAGGTGGATCTTGCGGGGGGCCTTGGGGATCTCGCGCTTCACGCCTTCGATCCCGCCGCGCGAAGAGACCTTTGAGTCCACGCCCCAATACTTGAAGAACGCTTCGGGCGTCTGAGGCTCAGGATCCTCCGAGTGGCGCTCATGCAAAAGGAATTCGGCCACATCAAATCCAATTCCGCCGGCACCGATGATGGCGACTGTCTGGCCCACGGGCTTTGCTCCCGTGAGCACGTCATAGTAACTCACCACTTTGCGGTGGGTGATGCCTTGAAGAGAGGGCATGCGGGGCCTGACCCCGGTGGCAAGCACGACTTCGTCGAAACTTCCGGATGCAAGTGACTCGGCCGTAGCGCGCGTCTTGAGCCCGACCCTCACCTTGTGGCGAGTGAGCTGGCTTGAGTAGTAGCGGAGCGTCTCGTGGAACTCCTCCTTGCCCGGGATTTTCTTTGCGAGATTGAACTGACCGCCAATCTCAGCGGCCGAATCGATCAGTGTCACCGAGTGCCCGCGCGAGGCGGCTTCCGTCGCAAAGGCAAGGCCCGCCGGGCCTGCGCCCACGACCGCAATGCGCTTGGTCCGAGGTGCGGGGCGCGAGACGAGCTCGGTCTCGCGGCAGGCCTTGGGGTTGACCAGGCACGAAGAAAGCTTGGCCGAAAAAACATGGTCCAGGCACGCCTGGTTGCAGGCGATGCAGGTGTTGATTTCCTGCGAGCGCCCCTGCGCCGCCTTATTCACGAACTCCGGGTCGGCGAGCATCGGGCGCGCAAGCGATACCAGATCAGCGTCCCCGCGCTCCAAGATGCTTTCGGCGACTTCGGGCATGTTGATCCGGTTGCTCGTGATGAGCGGGATCTTGAGTTCACCCTTCATCTTGCGGGTGATGGAGGTAAAGGCTGCGCGAGGGACGCTCGTTGCGATGGTGGGAATCCGGGCTTCGTGCCATCCAATGCCCGTATTGATGATCGTGGCGCCGGCCTTTTCGATCGCGCGACCGAGTTGGATGGCTTCTTCCCAGCTGCTTCCGCCTTCGACGAGATCGAGCATCGAGAGCCGATAGATGATGATGAAGTTCGGGCCCACGCGTTCGCGCACACGCCTGACGATTTCCACGGGGAGTCGGATCCTGTTTTCGTAGGACCCACCCCATTCGTCAGTGCGGTGGTTGGTGCGCGAAGCAATGAACTGATTGATCAGGTAGCCTTCGGAACCCATGACTTCGACGCCGTCATAGCCAGCCTTTTGGGCGAGGGATGCGCATCGGACAAAGTCCCGGATCGTGCGTTCGATGCCCCACTTGGAGAGCGCCCAGGGCTTGAACGGCGTGATCGGGGACTGGATGCGCGAGGGTGCGGCGCCAAATGGATGGTAGGCGTAGCGGCCCGTGTGCAGGATCTGCATGGCGATCTTGCCGCCGGCGGCATGGACGGCATCGGTCACCCTGCGGTGGCGCGCGACCTGCCACGGCCAGCTGAGCTGGGCGGCAAAGGGCGCCCCCCTTCCCTGAAAGTTGGGGGCAATACCGCCTGTGACGATGAGACCCACGCCTCCTTTGGCGCGCTCGGCGTAGTAGGCGGCAAGCCGCTCAAACCCGTTTTTTTCTTCTTCCAGGCCCGTGTGCATCGAGCCCATGACCACCCGGTTCTTGAGGGTGGTGAAACCGAGGTCCAGTGGCTTGAGGAGGTGGGGGTAGTTCATGGTAGAAAGGGATTCCCTTGAATCCAAAGAATACCGCCCGAGCGGCAGAGACGGCAATTCGAAAGCTAGGCAGGCCAGCGAAAGCTCGCGTGCTCATGGGGTTTTTTAAGACGGGTCCGGGCGAGTATGGCGAAGGGGACCGTTTCCTGGGCGTGACCATGCCCGAGATCCGGCGCCTCGCGCGTGAGCTCCGAGGGATGGAGCACGCCGAGATCCTGAAGCTCATCCGCAGCCCCTGCCACGAGGCACGGATGCTGGCGCTCCTTCTTTGGATGGATGAGTTCGAGCGCGCGAGCACGCGCAGGCGTCGCGAGATCCATACGGCCTATCTCCGGCATACGCGCTTCATTAATAACTGGGACCTGGTCGATGTATCAGCGCCGTGGATCACCGGCGTGTGGAGTCTCGAGAATCCCACCGGGCTCCCGCAGCTCAGGCGTCGACTTGGCTCCAAGCTGCTCTGGGACCGGAGGATTGCGATCGTCTCGACGCTGGCCTGGATCCGGGCGAACCGGTTTGAAGTCGTGACGGAGTTTGCAGCCGAGCTATTGGGTGATCACGAAGATCTCATGCACAAGGCCACGGGCTGGATGCTGCGTGAGATGGGCAAGCGGGATCGCGCGAGGCTGACGAAGTTCTTGATTCGCCATGGAGCGCGCATGCCCCGCACGATGCTCAGGTACGCTATCGAGCATTACAGCCCGCGAGAGCGGAAGGCGTGGCTCAAGCTCGGACAAGACTAAGCCTGGGTCTTCTCCTTATCGTGAAAATGATTGGCCCTGAGCCCCTTGGTACTTTCAGTGGTTGAATTGTGTCCAAGGGTTCGACGAGTGAGCAAAAGTTCTTCGAAATCGCTGTCCAATCTGTTTACAGCTGCATCCATAGTTTGCGAAACGTTTCGATCATGTGGGCTTCAGCCCTCCGCGGAGCCCTTGTCGGCACGCCCGCTGCTATGTTGGGACCCAGGGGGACTCTCTAATGAAACTTCTCTTCTGGCTACTGTCGCTCCTGGTATCGACGCAGTTCATCCTGCCCACTGATGTGGCAGCCGGGGACATGCGGGGTCGACTCTTTCCGGTGAAGGCGACCTGTGACGCCGAGAAGGTCATCATGGAAGGTGATCTCGGGGCCAACTACGGCTGTCTCAAGGTAGGTGGCGCATGAACTCCAGCAGGCTGATGGGAGTGCTTGCAACCGTACTTTTCTCGAGTGGCATGGTGGGCTGCAGCTCGCAGCTCACTTTTGAGACTCCTGGGGATCATTTTGCGGATGTTTGCAAGTCCAGGAAATGGCGGCGGATGGACGTGGATTGCGGTGACAAGGTCCGCGACACCAAGTTCCGTGGCGGAAAAGCGTTGGTCCTGTTCGTCGAGCCGGGTGAATACGACTATAATGGGGCGGTCGTCGGCATGGGCATCATGAGTGGACTGCCGTCCGAATTGCAGCCCCATTTTAGGGTGATCGTATCCAATATGATGTTTGCCGCCATGGACCGGGTCTTTGAGACGGGTGGAAGCAAGTACACTCAGATCTATGTTGCTCGCAGCCAGGATATGGCCAAAGAGAAGCTTCTCAGCTCCCTCAAGGCGGCATTGAGTCGGCACGACAGCGTGGACGCCTTCTTTTCCGCCCATGGAGCGCCCGGCCGGATGATCACGGATCGCCTCGGTCGGGAGCAGTTGACGGTGCAGGATCTGGATACATGGGCCAAACGGGACCTGTCATACGGTGAGCGGCGCAGGTTCCGCACGCTGTTCACTACGCTCTGTTATTTTTCCTCCGGGGAGTGGAGCTATTCAGAAGAGAATGGCTACAGCCGTGGGAAAAGCGTGATGTCGGGCTTCACGGAGCAGTTTCCGCGCCTCAATACTTATGGCAGCTACGACATCAACTATGGCCCGCTCCACAGGGACGTGCCGGCTTTCCAGAGCTACTATGCCAAGGGAGCGGTGTTCGTAGATGCGGTTGAGCAGGGCAATCACCTGCTTGAGCGGCAGTATATTGATGACAAGGGGAATGTCGCTCCCAGGCACCAGATCGGTGGAAATCCAGTGACGGGCCGAGGTTGCTTGGTCAAATGGGTCCTGGGGTCAAAGGTGAGCCTCTGTGGCAACAGAACTTACTGGACGGATGCCGCATGGTTGTACCCGAGTGAGATCTCCGGTTCCCTTGGGATGTACTCTGGCGGTCGTGAGGCCAACCCTTTGCAGCGGTTTTGAGGTGTCGATATGGGACGCGCGCTTTCGGGATTTGTAGCCATCGTCATGGTCTCCCTAGTGATCAGGGTGGTTTCGCAGGATCACAGTCAGCGCGAAGTCTCGGATGCGCAGGCGGTGGCGGGGTCCGGGGTGGACCTCGCCACTGCCCCAGCACCGATCCCTGTACGGGATCAGCGCCAAGAGCCAACAGCCGAGCCGCGTGAAGTTGTATCCGGATTTGAGGATCTTTCGCAGGCACGCGAGAGAGTGGAGTACTTTGAGTCAGAGTCGTTTCGCGACGCTGAGTCAGTGCTAGCAGAGGCGCGTGTCCTCAACTCAAGGCTTGCTAGGACTGCGGGTGAGTCTGAAACCCGGGCAGAGCTCAATTCGAAGATTCTGGCCGCAGTCCAAAACAAGCTCTCCGTGACGCCCTTGAATCGGGTCGAATACAAGGAGTCCGAAGTCAGGGCCATGCCAGATGGAAATCCAATGCGGATCTGGATTCCCAGGGTCGCCGAGAGCCGCTGAATCAGTCCAACTTGCCCATCTTGCCGCTCTGGTAGTCGCGGAAGGCTTGCCGGATCTCTTCTTCGGTATTCATGACGAACGGACCATAGCCCACGACCGGCTCGTCCAAAGGCTGACCGTTCAAGAACAGGAGTTTGCACTCGGTGATGGCTTCCATCGAGAAGCGCGTGCCCGAGGGGCCGAACACGGCCATCCCGGCCGCGGCAATTTCCTGTCCGGCCACTCGGAGGCGTCCCTGGAGCACCAGCACGCAGGTGGTGTGGCCCTCGGTGACTGCAAAACCTGACTGCGAGCCGGCAGCAAGGTCGATGTCCCAGACATTCATCGGCGTAAAGGTGAGGGCAGGACCCTTGGAACCCAGGCACTCGCCCGCAATCACGCGCACGCGACCTGAGTTTCCGGGAAGCTCCACGACCGGAATCTGGCTCGACACAATCGACTGGTAGCGAGGATCGGTCATCTTGTCGCGCGCAGGAAGATTGACCCAGAGCTGGACCATGTGGAAAGGGCCGCCCTTGGCTGTGTAGTCGGGGCCATGGAATTCGGAATGCACGACACCTCGCGCAGCCGTCATCCACTGCACATCGCCCGGGCCGATGATCCCGCCGCCACCTGCTGAATCGCGATGCTCGACTTCGCCCTGGTAGATGATCGAGACGGTCTCAAAGCCGCGGTGCGGATGCTCACCCACGCCGCGGCGCTTTTTGGCACCAGGAGAGGCGGGGAATTCACGCGGGCCCGCGTAATCCAAAAGCAGGAATGGAGAGATCTCCTCGGCGATGTCGTCGTACGAAAAGATATTGCGCACGGGGAATCCGTCTCCCACCCAATGCGAGCCGTTGGATTTTTTGATGAACTTGAGCTTCTTGTCCTGGGTCTGCATCTTTTGCTCCGCGTTTCGCATGTGGTCGGCCACCCGCTTGAAGGCCGAGGCTAGATCCTGCTTGAGAGTTTCGTTCCATGGCATCGCCGCAAGCGCGCGCTCCATGCACATCATCCACTGGTCACGCTCCGAGTCGCCGATCCAGAAGGGGAGGTGGCGGTAGCGGAGCATGGGGTTGCCGTGCTTTTGCTGGTAAAGGGGCGGGCCGCCCGCCCAGCCCGACAAAAAATCCACGAGCCTGTCGCGGCTTTCAGAGAGATCTGCCGGATGCATCTTCCGAATTCCAGCAGCTTCGGGGAGCGTATCCATCAGGCGATAGAACTCGGAGACGAGTGCGACGATTCCCTCGTGTCCGCCCATGCTGTCGTAAAGCGAGGTTTCCATTGGCCTCAAAACTACCACAGGTGTGTCGGTCTCGACCCATTTTAGAGTGGGCTCCCCGCCCGTAGACTCAAGGCTTCGAGGTTTTGACCATGAATTTGGGACTTCTGGGTTGGGTGATCACGGCCCTCCTTCCCCTGAGGGGGCTTGCCCTCGAGGGTGGAACTCCCGTGCAGCAGCCTGGAGTGACGATCTCCGGAGCAGCCGTCACCCAAACTCCGAACCAGGCGGGCGGTGTACCGACTGCCGTCCAGTCGGTCCCGATGGATGGCCAGGTCGGGATCGAAAGCCTGGAGCCGGTGGTGGATCCGGCCAATCCGGCTGCGATCCCCTCACGGATGCGCGCCCAGGTCCGATTCGGGGCGCGGCTGGATCGGGTCGGATTCTTCTCGGACGCACAATGCAGCAAGGTTTTGTTTAGCCTGACCAGCACCCAGGAAAAGAATCTGTTCGGTGCGCGGGAACCCGTGATGACGAATCCGTTTCAGAGGATCCTTTCTGAGTTTTGGGTCCAGGGATTTAGGGGCTCCAAAGAAGTCACCCCCTGCCTGGCGAGGGGGAATCCCCTCGTGCTCCTGGGTGCCAAGTTGGTCTTGAAGGGCGATCCGCCCACGATCCTGGGTGGCGGCGCCACCGGCACCGGCTTGAGGCTTCGCCTTCCCGGATTCAATCCCGCACCTGATCTTGCGCAGAAGGGCGTTGCAGCCGAGGTGTCGCTTTACGCGGATGGTTCCTGCAAACAGCCCCTCGCCCTGGATGCCGGCGCTGGAACTCTCTCGCTCAAGGGCGTGCAGAACTTCATGGATCAGGCTGCAGTCTCCGCGATCGATGCTTCGAAGCTGCCGGCTTGGAAGGATTTTACACTGGAGCCGGGGCGCAGCCATCCGGTGGATTTGTTTGTCCGCATGATTTGGCCGCCCTCCGCCGAGCGGCCTTACCGGCTCGATTCGGGGTGTCGTCCCGCAGGTGCCGTCCAGCTCAGGCTTGCGCTGGAGCTCCCCAGGTTCGGCGACAGCCTGAGCGCGGGAGAAACAAAAATCCTGTTTTCCAAATGGGATGTCCCTGTTCCTCCCAGGCTCTCGTGCGGCTGGTTCAACGATCCGGTCCCTGAGCAGATCCAGGCCGTGGATGTGTACCAATGTGACTGCTCCGAACAAAATCGTGTCATGACCTTCACCCGGCAGCAGATTGCAGCGATGGGAAAAGAGGGCTGCGCGAGTCCTCGCATGTCGAACTCCATCCGACACCGAGGGGAGTGTCCGCTTTTTGTGCGTGAAAGGGTTGCGACGGATCTTTCCATGCCCTGCAGCAGGCTGGGGAGCCTGCAAGGTGAATGGAGGGATCCCCGCCTCCTCGTTTCTGAGAAGGCTGGAACCGGCTCGCTGCCCTCCATTCGGATCAAATTCCGGGGTCCGCTCGTTGGAGTGGGAGTCCTCCATCGGCGCTCGCCGGGGCAGCGCGACTGGTCCTTGATGGCTGACTCTTTCACGGGCGAATACGAAGACCGGACTGTGCAGGCGGGAGGACGCTACGTCTATCGTTTGCAGGAGGGCGGCATGGCCCGAAGGATTCACTATGCGTCGTCGGCGTGGGACGCCCAGCCGATCGAGTCCCGCGGAGGACTGCTCATCCTCGTGGATGGGGCGTTGAGGGAGGAGCTGGGTAACGAGCTTGCGCGCTACTCCCTGGATGCCATCCAGGACGGTTATTGGCCGGTGGAGCTGCGCTCGGTTGCCCGCAGTGATGCACCCAAGAACGTCAAGGGGGGGATTGCCGAGGTCTACCGGCGGATGGACTCAACCGGCGCGAGGCTCACTTCACTCTTTCTGGTCGGCCAGATCCCGATTCCCTATTCGGGAGTGGGTCAGCGGATCGATGGTCATTGCGACCACTACGGGGCTTGGCCCTCGGATTACTTCTACTCGGACCTCAAGGGTTCATGGACTGACACCCAGGTTGATGGGCATCTTCCGCCCGAAAAGTGCCTGAATGGATGGAACTCGCAGCCACCGGCCCAGAATCTCAATACTCCCGGTGACGGCAAATTTGACCAGGTCTTCCTGCCCAGGGACGGTGAGGCGGCGCTTGCACTGGGCAGAGTGGATTTTCGGGGATTTGAGGCCACGGGAGTCTCCGAGGTGCAGTTGATCAAGAACTATCTGCTCAAGCTGCACGCCTTCAAGACGGGTGTCTTTCGACCCTCGGAGCAGACGCTCGTCACCTACACGGATGGATTTCCAAGCGTAGGCGATTTGGGCCAGGATCTCCGCAGCCAGGCTCCCCAAAGATGGGTCATCGCAGCTGGTGCGGGCAAGGGTGTCGACCACTTCGTTTCGGTGAGCAATGCGGCGAGCTTCCTCTGGTCCCAGCACCGTGGATGGGGAGCGTACAACTCGATTGCCATGGGGTCGGGTGATGCCAAAGGTTTCAATACCTGGGACCCGCGCGACCACCTCCAGCGATCCAGGGTCAAGCGAAGGGTGACCTTCTATAGCCTGATGGGAAGCTACCTCGGCGACTGGAATTTTCCGCTCAATGTCCTTCGCGCTCCGCTCGTGGCCCTGGATCCCAATCCGGTCCAGAGCGGGGAGTGGGGCTTGGCCTCGTTTTACACGCAGAACTGGCTTCTGCACGGAGTGGGCTGGGGAGAGTCGCTCGGCGAGGCGGGCCGGCTGAGCACCAATGAAAGGCTCAATGAAGTCTCCCACTCGCTCATGGGTGATCCGACTTTGCGCTCCCATTATCCAAGCGGAGTGTCACTGGTCTATGAGCGCACACAGAGCGGACTGGCAGAATCCATTCGATTGGAAGTGGGGCCGGGCGGAGTCGCGCCCAGCCCTGTCCCGGGAGAGGGGTCGCGCCGCGTGGTGCGGATCTATGGTCGCAAGGGGGCGCAGGGCGAGTTCGCCAGGATCCGGGACGTGCCTTTTTCGGAGGCTTCCTACAATCTCAAGACTGACCGCGAACTTTCGAAGTACACTTGCTTCATGGCGCGCGTGCTCGAACCCAGGCCACTTCCGGATCCGGGTGCCGGTAGCTACTGGAATCCAAGCCTCGGAAGCAAACCCGTTTGTCGCGGGCTGGGACAGTGATGAGAGGACTGTTGCGGACACTGGTGCCGTCGTGGCGTTTTTTCGAAACGGCTGGCTGGCTTCCCGCTCTCTCGATGCGCTTCGAGGGCGAGTGGGATTGGCACCCTGTACTGGTGCCGCCGCGCCGCGGTTTGCGGCACCTTTTTTTCAATCCGGAGGGAAACCTCCATCTTGCTCTCCAGACCGTGCTTGAGAGGCTCGTGATGGAGATCAATGAACTGCCCGAGGGAGGGACGCTGCCGGCTTCGTCCGAAAATTACGGGCTTGTCCGAAACCTCTGCAGCTCGCGGGCAGGCGGCAGGTCCTTTCAATTCAGGATCACCGGCGAAGGGGAAAATATCCTCGTCTCTCCCGTCATGAGGCCGGCAGGTGGGACATCCGGGGGCCGCATTCGTGTTTGAACTCTGCACCACGCTGCTTGCCGTTTCGGTCCTTGTCCAGACGCTCGAGCTTTTGGAAGTGCGCCGAGCATTCCTGCCGGGTGGGGCAGGTGCAGTGTGGACGAGGGCCCACGCAGTACCCACGCGCTATATCCTTGGCCTCAGGCTCGTGGCCTGCCTTCTGGCACCGGTGCTGGCTTCCGGCCTGCAGCAGTCGATGGTCCTGGGGGCGATGCTGGTGAGCTCCATGATGATCAGCACGCGATTTGGCGGGAGCTACAACGGGGGCAGTGATTCGATGACGATCCAGGTCGCGCTCCCGCTTGCCCTTGGCTCAGGGTTTGACCCGGGGAGCTGGGCTCGCGAAGTGTGCCTCGCATGGATTGCCTTCCAGGTGGCTGCATCCTACGCCGTCTCGGGGTGGATCAAGATCGTGAGGCAGGAATGGCGCGATGGGAGCGTCCTCCGGGGGATTCTGGGCTTTGAGCAGTACGGCGTCCCGGTGCTGGCGCGCGAGGCGATGGAGGTTCCGGCGTTCCGTGTGCTCGCCGCCTGGATGGTGATGGGATTTGAACTCGGTTTTCCGATCGTCTTTTTTGTGGAGGGGACTGCCCCGATGGTGCTTGGCCTCGGGGTGCTCTTTCATCTGGCCAATGTCTGGCTTTTTGGCCTCAACCGTTTTTTCTGGGCCTGGGTCGCGGGCTATCCGGCCGTTGCCTACTGGGCAAAAGCTGCCTCTTTTTCCCCCTGAGGGAGGCCTTAGACTGGGGCAATGCGGTTATTGCCAACGGGTTTCCGGGGTTTCGTCCTCGTCGGATTGATTTTTGGTTTCGTCCCGGACCTGGGGGGATCGGAGGCCTGGGCCGGCTGGCGTGCCGGGATCGCCGATGTCGAGATCAAGCCGCCCTACCAGGTGGCGCTGGGCGGATTTGGCGGAGGTGCGCGGCGCGCTCCCTTCAGTGAATGGTTCAAGAACAGGGATGCGCACCTGCTCCGCCCCCACACCGGGATCCACGACCCGATCCGCATCAAGGCAGTGCACCTTGAAGAGGGCGAGGGCGAGGACGTACGCAAGGTCCTTTTCATCGGGATGGATGTCGTCGGTATCACCATGGAGATGCATGAGGCGATCGCCTCGCGCCTCGAGTCGCTGGGCTACCGCCGCTCCGAGCTCATGATCTCGGGCACGCACACCCACAGCGGACCAGGAGCCCTTTCCAACAACCCATTCTGGGTGATCATGGCCATGGATCTTTTCCACAGGAAGTTCCATGCCTGGTGGCTGGAGCAGACGGTCGAGGCGGTGAGGCTTGCGATCTCCAGGCTCGAACCGGTGGAGGTTTTTTCGACACGCTTTGAGGCCTCGGGCATCCAGCGCAATCGCCGCCGCTCCGATCACGTCGTGGATCGCACGGCCCACGCCCTGTTTGCCCGCTCCATGGACGGGCGCTGGCTGGGCGGCCTCGTCAACCTGCCGGTACACGGAGTTTCGATCGGCCAGGACTGCCTTGAGATGAGTGCCGACACTCCCGGGGCCATCGAGCGCCATGCCGAAAAGCTCCTCGTCTCGAGGACGCGCGAGCTAGGCCTGGAGGCTGATCCGACCGTCCTGTTCGTCAATGGTGCAGAAGGTGACATCAGTCCCGAAGGCTACGGCTTTGACGGGATGGAACTCATGGGCCTCAAGTTTGGAGAGCAGCTTGGCAGCGCCTGGCCCGGGCTTGCGCCGCTTCCTGCCGGAATCGAGGCCGCACAGTACCGCGTGGAGCTCGGACGTCCCACGCTTGCTGTCGAAAACTGCGAAAAAAACAGCTGGCTCAGGCGCCTTCGAATCGGGGTCCGGAGCTGGTTCCCGGATTCGGCGGAGCTCTTCAAGCTGCGCCTGGGAGGCGAGGGCGGTGTTTCGATGTTCACGTGGCCTGGCGAGGCCACCTCCGAGCTCGGAATCGCGGTCCGTGAGGCGGCCGAGGCGCGCGGGAGCCGGGATGCCTGGATCCTCGGGCTCACCAACGGGCACCTCGGTTATTTCACCTCGGCCTGGGACTATGACCTTGGCGGATACGAAACCTGCGTGAACTTCTACGGACGCGACGGCGGCGAGAAGATCCGCGAAGCACACTTGAAGGAGATCCCATGAAACAGCGAGTCCTTTTGGCGGTAGCCCTCCTGATGCTGATGGCATCCAACTCCCGTGCCGAGGTCGTGGCGACCTTTGGTGAAGGCTGGGCCGAGGTCAATGACGGGCTCAAGACGCTCCACCTCAAGGGCAGCGAGCATGAGATGGGTCGGCAGTACGGCTACTTTGTCGGCGACGAGATCGACCACACGCTCGAGGTGCTTCGCGAAGTGGCCATCAAGCAGGAGCCCAAGGTGAGGCTCCTCCCCAAGTGGGCATTCCGCGGCATCGGTCGCGCGCTGGGGTGGGCGTGGTGGTGGACGTTTCCGGCCAACATCAAGGACCACCTCAACGGGGTCATCGAAGGGTCGAAGCTCCGTGAGAAGCCGGTGGAGCTGTCCAAGGCAGACCTTGGATTCATGAACGGCATCATCGACAGTGCCGGCGTGCTCAGGGCCAGTGCCGACTCGATCGAGTCGCAGACTCCGCCCGCCCGAATCGAGGCGGCCGTGCGGAACAAGTTCCTCGAAATCATGGGACTCGGTGCGCTTCGCGTGAACTGCGACACCTTTGCCGCCTGGGGTTCGCGCACGGTGGATGGCAAGACCTTCCAGACCCGCAACGTGGACGTCCCCACCGGGCAGGGTCTCGAGACCCATCCACTGGTGATCATCTACAAACCCGAGGGCAGGATCCCGTTCGTGACGGCGGCCTTCTCGGGCATGGTCGGTGTGTTCACGGGAATGAATGCCGAGGGCGTGGCCATGGGCCAGGTGTGGGCATTCTCACGGCACGTTGGCCTGATCCAGCCCTGGCAGCTCATGGTGCGCGAGGTGATGATGTCGGCTCGCACGGGACGTGAGGCCAGGGACTCGATGCTGGCGTACAAAAAGCTCTCCTACGGATCCAACTTTGTGTTTGCAGGGGCGGGTCCCGATGACGGCTTCTCGCTCGAGGGAAATGCCCGCGAGATGGACTGGTTTGGTGCCAATGATCCCCGCGAGTCGGAGCTCAAGTTCAACGGCGAGTCGGTCAATATCCCGCTCACCGAGGCGGTCTTCCGTGCGGATGCCGCATTCTCGCCCCGAATTCGCTACGCACAGAACGGAGCCAACGGGCCCTACGGTGATCCCCGCGAAGCAAACTCCTACAAAAAGCGTTATAAGGGCCAGTCCGACATGATCCTCGACTTCGAGTCGCGCGGGATCAAGATCGGCAAGGAGGAGGCGGAGAAGATCTCGCGCGATACGGCCATGCGCGGAGGCTCCCTCCAAACCGCGGTTTATGCCAACACCGACCGCGAGATGTGGGTGGCGTATTCCAAGATCCACGAGGACGGCTCGGTGACCCAGGCCTATGACCGCGAGTATCAGCATGTTCCCTTCAGCAAGTACCTGCTCGACCGCAGGCCTGCTGATACACGCTATGAAGTCCGACTGCTTCGCGATGGGCGTGCCATCGAGTCGGGGCGCAGGGCAACGGGATACGAGGAGCTCCTTCGCGAGGTCGGGGCAGTGCGCACCGGCGCCCGTCCGGGGGATCTCATCGAGGTCCTTGGCCAGGACGGCGAGCGGCTGGAACTTTACCGGACCTGAAAGGCCTCCGCCCAGCTCTCGTCAAAGCGCTTCCTGAAGCGCTCCACGATCTTTGGCGTGGAGAGGTAGACCTGGTTTTCCTGGTTCAGGTTCGCCCCGCCGTTGGTGAAGTTGAACGAGCCGGTCTCGAGCATCTTTCCGTCCACGATGACGAACTTGTGGTGCATGATGCCGCGCTGTCGACCGAAGCGCACTCTTGCCCCCGCCTTGATGAGCATGGGAATGAGTGACTTCGGACCCTTGGACTGGCGACGGTCGGCAAGGATCCTCACCTGGATCTTGCGCGACTGGACGAGGAGCTGGTGGGCGACCTGGTCGAGGTTGAAGTCATAAACCGCGACGTCGATCGAGGACCTTGCAGATTCGATGAACTTGGCTAGCCTTGCATCACAGAGCTCCTCCGGGCTGAAGCAGACCTCGTCGGGCACCGGAACCGGGACGCTGGCCCGGCCCACGGCCTTGAGTGCTTCGATCGCGGCGCGGCGAGATGCCTCGGCGGGTGGGGTTGTGAAAATCAAGAGCAGGATTGGCCAGCAAATGGCAGAGGGAGACTTGAGCATGGTGGTGAAGATGGTGCGTCGAGTTCGGGGTCGAGTCATCTGGATTCTTGCCGCTCTGGCCTGCCTCGGTCCCGTGCAGGCTGGGGCAACCGTGTCCAACTCGGCAGTCTGGAATGGCCTGTTCATCCAGGGCAACCTTGCGGGGCAGTGGGATTATTTCCTGGAGCAGCAGCTCCGGCTCAATGACGCCTCGGACCTGGACGCACTCAAGCTCCGCGGCAATCGCTGGATCCTGCGTCCGGCCGTGGTGTGGAATGCTCCGTCGATTCCCGGGCTCCAGTTCTTTTTTGGTGCTGCGCATACTCCGAATCTCTCGCCAGTTCGCGGCGAGGATAGGCTCTGGCAGCAGCTCCAGTATGCCCGGGCCCTGGGGGCGCTCAAGGGGTTGGCCCGCCTGAGGCTGGAGCAGCGCCACATCGAGCGGACCGAGGGTCTCTCGCACCGAGGGCGGCTCCAGCTGAGGCTTGCCGATTCGGTCTCCGTCGATTCGCCCTGGGGGTGGGCACTCTGGGACGAAGTGTTCTTCACGTTCAACACGGTGGCAGGCGGACCCCGCTCCGGGTTTGACCAGAACCGGGTTTTCGTGGGGCCTCTCTACCAGCTCGATCGTCGGGTGAGGCTGGAGGCGGGCTACCTGCAGTCGTGGATTTCGCAGGGAGCCGCACGCGACTCGCAGCTCAACCACGCGGCAACGCTGTACCTGTTCGTGGACCTTACTTCTTAGGAAATTCGATCACGAGCTTGTCCGGAAGCGGCTGGATCTTTGCCCGAGTCTCATCCACTCCGTCCGGGATGGGGAAGGTTCGGTGGAAGCTTGAAAAGAAGTTTTCCTTCTCGATCTTTCCGCTGACCGAAATCTGTCCGTCGCCCACCTGGATGTCGATGTCCTCTTTTTTGAGGCCCTCGATCGGCACATCGTAATAGACGTGCGTCGAGTCCTCGCGCCTGGCGATGCCATCGAGTCCCGTCCCGCGGATGGGCGGAACGGTGAACTGGTCCTCCATAAAGGAGTCCATGAGTTTTTGGGCTTCACGCACCATGTCCTCGGCGTCCTTCATTCCTGCACCAAAAGAGCCGCCGGGCAGTGCAGGAAAGGCCCTGGCCCGAGAATCCGTGGGAGTGGCCTGGGGAAGGGGCTGGATGGGAATGGAGTCGAGGTCTTGCGTGTCTGCACGGCGCGACGTCTTCTCTGGCCGGATTGATTGCCTGACGGATTCCCTGAGACTGTCGAAGACGAGGACAGTCCCAGCCCCCATGGCAAAGCAGAGGATGCCTCCTGTGATCAGTAATTTGGTTTGCCTGCGTGGCGGCTCGTGATTCATCGGTCTCTTTAAGATAGACTAATCCCCGATGAACTTCAAAATCGAGGCGGCCGCGTGGCAAGCCCCCTGATCCAGCTCCTGATCCTGATCGAAGACGAGTTCCGCGACACCACTGGCGTGCGCGTGCGTACGATCGCGCCTTCCACCACCCGGCGTGCCGCCGATCTCGAACAGGATTACGATCCCGAGTCGAGCAGCATCCACAAGGTGGCGGGAGTGAAGGTGCAGACCCGCAAGAAGGAATATTTTTTTCCTGAGGAATGGATCCTCGATCCGGGGCGTCGCGAGATCTCGAGGCTTGTCGAGGAGATCCGCGAGGCGCTCGCGGATGGCATCGCATGAGCTGGAGCGAGGACGAGCTTTCACAGGGCCGTGAGATCGCATCTGGCATTCGCCGCAACATCAAGACGCAGCGTGCGGCCGAAAAAAAACAGCGCAGGCTTGCGCTCGATGCTTTTCCGTTTGATGCGTGGCTGCTTTCGATCAGTCCGCTCTACCGGCGTTCGCGGGAAAAGTATCTCAAGATGGGCGGGACTTTCCGGGTTGCGACCATCTCCTCGGGCCGGAGCCTGAGTTCGGATGCGCTGCTTGATCCGAGGATTGAGTACACTCCCGTGGCCGAAGAGATGTACTGGTCGGCAACGGACCGTGTTGAGCGGGCGAGCCCTGGCAACTCGCTGAGCCGGATCCTCGAGCTTCGGAGCTGGTGCGCCCCGGTTTTTCACGAGCAGACCCATCGCCTGCTTTGGAACTTCCTTCCGCCTCCTCCCAGGGAGCGGAGGGGGATTCACCGGTACCTGAACTTCACCGAGGCGCTCGTCGTGGCTACCGATATGGCGCTGGGTGACTTGCTGGGCCCGAAGCGTTCGCGCCTGTTTTATCTTGTGGGTTCAACCTACGATCCGGGAACCAAGGTCTGGAGCGAGCTTCACAACCGAAGGAAGTATCGCAACTACCTGCATGCGGCAGTGCTCGCGACCTACCTCAACCTGGAGCTTTATGAAGCCGACGACATCCGCAAGATCGTCCGTCATCTGCATCCGGGGCTCGGTCGTTATGCCGAACGCGTGGTGGACCGCTGCCTGAGGCTCGATCGTGCCTTTGTCGAAGTGACCAACGTCACTTGGCAGGAAAAAAACTGGAGCAAGCTTCGTAGATTGAAGGGCGCCGGTAGTGCCCGCGCGCTCACGCTTCCCAAAGACCCGCTCGATCACACGCAGCTCTACCTCTGGTCGGAGCGTTGGTTTGAAGAGATGGGACTTTAGCTTCCTAGCTCGGGAGCTCCTGCATCAGCACATAGGGCTGCACGACGATCGCCTTGAACGTCCTCGACGGCGTTGCATCCCAGCTCTCGAGTTGCGCCTCTGTGGGGCGGGCAAGCTCGGCTGACTTGAGCCAGACCGACACTTGCGCCGTGTCGTCCTCGGCCACGGCCCGGGCCACGGTCAGGAGATCCAGGTGGGGCGAAACCCAGAACACGGCACCCCGGGCTGCGTGGGGCTTGAGGATCGACCACTCGGCCGGGCCGAGGCTGGATTCGAGGTCGGGAGTCTCTGAGGTCATGGGGGAAGTGTGACACGGAAAGCTTCCAGGCAGAATAAAAACCCAATAAAATCAATCACCCAAAATTTGAGTATAAAGGTCAGGCTCTCTCGCCGATAATTTTAATGGCGAGGGATCCATGCGGAACGTGTGCGGAAGTGGGTGGGCCAAGGGGCTCGCCTTCCTGGGTATTATTGGGGTCGGGCTTTCTGCCTGCAGCCTCGAAAAGCCCGTTCGTCACTTCACGCTCAAGATCGACACGGCAAGGCTTGAGCAGGCGTTTGATGCAAAAGTCCGCGCCAAGCCAGCGCTCGCCTCTCAGAGTCATGGTGCCGAGGGAGTACTTGCGCTCCCGACCCAGTTTTTTTCGACAGCGGCCGATCCCTCCAGCGGCTTTGCCTGCCTCGCAGTGAACCTCACGGGTTCCACGGTACCCAAGCGCACTCCTCCGCACGGGGCGCAGTTCTGTCCCGCGCACCAGCCCAAGGAGTTTGCCGCGATGGCGACTCTCGTTCCGCTTGTCTCGGGCCAGACCGAAGTGCAGGCTTCGCTTTCGCTTCCCGCCGTCGGAACGGTGGGAATCGAGATCTGGGGCGTGCAGTCGGAGAATGGCCTGTGTCCGAGCATCGCCCCCGGCGCGCCCATGCCGCAGATGCGGGCGCAAGTCTTTAGGCTGGCCACCCAGAGTGTCGTCATCGGCCAGGACGACGTCACTGCGCAGATCGAGATCGACCAGAGCAATGTCCTGGGAACCCTCGAGTCCAACCGCGTGTTCTGCGAGCCGCCTTCTCCGGTGCCCTCGAATATTTCGCCTCCTGCACTACCTGCCGGTTCGCTCAGCTACTCGCCCTCGCAGGCCAATGGCTCCGCCATCCCGCGTCAGGCGCAGCCGTCGTGGGTCCGTTATGCCGCAAGCCTCGTGCCCCCGCACATGGCCCAGCTCCAGCCCGTGCTCGGCAACGCTCCCAATGGAGTGACGTACCGGCTCAAGTCGCTCCAAAAGCGGGGCATCACCTTCGTCAATCCCAACACCGGAAGCTCATCCTCCACGCTGATCTCCGATGTTTGTGCCGACCTTCCGGGCAACTCCGTGCCCTGCCCAAGCTTGAGCGGCATGGAGGGAGTGCAGGGATTCATGATGAGCTCGGCCACGGGACTCGTGGATGTGGACGTGGACTATGCCACCGCCTTCACTCCGGGCTACGACGCCATCCAGTGGCTTTTTGACATCCAGGCCTACTCCAATAACCAGATCATTCCGGGTGCCCGCGTCGTTAGCTTCTCGGTCATGATCGATAGGCCGCAGGTCCACGTGATGGGGGCAATGGGCCAGGGTTTTGGCAATACCTTCCAATGGGATGCCGATGACTTTGGCGTTAATGACCAGGTCTCTTTCGTCGCGCTTCAGGAAGGCAATCAGCCCCTGAATACTCCCGTCTACATCGAACTCAGCAGCGTCGAGCGCCGCCAGATGCGCAACGAAGCCATCCTTGAGCAGAGCTGGATCTCCCAGCCCCTGCCGGGCGTGCAGTGGGGGAACTCCAATTCTCTGCCGGAGTTCTACGTCAACGGACTGTACCAGCCCGTTCTGGATCCACAGTTCGACGGCGGCACCGGCAGCCTCGATTCAATGGACGTCAATACCCTGAATTCGTCCCTCCTCGCGTGGGGTCTGCATTCAACTCACATGGAGTACGTCCTTGAGTTGAATGTCTACACCGACTCGTCCAAGACACTTCAGATCGGGGAGAGCAGCTTCATTCACCTGAAGTTCAACCGAGTCGTGGGTCCGGTTGCTGCTGCCATCTCGCCGCAAAGTGCGCGCTTTGCCCAACCTGCAAGCAGTGTCGATGCCCAAGCGGTGGTCCTGAGTCAATTCCCGCAGCTCACCGAGCTGCAGTGGATGGATCCATCCGTCTTCAGTTCGTGGGGTAGCGCCTCCTCCAATCCCGTGGCCGGTTCTGCCGCCACATCGGTCCTGGTCTTCCGCGTGAGTCCACAGGAGCGGCAGGCCTTTTCGGGTGGAAAGTTCGCACTGGAGTTTGATGTTCGTGGACCGGTCGAGCCGCAGCCCGGCTACACCATGCAGAATTGCGCGCTCGGCAACACGCCCGAGCTCTTCCGCCAGATCGGGTCCGTCCGAGTCGAGCTCAAGTCCGCCAACGGTTGGGTGATGCTCGACGACATTTCGTTTGAGCAGTGGGATTCGTGGAAGCGCGTCCGGATCCTCGATCGTACGCTCTCGGACTCGCTGGTGGACATTGGAGCCGAGGCGGCGGTGCTCATCCGACTCACATCACTCCGGCCCACGAGTGCCTCCTGCCTGAGCAGGGTGGGGGCAGGTAGCGGGCAGCTCCTCTTTGTCGGCTACGGAGTCAATCAAGCTCCGAGCGCAACCCCGACCACCCTATCCATGGGTGAGGATGAGGCTCGGACCTTCACGCTCCAGGGGGTTGACCCCGAAAATGCGCCGCTGACCTATGCGATCACCACACAGCCCACGCACGGGGTGATTTCGGGCTTCAGTCCGAGCACCGGCACTTTCATCTACACGCCCACTCTGGACTTCAATGGCACTGATTCGCTCCAGTTCACGGTCAGCGATGGCCTGGCGGTTTCTTCCCCGTCGCTCGTCAACATCAGTATTGCGCCGACAAATGACGCACCTGTCGCCAATTCACAGTCCATTTCGCTCAATGAAGATACCGCTTATGGCGGGACCCTCGCGGGCAGTGATGTGGATGGCCAGGCGATCAGCTTCTCGATCACGACTGCACCGGGCAAGGGAACGGTGGTCATCACTAATCCTGCAACCGGGGCGTACACCTACACGCCCGGCTTGAACCAGACCGGCGCGGACAGTTTCCAGTTCAGGGTGAATGATGGGCTGGCTTACTCGCAGCCTGCCTCCGTGCAGATCACGATTAATCCCTTGAACGATGCTCCGGTGGCCAGTGGCGGCTCCTTTACGATGAACACTGGTGCGACTTACAGCGGACTCCTGCCCGCTTCCGATGTCGATTCCGCGCAGCTCAGCTACAGTATCGTCACCGCTCCCAGCATTGGGACGATGGTCGTCAATAATCCATCGACCGGTGCTTTCACTTACACGGCGTCCGACACGTCCGGTTCGACCAGCTTTACCTATAGGGTTTCGGACGGTGTGCTCTCCGCCACAGGCACGATGAACATTGTGGTGGGGAATGGGACGCAGGCGGGAACCAATACCGCTCCGACCCTCACGGCTGTCACTACACTGGCAGGCGGCACCCGCAACGCCGTCTATACGATAACCTATGCAGCAATGCAGTCAGCCGCCAACGAAGCGGACTTGGATAATGACGTGGTGAATTTTAGGGTGGGTACCGTGACGAGTGGAACCCTGACACAGGGGGGCTCTGCAGTTACGGCCAACTCTACTCTCCTTACCTCAAGCAGCCAGCCCCTGGTCTGGACTCCTGCGTTTGGGGTGAGTGGGGCGGCCATTGCAGCATTCACGGTGCAGGCGCACGACGGGACCACAGTATCTGCCTCTGCGATTACCGTGTCGGTTGCGGTTTCGGCCAATACTGCCCCGACGCTAACGAGTATCAGCACCCTGACTGGCGGCATTGAAGACACCGCTTACTCGATCACTTTTGCTGCGCTCGCCGCCGCCGCCAATGAGGTAGACCTCAACGTCGATGCAATCTCTTTTAGGATCTCTGCCGTGTCCACTGGCACCTTGACCAAGAGCACCTTAGCAGTGGTGGCGGGCTCCACGACCATTGCCTCCGGTGAGACCGTGGTCTGGACTCCGGCTTCCAATGCGAACGGGACACTGCCAGCCTTCACGGTATTCGCGGTGGATTCGCAGGGGTCTGTATCAGCTAGTCCAGTTCAGGTCAGTGTCTCCGTGGCGCCCGTGAACGATGCGCCGGGCCTCACGGGAGTAGCCTTCCTGAGCGGTACCGAGGACACGATCTATACCCTCACGTACGAAGCGCTGGCAGGTGCCACCTTGGGAGCCACGGATGTCGATGGCGATGCCATTCGGTTCAGGGTGGAGTCCGTCCTGACGGGAACCCTAACCAAAGGCGGAGTCACGGTGACAGCAGGTTTGACCACGCTCGCCTCGGGAGAATCTCTGGTTTGGACACCCGTCGCCAACGCCAATGGTAGTCAGCAGATGTTCAACGTCAGGACCTACGATGGATCGCTTGCATCTGCTGGAGCGGTACTCGTGAACATCAGCCTCGTCGCCGTCAACGACGCCCCGACTCTTGGCGCGATCGGTAACACGACGATTTCTGAGGATGCCGGCCTGCAGACTGTGAGCCTGGCCGGGATCTCCACAGGTGCGCCCAACGAGACGCAGACTTTGATCGTCACGGCAAGCAGCTCGAACACGGCGCTGATCCCCGTTCCCGCGGTCACTTATATGAGTCCCAATGCCACGGGTAGCCTCAGCTTCACGCCCGTGGCCAATGCCTTTGGTACTGCTACGATCACGGTAACCGTGAGTGATGGAATGATGCAGGTAAACCGGATGTTCACCGTGACCGTGAACCCGATCAACGACCCGCCGACTCTGGCGGGCATCACAAGCATGACCATTCTAAAGAACTCATCGCAGCAGACCGTGAGCCTCACCGGCATCACAGTGGGACCGCCCAATGAGGCCCCGCAGACCTTGACCATCTCCGCCACGAGCTCCAACACGGCGCTGATCCCTAATCCCACGATCGCTTACACGAGCCCCAACGCGACGGGCACGCTGATGTTCACTCCCGTGGCCAACGTCACTGGAACGGCGACCATCACGGTGCTCGTCAGCGATGGAGAGGCCGCAAACGCAACCGTGATGCGCACGTTTACGGTCACGGTCCAGTAAAGGGGTTTGTTTTCAATGGTTTATCAGGCTCTGACCCGCCCTAAAAACAGACTATTAAGATCAAGTACTTCTGCCGATACTAATAGGGATGCGGTACGTTGGCGGAAAAAGGGGGCTCGGGGCCCTCGCTCTGGTGTTGGGGTTGAGCGCGTGCTCGTTCGACCGTCCCACGCGCATGGTGGTGTTCAAAATCGACACCTCAAAGCTTGCCGATGAGTTTTCGTCCAAGCCCGCGGAGCTCGTCCAGTCCCCGGTGGAAGGGGAACTTCCGCTTCCGACCCAGTTTTTTGCAACCCAGGCCACGCCCTCGAGCGGATTTGCCTGCCTCGCGGTCAACCTGACCGGGCCTTCGATTCCCAAGCGTCCGCCTCCCGGCAACGCGCAATTCTGCGCAGCCTACCAGCCCAAGGAAATGGCGGCGATGGCCACGACCATCCCTCTCGTCGCAGGACAGTCCGAGGCGCAGGTGGCGCTCGCCCTTCCCACGGGGGGAGCCATTGGGATTGAGATCTGGGGAGTCCAGACGAGCACGGGCACGTGTCCCGCCATCGGTCCAAACGCACAGCAGGTGCCCATGCAGGTGGCCGTCTACCGGATTGCGCAGCAGTCCGTCACGATGGGGCAGGATGACCTGAGTTCCCTCGTTGAAATCAACCAGGGCGCGGCGCTTGCCAATCTCTCGAGCCAGAAGGTTTTCTGTGAGCCGGCAGCACCGGTGGGAGCTGTCGGCGGAAACGGAAACAACGCCCCCCCGCAGTTCTACTTTTCATCGAGCTCGACGGCCGGAGCTCCCATGAACCAGTTCTCGCTCGGGCCATACGATCAGGGTCCTCTCTATCTCCACTCGAGCCTCGCCGGAGTCACGGTGTCCTCAGTAGAGCTCCGTCGATTGGATGGCGCGAATTGGATCACCTTTGCCTATGTCGGAAGTGGGCAGAATAGCTTCTCCGTCAGCACGGGGATGCTTCCGCAGGGGGTAGCCGCCACGGTGCGGGGCACGGTGACCTACTCAGTGAATGGAGGGGCCGTCCAAACCCTCATCACGCAAAACATCACGATCACGCGGCAAACCGAGGGAGCAGTAGGGGCCGCCCTCCAGCTCAGCTATGAGCCCGATGTACCTGTAGGAAGTCCTGCGCCCTATCCGATGGGCGATCCGGCGCAGGGTGCCTCAGGCTACCAGTACGAGGCAACGCTTGCAGCGGGAGTGCGCTCACTTACCGTGGTCCCGCCTCCCGGAATCCCCGCACCGGCAAGTTACCGGCTCAAGAGGCTTGCATGGATGCCCGTCCAGTTCGGAAATGGAGGGCAGGGACAGCAGCAAAACACGATCTGCAACGAGAATTGCTCGTTCTGGCTGATGGGTAACCAGTCAGTGTTCGGACATCAATTGATGCGGCTCACTCAAGCCAGCGGGTCCATCGAGTTCGAGACGCGTTACCTCGACGCAGTCGGTCCCAATACTGATGGCAAGATGTGGTTTTTCGATATCGAGGCGCTCAATCAAGTCGGCACTGTCGTCGCCTCGGTCAGCAACTACATGATCCAAATCACTCGCCCTCAGTATTTTGTGAGTGCCTCGTCAGGCCAGGGGTGGCATGGAAATACCTTCTCGTTCATGGCCCGGGATACGACGCAGGCGGGTGGGGCCTTCAACAGCGAAACCCACACACTCACCGTGGGTCTCTACGAAAATGTGAACGGGCAGCATCATCTGGTGCCGGGACAGTTTTACTACGCGTTTGGTCAAGCCACTCGGAAGTTCATGAAGAATGCGACGGTGCTGAGTTCCGAGGTGGGAACCGGAAATTGGCCTGAGTTTATCAATGCTGCAGGAACCTCGACGCCCGTTTACTCGATCCCTGCCAATGGGCAGACGGTGATGACCTACGAGATGGATCAATCCCGTCTGGGTCCTCTGCCCTCGGGCATGACACGCCTCGAGTACGCGATCCCGGTGACCGTATTCCAAGACTACAATCATCAGTATCCGCTGGGTTCCATGACGCTCAGCCTTCGGTTTGAAAGATTCCTGCCCGGGATCAATGGTCTGCTGGCGCAGAATCTCGTCACCACCGCGGGGCAGCCCGCGACTCCGGTGGTGAGCGTGCCCGTCAATCGCGACGCCGTCGCCAACTATTGGAACAACCCGCCCGGGTACGAGGACTGGGGTTCAAATTCCATCGCATCGGTTGCAGGGCAAACGGCAAGGCAGCTACTGGCGTATCAGATTTCGGATCAGACCGCGCAAAACAAGGGTAACTCCAAGCTTGTGCTCAATTTGGATGTCCGTGGTCCTGTGTACGCAGCTTCGGGCAGTTTGGATGACTGCAAGCTCGCGGGCGAGGCCGAGAGTGCGAACATGGGCTCGGTCAATGTCCAGATCGCAGTTCCGGGCCAGAACGGC
>CAZDSX010000027.1:24882-36128 GCA_964508305.1 uncultured Bacteriovorax sp.
ACTCGACTCGCATGCCATGGGCAGGTGGGATGGCTGGAGGAACTACCGGATTTTAGACCGGACCCTCAACTCAAGCCTCGTGACATCAAATGGAACCAAGTATGTCCTCCTGCTGGTCGAGTCCTCGCGAACGACGCAGGGCAATTGCCAGAGCCGCGTGGGAATCGCCAACGCTCGACTTGAATTCTCGGATCCCGTGGCCGCGCCGCCTGCAGGTCTCGCCAAGATCAGCAGGAATGGGAGCGTGAGCCTGAGCTGGAGCCCGGTTGCCGGTGCATCGAGTTACGAGATTCAGAATTCGAGCGCCCCCCAGTTCGCGGCCCTCAATGGAACCTACTACAGCCAGCAAGCTTCACTCGAGGTCTCCCCCTTGCAAAACGGACTGACCCATTATTTTAGGGTCCGAGCCCTTTTTTCTGGAGGAGGTGCGACGGAGTTCAGCCAGGTGATTCAAGCCCAGGCGGTCGAGCCCGGGTTCAGTTACCAGGGAACTTACTGCATTCCTCCAAATGGTGTGCTCGGGATTGGTCCCCAGACTTCTGGAGAATTTATCCCGGCAGCCTACCAGGTGATCTCCGGTGCGCTCCCACAGGGTTGGACGCTGAACCAGCAAACCGGGAACATTTCGGGTACGACTTCGTGGGATGCCGGCACCCAATCCCAAGTGAGCCTGCGGGGAACCTACCAGGGTGCAGGGGTGCAGACTTCCAAGGAAGTCGTCATTCAGTTTCAGAAGGCGGGGATACAAGCGGGCCTCACGGCCGGTAGCGGAAGCTTTGGATCAGTGGCCAGCAATCTCACTACAACCCTGACATTCATCAATAACAACTGCATGGCATCAGGACCCATCCAGGCACAGATCACGGGCAACACTGCAGCCTTTGTGATCGAGTCCAATGGATGTTCCGGAGGATTGGCAGTCGGAGCAACCTGCCAGGTGCAGGTCGCCTTCTTGACGAGCGTGCTCTCCAGCGGGCAGTCTGCGTCAGGCTTGCTCCAATTTTCCTCGTCTGATTCGGTCATCGGCATGACCCAGGTGCAGCTCTCCGGGACGGCGAGTGCTGGGGTGTACAATGTCGCAGGGCACTGACCGGCCCTTGCCGCTCCTGCCGAAGTGTGGTGAAACTTCGGTACGATGCGATTCTGGCTTGGTCTTTTTGTCGGCCTCCTCTTGGCCAGCTCCCCTGGAGCCCATGCTTTCCCGCATTCGATCGGCCACGGATACACGTCGTGCCTGAACTGCCATTTCAACCCCATGGGTGGGGGAGCGCTCACGGATTACGGGCGCGCGGTGGGGGCCACGGCCTTTGCAGCCGTTCCATTTTACGCCAAGAAGGCGGGGGCGACGGCCGAGGAGATCGACGACACGCTCGGGCAGAGCTCAGGTTTCCTGGGCTCGACCCAGCTCCCCAAGTGGCTTCGACCGGGGATCAACTACCGTGGACTGTATTTGCAGCAGGATGTCACCGGAGCATCGCCTCTTTCGCGCTGGATCACGATGCAGGCCGAAGCCAACCTGGTCCTCAAGACCAAGAAGGACGGGCTCATTGCCGTCGGGAAGCTTGGCTACATTCCCGTGCCCGAGACCCTCTCCAAGTCGCAACAGGCGGCGGCAAAGCCCCTGATCTCTCGTGAGCATTACATCGGCTCGCGCATCTCGCGTAGCCTCGGTGTCTACGCAGGCATGATGGACCCTGCGTTTGGCATCCGTGTGCCGGATCATGCGGCGTACCTGCGCTCCAAGACGCTCCTCAACCAGAACGACCAGACCCATGGGCTGCTCGTGCACTACGCTTCGCCGAGTTCCGATTATGCGGTTCACTTGATGGCCGGAAACCTTTTCCAGGCCTCGGGGCTCCGCCAGCGTGGGGTGACCGGCATGGCGGAGTGGGACTGGGGCAAGGAGTCGCGTTGGGGGATTTCAGGATTCTACGCCCTCAATGATTACCGAACGCGCAACATGGGAGCCCTCCATGCTCGCATGGGCTTCGAGGGGGACTCGGCTTTTTTGGGGCAGCTCGGATTCATCCGCGAAGATCCGCTCAACCAGCTGGCGCAGCTGGGAGGCTACTGGTTTGGCCAGTACTCAGCCGGACTCGCGCGTGGAGTGAACGCCCTCATGACCACGGAGTATTACACTTCCAACTGGAGCGTGCGCACCACGCGACGTTACCGCGCCGGTCCGTCGATCCAGTGGCTGCCGATGCAAAGGCTTGAGCTCAGGCTTGATGTGCTGGGCTCGCGCACGACGGGCGGCACGACGCTTGAGCAGGATGTACTTACGGTGCAGTCGCAGGTGCATGTATGGCTTTGAGGCGGGTCGTGGGCGCGTGCCTGATGCTGGTGGTCGGGGGGCCACCCGCTTTTGCGGGAGGTCGTGAGACTTATGTGCTCAAATCGGGGGACTGCCGAGTCAAGATCGCCGATGGAAAAACCTGGAAGGACTCGGTGAGTCCCTGGAAGGTGGGAGACCGCGTGTTGGGAGCCCTTGCTCCGGGCAAGGATACGGTCCTCTATCTTTTTTATAGGCAAAAGATGTATGCGACCCCTTCGGATTGCTGGACCAATCGGTCCGGTGGGCCCGTGACCGCAGGATCAGCCAGCAGGATCGGGCTGGCCTACTTGAACTGGCAGGAAACCACGAGCCTCATCCAGGGCTCGAACTCCAAGAGCTACCCACTCCGGGCCAACCAGTCGGGGTGGGGGATCCTTTATGAGCGCGACCTCAAGGACTGGACTCGCTGGAGACTGGGCCTCATCACGGGGATCTTCACCGCTTCAAGCACAGTGGATCGCGCCGAGAAGGATGCCGCCACTTTTGGTGCCTTGGTCTATGAGACCTCGGATGCAACAGCCTTGGGTGCGGTCCTTGCGCCCGAATTTTCGTGGATGTCAGGCAGCCGGCAGTCCTCGGTGGGCTTTGCTCTTCCCGTGATGTTCCGGCTCACCAACTGGCCCAACCCGAGTTCGGGGGCCGAAAATTACCTGGTCCAGGGGACCCAGCGGATCCTGCCCGGGGGCATGCTCTCGGTGCGTTTTTCGCGTCCGGGCTGGGAGATGTCCTCGCGCGTGGGCCTGTTGGGTTCCACTCAAAACCTCGCCTGGCTTCTTGGAATCTGCAGGGTTTTCTGACCCCTGACACTGTGTCGTGAGCGACACAATTTCGGACCTCTGGCGCATCCAACAAACTAGAACCCATGGGGACTGGGGTTCGTTTATCTGTTTGGGCGGCAGGTGCGTTGGCAGTGGCTTCCGCGTCGATGGAGGCTCATGCTGGAGTTTATGACCGGGCGATGATGATGTTCAAGCGCATCGCCCATGTCCCGCCTTCCGATGCGCAGCTCAATGCGATGGTAGGGCACCTCAATGACTCGAGCCTCACGCAGCTCGAGAGGGATGCCAAGGCGGCGGAAGTCGCGATCCTCGACCCGAATTTTTATAATGTGAGTCTTCCCGCCCTCTTCGGCCCCACGACCAATCGCGAGCGAGCACCGTCAGATTGGAACGATGCAGTGGCGCTGGGCGTGGGCTTGGTTCGGGACGATATTCCGTTCAAGGAAATCCTGTACGGGGACCATTATTATCGGGGTGCAAGTACCCTCAATCTCAATGCCCCGGCCGACAACCTCACCCTCTATGATTGGAAGGTCAACACCAATAACCACTACGTGCGCCTGCAGGGCCTGCGGCTGAACCTGGGGGATCCACAGGTACTGGTCCATGGCCAGCAGTCCGATACACTGTTCAACCCGGCGATCGCAAATCTCAACGCGGACGGGACCACGGATAACAATATCGTCCTCCAGTCCACCACCAATGGTGTGCAGTCCAGTTTTGCCCCCGATGTGGCAGGAGTGATGACCACTCGTGCCTCGGCGGCCGCTTTTTTCTCGGCCGGCACCAATCGTCGGATGTTCCGCTATACGCTGATGAACTACCTTTGCAATGACCTCGAGAACATCAAGGACAACACGGTCTCGGACCAGTACGTGCGCCGGGACGTCGATCGCAATCCAGGGGGTACCGCTGCCACCTTCCAGATGAACTGCAAGGGTTGCCATGGGATCCAGGACGCAATGGCAGGAGCCTTTTCGTTGTTCACGTTTGGCAATGACCGCCTGGTTTATCGACGTGCGGTCAATCCAGGCGCTGCTCCCTCGGTGCAAGGCAAGGTCACCCAGAACGGGAGCGTTTACCCGAATGGCCATATTCCGACCAGCGACCAATGGGTCAACACGATCATGACGGGAGTGGATCCGGCCAAGTCCTCCCTGCTGGGTTGGCGGGCTCCCGAGGGCGGCGGCAGCGAGCTGGGCGGAAATGGTGCCCATTCGCTGGGCAGGGCGTTGGCCCACACACGGGCCTTCTCCTCATGCCAGGTCAAGCGGGTGTTCAAGCATGTCTGCATGAGGGATCCGATCTCACAGGAGAGCTCCAAGATCGAAGCGATCGCCGATCGGTTCGAGGGTGAGTGGAACTACAATTTCAAGAACCTCTTCAAGGCAGTGGTGAACGTATGCCTTTAATCCTCGTGGCGTGGGTTGCAGTGTTTCTGGCAGGTTGCTCGGAGCGCGGACCCGGCAATTCTTCGAGCTTCGTCCATCAATCCGGCAAGGTCAGCGACACCCAGCAGGTGATGACTTCCGTGGCCAAGGGTGCTCCCGTCATCAAGACCGCTGACCAGCTCTTCAACACCTACATGTCCCTCACCGGGCTGACGCTCTCCAACATGGGGGGCGGCAGCTATGCCACGATCACGAATACTTTTGCCTCGCTTGAGTCCCAGCTTCCGGGGAGCAATGATCTGGGGGGCTACACGGCCGGATCGCAGGTGGCGATCAATAAACTCGCGGCGCTGTTCTGCGACCGATTGGTGGCAACCGCCCTCGGCAACGGCTCTTTGGCGGCTCCCGTGTTCGGTAGCCTTTCACTCAGCGGTCTGGCCAACGCGCAGCTTTCGAGCGATGCCCAGAGGCGCAACCTGGCCAGTGCCGTATTTGCCCGGTTCTGGGGTTCTCCATCGCAGGAAAAGCTTCCTCCCCGTGAGTCGGCCGTGGCGGAGCTGTCAACGCTCCTGGGAGAAGTGTATGCGGCGGCCACCCCGCAGCAGCAGGGATCCGCAGTGTTGACCCAAAATCTGGCCAAGACCGCATGCACTGCGGTCCTCGCCTCACTTCCGGTGAGCCTCCAATGAAAAAGAAAAAGCACCCTGACTCACACTATCCAAAGGCCGCCCCCCATCAAGTCCACGACGGGTTGCCAGGAAGTTCGATGAGCCGCCGTGAATTCCTCTCCAAGGGCATCGCCGCCGGAAGTGCGATGATCGTGATGCCAAGCCTTTTTGCACTGGCTGCGCGCAAGGCCATTGCGGCCGAGAACACCTGCGCGCTCCCGCCACTCAATACCAGCATGGTTCCCGTGATCTGCATTGATCTCGCCGGAGGCGGAAACATCCTCGGCAACAACTTCCTGGTCGGAGGGCCCGGTGGCCAGCGGGACCTGATCGTGGGGACTTCCGCCTCGCCCAACGCCTATCGTGGCGTGGGCCTCAAGTCCGGGGGGACGACCATTCCGCTGGGGACCGTCGGCGGTGACGACTTTATTGCGGCAGGAAGCCTCAAGCCACCGGCGGAGATCCTGAACCTCCTCAACGAGGAGTTCGGGCTCGTCATGCATCCGGACAGTGCCCTGCTCAAGGGAATGCGCGAAGCGACGGACGCGTCTTTGACCCGTCCCTGCGTCGATGGCGTCGCTTTTTGCACGGCCTCGGCCGATGACACTTCCAATAACCCCTTCAATCCCGGCTACTGGCTCGCCAAGTCCGGACTGATCGGACAGTTTGGAGCCAATGTAGCCACCTCCCAGAGTCTCTCGGGTGGGAACTCGATCTTCCCTCCAGAATCCTTCGACCCACGCTACCGCCCGATGGTGATGTCGGTGCCGTCTGCGCTCAAGGGAATGGCCGAACCTGGAACCCAGCTGAGCACCATGCTGGCGACTCCGGAGCTTCGTGGGAAACTCTTTTCCTTCATGGACCGGATGTCCACGGCTGCCCTGTCGAGGTTCACTTCGCTTGAGCTCTCGGACCAGCTCAAGGCCCTTTCGGGCTGCGGAACCGGGCTCGTGCCGAGCCTGATGGCGACTCCATCGACGTCCCTGGATGCCACGCAGGATCCCGTGTTTCAGGCAGTCTTTCCCGAGCTCGTCACCAACACCAACGGCGCCCTGGCCCTTGACGTCTCACGCAAGGTTGCGGTCGTCTGCAAGGCCCTCTCGGAGGGATACGCCGGGACCGGGACCATCACCCTGGGCGGCCATGACTACCACACGGGCACCATCACGGACGGAAGGTCCCGGGATGTCGTGGCCGGGCGTGTGATCGGCCGGATCCTCGAGGTGTTCCGTCGTAAAGGCAGGCCGGTGATGGTCTATATCTTCACCGACGGCGGAGTTTACAACGGCAATCCCGAGGTCGATGATCCGGTCTGGACGGGAGACGATGGAGAAAAGGGAGGGTCCGTGCTTCTGACCCTCAAGCCCGGCTCACCGCGAAGTTCAGTGCCACGGCTCACGCCCCTTTTCCTCCAGCAGTACGGCAGGCAGGTTGGTCATTTCCAGTTCGTCTCAGACAAGCTGGGCGTCAAACGCAGCGCGGTCGTGACGGGAGCCGATGTGACCGCAGTGGTCCGTGCAGTGCTGGCCAATCACATGGCGCTGCATACCGAGGACCTGAATTCAATCAAGAGCAGGCTCGCGCAGGTCACCGGGAGCGAGAATCTAAGCTCGGCAGAGGGAGGTCTCGCGCGTTATGTCGCGTTCAAGAAGATTGCCTAAGGCGCTTGCACGAGTCCTTGCAGTCTGTGCCGTCCAGGCATTGTCTTCCTGCGCGCCTCCGACAGTGAATTTTTCGGGCGCCCTGCGGGTCACTTCGGATGCCGATATCCTCAAGATCACGGACTTCCAGGTCCGTTCCAAGGTGGCATTCGAGGCCAAGCTCCATCCGCTGCTCAAGCAACATTGCTCAGGTTGCCATCGCTCCGACTCCGGAGTCCCGGGCTCGGGTTACCCCCACTCGGATCCAAGCCTCGAAGTGGCGCACGACACGGTCACCCTTAGGCACTACGTGGATTACGACACCCCCTCGGCATCCAGGTTCATGCAGGTGGTCCAGCAGGGTCAGCATCCCGTCCAGCTTCCGGCCACCGTGGCGGCTGCATCCCAGCAGTTCCTCTCGGCCATCAGCTCGTGGAATGACCTGCGCGGTCCGGATCCCAATGCCGTGCTCAGGACCGCTGACTTCGAGCTTCCTGCGATTTCCTCCATGCCGCCCCTTCCGGCCAACACCACCATTGTCCCGACCAGCATCGGTCTGGGGGCCTTGATGCAGCCCCAGGTTTCGGATCCGGCGCTGATGCCCACGATGGGTTTCACCGTCGCCAACTTCAATGGGATCTACCGGATCAATGCCCTCAGGGTGAGGAATCCGGTGGCGCAGGGGGGGCCGCTCCTTCGCGTGAAGTCGATCAGCGTCCATCTCAACGGGCAGCTGGTGGCGTCGGCATCGGGGTTCAAGCTGCTCGATTACCAGGTGCCCCGAAGCTCAGGCACGGCCACTCAGGCCACCTTCGCCACGACCATCAGCTCAAACCAGCAGGAAGTCTTCCTGATCCCGGCTTGCTCCGCGGAATCTCCACCCGGCTGCAAGGATCAGGTGAGTTTCAGCTTCGAGGTGGTCGGATACCCGGCCTCAAGTCCCTTCACCGCGTTCAAGTCGATGGTGGTGGCCAACTGTGCAGGCTGTCATTTGAGCGCAAAGACCGTGACCTACAACGGTGCGACAGTGCCGCTGCCTGCGTTTGGCTCCAATGCGGCCCTTCAGCTCACCCAGAGCGCCTATGTCGCGCAGTTCGGTCCGGGCTTCATTGTCCCCGGAAATCCAGTGACCTCGGTGCTCTACCAGTCGATTCTGCCGACGGCGCAGCAGCAGACTGCAGGCATCGGTCCCATGCCCACGAGCGGCACCCTGCAGGCCAGGCAGGGTTTTGCAACGATCGCGGCCGATTGGATCAATAGCCTCAGCTCGGGTTCAGGTGCCTCCCAGAAGGCCTTGGCGGGGGATGGTGAGCTCTCGCCTGATCGGGCTCCTGCATCGGAAGCCGTCGATTCTGAAGCTGCGGAAGAAGGCTCGGCGGAGTAGGATGGGTTGGGGACCGGAGAGGCTCATGACAAGATTCAGGGGATTCTGGATTTACACGCAGGCGATGTTTTTGGGATCGGTCCTGGCAAACCCTGCGTGGTCGGACCAAGCTGCACAGATCAGCTTTGAAGTCGCACTCAATCCAGCCGGTTCCTTCGTAGCCAAGAGCAGTTCAGTCGCCGGCGATGTGGTTTCCAAGGCAGGGGGCTTTGAGGCGACTGAGATCAGCCTGCCGCTGGCCTCCCTCAAAACCGGGATCGAACTCCGCGACAAGCACATGGTTCAAAATTATTTTGAAGCGGCAAAGTTCCCCAAGGCCGTCCTCACGCAGGCCGTGGGCAAGGATGGAAAGTTCCATGCAACCCTCTCGATCCACGGCAAGAGCCAGTCGATCGAGGGGGAGTATGAAGTGAAGGGCTCCGGAGCAGGGGAGTCCATCGAGGCCAAGTTCAAGACGAGCCTCAGCGCATTCTCGATCAAAGAGGCCAACTACATGGGCGTCGGTGTCGAGGATGAAGTTGAGGTGACCGCACGGATTCCCGTTCGCAGGGCGGGAAAGAAATGACCCCTCGATCGGCCCTTTCGATACTGCTGCTTTCTGCCTGCGGCTGTGGGCAGATGAATGCCCTGAACAGCGTCGCGGGCGACGCGGGCAAGTACTCCCTCGACGGGTCCCCGCAGTTCCTTGCCGCACGGAGCCTGATGGCCGAGAAGTGTGCGTCCTGCCATTCAGGTTTTGTCTCGCAGTCCGAGGCGGAGTGGCTTTCGAGCGGACTGGTGCAGGCGTCGAGTCCATCGACTTCCGAGCTCTACCTCAGGCTCAAGAACAACGGCATCCCGGGTTCCGACCAGGACATGCCTCCTGGGGACTCCTTCAGTTCTGCCGAGGCTGCCGTCATCAGTGACTGGATCAACACGCTCTAGTCCGCCGTCGATCAATTGACGGTTTGATTGTTCGACGATCAGAAATACACTCTCCAGATGGGCTGGAGATCCAAATCCTGCGGGTTTTTGCTCGCGATCTGCGCCGCTTTAAGCCAGGTCCAGGTTGCGCGTGGCGCAGGCTCGGCATCCAGCGCACCGGCTGCGCGTGTCAGCACGGGCCGAGTGGTCTCGGCCAAGCTCATGTTCACCAAAGGACAGTCGATCCGGGGCCTTCGATTCAACAACCCGGCTCAGCTGATCATTGAAGAGCAGGAAGAACGGGACGGCAGCTTTACCTATTTTGCAAGGATGGCCGGCGACTTTACGGCACTCGAAGACTCGGTCCTCATCCTCAATCGGCAGGACCCCATCGCAAAGATTGAGGCGGGCAAGCTCACTCAGACTTTTAGCGTGCGAATTCCCATCACGGCAGATCGTAATCCGATCGAACTCGAAGCACTCTCCCCTGCGGGAAAGACCGAGCCGCTGAGTGCAGTGGTCGTGGCTCGGTTTGAAAAGTCCTCGGGAGGAATTGCAGAGACCCTGCTCACCGGCTGGAAGGCGAGCGTCTCCTTCGGACCCTCCCTGATCTCCCATGTCGAGACTGCGGCTCCGTCCTTCAACGCCACGAGCGCCACGCTCAAGATCATGGTCGATCGGAGAATCCAGGGGCCTTGGAGCCTGGGGATCCTGGCCTATGTGACTGCGATTCCGATCAGTGCCAGCATCCAGGGCCTGGCGCCGACCTTCATGGGAGTGAGCCTGAGGGCCGGCTACCTGACCGCGATGTTGCGAAAGCCGTGGAGCCTCACTTGGAACGCTGGGTTTTATTACACTTCCCTGTTTGGAGTGGAGGAGACCTACGGCTTCACCAATATCCACGGTCTCCAGCCCATCCCGTACCCGACGATCACGCGGGCGCTTTCGAGCAGGTCGAGCCTGTCACTGACACCAAAGTTTTCACCCATCCTTGCAACTTTTCCGAATGGCCTTCTTGATCATACTCAACTTGCCATCGGCATTCGCTATGGCCGGTTGATCACGCAGAAGAGATCCTGGTTCACGACGCTCGATTACTCCAAGTTCCAGAGCAAGGTGCAGTCCGACAGGGTCACGAGCACCTCGCTCAGCCTGGCCTGGGGGCTGGGGTTTTGAGCTGTCTTGCTGCCATCGCATAGCCTCCGTTGGCGCCATCCACGAAGTGCAGGTGCCTGAGCTCTCGATCGAGGACCATGCAGGTCATCAGCATTTCGCGTGAGACATGTGCTCCGTAAGTGATCCGGCCTTCGTCCCTCAGCCTGAGGAGTTCCGCCTCAAGTGAGCTCCAGTCCTGGGGTGAGCAATCGATCACGGTCCGCAGCACATCATCAAATTTGCGATCATCGACCTGGGCGAGGACTCCTTCAAAATACTTTTTCAAATCCGGCAGCCACATCACTGGAAGTATTTTTGGCGTCCGAATGGCGTACAAAATGCGTCCCACGAAGAGCGAGAGCGTTGCGATGGTCATGGCCCTGAGCCATGTGATCCATCGAGGGGCTTTGCTCGTGATCACCCGGCTCTCGGAGAGGAGCTCTCCCATGGTCACGGCAAGTCGGAGCTGGGCCTTCATCAATACGGGAGTGCCCGCTTTCCAGCGGGCCGCCTCGGCAATTTGCCTGATCAGGTCGCGTCCCGGTGCTCCTGGGACCGGGTCGGCAAATCTCACGATCAAGCTGACCATCAGGCCCCGCTGCGAGGGGATGGGTTTCCATCTGCACTCAAGGCCGGTGAAGTCGGCATCCGGACACGTTCCGTCCGGTGGCAGGAGCACTTCGTACTTCGAGGCAAGCTTCGGATCCTTGACCCAAAGATCGGCTCGCGCCAGCGCGCCGCCGCGGAAGGCAGGGATGCTCAGGCCCGGCACGATCTGGTAGTCAGCTTTCTCGAGCCTGACTCCCGAGGCCTCAAGCTCAACCAAGGGCACCAGCCCGCAGCGGAGTTCAAAGCCGAAGGCCTCTCGCGCCATCTTCTTGCAGCCTTGGAGCGCCCTGCGTGTGGCCTCCAGGTGCCGCGGTGGGATCACCAGCGCTGCGCCGTCGCCTCCAAAAACAAAAGGAAGTGAGTCGCGGTCGCAGGCGTTGAG
>CAZDSX010000028.1:0-9617 GCA_964508305.1 uncultured Bacteriovorax sp.
ACCGAGGGTGCATGTTTTTTTCGCGAAAAAAAGTGCCTGGCGATGACTCTGCTTCGATGAGGGTGTGCCCCATCGAGACATTGCAGCCGTTTGCCCCGCTCCCGGCGCCCCTTTATCTGCTGCTCTCGGGCAATGACAAGTTTGTTTCCGTGAAGGCGCCGCTGGATTTTTTCACGCCCGAAGAACTCGATCGCTACAAGAACGTCGGCGCATTCTTTTATCCCGAGTTCGTCAAGAAGGTGCTGCCGTTTCGGAATGAAGCGCTGCAGTTCCGGACCCTGCTCGCGGCCGTCGACCAGGCCAAGGAGCATCCTGCCGAGGAGCTCGAAAATACGCCTTCCCCCTATGAGTTGTCGGACGCTTTCCTGCGCATGTCGGGGAAGCTCTGGAGCGAAGGGGGAGTGGTCGAGCCCTTCTTTGTCTCCGTCTTTGCCCATGAGTTTTGTCGACCCATGGATGGATCCTGGATGATCATCGCTCGTGAGACCAATGTGCTGGCCTACGACCAGGCGATCCTCCGATCGGGTTGGGCCACCTGGCAGGCGATGCACCTCGGCTACCTCAACCTGAGCTGGCTCACCAAGTTCCGCAACAGCGTCTTCAGGGTGGCATCCGGATTGGTGACCGAGCGCCAGGAGATCCTCAAGCTGCTGCCGGAAAAATGGATGCGTGACGAGGCCCAGCGTGAAGTGGCGCTCAATGGGCAGGGCCTTGAGCGCGCCCCGACTCCGGTAGAAAGAGCAAAGCTCTGGTCCAGGGCAGAGCGCCTCAGGACCGACTTGATCGTGGATCGGGACACGTTCCGCTCGATCTTTGGTCCGGGAGGCTTCCGCGATGGCTGAGTTGTTCAGCTCGCTCCGGGCGCCACTCACTTTTGGACTGGCCGGGATGATGCGCCCTGAGTCGCGCGTCTACCATGAGACGCTTTTTGACTTGAACGGCATCGGACGGGTGTCCGACCTTTTTGCTGCGCGCCTGAGGAGGGTGATCCCGGACGAGCTCGCCTTCCGTGCCGTGATCCTCCACGGGGTCGTGGATGGTTTCCGTGCTTTTGCCCAGGGAAGCCCGATCCGGATGGAGTGCGGACTGGACTCCGAAAAGATTGGAGTGACGATCGGATTCTCCCTCGACCCTGCGCAGGCTCCTGAGATGGAAGGCCTGAAGGATCGAGTCCATCTCCGGAAGCCTCGCAACGGACTTGAGCGCGTCCTGGTGGATATCGTCTCCTATGGCGAGCGGGTTTACTTCAAGCTCCAGCCCTCCACGGGGATGGCGGAGATTTGCATCCTGAATTCACTCAACCACGGCCAGGTGGATGTGGGTACGCGCCAGCGCGGTCAGTTTGAAGCGATGCATCTCCCCGGAGAGCCGGAGTACGCTCCCACGGTCGCCGAGTACACGCTGCTGGGAGATTTGGATTATCGCAAACTGCTCAAATCCTCGCGAGAGGGATCGGATCCCGCGGCACCCTATGCCGGCGAAGTGCTCCTCCATGAGGCCCGCTCCAGTGCGGGCGTGATGGAAGCCGTGAGGATGCGAAAACTCCTTGCTCCTGAAGAGCAGCTTGCGACGGCTGGCTCCTATGAGGAGGCTGACGCTCAGGCGATTCGCATCAAGGGGGTCACCCAAAAAATCAAAGCCGATGATTCAGCCATTCGTGTTGACGCTCCCGAAGAGGCGGTCGTGGATGAGCCTGTTGAATTCAATGTCCCGATCGAAGAAGAGGCTCCAACGCAGAAGCGTCCCAAGAAAAAGCCCGCCGGCCCCACCCGGAAGCGAAGCTTCCTGAGGCGCCTCTTCGGGCTCTCCGAGCCTGAAGCGGTAGCGGAGCTGCCAGAAGATCATGGCGAAGAATGGGTGAATGCAGAATTGGCGATGGATGGCGCTGCTGGCGAGATTGAGGCCATGCCGGAGCCCCTTCCTGGCGAGACGCTCGAGGAGATTGCGCCTGCTCCCTCCCTCAAGGATATCCACAAGTCCGCCAAGGATCTGGAGCAGGAATGCGAAAAGGGCGGCCTCTCCAAGCTTGCCGACCGGGTCGAAAAGGAGGGCACTTCGATCCGCGGCGAAGTGAAGAATGCCAAGGCCGAGAAGTGGATCGAGGGCCTCTCGGCCGAGCTGGTGGCCGAGCGTGCCAAGATTGCCGAGCTCTCCAAGAAGCTGCTGCTGTCGGTCCGACAGAAGGAGCTTGAGTTCAAGAACCGCGAGAACGCGCTCCTCCAGAATGTGCGCACACGTGACGAGTCGCTCCGCTCAAAGACCCTCCAGCTCATGCGCATGAAGGACCAGGTGGCAAAGCTGCAGCTTGCCGTGGAGCGTGCACGCGCAAACTCCGGTAACGCCGAGGAGAGTGCCGCCAAGATCAAGCTGACCCAGACCCAGAGGCTGCTCCAGAACAGTCGTACGGAAGTCGAAGGGCTGAACCTCAAGCTCCAGGAAATGAAGGCGCGCTTTGAGCAGATGTCCGAACGTGGACGCCAGACCGTGCCGAGTTCCCTCTACAATGAACTGCAGCGCAAGGCCGAGAAGCTTGCCAAGCAGGTTGAAGAGATGAAGCGCGCGGGTCAGTCCAAGCCGGCTGCGCCAGTCGCCGGGTCTGACGACGATTCCGAAGCGGCCTGAGCCGCAGGTAACCCCCCAAATAGGAGAGTCTCCATGAAAAAGCACGTCCAGTTGAGCCTGATTGCAGCCCTGTTTCTGGCCTTCCCGGTCCACGCCGAGGACCATGGTGGCGAGAAATTCGAGGAGCACAAGAAGCAGGCGATCTCCAACTTTGATGCCCGCATTGCAGCCCTCAATGAGGCCAAGAGCTGCGCTTCATCGGCCTCCAATGGGGAGGCCCTCAAGGCCTGCCACGAAAAGCTCAAGGCCGCCCATGAGGCCATGGCCGAAAAGGCCATCGACTCCAAAATTGAGCGACTCCAGAAGCGCAAGGCCGAGATGAAGGCCAAAAAAGGTCACTAAACCCGAAAAGCAGGAAGATGTGCTAGGGTGGGGGCAGTCAGCCCGCCCGTGCTCTCGTGGTGGAATTGGTAGACACGCTGGTCTTAGGAACCAGTGCCGCAAGGCGTAACAGTTCGAGTCTGTTCGAGAGCACCACTTCAAAAGCCGCCCTGTACGTTCTCGAGAGCCGCTTTGATGCCGGTGGGACCTGTGTTGCTCGTCACTGAGTCCAGTGCCGTGACCAGGTTTTGAAACTGAAGGCTCAGGTCCTGGGCCTCTCCGGCTGCTTCAAAAGTCCCTTCGAATTTGATTTCGATATCCTCGCCGGTTGAGAAGGTCTGGTTCGACTGGGAGTTGGTGAACTGCACGCTCAGCCCGCTCGTGCAGTCCTTGCTTAGCTTAAATTCAATCCTGCGGTAGGTTCCTGCGGGCAGGTTGATCTGTCCAAGCGTGTTGCCGGATGGGCTCAAGCTCACCTCTCCGGGATTGAAGTCAAAATTGGTGCTGTCGGTAGTATCTCCATTGGTGCCGCCCGAATAGGTCGTCTTGAAGCGAAGCCGCTTGAAGCACAGGGTGAGGCTCGAAACGCTCGCATAGGCCGGAGTGATGAGCGTAGGAAACCAGCTGGGCAGAAAAGATCCGGCAACCCTGGAGTAGGATGCGCTCTTAAGTGTGACCACCGGGTTACCGGTCGTCGTGCCGCCACAGCCCGTGGCCAGGGCGAGGAACATGCAGATCAGGGCTTTGTACTTCATGAGGGGCTCCTTGGGTTTCGATGAGAGAGTGGAAAAAGCGTGAGCTCTGCGTGGTAAACGGCATCGCCTGTGGAGGGGGATTTTCCGAGTGCCTGGATCTTTCGGATCGCTTCATCCAGAATCGAGCGTGCCTTTTCAAAATCCTCCAGCGAGAGCGCGACCGTGTGCCCCACGATGCTGCGCTCCTGCGAAGGAGTGTCCGTGATCGATCGGGCGGCGAGATCCAGGATCTCGTGGTGGAACTGCGTGAGAGCTACCTTGTAGACTCCTCCAACGCACTCCAGGGTCTTGTCGGGGTTTTTGAGGTAGCCGTGAGTTTGTAGAAATTGGATGGCCGTCTTGAGCTCGGGTCCCGGGACCTGGAATTTGAGCCTGGGCTGGATCCATTCGACGGTGGGCTCAAAGTCGGGGAGTGCGGCCAGCTCGCGGATCGCCACATAGTACCAATGCGTGAGGTACTCGTAAGTCTCGAGCTCGCGTGGGTTGGCCTTTTGGTAGGAGCCAAAGCGCTTCATTTTATCGAGCGCATCGAGCCTGACTTGCTGGGAGTCGGTGGTGCCGAGGCTCACCAGAGCCTCGAGGTAGGAGCGCTCCTGTCGGTTGAGGCCCAGGTGGGGAGCAATCTTGGAAAGGGATTTGAGCGAGAGGACTCGTTTGCCTGCAAGGACCAGTGGCAGGTATCCCGCCGAGAGTCCAGCCTCGGCAGCCAGGGTACGAAGTGAAAAACCGGGCTGGCTTGCCTTCCGGTAGGCAAGCCAGTCCCTCAAAAAGACCAGGTGGTCATGATAGCTGTAGATCTCCGGATGTTTCATTTTCAGAACCGGCCCTTGACCCCTGCGGCTTCGAGCGTGTTCTTGATCTGGCCTGCGTTGGTCACCGAGTCGAGGGCCGAGAGGATTGCACCCATGCCGAGCGAGACCTTTTGACCGGATGCAGAGGCTTCGAAGGTTCCCTCGAACTTGATCGTGATCGTGTCCTGGGTGGAGAAGTTGCCGTTCGAGTTTTGGAATGAAACGCTCGAGCCGCTGGGGCAGTTACGATCCAGGTCGAACTCAATGCGGCGGTAGGTGCCGGCAGGGATCGTGACCTCGCCGAGCGGTGCGCCCGGATAGATTTCCACTTCACCGAGTTGCAGGTCGATGTTGTCTTCGGTGTCGCCCTGGGAGCTGCTTCCGTTGGAGGAGTCCAGGTCCTCGCTCTTGAAGCGCAGGCGCTTGAAGCAGAGCTTGGCGTTGCCGGCTGCCGCGTAGGCGCTCGGGATGAAGAAATCGATCACTTTGTGGCTTGCCGAGAGGCTGCCCACCTCGAGGGTGATCGTCGGATTGGCTTCGCGGCCACAGGCCGAGAGGGTGGTGAGGGTGATCAGGGAGAGCATTGCAGACAGGTACCGCTTCATCTGTTGGTCCTCCTTTTGGACTTCGTTTGCGGATCAGTGTTACCTGAAAACACTATCGGCGATTTGAGCCTAATAGTCAACAAAAGTAATCAGACATAATCTAATAATTATAAAAAAATGAATATAAACAAGGCTTTATGTATTAATAATTATTATAATACATATGCATTTTTTTAGTTTTGTAATCAGTTGGAGGGCTAGAACGCGTGTCCGAGCCGGAGGTAGAGCGAGGTTTGGCCGGCCGAGAAGCCCAGGTCGGCGCTCCCGAGGAAATCATCGGTGAAGTAGCTCCCGAAAAGCGCCACTCCCCAGGCTGCCCGAGTGGGGCTTGAGGAAAGTTCCGGGAGCCTGCCCGAGAGGCGTCCCAGATCCGTGTAGAGGCCTGAGCCCAGGCGCAGGGGCATTCCCAGGAGCTTCATCGAGAGCCACATGCTACGCAGCTCGGTCCTCAGGCTTGCCGAGTGGTTGGACAGGTAACGGTTGATGGGAACTCCCCTGAAGGTTCCGAGGCTTCCTAGTCGTGCCTTCTCGTGGAGTGGGGCATCCGAATCCGTACCCGTGTAGCGGAGCTGGGTGGCGAGCCAGAGGGATCTTCCTTCCAGCAGCGGAAAATAGCGCCGGTAATCCAGATCCACTCGCGACCAGCCGGCCAGGGGTGCTGTGGCCAGTGAAGCGTGCGCATACCATCCACGCGAGGGGATGAACTCCGAGTCGCGCCTCTCCCAGATCGTGCTGATGCGGAGCTGGGAGTAGGAGGTGGAGTTGCGCCCGGCTCCAAAGTCACGAAGGTACTGGCTGTCACCGCCTGCTCCAGGGCCGGGATCGGCTACGGTGGCGGTTTGCCTGATGCCGATTTGGAGGTCCATCCCGCCAAGTGGGTAGAGGCGCTTTCGGAGGGCTCCTTCGATCGAAAAGTAGCGTCGATCATAGAAATTGAAGCCCTGGGAATCGAGTGTCGAGTCTCGCTGCGAAAAAGCCCCCAGTCCGTAGTAGCGGGCGTATTCCGTCTCCATTCCGTAAAATTCAACGTAGCCACGGAGTGCGCCCGGATCGATTGAATGATCGGCGGCGCGATCAAAATAGGTTTCGTAGGAAATGAGCGCGTCCTTGGGGCCCTGGGTTGCGTAGGTGGATTGCAGGGTGAGCAGGGATTGGAACGGGCGTACTCCGATTCCAAGTGGGAGGGACTCGCCGTAATCAAAGTACTGGGCAAGTGCTCCGAACGTGTAGCCTGCGTCACTCGAAAAGTTGCTGATGGGAATGAGGCCGAGGTGACGTCCCTTTCGGTGGGATTCCTCTGCGTGGGCATTGAGCACGCTCAGCAGTAGGACAGCCGACACCAAGAAGCGGGATCGAGAGCGCCTAATGGCTGCAGCCGCCGCCATGTCCGCAACCGCCGCCGCCACCTGTGTCAGGCTTGCCTGAGCCATCGTTATAGAAAGGTCCGTGGCAGCCATGCATCGTGCTTTCGCGCAGATCCCCCTGGCCGCTCACGGCGAAGCGCGAGATCTGTTTGCGGGCTTCGTTTTTCCCGCATTTGGGGCACTGGGGAGCAGGGGATTCGTGGCTCGACACCCGTTCCTCGAAGCGGTGTTTGCAGGCATCGCAGGCGTATTCGTAGAGAGGCGGCATGGCCCAATCAGTTTAGCACGGTCTGGAAAAACAGGCTCACGGTGTGCTACTTCCAATAGGACGACTCCGTAGCTCAGTTGGATAGAGCACGTGCCTTCTAAGCATGAGGTCGCAGGTTCGATTCCTGCCGGAGTCGCCACTTTTTTGCCGCTTTGGGGGCCCGGGATGCAATTCGAAGACTTGAAGCAGGGCGACGTGCTCGACCTGGGCACGGTGAGCTTTTCGGCGCAGGAGATCATGGAGTTTGCCCGAGTGAGCGACCCCATGCCCTTCCATGTGGATCCCGAAGCTGCCGCGCGCAGCCCCTTCAAGGCACTGATTGCCTCCGGCATGCACCCGTTTCATGTGATCTACCTCCGGGAGTGGGCGCCGCGTTTCAAGGACTCCGTTTTTGCCGGTCGAGGCATCACTGACTGGAAGATGCATGCTCCCGTTTACGCAGGTGATGTCCTTTCGTGCAGGGTCGAGATCCGGCAGCACGAGGTCAAGGCTTCCAAGGGCCTGGGGCTCATCAGCTGGTACTTCACCTTCCATAACCAGTCGGGTGTCCTTGCGCAGGAACTCACGATGGTCGTGTTCCATCAGCTTCGTTCGGCCGGGCTCTGATGGCTGGCAGGCTCGAGCTCAAGCTGAAGTCGCGTTGTCCGCGCTGCAGGCTCAGGCCCACGCTCTGCCTTTGCCCTGAGTTTCCTGCCGTCGTCTTACAGCGAACCGAGCTCTGCCTGGTGATCCACCGGCAGGAAGGTAAATCCACGACCAATACGGGACTGCTTGCCACCCAGGTGCTCCCGGGGTCGCGCGTGCTTTGGCGCGGAGGAACGGCTGCGGGTGAAGCATTTGAGCGTGGCGAGGATACTGCGCTTGCGCCCGAGCAGCTCTTTACTCCGGGCCGTGTGCCGCTGCTTTTATTTCCCGAGGCGGATGCCGAAGTCGTGGATGAGGCGTGGCTTGCGCGCGAGCTTGCCCAGGATCCCGCCCGGAGGTTCACGCTCATTGTCCCGGACGGGACTTGGAGCCAGGCACGCCGCACGGGAAGGCGAGAGCCCGCACTTGCCGGAGTGAGGCATGTCACCTTGGCACCGGGGCCGCTGTCGGAATACCGCCTGAGGCGCGAGCATGTGGATTCGTACGTCTGCACGTTTGAGGCGATTGCCAGGCTGTTGGGTGTGCTGGAGGGGGCGGGCGTGCGCGCAGATCTCGAGCACCTGTTTAGAAAGTATGTGGGCAGGCATCTCTGGGGAGCTGGAAAGCTTGAGGCCTCCGATGTCGTGGGGGGAATTCCTGAAGCGGCGATCCACGAGCGGCTCAAGAGCGGCTACCCAAGCAAGTATTGACCCGGCAGGGGCATCCCGGTAACTCCTGCGGCATGAAACTTTTCTATTCTTCCGGTAGCTGCTCCACTTCCTGTCACATCGGGCTCGAAGAGTCCGGGCTTCCCCATGAGCTTGCGGCACTCGATTGGGACAAGAACCAGAATGTGGCCGAACTCGAGCGACTCAATCCGCTTGGCTGCGTGCCCGTGCTCGTAAACAACGAGGGTAGGGCGCTCACCCAGAACGAAGCGATCTTGCAGCACATCGCCGATCTCGTGCCCTCCAAGAAGCTCCTGGCACCCGTGGGAACCTGGGAGCGCGCTGAGACGCTCGCGTGGCTTTCGTTTGTGGCGGCTGACCTTCATAAGGCGTTTTCGCCTCTCTTCATCATTGACCGCGTCTACAAGAGCGAGGAAGCCAAAACCGAGATCCGCGCTGCGACCACGGCCAACGTCCACAAGCACCTGGTGCATGTGAACGCACATCTCGCAGGCCGCGACTACCTCATGGGCTCACAGTTCACGATTGCTGATTGCTACCTGTTTGTCGTGGCCACCTGGGGTGAGTGGATGAAACTCGACATGACGCCTTACTCCCACCTCAATGCCTACCTCAAGCGCGTGGCTGCAAGGCCCGCCGTGCACAAGGTGATGGAGATCGAAGGCCTGCTCGACTGAGCGGGGCTAAGCTAAGGGGCAAGAACCATCTCAAAGTGCGGGATCTTGTTGTCTTCAAGGTATTCGGGGCCCTCGGTCTTGAAACCAAAGCTCGCGTAGAATTCAACCAGGTACGATTGGGCTGAGATTCGCACGGGAACTTTCCCATGCTTTTCTTGGATCATTTGGAGTGCCATTTGTGTGAGCGTGCGCCCCAGGCCCTTGCCCCGCTGTGGAGCATCGACCACGACCCGGCCGAATGCGGCCTCCGCGAACTTCACTCCCGGGGCAAAAATTCGACAATAGGCTGCAAGCTTCCCGTTTGAGTAGGCGGCAAGGTGCCGAGCCAGTGGATCTTTTCCGTCGCAATCCGCGTACGGGCAGTCCTGCTCGACGACGAATATGCGTTCGCGGAGTGCCAGGATCTCGTAGAGCTCGAGGGTCGTGAGCTCCTCAAAGTGCTTGAGACGCCACTCGATTTCCAAGCGAAGGCTCACTGGGCGGGGGTCTTGGATTCCACGACCTTTTTGAGGTTCTGGATCCCGACATCAAAATCGGCAGTGACCATCTTCTCGCAATCGATGAGCAGGTTGATGATCTTGCCAAAGAAATTGATGTCTCCCGACATCGCCCAGCTGAAGCGGGTGCCCGTTCCTTCCGGGGTCAGGGTGTAGTCGATGAGGTTGTCGGCGGCGACGGGCTTGGTCATGGTGAGGCGGACCTGGGCGCTTTGGTTGGGCGTGACCTTAAGCATCTCGAGGCGGCCGCTTCCGGCTTCATTGTTGCCGTCAAAGTCTTCGATCTGCCCGACGCCTTCCGTTGGTCCGGAGAAGGAGCGCTTCATGTTTGGATCCTTCTTTTCGTAGGGAGACCATTCCATCCCGAGCTTGAAGTTGGAGAGGTAGGGGAAGATCGCTTCGGG